>NZ_JACFRN010000002.1:24655-376965 GCF_016100975.1 Lactobacillus sp. W8174 | reverse complement strand
GGCTGACCGGCATTGGCAGCAGGATAGCGGATTTCGGTTTTCAAACGGCCATTGTGTCCGCATCCTGTGAGCCACAAAAGGGACAACTGGGCTGCAATAAGACAGCTTGGTAAACCTTCTGCTTATAGCCGTTAGCCAAACGGCAGAAATAATCTTCAAAAACAATGTTTTGATCTTTAATATCAAGAGCAAATTTAATATAATTATTAAAAGAGGACATAATTCAAACCTTCTATAAAATATTGGGTGAAGTTAATATTTTATTACAAGAAGCAAGAGGAAGATGTCCTCCTTTTTTATGCAATAAAAAACCTATTAACAGCTTACCACATGGATAAGTCATCAACAGGATAAATTATAGAGCCACTTAAATAATATAGTCGAGTTAATAACTCGGCTATTTTTATGCACAAAAATCGATAGATAATGAAATGATATGAAACATAAACTGAATGTAAAACAACAAAAGTTTTGTGATGAGTTCAATTAGGAGTAGCAATGCAGCAAAAACCCGTTTCAGCTATTGGGGGAATGTTCTGTTGAAAATGAAAACCTTAAAAAACCAAAACGTTTTTCCTTAAAGCAAATTTAGTCTAAAGTAAAGGCTTAAAAAAAGTTGTAGTACACAGAATAGTATTGCAGATTATTTTAGTAACTTAAATGAAGGGTTAAGATTCATACTTTTTTGAGCTCTAGTAAAATTGCCAATAAACTCATCAATCGCTGTGTGCTTTAAATAGTAATAGCATAATTGTTTATAACCAATATTCTCCACTTATATCACGATTGAGTTTATCAAGTATATAGACTCCAATTAAAACTCTTTTTTGATTTTCTGAACAACTTTCAAAGGACTTATCATCCCTCTAAATTACCGATGTATCAACGCCTTTTACTATGAAACTATTCTATTAGCTAAATATCTAAGATTAGCCCACTTGCACGTCTGCTTAAAAATATGAAGTCTAATATGAAGTTTTTTAGCTCATTTTGAGCTAGTTTCAGAAAACTTGAAAAAACAAAAATGCCTTTATACCAGCGTTTAAGCCATCTGATATAAAGGCAAAATCTTCTTTATCGGGAAAACAGGATTCGAACCTGCGACCTCTACGTCCCGAACGTAGCGCTCTACCAAGCTGAGCTATTTCCCGTTTATTAAAAAAACTCACCGCTTTTGGTGAGTCTTTTTTCTAGAGCGGAAGACGGGATTCGAACCCGCGACCCCCACCATGGCAAGGTGATGTTCTACCACTGAACTACTTCCGCAAGACAAATATCATTATAGCAAACCAATCTCATTTTGCAACCTTTTTTAGTAAAATAAATCCGTAAAATAAGTATTTTAACGGGAAAGCTTGCCTTTTGAGAGTTTCTAAAACATAATTGCTAGTAAAAGGTAGTATTCTGTTATACACAAATATGAAATCATATCACTGTCAGATAAAAAGGAGGGTTACAGAATTGCAAAAAGAACTGGAAAAACTTGTTAATTTAGATTCTGGTAAAATCACTTTTGATGATAGTCAAATCGACTATATGTTGCAAAATATCGGAAACCTTGACCCACATCTTCGTGATGATGTTGTTTATACGCTTTTTGCTCGTGGCTTTTTTGAAAATTCATTTACTTCAAAGCAGAAAGCAAAAATTTTTGCCAATTTTATCAATTCAAAAAATCTGTTTAAGGGCATCGATCAGCCAGAAAACGATTTAATTTTTCTCAGAACATTCAGTGCATTACTGGGTTCCCTAATTTTAGATGACGATAAAAAGCATTCAATTTTAAATGCGACCGAACGAAAAACTCTTTTTAACTGGAGTATTTCCTATTTGAAGGAAGAAAAAGATTTCCGCGGTTATGTTAAAGATAAAGGCTGGGCTCACAGCGTTGCTCATGGTAGCGACTTTTTAGGCTCTACTTTAAGTCATCCAGATTTTACAACAAATAATACTGCTGATATTTTTGCCATAATTGAAACGGTCTTTCAAAATATGCAAGGACCGTTTATTGATGATGAGGAGCAACGGTTAGCTTTTGCCTGTTTTGAAGGCGTTCATTTCGGTAAAATACCGACTGCTGAGTTTAATTCGTTTATTAACTGCTATAACGAAAAAATTTATCAGCAGCTCGCAGAAAATGATCGCATCAGCTGGTATCGATTAAGTTCCTGGCTCAAATTACTTCAAAACTGGTATTTTTATTTTTCAAACCAGTCTGTTAAAGATAATCTACTTTCGAAAATAACTGCCTATAACGAAAAAATGGGTTATACATTGTAGGAAAACTAAAAAAGAATCCCTAAAGAAGGATTCTTTTTTAGTAGTGTCATTAGCTTTGCTATAGTGCTAGCAAAACGATTAATTATTATTTGCTCTTTTTCTTCAAGTCTTCCTTGACTTCCCGATCAATATCTTCAACCTTTTCAGGACGCATTGTTGGGAATAAAAGCACATCCCTGATTGCAGGTGCATCTGTCAAAAGCATTACCAATCTATCGATTCCGATGCCCAAACCACCTGTTGGTGGCATGCCGTACTCCATAGCACGCAAATAATCTTCATCAATCATATCAGCTTCATCGTTTCCGGCTTCACGTTCTGCCATTTGCGCTTCAAAACGTTCACGCTGGTCATCTGGATCATTTAATTCAGAAAAGGCATTACCATATTCTTCGCCCATGATGTAGATTTCAAAACGATCAGTGAAGCGTGGATCATCGGCATTTTTCTTAGCCAATGGTGAAATTTCAACTGGATGACCATAAACAAATGTTGGGTCAACAATTGTTTCTTCACAATACTTCTCAAAGAAAGCATTGATGATATGACCCACTTTCCAGAAGCTTTCAACCTTAATATCGTGGTCTTCAGCAATTTTTGTAGCTTCTTCAACGCTCATCTTTTGCCAAAAATCAACACCAGTCTTCTCTTTAATCATATCTACCATATGAACGCGGCGGAAAGGCTTACCCAAATCAATGTTTGTACCCTGATAAGTAACTTTACCATCTTCTGATACAACTTTGGCAGCTGCACGAATGATTCCTTCTGCTTCATCCATAACATCATGGAAATCCCAGTAAGCACAGTAAGTCTCAAGTTCAGTAAATTCAGGGTTATGGTGAGTATCAAGGCCTTCATTTCTGAATACCCGACCAATTTCGTAAACTCTTTCCATATCACCGACAATCAGACGTTTTAAAGGTAATTCCAAAGCAATTCTCATGTACAAGTCAATATCTAAAGCGTTGTGATGAGTAATAAATGGCCGTGCTTCGGCACCACCTGGAATATTGTGCAGAACGGGAGTTTCAACTTCCAAAAAGTCCTTACTATTCAAATAATCACGGATAGCTTGGATAATTTTAGTCCGATTTACAAAACGCTCGTAACTTTCACGGTTAGTAATTAAATCAAGATAACGTTGACGATATATTTGTTCAACGTCTTTTAAACCATGATATTTTTCAGGCAATGGCCGTAAAGCCTTAGATAAAAAGGTAACATGAGTTGCGCGAATCGTTAACTCACCGGTATCAGTTTTCATAACTTCACCGTCAATGCCTAAGAAATCACCAATATCGGACTTCTTAAAGATCTTATAATTGTCTTCACCGACAATGTCCTTACGAACATAAATCTGTATTTTGCCTGTCCGATCATAGAGATCCGCAAAACCGACTTTACCTTTACCCCTTTTAGCCAGCATTCTGCCAGCAATTTTGGTCTTAGGCAATTCTTTATTTAGCTCGTCTTTATCATCTTGAGAATATTTTTCATTCAAAGACCGCGCTAAGTCTTGCCGATCGAACTTTCTCATTCCAAAAGGTTCGATGCCATTTTCTCTTAATTCGTCTAATTTTTGGCGTCGAACGATTAATTGGTCATTCATTTCATTTTTAGCCAATTACATTTCCTCCATTATTAATTAACTTCACTTCTGACAGCCCTTTGTTTTTGCCTTTTTTCATAATCATCAACGAAATTGTCAAGCAAATCATAAACTTCTTGTGCCGTCCAAACCTCATTTATTTTAGCACGAGTACGTGCAGAACGGGGAACTCCCTTTAAATAGTAGGCTGCTTGCTGGCGAAATTCAGGAACTGCAATCTTTTCCCCTTTTAATTCAACTAAACCTTTTAATTGGTGTTTAGCTGTAGCAACCTTTTCACGGACAGTCTGCGGTTTGAGTTTCTCACCGGTTTCTAAATAGTGCACCATATTTTTAACTATCCAGGGATTGCCCAAGGCTGCCCGACCTATCATAACTGCAGTTGATCCAATCTCATCCAAAGCTTTTTTAGCTAATTCCGGCGTCGTTATATCACCGTTAGCCACAAAAGGAATGTCAAGCACTTGAGCTACATCGTGCAACGTTTCCCAATCAGCTTCTCCCATGTACATTTGCTTACGGGTTCTGCCATGCATTGCGATCATGCTGGCACCGGCTTCCTGAGCAGCTAAAGCATTTTCTACTGCAAAAATATGCTTGCGATCCCAGCCAATGCGCATTTTGACAGAAACTGGTTTTTGCACATTTTGGACAACTTTATGTACCATTTGGTAAATTTTATTAGAATCAAGCAGCCATTTAGATCCCGCATCTGTTTTCGTTACTTTAGGAACCGGACATCCCATATTAATATCAATAATATCAGCAGCAGTATGTTGGTCAATATATTGTGCTGCTTCAAGTAAAGTATCTTCAGTACCACCAAATATTTGAATACTCATAGGATGTTCTTGCGGGTCAACCTTCATCATTGACATAGTTTTCTTATTACGATAAATAATGCCATGATCTGAAATCATTTCACAGACAACTAAACCAGCCCCAAATTCTTTACAAATCATTCTAAAGGCAGAATTTGACACTCCAGCCATTGGCGCCACCACAACACGATTGGGAATAGTTATATCACGAATTTTCCAACTGTTATCCACTAAATCACCCTTTCAAAACACCATAATATCTTAACAAAAAGGATTCTATAAGCAAAATTCATGGTACTTTTCGTAACAAAAAGTTAACCCTTAATATCTATATAAATCTTTAATTACTTTTCGATAAAAAATTTTCCAGGTGCAACTCTATTATAATAACGCAAAAACGGTTTTTGGCTAGCTTCATCAACTGAAATGTTAATTACACCAGCATTTTGTATTTCACCAACCAAAGTTATTTTGGGGATGCCTAAAACATTCTGAACCAATGAACGTGAAGCTGTTCCGTGAAAGACTAATAAAACTGACTCGTCTTTGTGATTATTGATTAAGTCATGCCAGAAATCCATTAATCTATCTGCCAAATGTTGGTAAGTTTCTCCTGAACAATAATCACTATAATTTTCTTTAAAATAGCCTAATTCATCAAATACTTGCGGATATTTAGCAATTATATCATGTACATCTTGACCATCCCAGTTGCCGTAATTCATTTCAGATAATCTGTCATCAACAATAATTTCATGCTTGCCATGGTTTAAAATTTCTGCAGTTTCACGGGCTCTTTTTAAAGGGCTGCTATATACACAATCAATTTTATTAATGTCAAAACTGTCTCTTAAGTTTTCTGCCTGTTTTTTACCTTTTTCATTCAGTGGTAGATTTGTTCCTGACCCGTTAATACCAAAAGTTTTATTAGTATCTGTTTGGCCGTGACGAACAATATACACATTCAGCATTTATTTTTCTCCTTTTCTTTTCATTCATCTCTTTCATTATAGCAAAATTGGTACTGACCGCATCTTTAATCTTAAAAAACCTATGAACTATAATGCTATTTGGTTGAAACTTGAGTCAGTCTTTTTTAAGATTAACAACTTCATCATAATATTTCAATTCCGCAAAACGGTGTACAACACTAATTATTGTGACATTAGGCAAATATTTCTTTATCATTCGGTAAACAATAGCAATAGTATTTTCATCTAAATTACTAGTAAATTCATCTAACAGTAATATTTGCGGTTTCGAGATGATTGCCCTTAAAAATAAAATTTTTTGTTTTTCGCCACCAGAAATTTTATTTTTAAAATCTCCAGGTGTTTTGACCGTCAAGTCCTTTTCAGTATGAATTAACGTATTTAAATTGATTTCTTCAATCAATTTAAATACTTCTTCAATTGCAACTTTATTATTTGGATAACAAATATTTGCCATAATTGAGCGGTTAAATAATTGAGCACTCTGAGGTAAATATAATAATTTCGGCTGCTTGGCAAAAGGCAAAATAATTTGTCCGGATTGTGGTTGATAGAAACCAGTTAAAAGTTTAAGCAGCGTACTTTTACCAGTTCCATTTGGTCCTGCTAATGCAGTCATTTTACCTTTTTTAAATTCTAAATCCAAATTTTGGAAAACGTCTTGCTTATTTTTATAGGAATAGCTGATTTGCTTAAAAGCAATTGTTTTTGCATTTTGATCAAACTTAAAAGCTGACAAATTTTTAGCCGCATTTTTCCCGTATTCCAGTTCAGTCAGTCCTGAACGAATTCTGTTTAAAAATTCTTCAATTGCTAAATACTGGGTGCCAAAACCAGATAAATTAACAATAGAGTATAAGAGAATTAGGATTAAAGAGAGTGCTTGATTTTCTTTAGTACCAATTAAAAATTGCCCTAAAACCGTAATAATACATGCCAAAATCACAATTAAAAATTGCTGAAACAGAGAAGCCTCGTTAGTAATTTTTTGAACTTTGATAAAAGTGTTTTGTTCATCATTCAAGATTTTATCCATATTCTGTTCTTCAAAGTCTTTAGAATTAGTTGCTAAAATCGTTTCTATGTTACTGTAATAATCAATGATATATTCATTGACTTTTGAAGCACTTTTCAATGATGCCGCAACATTATCCCTATTTTTTCGCGCCATCCACACCGAAATCAACATATAACTAACAAAGAAAAATAAATATAAAAAACCCACAAAGATATTTTGTATACTTAGCATTATTGTGTACATAATAAGCATAACAGACATTTGCACTACAACTCCTAGTCCGGATTGCTCCAACTCTCGACATGCAAATGAAACATCTTTAATGTAGCTTTGAACCTTTCCCACTGGTTTATCAGAAAAGTAGCTAAAAGGCTTATTAACAACTGACTCCCATAAAATTTGTTTAGAAAACTTTCTTACAGCCTGAATAAATGAATTATTACAACTATTTATTAACGGCATCATCATCAAAGAGACAGCCAGGGCGAGTACTAATAATATTTGACAATTTGTGCTTAAATGGGCCTGAAATAATTCAGTAATCAAATACGGTTGTGCAAAATACACGGCATAGGCAAGAAAAAGAAACACGCAAAAAAGTGCTATTTTTGGTATTCCAATTCTATTAATTACCTGTCGTAGATATTTCCCAACCAATTTTCTTTCCCTTCAAAATTCTAACTAAAATAAATCAAAACATACTTATCACTAATATGACGATAACTTATTAATTAATTTTAGTCAAAATATTTTTTAATTCTTCTTCAGAATAATGGTACTTATTGCCACAAAAGCTACAAGTCAGCTCAGCTCCGTAATCTTCATTTATCATGGCTTCGATTTGACTTTTCTTCATTGTTGCTAAAATCTTGCCATATTTTTCTTTAGAACAATCACACTTGAAGGCAACTTCATCTTTTTCTAAAATCTTACAGTCATCGCCTAGAATCATAGCTGCCAATTTTTCAGGAGTCAAACCATCTAAAAATGCCATAGAAAGCGCAGGTAAATTGTTGATGCGATCAATAGTTTTCGTAATTAAGCTATCTGTTGCACCAGGCAATGCTTGTAGCATGAATCCACTTGCTTCACCGATAGTATTATTAGGGTTAACAAATACAGATAAACCAACAGCTGAAGGTATTTGTTCTGATTTTGTTAAATAATAGGCAATATCTTCAGCAATTTCACCAGAAACAATAGGTACTTGACCCGTATAGGGCTCTTTTAAGCCCAAGTCTTTAGTTACTTCAAGCCACCCTTCGCCAACTGCTTTTTTAACATCAATATGGCCATTCTTTTTTGGTGGCAATGCAATGTGAGGATTTTTAACATAACCCTTCACAGTTAAATCTGATTTGGCTGTCACAATCGTGGGACCCACGGGTCCATTGCCTAATAGTCTGATAGTCAGTTCTTCCTTATCGGTAAGTTCTGCTCCTGCTAGTAAAACTCCTGCTATTAAACTACGTCCAAGAACAGCAGAAGAAGCTGACCAAGTGTCATGGCGAGTTTGTGCCTCTTGAACCAAACCTTTGGCAGTTATTGTTAACAGACGCAAGTTTTTTGATTTATCAATTGCTTTAACTAAATAATCATTCATTTTATTCTCCTAAAAAAATAGAGCCTAATTGTAGGCTCTATTAAATATTACTCTTGAGGATGATCATTTTCACTAGGTGACTGATCGGTATCATTAGAATTTTGCTTTCCTGTAGAATCTTCATTTTTAGATTCTGAAGAATTTAACTCATGCTCTTTTTCTTCTTTATCTAGCTCTGATTCTTTTGGAAATTCATTCTTTTCTGGATTCTCAGGATTACTTTCTTCTGCTTCCTCATTCTTTTGGGCAGGTGATTCCAAAGAGCTATCTCTTTCTTCCTGTGCCTTTTCAGAATTTACAGTGTTCTTTTTCTGAGATTGATTTTCTTTCTTTTCAGCAGCTGCTTTAGCTTCTTCATAAGTTGAAGCCTTTGATTCACTAGGATATTCTTGTTCGGTCTTTTCAGGCATCTTGCCTGTGGTGTACAAAGACATAATCTGCTTTTCATCTAAAGTTTCATACTTAAGCAGAGCTTCAGCAATAATACGATGTTTTTCACGATTATTTTTCACAATCTCAACTGCTTTAGCGTGAGCTTCGTCAAGTAGCTTCTTAACTGCTTCATCAATTTTGGCAGAGGTTGCCTCACTATATGGTTTAAAACCATACGGATTGGTTTCGCCTTCTTTTTCCAGTTCTACCATTCCTAATGAGTCGGTCATTCCGTAATTAACTACCATACTATGAGCAATTTGTGTTGCTTGCTCAAAGTCGTTAGAAGCACCTGTTGATTGATCACCAACTACCACTTCTTCACCGGCACGGCCACCCATTAAACCAACGATTTGTTCCATTAACTGTTTCTTGGTTAACAGGAACTGGTCATCTTTAGGCAACATCAAGTTATAACCACCTGTTCTGCCATGGGGAACAATAGTTACTTTACGTACCGTTCTTGAATCACTTAAAACTAACCCGCAAATAGAGTGACCGGCTTCATGGAAAGCAACTCGACGCCTTTCTTTTTGAGAAATCAAGCTATTTCTCTTGGCAGGACCAGCAATAACGCGATCTTCTGCTTCATCCAAATCAGCAGCAGTAATATTTGTGCCATTACGTCTTGCCGCAAGTAGAGCAGCTTCGTTAAGTAGGTTGGCCAAGTCGGCACCGACAAAACCTGGCGTCTGGCGAGCAATTTCCTTTAAGTCAACATCATCAGCCAGAGGCATGTTTTTGGCATGAACACGTAAAATAGCTTCACGACCACGAACATCAGGAGTTCCAACCAAGATTTTTCTGTCAAATCTACCCGGCCTTAGTAAAGCCGGATCTAAGACGTCGGAACGGTTAGTAGCTGCAATAACGATTACGCCTTCGTTACCTTCAAAACCATCCATCTCAACTAACAACTGGTTTAAAGTTTGTTCACGTTCATCATTGCCACCGCCACCGGCATTGCCGCCACGTCTACGCCCAATGGCATCAATTTCGTCAATAAATATAATACTTGGAGCATTTTTCTTAGCATTGGTAAACAGATCACGTACACGACTGGCACCAACACCGACAAACATTTCAACAAAGTCAGAACCTGAGATTGAGAAGAATGGTACATTCGCTTCGCCCGCTACGGCACGAGCAAGCAACGTTTTACCAGTACCCGGAGGGCCCTCAAGTAAAACACCCGAAGGAATTTTAGCACCAAGCTTAGTAAATTTAGCTGGGTTCTTTAAAAATTCAACTACTTCTACTAATTCTTGTTTCTCTTCTTCTTCACCAGCAACATCAGAAAAACGAACTTTATTTTTCTTGGGATCCTCAGGTTTTACATGAGAGCGCCCAAAGTTCATAATGCCGCCATTGCCGCCTCGGCCACCGCCGCTTTGACTGACCATCATCCAAAGCATCACAATGAAGAGAATAGTTGGCACCAGCATCACAATTGTGGAAATCCAGTTACCAGACTGTGACTCCCCTTGAGTCGTCATCTTAGTGCTGCTCTTTTGAGCTAAATCTTGAACTTTAGACACGCTCGAATCATTTTGCAACATTGTAGTTGAAAAACGTGATACTTTTGAGCCTGAATTGCCATTAAAAAAGTCAAAACTGTTTTTTGACTGGCTTTTACTTTCCTGTGTTTCCTTATAACTACCTGAAACAGTATAAACACCATTTGCAGGTTGAATGTTAAAATCCTTAACTTTTCCCTTGCGCAAATCACTGACAAATTCAGAGTAGCTGATATTTTCACTGCTGCCAGAATTATCTGATCCACCAAGTGCCCAGTTGATTCCTCCTAATAACAAGAGAAAAACAACTATATAGAAAAGACCATTTGAAAACAGCCGATTCCGGTTATTTTTCATAAAAAACCTCCACAAAGTTTCTAGAGATATACGAATAAAAGTTTATCACAAATTTAGGTTGTGCTCTAATAATTTAAAATTTCTTATTAAATGTCTTCATACAAAAAGTAATTTGTCTCATTAGAACTGACCATTTGATTAGAGTATGTTCTTTCAATAAAAACGACTTTATCACCAGCATAAATAGTTAAGCAATAGGGGCGCAATATATTTGGAATACTACTTTGAGCAAATTTTTTCTTACTCCTTGCATGATTGCCATTTTGTAATATCAATTTTGTTCCGGGTCTGATTGAACCTACCCTAATTTGTTTTTTATTTTCTGCAACAAATTGACCAATTAACTTTAGTGACTCTTCTGATTCAAGTGAAAGCAAAAATTTACGATTATTAAAAGAAAACTTTTGATCCACATTGACTTTTTGGGTTATCGGTAAAGCAGGTAATTTATTAAAAAGATAAAAAAAGCCTTGATAAGCAATTAAAGTGAAATTGGCTAAATTCTTATTAACGCGTTCATGCCACTTATGCCAAATAAAGTTTTGCCAAAATGCAGTTTTTTCTTCATTGCTCAAATCTTCTAAAGCACTTATTTCTAAACGGTAGGCTATACCTAAAAAAGGTTCCGGTTGCTTTAACTGAGCAAAACTGTTATTTGCTATTGCAGTTAACAAACTAACTTGTTGGCTAAATCTGAGAGCATTACGACCAACTTGCTTGTTTTCCTTTTTGAGCAATGGAATCACATGATGACGCAGCTTGTTGCGCAAGGTATCATCTTCATTGTTGGTCTTATCAATCACATAAGATATTTGTCGCTTATGATCGTATAACAATAAGTCTTCTTTTTTCTTACTTAAAAGTGGTCTTAATAAAGTCATACCTTGAATTTTGCTAATTGGCTTTAAACTGTTCATTTCACTAGGATAACCAGAGCGTATAAACTTAAGCAAAATATTCTCAAGCAAGTCATCCATATGATGGGCTGTTAATAAATAATCACCCTGATTTTGCTGCATCACCTTCACCAAAAAATTGTAGCGATACTTTCTAGCAGCAGCTTCTATCCCGGTAACAGGATGTATATTTTGAGGCCAAATTTCATTAACTAACTGAATATTTTTATTCTTACAGTATGCAGTAATTACTTTTTCCTCTTCCAAAGAATCTGACCTAAGCTGATGGTCTAAATGAGCTGATATCAACTTAAATTGATAGTGTTTCTTTATTTGATAAAGCAGATCGAGCAAAGCCAAAGAATCTGGTCCTCCACTAACCGCAACAACGAGGGTTTTACCGGTTAATGGCAAATGATTTTCTTTAAAAAAGTTATCAATTTGCATAACTAACCAAGTCTTTTTCTAATTTTTTTATTTCTTTTTTAGCATCAGATACTGTTTTAGACAACACCATGGTAAATTTTTCTTTTTTAGTGTCGGAAAAAGAATTAGTATGATCAATTAAATCAGGATCATTAACTCTCATTTTGGAGAGACCAATTTTACCCTTATAGTTATGAATAATTACTACTCTTATCTGCTCACCAACATGATAATTGCTTTTTTCACGTAACCAATTATTGCCAAAATCACTATGATGAACTAATCCCGTCTTATGATGAGAAAGAGTAACAAAAATGCCTAAGTCACTAATGTTATTAATAGTTCCTGTCACTCTCTGTCCAACTTGGTATTTCATTAATTATTATTTTTTCCTTCAGGCAAATTGTAAATTGTTTCGTTTGGTTTAGAATACAAAAACTTGAACCGTACCAGTTTAGCCACGTAATCAGGATCTTTTAAATCGTTTCTTTTTGATATTAAAACTTGCTTTTGATTATTTATCTTTTTAAGAGCCTTTTTAGAAGTTTGTACTTGACTATTAATATGCTCAGTTTGAGCATGAGTAACTCCAATTTGCACGCCTAAAAAGGCAAAAATAGCTATAAAAACTGCAATAATCCGATTTCGCCTAACACGATGTACTTCTTTTGCTCTTTTTTCCTGTTTACGTTTCAGACGAGCAACCTGCTCTTCCGGACTAAGTGAATTATATATCCGTGGACCGTTCATAATTTTGACCTCTATTACCAAAACAAATACTATTTTAATTATAACAAGACCACTTATAAATGTCATTAAAGATAAAAACTAATTTATCAATTCGTATAATTCACTTGCTTCAGCTTTTTTCGTAGTTTCTTTAATAGCACAGACTCTTGCTTTGACTTCTTTTGAGCCATATCCAACTTCAATAATATCTCCAATTTTGACATCATAGCTGGACTTAACCACATGATCATTTACCTTGATTCGACCTTGGTCAGCCATTTCTTTAGCAATTGGACGCCTTTTAACTAATCTTGAAACTTTTAAAAATTTATCAATTCTCATTTCTTTCTCCTTATTTTTGTATGATATCACTGACTGCTGACATAAATGTTACTAAATTAGCAAATAGTTGCCGGTGATTTATGTTTTCGGGTAATTCCAGCAATACAACTAGTCTCTTAACTGGAGAGAGACTGATTTTAACCTTATATGATACATGTTCTAGAGCTTTGAAAATATTTGGTCCCTGCAATTCACTAGATGCTTCTTTAGCAAATTCAACTTTTACTTCATGATCATTAACTTTAGTTATGTTACGTGCTTGAGCCAAATCTGCTTCAGCTTTTAGTTGTGAAACAGCTAGCAGATTTTCTACCGGCTCAGGATAATTGCCAAAACGATCAATTAATTCGTCTTGAATTTGTTCAATATCAGCAGTACCAGCCGTTTTGATCTTTTTATAAAACTCAATTTTTTCCTCCTGATCGCTAATATATTGATCAGGAATATATGCTTCAAGCCCTAAATTGATTTCAGCATTGCTTTTTTTGACTTTCTTTTTACTTTTACGGTTTTTAATTGCATCTGACAGCATTTGAGAATATAAATCATATCCAACACTATCAATAAAGCCATGCTGCTGTGCTCCTAACATATTGCCAGCTCCACGGATTGATAAATCTCGCATGGCAATTTTAAAACCAGAACCCAGTTCAGTAAAATCGCGAATAGCATCCAACCTTTTTTCACCGACCTCAGTTAAAACTTTATTAGGCTGGTATAAAAAATAAGCATATGCTAAACGAGCACTGCGTCCGATTCTGCCACGCAATTGATATAGCTGACTTAAACCATAGTGATCTGCATTTTCAATCAACATAGTATTGACATTAGGCATATCAATACCAGTTTCGATGATTGTTGTGGTAACTAAAATATCAAATTCTCTGTTTAAAAACCGATACAGAATATCTTCCATTTGATTTTTGCTCATACGGCCATGGACACTAACAATTCTAGCACTCGGCATTAGGTTCTCTAATTCTGTTACCACGTCATCGATGTCGCCAATATGATTATGCAAGTAGAAGACTTGGCCACCGCGCGCAATTTCCCTCATACAAGCCTCCTTAACCACGCTTGGTATTTGCTCCATCACGTAAGTTTGAATAGGATAACGATTAGATGGTGGGGTTTCCATGACTGACAAGTCTCTCACGCCAATCATTGACATGTGCAAAGTCCGTGGAATTGGCGTTGCAGTTAAAGTTAAAACATCAATATTGGCTTTCAGTTCTTTTAGCCTTTCTTTGTGCTTAACGCCAAATCTTTGTTCTTCATCAACAATGAGCAAGCCTAAGTCTTTGAACTTTACATCTTTTGAAAGCAAACGGTGCGTTCCCACTACTAAATCAATTTTGCCTTCTTTTAGTCCTTCTGTTATCTTTTTAGCTTCAGCGGGTGTTTGAAAACGGGAAAGGGCAGCATAATTGACGGGAAAATTTTTAAACCTGTCCTGAATCGTTTCATAATGCTGCTGTGCCAAAATTGTTGTAGGTACTAAAAAAGCTACTTGCTTGTTATCTTCTATTGCCTTAAATGCTGCTCTTAAAGCTACTTCAGTTTTACCAAAGCCTACATCCCCCACAAGCAAACGATCCATCGGTTTTTCTTGCTCCATGTCGTGCTTAATTTCTTTAATTGAGCGCAGCTGATCAGGCGTTTCAACATAAGGAAAGGCATCTTCAAACTGTCGCTGCAGGTCATCGTCTTTTGAAAAAGCAAACCCCTTTTCCGATTCTCTTTTAGCATACAAGTCAATTAAGTCATCGGCTATATCTTCAACTTTAGATTGTACTCTACTCTTAGTCTTGGCCCACTCACTCCCGCCAAGTTTATTAACGTGTGGCCTTTTGCCCTCTGAAGCAACATATTTTTGCACCAGTTTCAGCTGATCTGCTGGAACAAATAATTGATCACCATGCTGGTAAGTAATGGTAATATAATCTCTTTTTACACCATTATTTTCTAAAGTTTTTATTCCTTCAAAGCGTCCAATTCCGTGATTAACATGAACAACATAATCTCCTGGTTTTAATTCAGTATAACTCCGCAGTCTTTGAGCATTCTCCATAGTTTTGATTCTTCTACTATGGTGAGTTACCTTATTAAAAAGTTCTCGCTCAGTTAAATAAACCAGGTCATTATTAGGTAAACTAAAGCCACTGGTAAAACCACCAACGGTAATTTGAGTTTGATTTTCTATTAAATCGTTTGACTGTACAACAGGAACATCCATGCCAAACTCAGCCATTGTCTGACTAATTTGTTTACCTCTTTTGTCGTTATCAGCTTGTAAAATTACTGTCTGCCTTTTTTTCTGATATGACTCAATTTCAGACTTGATTAGAGGCATTTGGCTGAAAAATTGCTGAGGTTCCCTAGTCTGCCAATCAAATAACTGTCCTAGTTTTACACGGCCAATACTGCGCTGAAATAACGAGAAATAGATATGATTATGTTGGTCTTGCGACCAATTTTCATGAAAATCACTGCGCAATTCTTGTCCTGGAATCATTGCCCCAGTTTTTAATTCATCATCAATAAAACCGGCGTTTTGTTCATCTACAGACTTAACAGCCTGTTCAATTAAAGGCCAGTCATCCAGCATCACTATTCCTGAATCTGACAAATAATCTAATAAATTCTTAGGTTCAGCTATTAAAAAGTCTGTCAAAAAAGCGTAATTTTGTGGTAAAGACCCATTCTCCAATTCATCTAGGGATTCTGCAAAATGATTATTAACATCTTTTTCAGGTGCAGGAGAATCTGCTATAGCCTTTTTTATCTCTTGTGCTGCTTGTTTGAAATTATTAGCAGAAAAAACTCGATCTTGGGCAGCAGTTACAACAATTTCGTCAATTTGTTTTTGACTGCGTTGACTGGCTAAATCAAATTCCTTAATGGTATCAATTTCATCACCAAAAAATTCAATTCTAACTGGATTTTCTCTATCTAGAGGATACACATCCAAAATATCTCCCCGTAACGCAAACTCCCCTGGCTTAGCTACTAAATTTTCTCGCTGAAATCCTACCTGCACAAGCCAGTTAGTCAGTTCTGACAGGTCATATTCATTCTCTGGAGCGAATTTGCGTCTTGCTGCCTCATATTTTTCCGGAGCAGACAACTTGTATTGCAATGCTTGTGGCGTAGCAACAACAATGCCCGCTTTTTGACTTAGTAAAAAATTAAGTGCTTGAATGCGGCTGCTTAATTCATCAGGCGAAGTAACAGCAGTTTGAGTTGCAATTGATGCGTCAACCGGAAAAATTTGCACACTGTCTTCCGGCATAATAGCATTTAATTCACTGTATATTTTTTGTGCTTTATTTTCGTTTTCCTCCAGCAAAATTAACGGTTTACTCAAAGTTTTTACTATTTGACATAAGAGCAAGTCAAAAGCACCGGCATTTGCTCCAGTGATTAAAGAATTTTTTGTTTTGCTAATATTGGCAATAAAACTTAGCAGATCATGATCTTTTTCAATAATATTTGTTAAACGCATTTTTAATTATATTTGTTCATTAAGTACTGCGAGCTTTTTCCAGCAATAAAGTCAGTTATGACTTCACTAGCCGTCGAAAAAGCTTCATCCATCAACTTTTTTTGCTCAGTATTAAATTGTGATAAAACCCATGAAACGACGCTAGCTTCCGAGACATTATCAGGATGCCTAATACCAATTTTCAGCCTGTTGAAGTCGTTAGTGCCGAGATCACGTATAATACTCTTAATACCATTATGACCCCCAGATTTGCCATTTGCACGGATGCGGATTTTACCTAAAGGCATATCCATGTCGTCATGAATAATCAAAATTTCTTGCGGATTAACCTTGAAAAAGCGGGCAAATTGAGCAACTGATCTTCCCGAATCATTCATAAATGTTTGTGGTTCAAGAAGGATAACGTCAACACCAGCAATCTTCTGCTTGGTATATTTTCCTTCAAACTTTTCTCTTTCAAGTGTTAGGCTATTTTCTTTTAAATAATAATCTAAAGCCATAAAGCCAGTATTATGTTTTGTTCCCTCATATTTTTTGCCTGGATTGCCCAGACCAGCTATAATTTTCATCAAATTTCCCCTTACTTTTTATCGTAATAATGATAGCACAATCAACTGCTTTAATTTTTTCAAAGACTATTACACTTTGATTTCATTAGCTAAATTAGCTTTTTTAATTGTACTGCAAGTGCTAAAATCATTTTGAATAGTTATTTTACTTTCATATTTATTTAATCCTTGATTTGTTTATGGTATAATTGTTGGGATTATTTTTACAACGGAGGCAGTTTCATGCTTATCAAATCTTTAGTTATTAAAAAAGATTACTTAACAACAGTTAACGAACACGCTACGCTTGAAGAAGCATTAAAAATTCTGGAAGATTCTGGGTTTAGATGTGTACCGATTTTAGATGATACCGGCACCATTTTCCGAGGTAATATTTATAAAATGCATATTTACCGCCATAAATCTCAGGGAAAGGACATGAGTCTACCAGTTACGTATTTATTAAAAAATGCTACTAAAACTATCAAGGTTAATTCACCGTTTTTTAAAGTTTTCTTCACAATCAAAGACTTACCTTATATTTCAGTCCTAGATGAAGAAAATAAATTTTATGGTATTTTAACCCACTCAAGACTGCTTGACATGTTATCAGATGCATGGAATGTGAAGACGGGATCGTATGTACTTACAGTGTTAACTGATAATTCTCGTGGAAATTTGGCTAAAATGACCAAAATTATCAGTAAATTTTGTGCAATAGCAGGTGTAATGAGTCTTGATGCATCTACAGCCGGTGAAACGGACAATGCTGTGAGACGTATCTTGTTTACATTACCGGCAGGACTTACTGAAGACACTTTAAAAGAAATTGTTAGACGTCTTGAACGTAAAAGTTATGTTGTTGCTGAAATTGAGGATCTTCAAGCTGGAATGACACTGATGAGCGATGAAAATCCAGGTGTTTATATCAATCAAGAAGATAACAATTAAATATCATCATTATAAAGAGTCTGGGAAAAAAACTCTAACCTAACTAAAAAGGCTGACAAATCACGTCAATAAAACGTTGATTTGTCGGTCTTTTTAAATTGTGAAATTTTTTAATTTAACTTCAAAGAGCACTTTTTTCCCAGAATCTTTTGCTTGCCTATTTTATTAATTATAGTATTTCCGCGGCAAACGATCATCAAGCAAACAGGCAACTTCATAATGAATGCTATCAACATAGTCTGCTGCCTTTTTGATACTGTTTGGTGCATCTGGATCATTGGAAATCAAAATCACTTTGGTTCCTACTGCCATTTCGCAAGGCAATTTAACCATTAACTGATCCATGCAAACGCGTCCAACAATAGGACAATACTCAGATCCCACCTTAATTTTAAAGCCCTGAAACTTACGTATGAAGCCATCTGCATAACCAACTGGTACCGTCCCGATAATCTCATCATGGTCAGCAATATAAGTTGAACCATAACCTACACCCTGACCCTTATGAATGGTATGAACCTGAACTAATTCACTAACAAAAGACATTGCCGGTTTCAATTTAATTGCGGTTTTTAAATCCGGGCCTGCTGGATTTGATGACGGGTTTAAACCATAAATGCCAATGCCAAAACGGACTAAATCACTGTGAACCCTCTTATTAAAAACACTGGCTGCAGTGTTATCAACGTGAATCCATCTTGGCTTTAACTTCAATAATTTTTTAAAATGTGCGAAACGGTCAACTTGACTCAGAAAGTAGGAATCATCACTGCTATCAGCTGAAGCAAAATGGGTAAACATTCCTTCAACATTAAAGTTTTGATTATTAAGCAAAAATTCATTCGCAGCAATAAACTCTTCATCTTCGCTAAAGCCAATGCGACCCATGCCAGAATCTACCGCTAAGTGAATTTTTAATTGCAAGTGGTTCTGACTTAGTTCTGGCTCAGAATCTTGTAACCATTTTAAATTAGGAACTGTCAAAGAAATACCATTGACAGCTGCTAATGGAGCATATTTTACGGGAGTCACTCCCAAAACTAGAATTGGCTGAATAATTCCAGCTCTCCGCAATTCTAACGCTTCGTCTAAAATAGCAACGCAAAAACCACTAACACCGACTTTGACTGCTTCTTGAGCAATTCGTACTGCACCATGACCGTATGCATTTGCTTTAACTACAGCAAACAGCTTTTGATCAGGTCTTAAATGTTTAATTTCTTCTTTGATATTTTGTCTAATTGCAGCTAAATCAACATATACCGCTGCAGGTCTATGAATTCCAGGAACCATTTTTATTTCTCCAAAACAATTAATGTAACTATTTCATGTCTATCATGAGTAATACTAGGAAAAATTTTGCCATCGAATTTAGCGGAAGTAGTAATTGGATGCCCCAATTCATCCCACAATGTTTCTATATCTTGCAAGCCAATACCTTTGCCAAAACCTGTTCCAATAGCTTTGACAAAGGATTCCTTGATAGAAAAGCGACCTCCCAAATATTCGGCCTTACGTCTGCCTGATAGTTTTTGGTACTGCTCAAATTCTTTGGGAGTTAATACCTTACGAGCAAAATTATCCCCTTTGGCAATAATTTTTTCTACACGTTCAACTTCAACAGCATCAATACCGACTCCAACGATCATTTTGTTTTCCTCTTAATATCAAAAATATAATACTAAAAAAGAGTTGTAAATTGCCACAACTCTTTTTTAGTAAAAATGTTAACCTTTTTTATTTTTAATAACGAAGTTTTTGCCATTACCAGAACGGCGAGAATGTCCTCCACGATAATTGCCACGGCTACGGTTACGGTCACCGCGATAGCCACGACTATTCCTTCCGCGGCTATAATGACCACGACCTCCTCGACCATTGCCCTTATATGGCAAAGGCTTTTCCGAACTGATTTTGACTTCAACATTTGCAGAGTCTTTGGACAAATTCTTCAAAAAGGCAGATACCAAATCAACTGCTGAATAGTTTTCTAACAATTCATTTGCATCATCGGTATATTTGGATAAGTCCTCTTTCATAATATCTTCAATCTTGGACTTAGCGACCTTCAATTGGCCACGTAAGGCTTGATCATCAGATGGTGGACGAAGAGGCGTCATTTTTTTCTTAGTTAACTGCTCAATCGTTCTCATATAACCAATTTCATTTGGCGTAACAAAAGTGATGGAACTACCGTTTTGACCAGCACGACCAGTACGACCAATACGGTGAACATAAGAATCAGGGTCTTGGGGGATATCGTAATTGTATACATGAGTTACACCGGAAATATCCAGACCACGTGCAGCAACATCTGTTGCCACTAAAATATCCAGCTTGCCAGCGCGAAATCTCTTTAATACAGTAAGTCTCCGCGCCTGAGAGAGATCGCCATGAATCCCCGCGGCATTATATCCCCGTGCCTGAAGTCCCCTGGTAACCTCGTCAACGCGCCGTTTAGTTCTAACAAATACCACTGCCAAATCGGGACTCTCAACATCAATCAAGCGGCACATAATGTCAAATTTTTCTGAATCCTTTGCCCGTACAAAGTACTGGTCGATTAAGTCGGCAGTTAATTCTTTAGTCTTAATGCGCACAATCTCTGGGTTATTCATGAACTTTTCACTAATGTTCAAAATTGGCTTAGGCATTGTGGCACTAAATAATAAAGTTTGTTTACGATTTTTAACGTAACTTAAAATACTTTCTATGTCTTGGATAAAACCCATGTCCAGCATTTCATCGGCTTCATCTAAAACAATGGTATTAACATTTTCCAAATCAATCGTTTTTCGCTTTAAATGATCAAGCAACCGTCCCGGCGTACCTACTAAAATTGCAGGCACATGGTTCTTAAGGGAACGAATTTGCCGACCAATATCAGCACCGCCATATACAACTTGTACCCGTGCATTCTCGTCACGCCCCAGCCTGAAAAGCTCTTCTTGTGTTTGAATAGCTAGTTCACGAGTAGGTTCAATAATTAAAGCCTGAATAACCTTATTATGTTTATCTAAATTTTGTAAGATAGGAAGCGCAAACGCTGCAGTCTTACCAGTACCGGTTTGAGCTTGTCCAATTACATCCTTGCCCGCTAAAGCTAGAGGAATTGTCTGTTCCTGAATCGGTGTTGCTTCTTCGAAGCCTGAACGCTTAATCGCTTTTAAAAGCTCATCTTTTAATCCTAATTCTGAAAATTTCACTAAATTCTCCTTATCTAAGCCGTTCTACTACTTTTTCCAGGTGCATCCCGTGGGAGCCTTTCAAAACAACAATGTCGTTCGGCTTAATATCATTTTTTAAATCTGCAATCAATCGTTGCATCTGATCTTGAGGGTAATAATGCAAGTTTTTAGGCTGATAACTTTCTTTAAGCGCAGCCGCCAAATGCGCCATTTCTGTCCCATATAAATAAACTTCATTAATCACTTGGGGATCAAGACAATCTGCTAGACCAGCATGAAGATCAGCTGACCTGTGCCCTAATTCTAACATATCACCCAGAACAGCGATTCTGCGACTTCCTACAGGTATCTGAATTTGACCAAAACTGGTTATTACAGCACGTACAGCAGTCGGATTGGAATTATAGACATCACTCATGATGTCTTCTCCTACATCGCCTTTTTCCCATTCCATTCTATCAGCAGTGGGAGTAAATTTTTCCAAAGCACTAGCGATTTCTTCATCACTTTCACCAAAGTGCCTGCCAACACAAAGCGCCGAAAGTGCATTAGAAACATTGTGCTTGCCAATCATCGGAATAGTAAATTTATGAGCAGAATTATTAATTGTAAAAGTAGCATGATGTTTGTAACTGCGATAACCTGTTGCATAAACTGTATCATTTTTTGCAAAACCAAAGGTAACTTTTGCCTGTGTTATTTTATCAGCTCTTTCACGCAGAAGTGGTTCATCACCATTATATATTAGTTCGCCATCTTCACGTAAAAAGTCGGTAATTTCCATTTTAGCATCGGCAATTCCTGCACGTGAACCTAAAAATTCAATATGAGCTTCGCCAATCATAGTAATAACTGTAACGTCAGGATGGGTCAATTCACTTAGTTGATGCAGTTGTCCAGCATGATCCATACCCATTTCTAAAACCAAAATTTCTGTATTCGGTTTCATATCTAGAATAGTCATGGGCACGCCAATTTCATTGTTGAAGTTGGCATCAGTTTTATGAACATTAAATCTCTTCGCTAAAACTGCTGCTGTCATATCTTTAGTAGTCGTTTTACCATTTGACCCGGTAATACCAACAACAGTGGGATTGACCTTATTTAAGTAATACTGCGCCAGTTCCTGCATACTAGTTAACGGATCATCAACTTCTAAAACTGCAATACTATCAGGTTTATTTGGATGATCCTTTTGCCACAATGTAGCACTTGCCCCGTTGCTAATTGCACTATTGATAAAATCATGACCGTCTCTATCGCCCTTTAGCGGTACAAATAAGCCGCCAGCAGCGATTTTTCTAGAATCAAAGGCAACAGAAGTAATAACGGTCTGATCATTGCCTTCGCACTTTGAATTTATTGCTTTGGCTATCTCTGCCAGTTGCATTTTCATCTTTTTATCTCCTAGCCGAAAAGAGTTTTTTGCTAAAGTATTAATTATACTCCTTATTTAAGTAGTATAACAATTATGCTTTACATAAAAAAGCAGCCCCAATGGGACTGCCTTCCACCAGATTGAAGATATTACTTGTTGTTCATGCCATACTTCTTGTTGAACTTTTCGATTCGACCATCGGCCTGAGCAAACTTTTGCTTGCCAGTGTAAAATGGGTGAGAATCTGAAGTAATTTCAACCCGAACTAGTGGGTAAGTTTTACCTTCATAATCCACTGTTTCTTTTGGATTCAATGTTGAACCAGCAACAAACTTAGCACCAGTTGCTGAATCCATAAAGACTACTTGTTGGTAATCTGGATGAATATCTTGTTTCATATTTATTTCTCCTTTGCCATGACTCCTATTGCAAGTCATAGATTAATCGATTAACGTTTAATACCTTATCATCTTTAAAGGCAAAATTCAAGACTTATTTATTATAGCAGCTGCATCAATTTAAAACAATGTCATTCGGCTTAACTTCTTTGCCAAAGTATGGTTTTAATTCCTTATTATAATCAGCATTAAAGAATTTTTTATTTGCCAATTTAGTAATTTCTTTATTCGTCCAATTTAAAAGTGACTTATTGCCCTTTTTAACTGCAGGGGCAATAAATTGATTAGGGCCAATATTTTTAATTCCAACAGTGTAATTAGGATTCTTCTTTACCCAAGCATAAAGATATGAATTATCATCTGCTAAAGCAGTAGCACGCTTATTTTTAAAAGCGTTGAATTGCTGCGTTTTTGAATCAAATTTCAGTAAATCAACCCCACCCTTTTTGGTAAAGTAATTTTCTGCTGTTGTACCCTTGTTGACAATCATGTTTTTACCCTTTAGCTGAGAAGCGCTTGTAATTGGTGCATTCTTAGGAGAAATAACTCCAACTGATACCTTCATGTATGGCTTGGCAAAGTCAACAACTTGTTTCCGCTCAGGTGTTTGTGTAAAGTTAGCTAGAACAATATCGGCTTTATTTGAATTAAGAGTATCAACACGATTATTGGCATTAACCTGGGTAAATTTCACCTTAACACCCAAATCCTTAGCCATTTGCCGTGCAAGACGAACATCATAACCAAGACGGTTACCATGATCATCAACCCAACCATAAGGAGGCAAATCACCAAACACGGCAACTCGCAAAACGCCCCGCTTTTTAATCGCAGTCACGCTGCTTTCATTCGCATTATTGTTATTATTTTTTGATGACTTAATACCAAAAAATGCAGCAACTGCAATAATTAAAACTACTAAAACACCAATAATAATATTTCTGCTTTTATTTTTCTTCATTATTTACTCCTTAAAAGTCCATACTAGTCAAGAAATCACGAGCACGATCTGTTTGGGGATGTTCAAAAAATTCTTTACCAGGTGTATTTTCCAAAATTTTGCCCTCTTCTAGAAATAAAACCTGATCTGCTATTTGGCGTGCAAAGTTCATTTCGTGGGTTACGATAATCATTGTCATATGATCAACACGGGATAAATCGGTCATAATTTGTAAAACGCCCCGAACCATCTCGGGATCAAGAGAAGCTGTAACTTCATCAAACAGCATTACTTCGGGGTGCATGGCCAGTGCTCTGACAATAGCAATTCTTTGTTTTTGTCCACCAGACAATTCTCGAGGATAAGTATCAACGTATTTTTCCAATCCTACTCGTTTTAACAGCTGCAGAGCCTCTTTTTTGACTTCTTCTTCAGATCTTTTTTGTACTTTTACCGGTGCCAGCAAAATGTTTTCAAGAACGGTAAAGTTAGGAAACAAATCATAACTTTGAAAAACCATGCCAATTTTTTGGCGTAAGGCCTGCCAATTTTTAGCATCAGTCTCAATCTTTTGTCCTTTAAAATAGAGCGAGCCACTTTTAAAATCTTCCAAGCCGTTTAAGCACCTAATTAAAGTACTTTTACCAGAACCGGAAGGACCTAATAATGTCAAAACTTCACCTTGATGCAGAGTAAAACTAATATCATGTAAAGCTTGCCAATCACCATAAAACTTGTTTAGATGTTCAACGCGTAAAACTTCTTTTGTCATTTATCTCACCTGTCCTGCTTTGCTGCTAGCCGTTTAGACCATACTGATAACGGATAATCTATTATGAAATATAAAAAGAAAATCAGACCATAAATCCAGAAAACAGCTGTCGGATATTTTTGGTTATTCGCTTCAATAATCTGTTGTCCAATCGCGATGACATCCATAATACTGATCATCATTAGTAAAGAGGTAGTCTTAATCACTCTTGTAGCCAGATTAATAGTTGCTGGCAACTCAAGCTGCACTGCTTGGGGCAATAAAACGTAGCGAAAAAGTTGCACTTTGCTCAAGCCCAAAGCTAAGCCTGATTCTTTTTGAACAATAGGAACTGATTCTATTGCTCCACGAACTATATCACTGAACTCAGCAGCAACCCATAGGGCAAAGGCTAAAACTGCCATCCAACTGGCAGGCCAATTGATATGAAAACTGCGCGGTAAAATATAGTAGAACAAAAATAATAGTACGATCGTGGGAACTATCCTGAAGAATTCCAGATATAGCCGCAAAATAAACCGAATTATTTTATTGGGTAAGGTGCGCAATACGCCTAGGAATGTACCTAAAACAAGACCAATAATCAGACTAACACCTGCAATCCAAACAGAAGTCCACAAGCCTTGTAAAATTCTGCTAAAGTTATTGCCGCTAAAGAAAACATTAATCGCCGAATGTGCCATAGCGTACCTTCCTTTCTAAATAAGTTAACAGTAAAATAATTGGAATTAAAATAATTGCGTAGGCAATCACCAAAATTAGCAGATACTCATTTGTCCGGTAATACATTCCAATTAGGTCTAGAGCTGTATTAGTTAATTCAGGAATAGCAATCACTGAAAAAATGGAAGTCTCTTTAATCAGGAATATAATGTTTGCTGTTAAGGCAGGCATACTTAGCGCAAAGCCTTGCGGAAAGACAACATAACGGGCCAATTGCAGATTATTCATCCCTAAAGCTTTACCATCATCAATCTGAGTGGCACTGACCCCGGCAAAACCTCCTGTAAAACCTTCAGCCATATATGCTCCACCAAGAAATACCAGACCAATAATTCCGCAAGTTTGGGCTGACATTTTTAGTCCAATAACTGGAAAAGCATAGTATAGGAAAAACAATTGAATTAATAAAGGTGTATTTCTTGCTAACTCTACATAAGCTGTTATTAGTTGACTCAAAATTGGTACTTTAAAATATTGGATTAAACTGCAGAAAACTCCCACTACAATAGAAAAAATTATGCCAACAGCAGACAACCAGATAGTCAGTTGAAAAGCTTTTGCAAAAATAGGCAAACTTTGATTAATAATTTGCCAGCTCATTTTTAACCTCCCCTGCAGTACTTAAATGGACTCAGAAGTCTCATTATTTGTCACAGTAGTTCTAACAAAACAAAAGGCCTGCGGATACTTTATTCGCAGGTCCTAAATACTTATTGTTTTAGATTGGAGTGCGAATACTAAAAGAAACAATTATTTTGCAAATGATCTAATGAAATACATTTCTTTTCAGTTCTTTGCATTTGTCTCATTAACTGCACTTCTTTCTAAAACATCTATCAGTGCTTCTAATGCTATGCTTTTACTTACTTTTTGTCAATAACTTTGCTTAATATTACTCTCATTTTCTATCTTTGGGCTAATAAAAAACGCGCTTGATTAAACGCGTTTGGTCTATTTATTTAATTTTCTTAAGACTGTGACTTTTCTTTAATTGCTGCAGCAGATTTTTCCAACAATTTTTCTTCAGCTGGAGTTAGCTGTAAATTAATTTTGTAAACTATGCCTTTTCGGCCAACAATTGCAGGATAAGACATGTAAGTACCATACTTTTCTTGGTAACTTGATACTGGTAATTCTGTCCGTGAATCTGTTAAAACGGCCCGCACAATTCTCACCGCAGCAGCCGAGACCCCATAATTAGTGTATTGCTTGCCCATAAACACTTTTTGACCACCAAATCTGATTTCATCTTCTAAGTCACTTGGCTGCCATGATTCTTTTTTAGCCAATTCAGTTAATGGCTGTTCAAATACTTTTACTGTTGACCAGGCTGTAAACTGAGTGTCACCATGTTCACCTAATGCAAAGCCACTCACAGAACGAGGATCAACATTAAACTTTTTAGCTACAACTTTTTTCATTCTTGCTGTATCAAGTAAAGTACCAGTACCCAAAACATGTTCTTTGGGTAAACCAGTTAATTGCTGGTAAAGACTGGTTATTGCATCTACTGGGTTGGAAATAACAATCAGAATACCGTTAAAGCCACTATTTTTGATAGATTCTGTAATCGGGCTTAATTGCTTTTTATTATATTCAAGTTCTTGGAACCGATCACCCTTTGTTTCTAATGATATTTTCCCTAATGTACTAATGACAATGTCAGCGTCTTTTAGTGCATCATAATCATTAACAATGATGTTGGTATGATATGGCAAATTGGCCATTGCATCTTCAAAGTCAATTGCATCAGCGTTAACCTTGCCCTCATTAACATCAATCATTACTAAGTCGTCTGCTAAATCTGAAATAATTAATTCATGTGCAACCGTACAGCCAACATGACCATCACCGATAATACCTATTTTTGTTGTCATAATTAAGTGCCTTTCTTTTTAAAACTGTTGAAACATCTCAGCAAACTCTCAATTACTCTTTTATTATACTAAAGATAGGGTTTAAAAAGATGTTTTCGCTATACTAAATAAAGCAATCTTAATTTCTGAAACTAAAATTAAAAATCAGGTCGTTATTTACCAACTTTAATATCTTTTGCGTGAGGAATTGCGGGTTGAGCACCGTATTTTTGGACTGTGAGCGATGAAGCTTTATTGGCAAAAAGAACTGCATCTTTTAAATTAGACAAATCTGTGGTTAGTATACTGGTCATTGCGCCAATAAAAGTATCGCCAGCTGCCGTAGTATCAACAGCCTTGACTTTAAAAGCTGGGACCAGTTCTCTTTGATTTTGATAGTCGTAAAATGCTCCTTTAGCACCGATTGTAATAATAACCGTTTTTACGCCCTGATCATGAAGCTTAGAAGCAGCCATTTGCGCAGTTTTTTCATCAGTCACCTTAATTCCAGTGATGGTTTCAGCTTCTGTTTCATTTGGAGTAATGATATCAGTAAGCTTTAACAAGTCAGCAGGGATTTTAGCCATTCCAGGAGCTGGATTCAAAATTGTTTTTACCCCCGCATCATGAGCGATTTCGAAACCTTTAATTGTTGCTGCAAGTGGGGTCTCAAATTGTGCGATAAGAAAGTCAGAATCTTTAATCAAATCCTGATTCTGCTCAACTTCAGCTGGTCCAAAAGCATAATTTGCACCTGCATAAATAGTAATTGAATTCTGACCATTATCATCTACTGTAATAAATGCTTGTCCGGTTGATTCTTTTTTAGCTGTGATAATACCTTGGGTATTAATGCCTTCTCTCTTAAGTGAGCCCAGCATCTCTTTTCCCGGTGCATCATCACCTACACCACCGATAAAGCTAACTTCACATCCTGACCTTGCCGCAGCAACTGCTTGATTTGCGCCTTTACCGCCTGCGGCAGAATAATGTTCTGACGCATGAACGGTTTCACCTGGTCTGGGCATTTGTTTGACGCGCAAATTAGTATCTAAATTAATACTGCCAATAACTGTAACTTTATTCATTTAAACTCTAAAACCTCTTAATTAGCTTAATTCTCAAATAATTTATTTCTATCAAAAATAATAACACATTTGAAATTACCCTCAAATGTGTTATTAATTTTATTTATGTATATCCCCTAAAATATTTATTTAGGTAAAGATCCAATCTCTGTTTGTGAATTAACCTGACTCATACTAGTTTGATCCAAATCAATATTCTCATTATTTAAAATGATCACAATTACATCGGTTTCCTTGCCCGCCTCTTTTGCCTGCTTATAATCGAATTTGGCAAGTAACTGTCCCCTTTTGACCTTATCACCCTTCTTTATTTTAATGTTAAAAGGGGTTCCGTTAAGCTCAACGGTGTCAATACCCATGTGAATCATTATTTCTGTTCCATTTTTACTTTCAATACCAATAGCATGTTTGCTTGGAGCCAGCATGGTTATCACCCCCGTAATTGGAGAATAAATCTCCGTATCTGCCGGTACTACCGCAAAACCATCACCCATTTTTTTAGAAGCAAACAATTCATCATTAACTTCAGCAATTGTTTTAAAAAGACCTGAACATGGGGAATAAATAGTTTCATTTCTCTTGAAAAAATTAAGCATATTTTCCCTCCCTATATATGTGTATCCCAATAAGTGCAGAATGCATTAACTGGACTCTTACCTTTAAATGGAGATTTGCCTAGCAACTTGTCTACTAAAATTGCGGGAACATATTCATTTGCTGTATATGCATTGATATAAGTTTTTACCATGGGAACATCCTGCAAGTGGTATGGATTAGCGATTGAAATAAAAATAGTAGGGATTTCGTGTACAAACCAAGGAACATTGTAGCCCATTGGTTTAAGCCAATTTAACCTGACAGTTGTTTGATTGCTAGCTGTTTTAACGTTAGCAAAATATATTACCGTATCAAACCTGGCTTTTAGCTCTTTGACGGAACCATTAACCATTAAGTCCTTTAAGTCTTCATTTTCAGGATCAAATACAGTTACATTAAATCCTTCTTCTTTTAGCCTTGTAATAAAAATACTTGAAACAGGCGGTTTGCCACTGGCACTGACAACATCACCTATAACGAAAACCAGGATCTTCTTGTTTTTCTGCAATGTTAAAGGTAGAACATCTTGCTTGTCTTTAACTAAAGTAATTGATTCATCTGCTAATTCTTTAGCCCATTTAACATGTTCTGGACATTTTAAAACTTTTAAAGCCTCTTTTTCAGGAACCAAAGTATTATTTCTTTGCTTTAAAAATAAGTGCAATGCTTCTTTTGTAGCTAATACTCTAGTAACAGCGTCATTCAATCTGTCTGTTGATATTACGCCCTCGTTCACTGCATCAAGTACAAAATTAAAATCTTCTTCCAAGTCTCTGGTAAATAAAAGCATGTCGCAACCAGCGTTAATTGCTTGAGGCAACAGCTCTGCTCTTTTTCCTTGTGAGCTAAAACCGGCCATGTTAGTAGCATCACTTGAAATCAAACCATTGAATCCTAGTTTCTCTCTTAATAAATCATGAAGCAATTCGTATGATAAAGAACCAGGATAAATATCTTCATCTTTCACATCTGGATTAAAGTATCTCGTATAAGCAGGTTGATAAATGTGACCGGCCATCAATGTCAGTGCTCCATTATCAATCATAGCCTGGTAAATTTTGCCATATGTTTTATCCCAGTCAGAAACGCTTAGTGAGTTAACTGATGTCAGAAGATGCTGGTCGCGGTCATCCACACCGTCTCCTGGGAAGTGCTTAATTGCGACCGCCATACCTGAACTTTGGCATGCTTTCATATATTCCTGGGCCATTGATATGACAGTATCAGGATTATCACCGTAGGTTCTAACATTTATGATTGGGTTAGCAAAATTTTTGTTGAAATCTACTACAGGAGCAAATGACCAATTACATCCCACAGCGCCACCTTCACGAGCAGAAATTAATCCTAAGCGGTATGCGTTCTTTTTATCATTAGAAGCCGCTACTTCAATTTGTCTGCCGTAAAAGGTCCCATCAGTACCTATGCCGTCTCCACCAGATTCAAGGTTGGCGCCAAGCAATAGTGGTATTGGGGAAACCTCCTGAATATAACGCTGCAAAGCCTGAATGCTGGAACTCTTTTGCGGCCGAAACATCATGCCACCAGGCCGATAGTTCTCAATAACCTCTTTTATTTCTTGTTCGGTTGAATAATTGCCCAATAAGCAAAATAATTGGCCCACTTTTTCTCTGACTGTCATCTTAGACATGAGCAGTTTAATATTATCAATCTGCTCATCTTTCAAGTAGAATGGATTGCCTTTTAAATTTATTTTGGTCATTTGCAATGCTCCTTTTCTTAAATATTATTTGTTTGCTTTTTTGGTTTGCAAAAAATGAGAGTTAGGCAAAATGAAATTGCCATGGAAATTAATACTACTATCACTGCACTAATAATACCGGAAAAATTAGTAGCATTAGGAGAAAGGAAGCAAGGGAAAGCAAATATACCTTGTCCACCCATTTGATAAAATTTAACTCCCATTAACATTGCTAAAATACCACCAATAGCTGAAGAAATACAACTTATGAAAAATGGTTTCTTTAGTGGCAAAGTAACACCATAAATTGCCGGCTCAGTAATACCAAAAATTGCTGGGAAAATTGAAGCAATAGTATTGCGCTTTTGCTTAGTATCTTTAAGGATCAAAGCCAGTGCACAAAGTGCTGCAAGCTGAGTAAAAGGACAGGCTATATTGGCGGCAAAAATAACATCAAATTTTTGTGTGGCTAAATTGTTCAGTACTATTGGGATAATGGCATTGTGCACGCCAAAGATTACTAATATTTGCCACATTCCTCCAATAAAGGCACCTAATAAGATTGGACTAAGTTTATATAACTCTTTTACAATCCAAGCAATAATATCCGACAACCAAATTGATACTGGACCAACTACTAATAAAGTTAGTGGCACAATTACCAATATGGTTATTAATGGTACAAGAAAATTTGCCACGGATGCCGGACTGATTTTTTTAGCAAAACGTTGAACATAAGATGCTGCCCAAACTGCAAGGATAATAGGAATGACAGTCGAAGTATAGTTATTTAACAAAACAGGTATATGTAAGAAAGTTAAATAAGCCTTAGTTTGAAAAATCGTACCCGACAAAACTGTTGCTGCAGCTTTGCCTGACATTGCCTGTATCAAAGTAGGATAAATAATAGCCGTACCAATAACAAGCGAGGTCATTTGATCAACATGAAATTTTTTACCAGCCGTAACTGCTAAAAATACTGGGAAGAAATAAAATAATGCGTCACCAATAGCATACAAGATAATATATGTGCCATCTGGATTCTTTAAGACACCCGCTGTGGTCAAAATTGCCAGCAGTCCCTTAACCATACCGCTTGCACATAAAACTCCCAAAATTGGGACAAAGATACCAGATAAAAGGTCTACTGCTTTATCCCATAATGATTGTTTTTTATCAATTAGCCTCGTATCTTCTTTCAAGGTCTCTTCGTCAGTTACAGCTTCTCCTCCGCTAAAGTGGTAGAGGCTATTAATCTCGTCAAAAACTGATTCTACGTGCATGCCAATCACTATTTGATATTGTCCGTTAGCCTGGATCACGTCAACTATTTCTTCGTTTCCTTTAAGGGCCTCTGTATTTGCCTTGCTTTCATCTTTTAAAACAAAGCGTAAGCGGGTAAAACAGTGTATTAAAGAGACTACATTGTCCTTTCCACCCACATTTTTTACTATAAATTTACTCAATGAGGTATATTTTCCCATTTTTATTTCTCCTTTGAGATTATGTTTTTCAACATATTGTGAATATGAAGTACTAAATAGGCGCGTTCTTCCTGATAAATGGTGATGCCAAATTTTTGAGCAAAGTCAGCACTGAGACTGTTCACACAATCTTTTTCCCTTTGATATTGTTTATCAGACAAAACAACTAGCAGAGAAGAATTAACGTCATTTTCTTTATAATCATTATCTAAAATTCTTTGAGCAAAAAAACGAACATGAGTATCAAAGCGCTGATAATACAGTGGATCTGCTTTCTCAGCAAAATCGATCTTAAAATAATCAAAAACGTAATTCGTAACCCAATGAACTATCTCAACTACACGATAACCGTTAAAATCTCCCTTATTTTCCAACTCACTGTTCACTACATGTAAAGCAATTGTGGCTGCTTCGTCTTCAGCCAAAATGCAACCAGTCATATTACGAATTAATTTGATGCCAAAAAGACCAACTTCAAACTCTTGAGGGTAAATCCTTTTTATATCTAAAATCAATGGATTCGAAATTTTTATGCCCTTTTTAGCCTGCTCAACTGCTCTGTAAATATGATCAGTTAAAGCTACGATTAGACTTTGATTTAACTCCTGTTTTAACTTTGATTTTGCCTTGTCAACTATGTCATTAGCAATTGCATAATATTCAATTGGTATATTAACCAACAATTTTGCCATAGCTGAGGAGATCTCTTGAGGTAATACTGGAAAATAATATTCTATTTTGCTTTCATCAACTTCATCGCCAATATGTTTTCCGAAAGCTATTCCTCTTCCTGTAACAATTAATTCTTTACCTTTGTCGTCGACTACAAAAGAAACATTATTGTTGATCCCACGCTTAATAAACACTCAATTCTCCTCCTTTCAATAAAAAATAAAAACCTGCTTGCACACAAGAACCAAATTGATGATTTAAATTGTGTGACAAACAGGTTTAGCTTACTTAATAATCATTAGTAATAACTATCCGATAGTCATGTTTATTTTACCCGATCAAATGGGTTATGTAAATATAAATTAGCAAATACTGCGTAACGCTTTCAGAAAAAGTTTTTTTAATTTTCAAATCATCATCTTTTAATTTTGTCTATCAAAGCATATAATTACTTTTATCATTCAATTTAAGTAAGGTAAAAATATGAAAAGACAACTAAACTTTTTCGCCGCTCTAGCCACTGTCATGGGCACCATGATTGGTGGCGGTGCTTTTTTCAAAATTGCTAACATTTCAGCTTTAACTCACAATGCTTGGCTAAGTATCATAGTATGGCCATTTGCCGGTTTCATTACTCTAATGGCAGGATTAAGCATAGCTGAGTTAGCGTCAATATATCCCAAAGATGGCGGACCCGTCAGATATCTGGAAGAAATATATGGTCCCAAAGTTGCCTTTTTGTTTGGCTGGTCACTAATAATCGTCTATTATCCGGCAAATATCGCTGCACTTTCAATCGTATTTGCAACCCAACTAAAAGAAATACCGCATTTTAAAGACTTATCTACTACAGTGATTGCTCTAATCGTGATGCTGGCAATTCTTTTGATCAATTGGATTGGATCAAAATTGAGTGGCCAGGTACAAAAAATAACTTTAGTTATTAAGCTATTGCCAATTGCTGCAATAATAATCTTTGCTTTGTTTTATAGTGGACCTAATCAGCTAGCAGGTGCCCCAGCGCCTAAAATAACATCTACTTCGGGAGCTATGGCCTTCGGACAAGCTCTTTTAGCTGTGCTTTTTGCTTATGATGGTTGGTTAAGTATCGGCAACTTAGCAAGTGAAATCAAAAATCCCGCAAAAACTTTAGCACAAGCTATTATTTGGGGACTTTTTGGAGTAACGATCATTTACACTCTTCTTAATTGGAGTTACGTTAGAGTTATTCCCTGGTCAAAAGTTGTAGGTAATCAGACAACAGCTCTACTTACCGCCAAAAAATTATTTGGTAGTGTGGGGGGTACTTTGGTTGCTACAGGAATTTTAGTTTCAGTGTTTGGTGCCATTAATGGCCACCTTCTTTTGGGATCCAGAATGCCTTACGTTTTGGGCAAAGAAAAGAAATTGCCAGCTGCAAGCTTTTTCAGCAAATTAAATTCTAAAACAATTGTGCCTACCAACAGCATGATTTTTGAATGCGTAATTGCAACCATTATGATTTTTTCTGGTACATTTGATTCATTAACCAACATGCTGGTTTATGTTTCCTGGATTTTTTCAATTTTATTATTTTTAGGTGTCCTTATCCTACGCAAAAGGCAACCAGATCTTTTACGACCGTACAAAACTCCTTGGTATCCTCTTCCACCTATTCTTGGGATCTGTGGTGCTTTATTTATTGTTGTTACCACTACGCTAACCCAGCCACTATTATCACTTACAGGCATTTTATTGACCCTTAGCGGCTGGCCGGTTTATGTTTATGTGCAAAAGAGAAATCAAACTTAATTAAAGTATAAAAATCTATATTAAAGACTTTTATAGAACAAAAAATATAGCCTTGGAGTATTTTCTGTTCCAAGGCTTTTATATATTTCAAAATTATTTATTTTTTCGCATTTCTTTTTTTAATACTCGAATTAATTTCTTTTACAGTCTGCCTCTGTGACAAAATAATAATCAGCCAAATAACAATATAAACTAAGACAAAGACACCAACCAAACAAAAATTAATCGGCCACTTATTTATCCAGCACATTAACAACACCAGCAAAAATGTCCCTATGATATGAACGCTAAAGGCAATAGCAGGTGGTACATCCATCGCAAAAATCATTGATAAAATTCCTATTAATCCAGAAATAATTAAAACAGAAATAACACCTAAACGGGTAGGAATACTAGGAGAAGCAAAAGTCAGTATTATCAAATAAGTAGCTGCACCAAAGCCCACACCGGTAAAGAAATAGTTAATGAAATTACTTAATTTTCTCATTTTACAGACCCAACTCTCTTTTTAATGCAGGCAAATATAATCTGGAAACATCAGCTTTTAGATTGTTTTTTAAAAGTGCGATCATATTTCCCGCAAAACCTACTTCTATCGATTCCAAAAAATTTATATTGATAATGCCATGTTTCGAAACTTGGATAAACCCATCACCCAGTTTTTCTAGTACCTGATATAATCGACCAGTTGTTTTTATCATGTTTTTAGTAGTATAAAACGTAATATCTGTTGTCTGGATTTCTACTTTGATAATTTCTGTTCGTTTAATGGTTACTATTCTGTCTTCCACTTTAACTGGTAAAAGATCATACCTTTTTTCACCAAATTTATGCAAATAATTAATTAAATCATTAACTACTTCACTTTTTTGAGCTGCTTTAATTTCAACTTTAATTTCCTGTTCATTTAAATCAGAATCCGTTTTAAATTCAATTTTCACTTTACTTATTGCTCCTCCTATCAGTGATAAAAGAAAGCAAACCAATTACTAAAATTAGTATTGCAATCATTAATAGTAAAACAAGCATATTATTTAATCGCCAATTATTCATCTTAAATTGTATTCCTAAATAATTAGTTAAATGCCGTTTTACATTAGCAGGAAAAGTGGCCAGTGTCTGCTTAAGTAAAAAATATCTTAAAGCAGCTGCTTCATAACTACTTGGTACTAATTTTACCAAACTTTGTGCCCCAGAAACCAATATACCATAGGGCAAATAGGTTGCTACAGCAAACCCAGCAGCAGCTCCTAAAACAGCGGAAAGCCTGCTAAAAGTAGTGCTGGAATGCATGAAAAGCACGATTATTTCATCTAATAAAGTCGCTGCAATCGCACCTACCAAGATATACAAAAGTCCGGGTAAAAGTGCTGATTGAGGAATCGAGATATGATCAACTAATGAAAAGTACATGGCCATTACGATAAAGGTGATGATTTGCATAAAAAAGCTGACTGTTGTTCCGGATAAAATGTAAGCAAAATTTTCTGCAAAACGTGATATGCCAGTTAGTTCAAAATCAGCGTCGGCTCGCGTTTCGCGGTCACTTACTTGTTGACCTAAGGCCTGAAAAGCCGTAGTAATACCAGAAACCGCAACAATACCCGCTATCATCCATAAATCCAACATTTTAGTCACATTAGGTAATTGTTGCCAATTACTTCTTAAATTATTTTGCAAAAAGCCAATATAGATAAAGAAAGAAATCAGTGCACCCAAGCATGACATGAATACAGCAGGAATGTTAGAGAAATAAATTTTCAAATTTCTACGAAATAATGCAAACATTTAATGTATCTCCTTTCCGGTAATCTGAAGGAAGGCATCATTAATTGTTCCTTTGCGGTACGAAAAATCAATAATATTTTCTTGATTGTTTTTTAAAATTTCAATTGCTTCTTGAGGGGATAATATGTCAATCGCAACTTGATCTTGACTGAGTCGAATAACTTTTTGTTTAATCTGTAAAATTTTGGTTTCCTTAACAGTAAGAATCAATTTATTAGGGGCAAATTCCGTCTTAATTTCCGCTGCAGAACCACTGGCAAGAATTTTACCGTTTTCCAAAATATACATTTGGTCAGCATTTTCTGCCTCCTCTAAATAATGAGTTGTCAAAAAAATAGTAAGGTTTTGTTGCTGCTGCAGTTTAGTCAATAATTTCCAAATAGCATTTCTTGTTTGGATATCAAGTCCTGTAGTTGGTTCATCTAAAAAAAGCAAATCCGGATTACAAATCAATGCTCGAGCTATGTCTACCTTTCTTTTTTGACCACCTGATAAAGTGCTAAATTTTTGATTTAAAAATTCTTTGATGCCGATCAAATCAATTAGGTGTTCAAGCCACTCATTAGAAAATTTACGATACATCTGTGCCCTTAAATAAAGGTTATCCTTGACTGTTAAAACATTATCTAAAACGCTATTTTGAAAAACTACTCCAATTTTAAGATTTGAGGCTTTTGAAATGATACCTGAAGTTGGTTTTAATAGTCCTGTTAACATATTTATTGTGGTTGACTTGCCTGCACCATTCGTACCTAAATACGCCACTAATTGTCCCTGCTTTATTTGAATATCAGCTTTATTAACGGCAATTTTATTACCAAATTTTTTAGTTAACCCTTGTGTTTCAATTAACATAGCGACACCTCTTCCTTAATTTGAATTAAGCATACTAGTTCAAATCAAATTTGTAGCGCCTATTACAATAAGAGACAAAATAGTAATCACAAAAAGATAAAATTAAGACACAAAAATAAAAAAGGTGTTGATCAAATTTTGGTCAACGCCTTTAGTGTTCAAAATTAACTTATTTACTTAAATGAATCTCGCGGTCAAATAAACTTTGCAGTTTTTCATCGAAATTATGCGCGATAAAAATGACAGTACTCGGCATTTTAAGGAGTTCTTGCAAGATTGCTCTGGTTCCCTCCTGATCAATTGCACTTGTGCCTTCATCAATTAACAGAATCTTACTGTCATGTATCTGCGCGCGCGCCAAAATAATTTTTTGCCTTTGGCCACCTGAAACATTCAGTTTTTGCAAATTTACTTTGGTTTCTATACCCTGAGCAAATTGAGCCAGATCTGGTTTTAACCCAACGGTAACTGCAGCGGGTTCAGCTAGCTGGTTTAACTGAGGGTCAAACATCGTAATATTGTTTTTAATGGTGCTGGGAAATAAAACAGGATCTTGTGCAATGTAGCCAATTTTAGCCAAATCAGGTTTAATCACTTTTCCCTCTTGATCCTTAAACACTATTTTTCCCGAACTCGGTAGCAAAATCCCTAAAAGCAGCTTAAATAAAGTTGACTTGCCTGCACCGCTGTCACCTGATAGCAAAATTTTTTCGCCATAATTGACAGTGATATCAGGGAACTTTAGAGTTTCACCATTAGGAAAACTAATTGCCAAATCTTTTGTACTAAAAGCAAAAGGTGCCACTAAGTTTTGCCCATCAGTTTTTACTGACAAAGTCGCTGCTGTAACTTTATTTCTTAAAGTTTTACTGCCCTTAATTAAGCCAAAATAGAATGGCAAGTATTCGATTGCCAGCGAAATATAATGACTAAAATTACCGATAACTGCAATCGCACCAAACGTGACCAGACCGCTTTTAATTAAAATACCTGTCCAGACGAACAAAATCAGGATCATAATTTGCGCAACACCGTTGGTAATAATGGACAGAACTTGTTGTTCTTGTGTCTGTTTGAGGTTGGCTTTTTCTAAATCCTGCGCGCCCTTATGCATCACACTAGATAATTTATCACCGGCAAGATAACGCTCTAATTCAGCAATACCGCTCAACCATTTTTCAATTAGATCCAAATACTGTCTATTTTGATGAGAAACCTTTTCCGTTGCTCTTTGCAACGGCTTTTCAATTATTTTAGGTAAAACGATGGAAACTGCTACCGAAATTAAGATGAGCAGCAACAAACTCCAGTGCATCGTTAGCAGGGCAATTACGGAGAAAATAACATAGCCCAGAAAATTGCAAATGACCGGAATTAAGTTAAAAGACTGATCATTAACCGTATTAAGATCATTGGTCAGGCGGTTTTTAACTTGCGAAGTTTGATGATTCTTACGATCATAATAGATGTGACTCACTATTTTGCTTCTTAAGTTGTGATTAAATTCTTGAACTTGTCGTGTCAGTAAATATTCGGAACCCCAGTCAAAAGCATACGATGAGAGATAAGCTAATGTAGTAAAAATGATGATTAACAGCCACACTTGACCGTCATGCTGGCGCAAGGCGGTAAATTCCCACATATTTAAGTAAGATGCCCCGATTAAAACAAAGGGTTGTAAGAAACTAAAAAGCACAATGAATATGAAACGAATTCGATTGGAATGAAAAAAGTTTTTAAAAGTCATCGTTTCTCTCCTTCTGGCTTGCTAACCGAATCGTTTTATCAAACATATTTTTAACCTCAGAATTAAGATTATGAGCAATCATGATCACGGTCTTGTTAGTGTGAGTCAGGTCAGCAATAATTTGCATAGTTGCTTTACTATCAATGGCACTTGTCGCTTCATCCAGCAAAATAATTTCATCAGCGAAAACTTCTGATCTGGCTAGGATAATCTTTTGCCTTTGACCACCAGATAAATTGTTTTTATCCAAATCAACTTGGGTATCAGTTCCTTGGGGAAACCTTGCAATATCGCTCTGCAATTGCACTTTATTAATTAAATTAGGCACTTGATCCAACAATTGTCGATGAAACATCACGATATTTTCCGCAATTGTTCCTGGAAATAATTGCGGATCTTGAGCAATGTAACTGATACGTTTTAAATTTGGTTGAAAAGCTTGCCCTGCTTTATTTCTGAAAATAATTTGCCCTTGATAGGGCTTGATCTTACCCAAAAGAGCTTGAAAGAGTGTTGACTTGCCAGTTCCACTGTCGCCTGCAAGCAAAACTTTTTCACCCTTATTGACCACAAAATCGGGATATTTAATTATTGGACCATTAGGATATTTAAGCGCCAAATTTTTAATTTCAATTTGGGCAATTTGAGCAGATGACCTATTCGGTTTGGTTTTAGTGTTAGAAATCAGACTAGCAGTAGTTTGATTGATATTTTTAGTGGATTTAATCTTGACCGCAGCACTTGTAATAGAGGACACAGCTGAAAAAATACCGAAAGCAAAAGAAGTCGAAGCTAATGCCGCCCCAATTTTTATTTGCCCAGTTAAAAACAGGATGCCCGCTAAAAAGGCGATCGACATTTGCCCTAAGGTATTGCCAATTCCATTAATTGTATTAGAAGCACAGTTTTTATTGGTTTGATTGACTTTAGATTTTTCTAACTTCTCAGCGTAGCTGCTCAATTCTTTATTTAGGATCGTCCATGCATGATACCGCCGCAGTTCATTTAAGCCATTGATCCATTCACCGATACCAGTAAAAAAAGCGCTAGTATTTTGCATCACTTTTCTACTTGCCTCTGAAGTCATGCGCGCCATTATTTTGGGTAAGCTTAAATCTATTAGAACAAAAGTTGCAGTTAGTAAAACAAAAGACCAATTTAAGCTAAAAAGGACGCCAGCAGAAAGCAAGATAATGAATAAATTGCTAAGAACATTAACCCACGGCAGAGCAAAATCGCTGGTCAAAGTATCGAGATTGCTTTGCAGATAGTTCTGCATTTGCGCCACAGTCGCATCGTTTTCAGTATAAAAATGGTCTACCATTTGCCCTCTTAATTGATCAAGATATTCCTGAATCTGAGCGTTAAAAAGGTAAGTCGCTAAAGGCAGAATAAATACACCACAAACTACTGGGATAAATTCAATTAATTGCCAGCGAATGTAAACTGGCAAATTGCCGACACTTAATCCATTAACTGCAAATTGAAAAAAATATTGGTCAAGTGAGCCGGTAACAGCGAAAATAAAATAAAGTAAAATAATAAAAATTGCTCGTTGTTTATTAGAGCCAATCAGTCCCCTTAATGTCATATGCTTGCGTCTTTCATTTAATGCTAAATCAATTTTATTAAATTTATCTAATAATAAAATGAATGAGCAAGGGTGTCAAATTAGCAAACAAAATATAATCGCTGGTTATAAATAAAAACTAATTCCAATGAAAAATTAGTTTGAAAGTGTTTACTTTTTGATTTGTTGGTTTACAGTAATGACGGTAATTAAAAGGTTTTTTACTTTTTTGGTAAATTCTTACTTTCTGAAGTGTATTGTTAAAATTATTAGCCACTCTATTTTTAAAAAATTTGAGTCATTAAAAAATGCTCAATTATAGTTTTAACTATAATTGAACACTCTTTATTTTATTTGCATATAAATTTATTCCGATTTCGAAATAACATTATCTAACTTGCTGGTGTCACTTAAATTCGCATTTAAAAATTCCTGATTATCAACTGGCAAATGCAATTCAAAGTTTTCTATTGGCTGAACGCTGACTGTTACATCTTTCATTGTAGCTGCCAAAACATGACCGCCAAAGCTTAAATCGTCGGCCAAAAAGTGATTGTGAAATCCTGAAACTCCAACACCTTGAAAAACAGTTGGTGTGTAATAAGTAATCATTGTGCCTGAAATATTTTCAGCTTCAAACTCTACTTGATTTTCAGCTATTTTTCCCAGAGACGGATAAGGCTTATGAGATTTTTTAGAAGACCTTGTACGAATTTTTTGGAAAACACCTTTAGTCAATATTGCGAAAAATTGATTTTGGACGTTATTTTTGGTTAAAACATCTTTTAGCATTTCTGTTAATTCGACATTTTGGTATTCTTTGAATTCGTGATAATCCGCAAAACTAACGTCAGCATAAGTCACTTTAAAATCATCTGGCAGTTTCACAGCTGGACCACTAACATCTATTTTGTAACCAACACCGTCTAATATCACTAATTCACCATCAACGCCATCACCAGTTCCGATACCAATATTGCCATGTTTTAACAATTCTCGCAGCGGTAAAGTACCTTCCAATAAACCTTCAACTAGCATTTGCATTGTCCCGTGTTGAAATAATGTGTTTTTTGTCATATTTGCTGCTCCTTTTTTCAAAAACTTATATATAAAAACAACCAGAACAAGATTAGTTTTTACAAATTAGTTTAGCACCAATTTGTTTTCAAATTATTATGTCTGATTGTTTTTCAACTCTTGATATTTTTAGTTTAGTAAATAATTAGCGCGGTCTAAAAATTCAAATGCACAAATTGATTTTTTCAAAGAAATCATTCATGTCAATGCAACCAACTTCTAAATCATCGCACACATCAGGTATTTTTGCAGCCTTATTACCATTTGGATTATGCAAATTAGGATTACGAATTTCGCTTGTTACAATTGTTAAATTTTCTTCTTTTGCAATAGCAATAAGCCAAGGATCTGCAATTTTCTCATGTGCCCATCCTCTGTCAGCTGATAAAGCTTCTTCTTTATAATATTCACAGTCATCAATATATTGTAGTACTTGTGCCCATTGCATTGCATAGTTTTTATGGTTTATTATTTCTTTTAAATAATTTTTGTCCAACCATTTTCTAAAATTAGTGTCTTGGTAGTTTTCATCAACCACAATTTCGGGAATGGCAACATATTTATTTAAAATGGCGGGTAGCTTAGCCCAAAAGCTTGGAAAATACTTTACCCGATAATACCGTTCATAAAAATTTATATAGATATTAGTATCCAGCAAATATTTTTCCATTACATTCTGCCCCCCGTCAGAATCTTAAACGACTTATAACTAACACCAACAATATTAAAAGCATCCGTATAAGTAATCTTATTTTGTTTTATGGCATTTTCAATATAATGCACAAAAGTCTGATCAAAGTGAAACCTGATATTATTATCATAATTTCCGCCCTTAGATTTTTTGCTTGGCGGAATTTTTGCAAATTCTTTTTCTAACTGTGAAACCTTTTCATCATATTCTTTTTTTGTCAAAATGTTCATATCATATAATCTACGTACAATGACAAATTTACTAACAGGAAATTTGTGAGCTAAAAATTCAATATCGTAGTTATTTAGTTTTCTAATTTCTTTATCTGGCAGCAATATTTCGGCTGTAACTTTATTAACAAAAGCTTCTGTGCGATCAAACTTGTATGATTCTGCATCAACTAAACTGAGTATTTCTTCCTGATCAAGAAAAAGATGAACTAATTCATGAACAAGTGTAAATAATCGACCTGCTTCGCTATCCTTAGAATTAACGAAAATAATAGGTGCTTTTTTGTCACTTAAGACAAAACCCCTGAACTCATCTAGCGACAAACTTCGATGCGTGTTGCTTTTTACCGATCCATTAAAGAAGATAAAAATGCCTATTTGACTCATTTTATCTCTAAAATATTTCAACGCATTCTTTCCCACATTTTTCTGATAGTTAATCGGAATATTGAGATAATTGCGAATATCATCTACAACTTGCTGATACTCACTTTTAACTGAATATTTTCCAATAAAATCAAGTTCATAATCTATTTCATTTCGGAGAAATTCCTGCTTTGTTTGCATTTCAATAATCGTATCTCTAAGTTCATTACTAATCTTTTCAATACGATTTGAATTAATCGTTCTAAATTTAAGTGTATTCTTATTGGCCTCAACTGGATCTGAAAGTAGCAGCAAACCAGTCGGCACATCAATAAGTTTAGCAATTTTTGAAAGTTGATTAAAAGTAGGGTTTTTACTGCCATCTAAAAAAGCATCAATGTTCTGAACTTTCATTTGTAAATAATCTTTGGAAACACCAGAATTATCAATATAATAAGACAAAGTATGTGGATTTATGCCTAATCTAGTTACCATTAAAAACACCTCCCTTATTAATACGCATTTATACTTTTATTTTCCTCAAAAATTCACATTAATGCAATCTTTAAAATTATTTTATGATATTAAATTTGTTTTAAACAACTAAATGAACTGTTTTAACATTTTTTATAAATTAAAAATATTAAACACGCTCGCTCATAAAAATTATGAGTGAAAATAAAAAGCTTTGAAAGCCTAGTAGCTAGCAAAGCTAATTTATCTTATTATTCCCACTCAATCGTTGATGGTGGCTTACTGGTGACATCGTAGACTACACGGTTAATGTTTGGCACTTCATCAACAATTCGCGTTGAAATTTTTTGCAAAACATCCCATGGCAAGCGAGCAAAATCAGCGGTCATCCCATCAATTGAGGTAACGGCACGAATACCAATGGTATAGTCGTAAGTGCGCCCGTCACCCATCACGCCCACGGATTTGATACCGGGCAAAACGGTAAAGTATTGCCATACTTTTTCCTGTAAACCGGCCTTTTTAATTTCATCCCGCAAAATTGCATCACTGTCACGCACCAGTTTGAGTTTATCCTCAGTTACTTCGCCAATAACGCGAATACCAAGGCCAGGTCCTGGGAATGGCTGACGCCAAACCAAATCGTGAGGAATGCCTAATTTTTCACCCAGTTCACGTACTTCATCCTTAAATAACTTGCGCAAAGGTTCAATTAATTTAAAATGCAGATCTTTAGGTAACCCACCAACGTTATGGTGCGACTTAATTGTCTGGGCAGTATTCGTGCCACTCTCAATCACATCGGTGTACAGGGTGCCTTGGGCCAAAAAGTCCACATCCTTAATTTTCTTTGCTTCGTCGGCAAATACCTCAATAAATTCTTTGCCAATAATTTTACGCTTTTGCTCTGGCTCGGTGACACCCTTCAGTTTATTTAAAAAGCGCTCTTGGGCATTTACCCGAATAATGTTAACGCCTAAATCCCGGTTCAAGGCAGCCATTACCTCATCACCTTCATTTTTGCGCAACATACCATGATCCACAAAAATAGCTGTCAGCTGGTTGCCAATCGCTTTGTGCAAAAGGGTGGCGGTGACGCTGGAATCTACCCCGCCAGATAGTCCCAGAATTACTTTCTTATCCCCCACAGTTTTTCTAATTTCAGCAATTTGCAGGTCAATAAAATCAGACATTGACCAATCAGCCTTAGCGCCGCAAACTTTAAAGGCAAAATTACGCAAAATATCAAGACCATACTGCGTATTGCGCACTTCCGCATGGAACTGAATACCATACATTTTAGCTTGATCGTTAGCAATAGCGGCAATCGGGCAATTCTTACTTGAAGCGACCGTTTCAAAACCAGCAGGCGCACCAGTGACCAAATCACCGTGACTCATCCAGACGTATTCATCTTTGGGCAAACCGGCAAATAAAACGGAGTTAGTATCTTCAACTTCAATGTCGGCACGACCGTATTCAGAATTAGCAGCTTTTTCGACCTTGCCGTTTAAATAAGAAGCCATTAGTTGCATCCCGTAACAAATGCCCAGAATGGGTATGCACAACTTAAAAATTTCAGGGTCAACTTTCAAAGCATTTTGGTCATAAATACTGTTAGGACCTCCCGAAAAAATAATGCCCTTGGGGTTAATCTGCCTTATTTGGTCCATACTAATATCATGGGGCAAAAGTTCAGAATAAATACCAAAATCCCGCAACCGCCGTGTGATTAATTGATTATATTGACTGCCAAAATCGAGCACAATAATCTCATCAAAATCACTAATATTCTTTTTCACCGACATCCAAACTCCTTTACTAACCTTATTTAATACAATATCAACTTTACTAAGAAATAGTTCAGTGGTCAACAATTTTTTAGCGTAGCATTATTAGTTCACGAATATTTTTAAAAGTAATCATATAAATAATTCGAGATTTACTTTTAAAATTGGTCTTGCACATATTATGCGACTCTGTTACAATGCTTGCAACAGGAAAATAAATATCTATATATTGCCGTAATGAGGTCGGCAGTTTCTACTCAGAACCGTAAATTCTGAACTATGGATAATGTAGCATTTAAATTAGTTAAAATACTGGTTTAAAGGGCTTTTTTTACCATAGTTTTGGTAGGAAAAGCCCTTTTTGTTTTGAAGGAGAAAAAAGTGAAGTTATTAGAAGACCGGATTCGCAGTGACGGAGAAGTTCTACCAGGTAACGTTTTAAAAATCAACTCGTTTTTAAATCACCAAGTAGATCCCGAACTAATGAAGAAAGTCGGAGAAGAATTTAGTCAACTATTTAAGGACGGTGGCATCACAAAGGTGTTAACCTGCGAAGCTTCAGGAATTGCACCAGGAGTAATGACGGCCTACGAATTACATGTGCCAATGGTCTTTGCCCGTAAGAAAAAGCCCGCTACGCTTAATGATGCTGTCTATTGGGCCGATGTTTATTCTTACACCAAGAAAGTCACTAATCAAATTTGTGTTGAGCAAAAATTCCTGCACAAAGATGATCGTTTATTAATTATTGATGACTTTCTGGCAAACGGCGAAGCAGTTAAAGGCATGATTAATATTGCTAACCAAGCTGGTGCTGAAGTAGCTGGTGTCGGTATCGTAGTCGCAAAAACTTTCCAGGGCGGTAGCGACTGGATTAAAGAACACGGTTATCGCCTCGAAGCCTTGGCAGAAATCGACAGTTTAGCTAACAATCAAGTACATTTCGTGGGAGAAAACTAATGGCAGAAAAAGAAGTTAGCCAGCAAAAAGCAGCTGTTTTAGGTTTACAGCACCTGTTAGCAATGTATTCCGGGGCAGTCGCTGTACCCCTTCTAATTGGAAATGCATTAAAATTTTCTCCTGCACAAATGACTTACCTTGTTTCAATTGACATTTTCATGTGCGGCTTAGCTACGCTATTACAATTAATGCGCAATAAGTACTTCGGCATTGGTTTTCCAGTCATTTTGGGCTGCGCCATTCAAGCAGTTGCCCCATTGCAAATGATTGGTCAAAAATTCTCAATCAACGACATGTATGGTGCCATCATTGTTGCCGGCATTTTTGTAGTTTTAATCTCAGGCGTTTTTGCTAAAATTAAAAAATTCTTTCCTCCCGTCGTAACAGGGACTTTAATCACCACTATAGGTTTAACACTTGTTCCAGTGGCAATTCAAAATATGGGTGGTGGCAATTCTGCTGCTAAAAGTTTTGGCAGTGGTCAAAATCTCCTTCTGGCTTTTTGCACCATGTTCATTATCTTGGCACTGGAAATTTGGACTAAAGGATTCATCAGGTCAATCTCAGTTTTAATCGGCTTAGTTGCTGGAACAGTAATTGCAGCCTGTATGGGACTAGTCTCATTCACTCCTGTAGTGGAAGCATCTTGGTTTCACTTACCTCAACTGTTCTATTTTGGAGTACCGAAATTTGAATGGTCTTCCAGCCTGACAATGATCATTATTGCTTTAGTATCAATGGTTGAGTCTACTGGAGTATTCTTTGCAATTGGTGATCTTTTGCACCATGATGTGACCGAAGAAGACTTGAAAAAAGGCTATCGTGCTGAAGGCATCGCCCAAATTTTTGGCGGTTTATTCAATGCTTTTCCTTACACTACTTTCTCTCAAAATGTTGGTCTTCTGCAATTATCTGGTATTAAAACCAAGCGTCCGATTTATTGGGCAGGCGGCTTACTCATGGCTATGGGATTGTTGCCTAAAATCGGTGCCATGGTAACAATCATTCCTACCCCAGTTTTAGGTGGTGCCATGCTGGTCATGTTTACCATGATTGCTGTTCAGGGCATTAAGACTTTAGCTAAAGTTGACCTCAGCGATAACAATAATGTATTAATTATTGCCATCTCAATTGGACTTGGACTCGGCGTTACTATTTATCCCCAATTTTTCAAAAACCTGCCGGCTACTGTCCAATTATTTCTAAGTAATGGGATCGTAATTACCAGCTTGTCAGCTACTATCCTGAACTTCTTACTTAAAGGAGGTGACAGAAAGGCAAAGCAAAAAACTCAAACTGCAAATATCATGTAAATAAAATTGTCTTTACCCTTGAGACAATTCTATTTACTACAAAAAAGCATCTTCAAGCAAGAAGATGCTTTTTTATTTTTATCGGATAATAGCATTCATGTTAGTCAGGCTCTCATTCAAACTCCCTGTATTTAGAAATGAACTGCAAGTTGCAAGCATTTGTTCTCCAATTTTCTCAAATGGCTTATCCACAATTTTTTCTGTATACTTCATTATTCCAATAGCAGTGATAAAAATGAGAAAGGTCTGTGTCACTGAAGCAACTGCAATTTTCTGACCACACTTTTCATATCCTTTGACAAAAGAAACGATCAATTCTTTATTTAAACCAAAGTCCTGGTAAAAAAGCTTAATGAAGTCTTGATAATTTACTCCCATGCGTGCTCGTTCAAAATCAATTAAACTAATATGACCGGCAACGATTTTATAATTGCGCAAGCCGACATCCCCATGTAAAACAGTATTTGCATGAGCCTTTAGGTCTTCTTCAATATCCGCTTTTTGCTCTGTAAATAAAATTAACGCCTGCAACAGTCTGCTTTTTATTTCTTCATTCTGCAAACTACTAATGTCAAATTTCGCTTTCTCAAAAAGTTGGTTATTTAGGTATATGCCAGAAAAAGGTTTCACTTTTTGATGAAACTGTGACAATTCTATTCCCATGTCAAATGCCATATCAGGAGTGATTTCTTCTTTAATATCAATTGGCGCCAAATCTTTCATGACTAAAACAAATTGTTTCGTCTGTTTGATAACAAAAGAGCTTAATACACGAGTATTTAGTTGCTCATTAACAGTTTTTTCGGTTAAGAATTTACCTTCTTGAGAAAAAACCTTAACAAAAATTACTTGTTTATAAATTTCACTATAACCAAAAAAGGTGCTGTTTAATGACTGATGCGTTATTTGGGTTAAGTTCGCCTTTAATTTTTTCTGTAAAATTTCCTTAGTTTCCTTATGTATATCTCTTTTAGTCTTTAGGCTTTCTATAATTCTTAATTCAAATTGGTTCACTCGATTTTCTTGCCAATCGTAGTAGCAGTAAGCAAAGGCAAAAGCCCATTGACTTATAATGATTAGCCTGCTAATCACAATAATGCCCATAGCAGAAACTGAAATAGGTATCACGATTGATTGTGATGGCAACTTTTCAATAACTATTAAAATAAGAAGTAAACCAACGAGCCAAAATAAAGTTACTATACCACTAATATAGTTTGCTCGCAGCATTAATTTCCATTCACGTTCATCATTATGTGACATATTGGCGGAATAACTATCGCTCTTCCAATCTCATATGCGTCTGTAGTTAAGATCTAGCTTTTTTCGCTCACACTTTCTAAAACTTTGCAGAACAATAGTAATAGTATGATAGTCAGTCTTAAAAAGAAAGGGAGATTTTAGGAAATCACAAATAAAACTATCGAAGTAATCACAAATGTTTTTAAAAATGCACCATAAACAATGTTTTTCTTTGTTTTAATCATTTTTTTCACCCTCATATAAGAATAACTTGTCAGCCGTACCCCTAATATTTGAGCCAAGCGAAAAGAGAGTCCTAAAGATGGGTCATACTTATCATTTTCAATGGCGTTGATCGTTTGCCGAGTAACATGGGCAGCTTCGGCTAATTGAGCCTGTGAGTATCTCTGCTTTTTACGCAATTGAGCAATTCTATTTTTCACTAGTTCACTCTCCTGTCAAACATATTGGACATTTTTAGTAAAACATCTTTTACATTTTAAGCCAATACCAAAAATATATTTTAGTTAAAATCTTTAAATCGAAAAAGTAATAATAATTTAGGCTTAAGTTTACTCATTTTTTTGCAAACAACCCGTTTTTTTTAATACAATATAGATTAAGTAATTTTGAAAGGACAGATAAGATGAAAAAAGCAGAATGTACGACTATTCTTGTCGGTAAAAATGCCACCATTGACGGCTCAGCTATGATTGCCAGAAGTGAAGACGGTGGCCGTGAAATAATTCCTGAAGGGTTTGAACTTATTACACCTGAAAAGCAACCTAAGCATTATGAAAGTGTCATTAGTCACCAAAAGATTGATGATGAAGACTTAGCAGAAAATCCTTTACGTTATACTAGTGCACCTGATGTCTCCGGTGAAAGCGGCATCTGGGGTGCAGCCGGAATTAACTCAGAAAACGTAGCAATGACTGCTACTGAAACTATTACCACAAATGCACGTATACAAGGCATTGATCCCCTTCTTGCAAAAGGCGGTCTTGGTGAAGAAGACTTTGTTACTTTGACATTGCCTTATATTCACAGCGCCCTTGATGGCGTTAAGCGCATTGGTTATTTGCTGGAAAAATATGGCACTTATGAAATGAACGGTATGGCTTTTGCCGACCACGATGAAGTTTGGTACCTGGAAACTATTGGTGGTCACCACTGGATTGCACGCCGTATTCCTGATGACGCCTACGTTGTTGCTCCTAACCGTTTAAACATTGATGAATTCCATTTTGGTAAAGATGGTTTCTTGGCAGACGATGCCTTAGAAGATTTGATCAAGGAATACCACTTAAATCCTGACCGTGAAGGATACAACATGCGACACATCTTTGGTAGCTCAACCATAAAAGACGCCCACTACAACAATCCACGTGCCTGGTTTGTTCACAATTACTTTGATCCAGAATTCGGTGGCAAGCCAAGTGATCAAGATCAACCATTTATTTGCCATGCTAACCGCAAGATTAGCATCGAGGACATTTGTTTTGTTGAAAGTTCCCACTATCAAGATACGCCATTTGATCCTTATGGCGACCAAGGTACTCCTGAACAAAAGAAGACCTTCCGTCCAATTGCCCTTAATCGCAACTTCGAAACTCATATCTTGCAAGTTAGAAATGACGTTCCTGAAGAAATTGCTGGCGTGCAATGGCTTTGCTTTGGTCCAAATACTTTTAACAGCTTTGTCCCATTCTACACGAATGTCAACGACACACCAGCCAGTTTCCAGACTGGTCCAAAGTTCGATTTGAATAAAATTTTCTGGTTAAACAAATTAACAGCACAATTGGGTGACACTAACTTTAAGGTCTACGGTGAACTAGAAAATGACTTTGAGCAAAAATCATTGGCCCAATGTCACTTCATTCAACATGAAACTGATAAAAAAGCAGCTGGTCTTTCAGGTAAAGAAGCTGAAGATTTATTAACTGAGGCTAACCAAAAGATGGCTGATCAAGTTTACAACAACACTATTGAACTACTGGGTAACATGGTTAATGAAGGTCATAACCTGGCAACACTTAAGTTTGACCTATTAGACTAATTTAATAATCAAGCTCTTAAGAAAAGTTAAAAAAGGCTCAATTACGTTAATTAACGTTATTGAGCCTTTTATATTGCCTATTTAGCAAAAAGTACAAATTTTAATGGAATCTGTCGTTACCTAATTCTTATTTGATAAACATCAGGATCCACAAATTCTTCACTACACTGAACTATTTTGCCATCCTGATTTTTAAGTACATTGTCAATATTCAATAATGAACAACCAAACGGCTTAGCCAGCAAATCAGATAATTCTTTATCAGCTTCAGTTGCACTGACTAATGTTTCTTGGGGACTTAATTTTTTAATAAGTGGATTCCTTTTTAATGCTTCATATAAAGATATTTCAATGTCACTTTTTTGCAGAAATTCATAGAATGGAGCCAAAATATAACTATCATCAACAATTACTGGTTGTTCATCAAGAAACAGAACCCTTTTAATGTTTAAACAAGTTGACGAATTTAAGCGAAAAATATTTTGAATTCTGCGTGACGGAATAATTTGGGCAAAATTGATTATCTTGGATGAAGGTAAAAAGCCGTTCTTTTTAGCCGTGTATGAAAAACCTTCTACAGAATTAAGCCGCAGAAGCTTTTTTACTTTTCCAGGTTTCCTAACATAGCTGCCATTACCTTGAATCTTTTCGATTAGTCCTTCTGTTGACAATTGATTAATTGCTTTTCTTAAAGTTACGCGACTAACTCCAAATTCATCTTGTAATTCACCTTCGGTAGGAAGCTTGGAATCGACTGGATACTCACCATCCTGTATTTTTTGCTTTAGTTTTAGCATTACTTGATAATACAAAGTATTTTTTGCTTTCATTCTTTTGAAAACCAACTTCACTTCATTTAAAATTACTTAACGCTATTTGCTTTAGTTATTAAAACATCTTTTGTATTCGGATAATTCCTAACATTAAGGTCCTTACCCTGACCAGTATAAAGTAAATAAGCAAATAATTGCAACGGTATACAATATTCTAACGGGCAGAAATCTGCATCGTTCAAAAATGATCCTTTTAATACATGATTAGAGGATATTCCTTCTTGTGAACCAATAGAATATGCATGATCAGTTTGTTCATTCAAGGCTTTGAAAAGCTTATTAGCTCTTTCATAGCCATAAATTACTGGTGCAACAATAATAGTATATGTTTCTTTATGCATTGAAGCAATAGGACCGTGTAAAAATTCTTCTACTTCAAAAGGTTGGAAATAATCTCTAACGGTTTCCAGAGATTTTAATGCACCTTCCATTATTGTGCCTTTATTATTACCATAACCCAATATGTACGCGTGATGACACTTTTTCAAATCAGCTGAGTTTTCTTCAAACCAATTCTTACTTTCTTTGATAATTACATTCAAGTTATTAACTGTTTTTTCTAGACGGTCAATATATTCATCAAATTCTTTAGCGGTCAATTGGCCCGCCCTTTTAGCCGCTTCTAGTGCAATTAAATAAAAGGTAAGAATAGATGCACTATAGCCTTTTGTTTTAGGGCCAACATGCTCAAAGCCGCAGGCCAAAACAATTTTGTTTTGCGCTACTTGTGAACAAGAATTATCCCGATCTTCAGTAATCACAAAATTATCACAATTTAGGCTGTTTGCTCTGTTTAAAGCTGCAATTGTGTTAGTGCTTTCTCCCTCTTGGGTAATAGCTATGACTAGATCAGCACTCGTTGCCAACTGTTCATAATGAGCAAAATTATATGAATTAACTGGAATTATGTGCTTTTTCAAGATTTTTTCCATAAAAGGCTGAGCTGTAATGCAAGAATTGAAAGATGTACCTGAGCCAACCAAATAAATATTGTGGTATTTATTCGTATTATCTGCAAAAGTTTGTGCAAAATTGTTATACAATTGCTCTCTATTGGCAATCATTTTTTTAAGAGTATCTTCTGTTTCATCAATATAATCAATCATTGACCAAGTTTTCATTATTAATTATCCCTTTCTCTGTTTAATAGCGAGTTTTACTTAAAAATCCCGAAATATTTAAAAATTATTCCAAAGGCGAAGCAGCCGATCATAATCCAAGAAGTTTTAACGTGCTTCTTTTGTAGTAACCAGTATATGAAGAATGTAACTGCTAACGGCAACAAATCTGGACATATTTGATCAACAATACTTTGTAGATTCAAAACCGTTTTACCTGATTTAAAGACATAAGCAAACTTGATATTAACCATTGAAGCTATCATGCCGCCAATTACAGTCAATCCCATGACAGAAGCAGCATTAGTTGCTTTTTGGAAACCACTACCACTAGATAGAGAATCAATTGCTTTAGTTCCCAGATCATAACCAAGAAACAATCCATAATACCTGGTCAAAAAATGAGGAATATTGTATAAAATCAAAAATAATATTGGTCCCAGGATATTTCCTTTTAAAGCTAAAGTAGTACCGACACCGGCAGCAATAACTCTAAATGTTCCCCAGAAAAATGTGTCTCCAATTCCTGCCATTGGCCCCATCAAGGCAACTTTAATATTGTTAATAGTTGAGATGAAAAAGTTGGAATTAGTAGCTGCCTCTTCCTCCATTGAAGCAGTAATTCCCAGTATAAAAGGTGACATAGCATAAGTGGTATTGTACACTTCGGATTCTCGGGTCAAAGCTTTACTCAAATCCTTTTTATCAGGATAGAGCTTTTTTAGCACAGGAATAATTGAATATGCGAATCCAGGTGCCTGCATTCGGTCCATACTATAACAAGCTGGTAACAAGAACGCGCGCCAAAAAACTGACATTAAGTCTTTTCTAGTTAACTTTTTCCCTTTAAACATTTCTTCTTTAGATTTCATTGTCTTCTGTCTTCCCTTCGACTCCACTGCTGTTAGATAATAATATTAATGCTGCAATTACCGCACCAACCATTGCGACTCCAATGTTAGTAAGCTTAAAGAATGCTACCAAGATGAAACCCAAAAATAGGTATGGAGCAAATTTTTTGGTAAATGTCAGTTGCATAAGCAATGCAAAACCTAATGCTGGTAAAATACCTGCTGCTAAGGCAAAACCACCAGTAAGCCAATCTGGAATAAATTTCACCAGAGATTTAAATACTGGTGCACCTAAAAGCATAGCTACCAAAGCGATCAAGAATGGGAAAATAAAATAGTTAAATAATCCCAGCCATTGATTTCTTTCCATCGTTTTAGTATCGCCTCTGCCAGCAGCTTCTAATGACTTTTGACTTAAAATTTGATTTAAAGGCACATAGGTGATGTATTTTGTTGCCATTGCAAATGCAGCAATTGGCATTACCAAAGCAAGTGCAAGTTTAGGGTCAGTATGCGATTGCAATACTAGTGCAGTACTAAGTGCACCACCCAAAATAACATCAGGTGGTGCGGCATTGGCTCCAATTCCTACAACACCCATTGAAAGAAGTTCAATTTGAGCTCCCAAAATTAACCCTGTTTTAACATCTCCATAAACTAGCCCCACCAGCGTACAAATTACAAGTGGTCTTTCCATCATGGTCATACCGAAAAGTCTTTCATCAATATGTCCAATTCCTGCAATTAACGCAACCAAGAATGACTGAATCATAGTCTTCCCTCTTTCTTTTCAAACATAACTATTGTTTATCAGTAATACTTTTAAAAGTATCTGACAAATCTTCAAATTTATGGTTAGGCGTAGGTTGCATACCGACCTTTATTCCTTTAGCCATAATCCTTTCAAATGAACCAATATCCTCCAATGTTAAATTTAAATTATCACGAATCATTGGTGCATTTTTTCTTATTCCACCAATAGTAATCTTTTCAACCCCATTCACATGCTCACAAATTTTTTCAGCATCAAACGGATTATTAGTTAAAACCATCACACGATAAGAACTATTTTGCGGATTATTTAAAAATTCAATAGCGCCATCAATTGTTCTAAAACCGATTTTGGTACTCGTTGGCACAGCCAATTTCATAGTACTCCGACGAATTTTATCGTTAAAAACCGCATCATTCGCTACTAAAACTACATTTGCTTGTACTCTTGGAATCCAAGTCATGACAACTTGGCCATGTACGAGTCGATCATCCATATGCATTGCTACAATCAAAATAATATCCTCCTGTCTATAAATAATACCTTTTAAAACATATTATACATATTTTAAATGTTTTTACAATATTTTATTAATAACTATTTAATTTTAAGCCATAAAAACCCTCTAGATTGTGAAGTGCAACTAAAAAGTTAGACATTTTAATATTACGCAAGACTCAATGCACGATTTCGATATTTGATCGGGGTCGTGTATTTTAGTTTGTTTGATCTTCTAATATGATTGAACCAGTAAACGTAATCATGCAGTACTTCCCGCATTTCTGCTAGTGAACTGATCTTAATGCGGTTGAGCTTCTCCCGTTTCATTAGGTTGAAGATGGTTTCTCCCGGTGCATTATCGTGGCAATTACCCTTGCGCGACATGCTTTGCTTAATCTTCATCTGTCTTAGTTTGGTCTGATAGCCGCTGTGGCGGTATTGAAAACCCTGATCTGAATGCAAAATAGGCTGGGCTGTTTTAGGCAGCTTGTGCTTAAGCTCTGCCAGCATATCATAAACCAGCTTCATGTTAGGCGAATAGCTGACTTGACAAGCCAGTATTTCCAGTGAGGCCTCATCAATGACCGGTGAAATATAAACCTTTTTGCCTGTGGTCAGCTTGTATTCGGTAATATCCGTGTGTAAGACGTGGTAGGGTCTGGTTTCATTAAACCGCTGCTTTAAAATGTTTTCCTTGATTACGCCTGCAGGGCCCGCATAAGAACTGTAGCGTGCAGTGCGCCTACTGTAGACTCTGGTCTTTAGTCCCAGCTGCCGCATCAGCTTGCGCACGGTATTGGGCGCATAGCTAAAGCCTTGATCTAAGAGTGCACCATGCATACGTCGATAACCGTAAGTCTCATCACTTTCTTGGTAGAAGATAGACTTGATTACGCCTTTAACAGCAGCGTATTTATCTAATCGGTTCAATCGGTGACTGCGGTTGTCGTAATAAGTTTTGCGGTTAAGGTGCAGCTTGGCAAGCAAAAGCTTTAACGGCACCTCAGGTCGCTCAGCCCGAATCTCCACGACTATTCTGGTTTTTTGCCGGTTGGTGAGCGTGGATATCGGGCAGCCACTTTTTTTAGGATTAAGTTATCCAATTCTAAGTCGGCTTTTTGTGCCTCTAGCTCAGCAACCTGACGACGCAATTGTTCTACTTCGGTTAGCTTCTTAGTGGGTTTAAGCTTCTTCTGACGCTTCTTTTTAGTCATGGTTGGTGGTCTCCCCTTGGATTTTGGGAGCAGCCCAGAGTAGCCTGCAGCCTGATAAGCCGCCAGCCATTGTCTTACTACTGACCGCGAAAGATTAAAAACTGCAGCTACCTGGAGTACTCCCATGTGATGTTCATGATAGAAGCGTACCACATTTAGCTTGAATTCAGGCAAATAAGTTTGTCGGGTGTGAGTAACCTTTAAAGCGGCTAAGCCATGTTTACGGGCACGTTCTGCCCAGGCCCTAATCTCGGTATGATCAATGCCGTATTCGCGTTCTAGTTTAGCTAAAGAGGTTTGGTGGGATAAGTATTTACTGCAAATTTCCATTTTCAAAGTAGTTGAATATTTAGTCATGAAAAAAGTGCTCCTAATAGTCAGATTAATGTCTAACTATTATGGAGCACTTCAATTGTACAGATTTCATCTAGAGGGCTGTCTAATAACAATATTTATTTTAATTAGTTGATGTTTACTTCATTAAAGATATAACAGAACAAAATTTACAGATCTATTTAGTTATTTTGATTCCATGCCCAAATGATCCCTTTTGTCTAATCGTTTTAGCAGCAGCTAGAGCAGCTTTAGTTAGGCTCTCATTTATATCTTCTTCTGAGATGTTTTTTAAGTCTTTAGCTTTAGTGAGCAAATAGACCACGAGGTTAGCAAAAAATGTATCCCCAGCACCCATAGTATCAATGGGTTCAGGATCATACTGAACTTGGCCAACATACTTTTTCCTTTGATTACAGTCAAACAACAAAGGTGGCTCACCGCCATTTGTAAATAAGACAAAAACAGTATTAAGTCTCATGCACTGCGTTAATATTCTTTCCATATCATCAGCTTTTGCTTCCGATAAAGAAAATTGCGCAATATCGACATTTTTGGCTACCTGATTTAAATACTCAGTAGTATGATATTTAGCCATTTCAGAAAAATCATAAGCAATTAGGATACCTCTTTGGTGAAGTTTAGCAATAGCATTTTCAGAATTTGCATGGCATGCACTATATACTACCAGCGCTGAATCCAGAATTTTCATTAAATCAGGTTCATCTAGTGATGGCAACTGCCTGGCTCCTCTTATACTGTCAATAAATTGACGATCTCCATCCACAATGTTTACAAAAGTCTTTTCGGTTTTAGCATTAATTCGGTTGCAAAATGATGTGTTTACGTTTTCATTTTTTAAACTATTTAAGATTAATTCCCCATCATCATCTTTTGCCAGACTACCAACATAATATGAATCAACAAGTTGCTTTGGTGCAAAAACAGAAAAGTTAACTGCATTGCCCCCAGGATATTTTACATTTTGGTTTTGATAGTAATCTACTACATTATCTCCTAAACCAACAACATGTTTCTTTGACATCTTAAACAGCTCACTATCTAATAATCTACTACACGATAATAGCGACGTTTAGTTAAAGGATGATCTCTAATATTTTCCAAATGTAAACTAACTCTGCGTAAAGCGGCCCACATTACTGATGGTTCAACTATTGGTCTAAATTTCGTTGAAATATGGGATAAAGTAAATTCTTTCATATCAAACTTGGTGAATTGGTTTGTATATTTAGTAGCAAAGTTAGCCACTCGCTCATCTAACGGTCTCGTCGCTCCTTCTGATTCAAGCAGTACCACTGGAACATCCTTCTCAACCAATTCAAATGTACCATGGAAAAATTCAGGTGAACTAACTGATTTTGTTCTAAGCCATTGTGATTCTTCTAACACACACATTGAATAACTATAAGTCGTTCCCCACAGATCACCAGAACCAACCCAAATTTGATAGTCGGCATTTTGATATTTTTCTGCAAATTCTTTTGCCTTACTGTCAACCTCTTGGGCAACAATGTTCATGTCTCCTGGCAATGATTTAAGTTCATCAGCAAATTGTTCATAGTCATTAAATTCATTATTCACTTGCATAATTTTGCCAATCAAGAAATAAAAAGCTAATTCCTGAGGATGGTAGCCAAAAGTATTAACGGCATAAGTTGAGTGATGTGCTAGTGGCGTATTATCTTTGTTAACAATTGAAATAGTTCGTATACCCAATTGTTCCATCTTTTTAGCCAAAGCAACAGTTTCCTTAGTATCACCAGATTTAGAAAGTAGAATAACTATACTATTTTTATTTAGCTTATTACTTCCTACAGCTAAAAAGTCCGCAGCTGTCAGCAAATAGCTGGGAATTGATGACTTACTTTCCATCCAATAATTAAATGGCTGCATCACAGCGTTTGAACCACCAGAGGCAGTGAAAAATATATTACTAATTCCTTCTTTTTGCACTTTCAGAGCAATTTGTTCAATATCGGCCCGTATGCTATATGCCTTTTCCCCTTCAGTTACAAACTTTTCAGCGTCAAACTTTAACATTACAGTTTTCCTTTCTTCTATGCCTTTAAAATTCCTAAATAAGCCATTAAAATGCCGAATACAAAAATTCCGACCAGTATAGTAATTGTTGATACCTTTTTCTTTAATAACCAATAAATAAACAGCACACACGCAAGAGGCAACATATTCGGTAAAATACCGTTAATCATAGCATTCCATGTTTGGGCATCATTTCCTTGACCCAACTTACCTGCAACGGTGATTGTTACCATACTTGCCGACATTCCACCAATAACCATCAAACCAAGAATTGATGCACCATATGCAAATTTTTCAAGCAAGCCAGAAGACTCGGCACTCTTTAGCATTGATGCTCCTAAATCATATCCTTTGACTAAACCTATCCAGCGTACTAGTAGCGCGGGGACATTGTAGACTAACAAAAATAGTATTGGACCTAGTATACTGCCTTTTAATGCAAAAGAAGTTCCTAAACCCGTGGCTAAAATTCTTAAAGTGCCCCAAAAGAATGAATCTCCGATTCCTGAAAGAGGTCCCATCAAAGCCGCTTTAACATTATTTATTGATTCTGGATCAAAATTATCTGGATTTTTAGCATTTTCTTCTTCCATTGCTGTAGTAATTCCCATTACTAACGTAGAAAGTGGTGGTGAGCAATTGAAAAAAGCCATGTGCCTTTGAAGAGCCTCACTTCTTTGCTTTTTTTCTGGATATAACTTGTCTAGAACCTTATTCATAGCGTAGCTATAACCCATATTTTGTTGTCTTTCAAAATTCCAAGAAGCTTCTAATGTGAGAGAACGCCAAAATATCCCTTTTAAATCTTTTCTAGTAATAGCTTTTGTAGCAGAATTAGAACTCATTATCATCATCCCCTCCTTGATTATTATTTAACTTATTAGCATCAATTTTATTTTCGAGATGCAATACGATGTACATTAGGCAGAACGCAAAGATAGAAATTCCCAAAATTGGTATTTTTAAATAACTGTACAATGCAAAGCCAAGTACAAAGTAAATTGCCACATTTTTCTTTAAAATCATTTCCAATAATAAAGCAAAACCTAGTGCTGGCATTATTCCAGCTGCAACGTTTATACCATTTTGAACAAAATCAGGGATCATATTGAGCAACTTTGTCATTACTGGGCCACCTAAGTAAAAAGCAAGTCCAACAAAAATCGCTCTTGGTATACATTTGACTGTGATAAACCCATACATGTTCATTCTGCTCAGATGTCTACTATCACCTTGTTCAGCATATTTATCACCCTTCTTCAAGAATATAGGTAAAATTACAATCGTTAATAAATTGTCAATAATCAAATACAGTGCAGCAACCGGAAAGGCTAAAGTAATAGCAAAACCAGCTCCCTTGCCTGTTGATATTGCAAAGGCTGTGCCCAAAACTCCTCCAGCAGGAACATCTGGTGGTCTGGAAGCACCAATAGTAATTGCACCCATAAATGCCAGTTCAATAGTTGCACCCATTATGATTCCAGTCTTTAAATCGCCCAGAACTAATCCGGTTAGTGCTCCGGTAACAAGTGGTCTAGACAAGTTACTAGTTCCAGTTAACCAGTCGGCTGGAGCAAGAGCTGTAATTAAGGCTAGCAAAATTGATTGAGTCAATGTGTTCATTTTTCAAACCTCCTTCTTAGTATTTATAATCGTTTAATCAAATCTATTTTTTTATCTGTTGGTACCATTTGGGCAAATATTTCTATGTTTTTTTGTGCTAATTGTTTGAGATCAGATATATCTTTATCATTTAAAAACACTGAAGAAGTTATTTGGACAGAACCAGAAGTTTTACTAGTCCCACCTACATTAAGTTCCTTTATTTGTGTGCAACCGTTTAACAATTGGTAAGCATCATTGACCGTTTTTAAAACGATGAAAAGACGATATTTATCAGTAACACCTGAATTTATTTGCTTAACAGAATCAGCAATAGTTTTAACTACGACTTTTACACCTTGTGGTGCTGCTAATTTTAATGCAGTCATTTGCATATCATTATTTGCAGCTGCATCGTTTGCAACCAAAATACAATTAGCGCCAATAGCAGAAATCCAAGAAAATGCAACTTGCCCGTGAACAAGTCTATGGTCTACCCTTGTCCCAATAATCATTGTTTTCTACTTCCTTTTTTAAAATTCATCCCGTTTAATATCCAAATTAAGTTCATTACAAAATTTAACGCTGTCTTTTGCGCTTTTGATTGATCTTTTTATAATTTTATTGATATTATCTTGAGACTTTTGTTCTATTTTTAAAACTAATTCAATAATTAAAGGCAAAGATAAACCAGCAATTAAATACAGATTGCCCTCTTTATTCAAATACTTCATCCAATTATTATTAACGCTGCCACCAAAGATATCGGTACATACGATAATAGTTTGCCCACGATTTTGATTTAAGTAATCTACAATCTTCTTTTCAATATCATCATTGCCATCTACATACGCATTGATGTAATCGAGAAATTTTACATCACCAACTATCATCTTGGCCGACTGAACAACGCCTTGTGCCATTGTCCCATGACTCATGCATAAAATTTTCATTTTTACCATCGGCTCCTCACTAGATCTTTATTAATTGACTAACTAAAAACTGAGGTTTTAATCAAATTAATAAGGGATTCTCTTGTAATACCTACGAACAGTCAGAGGATGCTTTCTTTGATCTGAAAGATATGCACTAACTCTTTCCAAAATTGTAGCTAATACGATTGGAGAGATAATCTTTCTCGTTTCATTTGAAATATCCATCTGATAGTCTTTCGTATCAATCACAGTAATGGTATCTGTAACTTCAGGTAAGAAATGACGAACACGATCTACAATTGGTCTTGAAAAATCTTCTCCTTCAAAGACAATGACACTAACTCCCTTTTCAACTAATTCTAATGTTCCATGGAAAAAGTCTGCAGCTTGTACGGGTCTGGTTTTTATCCACTGCATTTCTTCTAAAATACACATACCGTAATAATATGCTTCAGTAAATGAGTCACCTGCACCTGTAATAATATGGTACGGAGTATCTTGAAATTTCTGAGCAAATTCTTTCGCCATAGGTTCTGCCTGTTGTTTTACTTTTAGTAATTCTCCAGGCAATTTGGCAAAATCTTGGAAATAAGAATCATATTTTTCAGTTGTTATTTCACCCTTTTTTAACATTACGCGCAGAACTATCATCAAGCCCTGTAAATAATAACTTTCAGAACTTGTATCATCTAAAACATCATTATAGACAGTGTAGGTTGCCTCTTTTTCAAGTGGTGTGTTTGGACTGCCAACAAGTGCCAAAGTTTTAACATGTTTCTTATTGCAAAAATCAACTAGTTCCAATGTTTCTTTAGTTGTTCCCGATAATGAGGGTATAACAACTAATGATTTGCTTGAAAAAGTTTTATTGGGAGATGCAATGAATTCAGCTGCTAAGACCCGCTGAAATGGGAAAGCACTTCTAGTCCTTGCAAATTCGATGGTAGAGTCAAACAAAATTCCTACACCACCTGAACCGATGAAGAAGATATTATCAATTTTAGGTAGCAATTCATCAATAACAGTATTGATATTATCCTTCTGGTTCACTGCCCCTGTTTGAGTCTTCAAAAATCTGTTTTTATCAAAGTTAAACATTTTATTCCTCCTAAAAATTACCTTTGGTTAACTTTTACGAGTAAAGATTAGCATTTATATTACAATGTGTCAATATTTTGTTGACATTATTATTTACCAAAGGTAATATATAATGCGTAAGCGATTACAAATTGAAGGGAGTAAAACATGATTTCACTATTCAGAATTGATGACCGTCTTATCCACGGACAAGTTGCAATGGCTTGGTCTAAGGCAGCTAACGCTGACATAATCATAGCAGTAGACAAGACAGCAGCTAATGATCAATTACAAAAAATGGCTTTGCTTTTGGCCAAACCATCGGGGGTCGAAGCTAAAATAATTGATCCTAAAGATTTTGCTAAAACATACCAAGAGGTAAAAGAAAGTAAAGTTATGGTAGTAGTTGGCAATCCGATCGATGCCAGCAAAATAGTCAAAGAACTAAAAGGAAAAGAAAATTTTGATATCAACTTAGGTAATCTAAAAAGTGGTGATAATAAAGAAAAAATTTCTGGATCTATTTATGTAACTCAAGAAGAAAAATTAGCATTAGAAGAAATAAAAAAAGATGGCTTTAAGATTTACATTCAAGGCACACCAACTTCCAAGAAAGATTTTTATTAATTTAATTCCAATTATTTTGAAAGGGATGAATTTAAATGATATTAAAGAACTTACTTATAGCTCTTGTTGCTTATATTTCACAACTTGATGAAAGATATCTCGGGGCATCAATGATGAATCGTCCTATTATTATTGGGCCTGTTGTCGGTCTTATATTAGGCGATTTACAAAAAGGCATTGTCATTGGTGCAGCTTTAGAAGCAATGTTTATTGGTATAGTTACTATTGGTGCAGCCTTACCTCCCGATGTTGGAGTAGCCAGTGCTATCGCAACGGCACTAGCAATCCAAAGTGGTGCAAGTACTAATGTTGCAGTAACGTTAGCAATGCCATTTGCCATAGTTGCTCAAGGACTTAACATGCTGGCCTTCACACTTAACTCTTACACTATCAAAAAAGGCAGAGACGCAATTAAAAGACATAATTTTAAGAGTATGCAAAGATGGCATTTTTTCCCATTAATTCTCAGACTGCCTTCTGGAATCTTAACTTTCTTAGTACTTCAACTGGGAACAAAAGCTGCTCAGTCTTTAATAGCTTTATTACCAACAAAGATAATGACTTCTTTTTCAGTCGCGGCTGGTCTGCTTCCAGCAGTTGGATTTGCAATGTTAATACAAATGATGATGGATAAAAAAGTTGCTCCTTACTTCTTTATTGGCTTCATTCTTAGTTCATATTTAAAGATGCCGGTAATTGGAGTTTCAGTACTGGCTTTACTCATTGCACTTTTAATAACTCAAAAAAATAAAGCAGCAAAGAATAATCAACAGTAAATAGAGGTGATTTTTTATGGCTAAAAAGAAATTAACAGTAAAGGATTTAAATCGAGTATTCTGGCGCTCTTTTGCATTACAAGGATCAGAATCTTATACAGACATGCAAGGAATGGGCTATACTTTTTCGATTTTGCCAGCTCTTAAAAAGATTTATGCCGGCAATGATGATAAGCTCTACGAGTCTGCATTACGAAATACAGCTCTTTTTAATACGACTCCCCACATAGCTACATTTATTATGGGAATGTCATTAGCCCTGGAAGAAGAAAACTCCGTTGACCCGGATTTTAACGTTGAGGCTATTTCCTCCTTAAAAGCTGCATTGATGGGGCCTGTAGCTGGAATCGGAGATACTTTATATTGGGGAACATTTAGAGTAATTGCTGCAGGAATTGGTCTTTCTCTTGCTACTCAAGGTAATATTTTAGGACCAATTCTCTACTTTTTAATCTATACTACTTTACATTTTATTGGTCGCTATGGTGGAATAAGGTTAGGTTATAGCATGGGTGCCAAGGCAATGGAAAAAGCTTATGAAGGAAATTATCTTGAAAAATTTACGTTGGCCGCTTCCATTGTTGGTTTAATGTCCATTGGTTCTATGACATCTTCATTAGTTAACTTTAAGATTTCTGCAATCTTTAAAACTGCTGGTGGCACAATTAACGTTCAAAGCATTCTTAATGATATCTTTCCCGGACTACTGCCTCTTGGCTTAACCTTTTTAATGTATTACCTGTTAAAGAAAAAGGTTAAGGTAATCTGGTTAATTTTAGGAATTTTCGTCCTTGCTATTGCAGGAGTTTATCTGAATATCCTAAAGTAAAGAATTGTTATTAATTAAAAAATGTGCAAAACGCATTATTTGCTGTTTTACACATTTTTTCTTTGTTCAACTGAAAATCACTAAATGAGTCTTATATATGATAGAATTAATATTTACTATATTAGTTTAACTTTGAAAAAGAGTATTAAAATAGGATAGAGCTAGTTATCTTGCTAGGAACTACTATTGAAGTATACACTTAAATATATAAGAAATTTCGCTAAAATTAAATGAAATTTGTTAGTTTTTTTAAACTAGCAATTTTGTCAATAGCTATGCTTGTTATATAATTCTACAAGTTACAAAACTTGGACCAGGTTCCAAAATTTATACTCATATTGGGTGTGGTTATTAATGATATATAAACAAATAAAAGAAAAGATTTTCAATCAATACATTAAAGTGGCAGACAAAACCGGTTTAATTCCTTCTGAAAGAAGTTTATCAGAAAAATACGAAGTAAGCCGGCCAACAATCAGAAAAGCCTTAACTTCTTTAGAACAAGATGGTCTGATAACTAAAGACTATGGTCGAGGCTATATAATTAATCAGGCTGTATCAAACCAAGATAAATATGTAGATCATGAGCTAAGCACATTTATTGGTTTTTTTGAAGATGCCGAACACCAACAAAAACCAACTTCTTCAAAAGTTTTACAACAATCAGTAGAATATGCGGATGAAAATATCGCTAAAAAGCTAAATCTTGAAAAAGGCGATCCTATTTTTGTTCTGTCAAGAATACGTTATATAAAAGAAACACCAATGTGTGTTGCTAGGTCCTATATCCCACTAAAATTTGATGGCAACCTAATAAATCAGGATTTTAGTAAGAAATCTTTATTTACAGCTTTGAAAGACAATGGACTTAAATTAAACAAGGCTAAGCGCACAATTGAAGTCGTTAGAGAGGAATCGCCCGACTACCTTTATTTAAAGATAGATAAAAGTGAACCAATTTTAAAGTTTACCAGCATAGGGTACACCAAAAAAGGTATACCATTTGAATACGAAGAGTCAAGATATCCTGCCTACAAAGTAAAATTTGAAAGTACTGTTTGTTAAAGTTGATAATCACAGAAAACAAAAAATGTTCTTGAACGTAATATGTTTAAGAACATTTTTTATTATTCTCTTAATAATCTTTTTGCCAAAGCAAAGTCACCAACAGTCGCAGAACCATTATTACTGATTTCTGGCATGGTAATGTATTGCTCTAATGGTGGCACGTGCACATAATTATTTAGTAATGTCGCAAAATCACGACGGACTTTATTCAGGAACTTCTCGCTTGTTACACCACCACCGAAAACAATTTTGTCCGGGCGTAAGATCAAGGTAACTTGTAAGGTAGCCTGTGCCACATAATAGCTCATAATGTCCCAAACAGGATCAGAAAGCGGCACATCCTTACCAGATTTATTGAGGCGTGCTTCAAACGTAGGACCTGAAACTAAACCTTCCAAGCAATCTTTATGAAAAGGACAAACTCCAGCAAAATTCAAGTCGTCTGGATGGCGTTTAACTTTAACATGCCCCATTTCGGGATGACCTAAAGAACCCACTAATTTACCATTAATAATAGCTCCGCCACCGACACCAGTGCCAATCGTGTAGTAAACAAGTGAATCAACATCTTCATTTGATAACTGTGACATCACGTATTCGCCAAAAGCAGAACCATTAACATCAGTAGTAAAGAAAACTGGTACTTTAATTGTTTTTGTCAAAAATCCAACAAAGTCAGTATTGCTCCAACCTTTTTTGGGTGTATCAGTAATGAAACCATAATTAGGTGCCGTTTTCCGTATTTCAATTGGTCCAAAAGACGCAATTCCGATTGCATCAACATCAAACTGCTTAAAATAATCAACTGTTTTTTGTAAAGTTTCCTCCGGTGTAGTAGTGGAAAAAGTTGTTTGATCCTTTATTTGATAATTCTCATTACCGACCGCACATACAAATTTTGTACCGCCAGCCTCAATTGATCCTAGTAACATTTATATCTCCTTAATTATTTTATTTAGATATTATTTATTATAACCCTCAATCTAGATCCGAAAAAATTTTCTTAAATAAAAGCCTGCCAAATAATATTTTAACTATTTAGCAGGCGAAACCCGAATATTATTACAGCTTCTGGCAGACTTCAAATATTTCTTTATTCGGTCCGTAGAAGTTAAAATACTTAATACCATTTTCCCAATAAGGCAAACTTTGAATTCCATTTTCAACAAACTGTACATTTAATTTTTGAACTTCGGCAAATGCACGATTTATATCGTTGGTATCAAGCGCAATATGATTAATTGCCCCTACTTTTCCTGGAGCTTCTTGAGGGGATTCCCAACTCTCAAGCATTAATGTTCCTAACTGATAAAATGCCACTCGGCTACCTTGATTATCTTCAGTGTTCACCAACTTAAAGCCTAAGCTTTGATAAAAATCTCCACTTTCATCAAATTTTTTTGTCGGAATGCCTACATGTTGCAAGCCATTAAAAATCATTTTGTTACCTCAAACTTATCTAACAGTATCTTGCCATTCGGTGTAATACTTAACATTAGAAACAGCAATTTTACCTTCATTTACAAAAAAGCTGAATTCTTTTCCTGTTTTATGATACATTCTAGCACTTAGAGCAATATTGTTAATATAGATTATGATGATACTACCATCCACAATTAACTTAATATCATATGTTTTGCCTTTTTCAAGTGCAATTGGACGCTCTAGACCAACATCAAAATATTGTGGCCACGGATAATTAGGAGTTCTGGAAAATTTAAGTGCATGTTCAGGTTTAGAAACTTTATACTGATAGCCCTCTCTTGTGTCATCGTTAACAAAAGCTTTTATGCCAAATTCTTTAGTATCTTCTGATACTTCTACTTGTGCTTCAATTAAGAACTGTTCCGGAACTTCATTAATTACAGTATGCTCTTTTTTACCACTTGCTTTTCCTATTTCAAAAGATGGAATAATTTCAACTTTTGCAAAATTATCAATTATTGTTTGCGGCAAGGTTACACCAAGTGTCTTATCTTTTCTTTGAACAATTTGATGAGGCACAAAAGCGCCACCCCAATCCCAATTACCGAGATCATTATTGTTCTCTTTTGTTGCTACCCAGCCACTCAAATATCGACCTGCTTTTTCATTGCCAACTGATCTGGCAGCATAATAGGCTTTACCATCAAAGAACTCATCGTTTAATGAATGCCAGTTGCCAAATAAATCCTTACTGATTCTATATTTCGTTCGCTTGTCTTCAGAATATTCTGAAAATAAAAGATACCAATTATCTTCTATTTCAAATAAATCCGGCATTTCAATCATGTTGAATTCATTAGGCGTCCAAAAGTCTCCTTTAAACGCCCAGTTTTTCATATCTGGAGATTCAAAATATACTAATCTTCCCGTTGGCTTCTTTTTATCACTCGGAAGTCTTGCGCCCAAAACCAAAATATAGGACTTGTGCTCTGCAGAATAAACAACGACTGGGTCACGCCAGTCATTATGGTCATACCCAGGTTGTGGTATTAAACTGCTGGCTTTACCCATTTTATTCCAGTGAATTAAATCTTTACTGGTAGCAGACATCAAAATTTCTGAAGTTTTTTTAGCTAGCTTTGCCTGACGGTTATGCCCTGTATAAAAAGCTACTTTGTCATCTTTTCCTTGTGTGACACTACCAGCATATATAAATTGATCTGCAGAATCATGAGGACCTTTAGGTAAAACTTCGCCATAATCCTTAAAATTTACAAAATCTTTAGTAGTTACGAGCGACCAGCCAAATGGATCAGTTAAAGGTTCAGGTCTGCGCGTGTCTCTTTGGTGGAACAAGTAAAAAGTTTGATCTTCTTCATTAAAGAATGGCATACAGTCGCCAAACCAACGATCTTCTGGTTTATAAAATATTTTTTGCATATCTAATAATTTTCCTCTATTCGTCTTCAGCCTTTTTAGCATTTTTCATATTAAACCTGATTAAAGCAGACATAGCAGTAATTTTTCCAATAACTTCGTTTACGTTTTTTTCCTGCATCCGCATATTTAATGTTTCCACAAGTACTGGCAAGTTTACCCCACCAAATAATGCAACTTGTTTGTGCCAATTTATACTTCTTTTGGCTAATTCATTAAAAGGGGTTCCCCCTGCAATATCACAAAATATGATTGTTGGCTCATTTAAGCAGGGTGCAATAACTTGGTCTATTTTTTGGGAAAAAGTGTTTATCCCCTGATCACTTAGATTGATGACTTTTAAATGATCTATTTTACCAAAAAAGGATTTTAATACTCTTTCAAACTCGGTAGCAAGATTACCATGTGTAGCAATGATAACGTTAAACATTAAATTCAAATCCTTTTTAAATATAATCTTTTAAATAAACGGTAGGACTCTGCGGTGTAGGTATTACAGTTACCTCAACTCCGCGGCCTATTAACTTTTTAAATGCCTCTTTTTCTTCTGGAGTTACATTAACCGAAGGACGTATACGTTCTGTTCCATCTCTTTGTGCCAGATTACCAACGTTTACTGACTTAATTGGTAATCCATTATCAATCAAGTAATTAACGTCCACTGGAGACACACAAATTAGTAAAACACGTTGTCCCTTATATTTCCCATTTTTGATATTAGTTAAAGCTTTCTGTCTGCTTAAAATTGATGTACTAACATTAGCTGGTGCAGCGAGTCTCACAACCGTTTTTCGCATATCATCATTTACAATACTGTCGTTAATAACCATGATTCTTGTGGCGTTCAAGCGACCACTCCACTGCGTAGCCACTTGGCCATGAATCATGCGATCATCAATTCTTACGTGAATAATTCCTTCCATGCTTTCTGTCATCTTGCTTACCTCTAAGCTAAAACATGCATAGCATTCAACGCTACAGAAACAACCAGTACAATTAGAATTACGTAAAGAGGTTTTACCTTTTTACCAAGCAGGTAATATATCAGAGCAACAACAGCTGCAGGCAACAACCCAGGCATAATCTGATCTAATATGCTGTTTCCAGTCATTGTCAGCTTCCCCTGTTTAAAAGTAAATGCCAAATTAACCTTAACCATAGTTGCAGCCAAAGCGCCAACAACCATTAGTCCCAACACAGACGCTGCGTTTGTCAGAGCCTTTAAAGTTGTATTTAATGAGGAAAGCATTTTAGTTCCGGATCTATACCCTACATTAAATAATGGATAAGCTGTTAGACGTAATAATATTGAAGCAACAACCCACATAATACAGCCAAAAGCATTTCCGTGTAATGCCATATTAGCAGCAATTGCGCCAAAAATAGTCCAAGGAATAGTGACAAACAAACTGTCTCCTATACCAGCTAAAGGTCCCATTAATCCAGTCTTTAAAGCACTAACTGCTTCAAGTGACTCAGTTTTACCTTTTTCTTCCATACCTACGTCAACACCCATAATAAATGGTGCCGTGTATGGGGTAGTGTTAAAGAATTGCAGCTGGGTTTTAATAGCAGTCTTCTTACCCTCTGGATCATTTTGATAATTTTCTTCAATGAAAGGAAGCATAGCATATGTGTACCCTAAACCTTCATATTTTTCATAGTTTAATGATGTTGCGCCGAATACTATCCAACGATTCATTACTTTTCTATAAATATTTTTCATTTTACTCATCTTCGTTAGCTCCTCCATTTACAGTTTCCTCAGTTGTATTTTGCTTTTTTGATTGATTTTTATATAGGATTAACGCAATAGCAAAACCAATTAAGGAAATACCGATAATCGGCATCTTTAAATAAATTGCTAAAACAAAGCCAATAATCAAATATGAGAAATAATCTCTGGTTGGCAAATATTGCAATAGCATTCCAATACCAACTGCTGGCAGTATTCCCGCAGCGGTCTTAAGACCACCTGAAAGCCAAGCAGGAATATAGTTAATGAAGCTACCAACAATCTTAGGCCCTAAAATTACTGTTAAAAGAACGGGAATACCGGAAACAAAACTGGTAAACAATGTAGCAAGATACTGCATCCAATTAATCATGCGGTAATTTCCCTCATCGGCATACTTTTCAGCCTTCTGCTGACAAAAAATATTTGCTGACCATTTTAGAACATCAACCTGAACGATGAGCAAGGCAATTGGAATCGCAAGTGTAATACCAATTGCAGCAGACTGCTTTGTGGCAATGGCTAAGTAGGTACCAATTAAAGCTGCTGTCTGATAGTCAGGAACAGAAGCGCCACCAAAACTTGTAATTCCAAGTGTCATTAACTGCAGGGTACCACCAATATATAGTCCTGTTTCTACATTACCCATAATTAAACCTGCAATTAAGCCAGCAACAACTGGTTGAGAAATTCCAAGCTTAGGCCCCTCTTTATCAAAGTTAATTATAAAACCATAAATTACGATTAAAATATTACGTAATAGCATTTTTCTCTCCTTCTCGAAAAATAGTAAAAAATTAAATTTACTTCACTCCAAAAGTTATTTAGCAATAACTGTGCCAAGATTTAAAGAGAAAAAGAGTTTTACTTAATAATGCAGTTGTAGCCAGGTTTTATTGTCTGTTAAAAATGATTTGATCAACATAGATTAACTCTGACCGTGGAATTTTCACACTATAATTATCCTTTATCACACTAAATGCGGAATTAATTTTTTCAAGATCCTGACCATGCTCTTTTGCAAATTGTTCTTCAAACTCCGGCTTTAAATTATTTTCTTCCTTCCTGATTAAGCGTTCAATCAAATAGCTAACATGAACATATAAAGTAAACTTCTTTTGGTTTGATAGCGAAAAGGAAAATTTCCTTTCCAGTTCTTGAATAAAAATAGTAATATTTTCTATTACCTTCGATGGATCTAAAATAGTAACCATATTAATTGTTTGTTCTAAGGAAAAGTTTTTGACTAAATTATTTGAAATAGCGCTAATCTCATCATTTGAAAATGAGCCTGCAAGCCATTTCTTAAATTCTTCTGTTCCTTTATCTGATAGTATTTTTTCCAAAAGAATGAAATCAATCCCTTCAATTTGGGGATTTTCAGTGCCTATGATTCCTACAATATCATACATTCTTTTGATTACCTGAACTTTATGAGTGTCTTGTAGAGCTTGAAAATCATAAGGGATGATTTTTATTTGCTTGGTCGGAGGCAAACAACGCTCCAGCAATCGAGCTACGTGAGTTGCAGTACCTATTCCTGAATAACAGGTCGTTAGTATAGCCTTAGCTTTATTCCTTTCTGGGTATGTTAATTTAATATCCAGGTGACTTATTTTTCTAGCATTTTCACTTATTTCTCTAAAACTGCATTTCTTTAAAATACTCTCTCCTACTTCTAGAGCCAGTGGAGTAGAAACATTGTTCATTAGCAAAATTGGCGCATTTATTTGACGGGGAAAAAGTTTTTCTATTTCTTTTAAAGATCCCATATCTACTAAAATAACTAGCCCATGTGAAATATCATTATTTTCACTATAATCAATAATTTGGTTAGCTATTTGTTGCGTACTGACATTAATGGGCATGTCAAATGCATCCAGTGTGTGTGCATTAAGCAATCTATTAACAACATTGGCAATACTACCCGCTGTGGCATAGCCATGGGCAATGACAATTGCTTTAATTAAACCCGTTTTAGTAATTATTTCTAATTTGTTCAAATAGATGGTTAATAAAATGTAGTCAATTTTATTTAGATCAATATCAAGATTATCCTTAATCAAAGTTATCAGGCGAGTAACATACTGATAGACATCAGAATATCTCTGTTGCACATCCTTATTAAGTTGAATCAAATCCTGCATGTTTTTTAATTCTGTATTATCTAAACGAATTTTTTGTCTTTCAAATAGATAATAGCTAACCGCATAAATGGCATTGCCGCTAATTTTTAACTGATATGCATTTTTTAACTGGTCAAATAGTCTTTTGACGCTTTCAATAACATAAGATAAAAAAGGAATTTGTTTACTATTATCTTTTTCAAAAAGCAATGTATCAAATAACTGATAAACAATCTGTTTTAGTTTTGATTCACACTTATGTAAATCATGACTATTTTGCGCATAAGTCGACAGTATTCTTTTTAAGCTATTCAGAAAAACTTGTTTTTCAGGTGTATTACGTGCTATTAGATCTTCCAATTCAGTATCATTATTAATTACAATTGAACTGCTTTGTGAATGATAGGTATCAATCTTACTATTACTCAAAACTTCATCAGGTAAAAATGAAGCAGTAATTGATATTTCTTTTTCTTTTTTATTTTCTGCATTGGCTCTTGCAATCGTTAATTTAATAGCATTCTTTAAATCGCCAATATTTCCTGTTGGTTCATAATTGGCAAACATTTTCAAAACCTGACTACTTACATTTAGCGTTTTACCAATTCTTTTCTGTTCATTTTTAAGCAAAGTAAAAACTAGATTTTGTCGTTCCTCCCTGCTTCTTTGACTTAATGGCGGTAACGTAATTTTAACTGGAATCCGACGCATAAAAGTAGTCAAAAAATTAGTATCTAAATCTGCCGTCGTTGCAAAACATAAGCGCACATTAACCTTCTTACCTCTTTTAGTTTCTCCAACCGGATACACAACCCCCTGATCAAGGTAAGTAAACAATTTTTCTTGTCCCTTTGATCCCAGTCTATGGACTTCATCTAAAAAGAGAATCCCACCGTCAGCTTCTACAAAAGCTCCATCATGATCAAAATCTGCACCTGTAAAAGCACCTTTTTTATAACCAAATAAATTACTGGTTAATAATTCTGGATTATCAGCGTACTGGGCACAATTAACAGTAATAAATGGAGCATTTACCTTAATAAGCTTTTGTGTTCGACAAAATTGATTGATTAAACTAACTAAATAACTTTTACCAGTTCCGCTTTCGCCAGTTATAAGCAAAGGCAATCCGCCATTTGGATATAAAATAGCTGCTCGCACTCTTTCAATACTTTCTTTCAAACTGGGATTTATTTGAGTTAGTTTTTTTAAAACATCTTTATTATCATTTTCATGTTCGAGTTTCGCTACTGATTCATAAATATTGTTTTTAAGACGAAAATTATTCTTTTCAAACTCTGCCTTATGAATAAAATGCACAGGTCGAGTTTCAATTTTGACTAATTTTTGTTCTTTTGTTAGTTGGTTTAAATACAAACTAACCGTATTACGCTTTGCATTCAAAGCTTTGGCAACTCCACCAGCTGTTAAATCTGCATTTAATTCTTGTAAATCAATTGTTTTGGTTTTAACATCCAAATAACGTAAAATTTCATCCTTTAGCATCTTGACCTCTATATTTAAACAAATTGTTAAACCGCAAACATCTTCAAACGTCATTGTAAACTATATTTTTCAACTATTCAGAGCTTTTTTAACTCCTAAAAACTGTGAATCGTCGCCAATAAGAGATCTTTTGTTTGCTTTAACTGATTTTGAATGATCATAAGCTTGAAAATAATTTTTTCTGATTTTTTTAGTGTGAAGAAACTAGAATTAGTGTGAAAGCAAAAAAAGATCCAAGTCTCCAAAGTCTCAGATCTTTTATTCTTATTCTTAAGATATTCTACCCTTAAAAATAAAAGAGTCTGGGAAAAAAGCGCTCTTTGAAGTTAAATTAAAAAATTTCACAATTTAAAAAGACCGACAAATCAACGTTTTATTGACGTGATTCGTCAGCCTTTTTAGTTAGGTTAGAGTTTTTTCCCAGACTCCTTTATAATATTCTTTTTTTATAGCTCACAAACACATTACTTTTCAGGTACATCCTGAATTTTTACATTTGCCCCCAGCAAACGTAGTTTTTCTTGAACGCGATCATAGCCTCGTAAAATATTGCCAGCATTGTTGATTACGGTTGTACCATCCGCCATCAAACCTGCTATCATTAAACAAGCTCCTGCACGAATTTCTCCAGCAGAAACCGTAGTACCATGAAGTTTAGCAGTAGGATGAACCAAAATAATATTGTCCTCAACCTTAATATCCGCACCCATCTTGCGTAATTGCTCAATGTGTCCAATTCTTTTGGGATAGATTTGGTCAATGATGACACCTTCACCAGACTTGGCGGAAAGCAAAAGTGGTGTTACCGGCTGCTGCAAATCTGTCGCAAATCCGGGATAAGATGCGGTGCGAATTTGCGTCATTTTCAAATCACCGGCTGGATAAACAAAAAGCGAATCCTCTGTGGCATCAATTACCACACCCATTTCTTCTACTTTAGCTAAGTAAGAATCAAGGTGTTCTTCAATAATATTGTGAATACAGATGCCGTTACCAATACAACCAGCAAGAGAAATATAAGTGCCAGCTTCGATTCGATCCGGAATAATTGTATGAGGAGTCTTGGCTTCAAGACGTTCAACGCCTTCAATCCTAATAGAATCGGTCCCGGCACCTCTGATGACTGCCCCCATATTATTTAAAAAAGTAGCTAAATCAATTATTTCAGGTTCTTTAGCCGCATTATCAATAATAGTTTGTCCTTGAGCAGTTACTGATGCCATTATTATATTCATTGTTGCACCTACAGAAGGCATTGCTAAATGAATAGTAGCACCATGAAGTCCCTCTGCAGGGGAAGTAATTTTTATTTGATCATTCTCATTTTTTACACATGCGCCTAAGGCTTCAAATCCCTTAATATGTTGATCTATGGGGCGGGGACCAATATCATCTCCACCAGGGAAGCCCACAACAGCCTTACCAAAACGGCCAAGAAGTGCACCCATAAAATAATAGGATGCACGCAAACTCTTGATTTTACCACTTGGCAATGGGCTCATCTTAATGTGTTCTGGATTGATACGCAATGTTGTATTGTGAAAGTCACTCACAACATCCATTTCACTGAGCAGATCCATTAAGTTGTCAACATCTGCAATCCTTGGAACACCTTCCAAAGTTACTGGTGTACGCGACAATATTGATGCAGGAATTAATGCAACAGTCGAGTTTTTGGCACCACCGATCCAGACATCACCTTGCAGGGGCTTTCCACCATGAATTATCATTTGCTTCATTGGCGAAAAAATCCTTTTCTATTTCGTTTAGTCATAATAATGTTATAGGAATTTAACAGAAAAAACAAGAGAAGACCTTTGCCTTCCCTCACCCAAAAATCTGGTTTTTGTATTATTCAACTTTGTCAATTAAAGCTTTTCTTCAGGAAGACCACAGGCAGCACCAATAAATGCTTTATATAATCCTTCCGGCCTTTGCGGTCGGCTCAAAAATTCAGGGTGATATTGTGCAGCAATGAAGAATTTGTTTTTAGTCAATTCAATAATTTCAACTAAGTGGTTATCTGGTGATACTCCGGCAAAAGTCATTCCTGCTTTTTCAAATGCTTCACGATATTCATTATTAAACTCGTAACGGTGACGGTGACGCTCCTGAATGACATCTTGATTATCATACGCAGCAGCAGTCTTTGTCCCCTTCTTCAAGGTTGCTGGATAAAGACCTAAACGCAAGGTTCCGCCAATATTTTCTTCATCACGTTTGTCAGCCATAATGTCAATTACATTATGCTTAGTCTTAGGATCTGCTTCGGTGGTATTAGCGTCCTTATATCCTAAAACGTCACGCGCAAACTCGACAGTCGCCATCTGCATCCCCAGGCAAACTCCTAAAAACGGAATATCGTTTTCCCGAGCATATTTAATAGCAGTAATCATACCTTCAAAACCACGAGAACCAAATCCACCGGGAACGATTAAACCATCTGACCCTTTCATATAGTCAGCAATATTATCTTCAGTCACGTCTTCTGCCTGCACCTTATTAATTTTAACATCAGTATTGTAGGCGTAACCAGCATGCTTTAACGCGTCTGTAACTGAAATGTAGGCATCCTCAAGTTCAACATACTTGCCAACAAGAGTAATAGTGGTAGTGTGTTGTAAATTTTTAACCCGTTCATCAAGTCTTTGCCATTCGGACATATCTGCTTTATCCTTAGGACTCTTGAGATGCAAGAAATCACAAACTTTTTGATCCATTTCTTGTTTTTGGAAAGCCAAAGGCAAATCAAAAAGTGAAGGAGCATTAATTGACTCAATAATGCGGTCAACCGGCACATCAGTAAAGTTAGAAATTTTATCTTTGTGCTCTTGATCAATTGGCATTTCTGCACGCAAAACCAACATATTAGGTTGAATTCCAATACTACGCAGTTCAGCGACTGAATGTTGTGTCGGCTTAGTCTTCATTTCTTGGGCCGCGTGTAAATAAGGCACTAACGTACAATGAATGTACATTACATTTTCTTCGCCAACTTCACGTCGCATCTGTCTAATAGCTTCCATAAAAGGAGTTGATTCGATATCACCAACAGTACCACCAATTTCTGAAATGACAACATCAGAATCAGTTGTCAGACCTGCGCGCATGATCTTTTGCTTAATCATGTCTGTAATATGAGGAATGACTTGCACAGTGGCACCGTGGTAGTCCCCACGCCGCTCTTTTTCTAGCACTTCTTTATAAATTTTACCGGTAGTAACATTCGAATATTTGCTCGTGCGTACGTCCACAATTCTTTCGTAGTGTCCTAAATCAAGGTCCGCCTCAGTACCATCATCAGTGACAAACACTTCCCCGTGTTGGTAGGGATTCATTGTTCCGGGGTCAATGTTAATGTAAGGATCAAACTTTTGCATTGTCACCTTTAAACCGCGGTTTTTTAATAATCGACCTAAGCTAGAGGCAGTAATTCCTTTACCTAGTGAAGAAACGACACCGCCAGTAACGAAGATATATTTTGTCATTAGCCCAAACTCCTTTGCAAAAATAAGAATAATCAAAAATAAAAAAGCTCCCTCACGGGAGCTTAAACGCACATAACGTGCCCAAATAAAATACTATCTATTTTAGGACGCAAAGTCAAGAAAATTATTCGTCATCATCGTCGTCTTCATCATCATTCAATTCAGACAGCTGACCCTCAATGCCATCAGGCAGGTCTTCATCATCGTCATCATCGGTATTGACATATTCATCGTCATCGTCAAAATCATCCGGCTCATCATCAGCAGTAGCATCCAAGTCTTCGTCTTCCGGATCATCATTATCATAGTCAATGATATCATCACTACCTGTAGCACTTGCTAAAAAGGCATTAACTTTCTTATGGTGTGTCCGAGTATCTTCTTCATCCTCGTCTTCAGGGTGATTAACCTCTTCATCTACAGATTCATAAGGAAACCATGAACGAAGAGCCCACACATTTTCACCCATCGAAATGAATTCACCATCGGTGTTCATGTCAGTGTAGAATTGGGGCAAACGTTCCCTTATTTCTTCATCGCTGACGCCTAAGTACTTTTGCACTGCATTAACAATATCGGCAAAAGCCATTCTCTTATTGTTATCTTCTAAAATTGCGCGAGCAACTTCAATCATTGATAATTCATTGCGATTTTTATTTTTAAAGTCGTTTAATCCCACAATGTATTCCTCTCTCTTAAACAGTCTTTCTTATTTTACTAGGCGTTCAAGTAAAAATCAATGTGACGGCATAATTACCTATTAAGTATAGACCACTATATAGGTTATATTCAATCTGAAGTTCTCTTGAACCATCATTTTTAGGGAAAAATTTAATAAATTCAGTCGTGCTTTGGAGATCCATTTGATAACCTTGAGCGACATAGCGACAGTCTTTGCGCTCACCAACAACAAAATGGAGTTGCGAGTAGTTATTTCTGTCACTTCCCCGCCTAATAATCACATTATCTTCTTTAATTAATATCTTAACGGGAATTTTGTCATCTTCCAAATAAGAAACTCTGGTATTACCTGCAGATTCAATTAACTCGCCATCAGCTTTTTTCTTGAAAGTTTCTCTTTCTTTGCCTTGGATTATTTTGCTAGTAAAATCGATTTTTACTTTAGTCATATACTTGATTCTTTGAAATAAAAAAGCCAACCATGTTGATTGACAAATATGTCTTGATTTTCTACTTAATTTTAGCAAAAAATATTATAAAACAAATTATTTTTTAACGCCAGCAATTACTTTAATTAGTTTTTTTAGGTCTTGCCAGCAAAATATTTATGCCACCTATTATAATTAAGATCGCACAAAGAGCAATAATAAATTTTTCACCAACATGATCAAGAATTATGCCCGAAACAACAGACGAAATGGGGCCACCAATATTGGCAAAAGTTCTGACTGTGGTTAAGACGCGCCCTAAATAATTATCTGCTGTGGAAGTCTGAATGACAGATTCTGCGAGAACATTATGAATACTGGTAGCAGGACCAAAAAGAAAAAGTAATATACAAAGAAGTACCATGTTTTTTAAAGAAAACAACATTAAAATAAGCGGTATGGCACTAATTGTCCAAGCCCAGCCAACTGTTATAATTCTTGCTTTCATTTTGCCGGCTATTATGGCTCCCAGTATTATTCCCGCCAGTATGCATATGTAGAAAGTACTATAAAGTGCCGGTTGCCCCGCTTTTGCGGCTATACGGGGTAAAATTAAAATCATTGCAGGTTGTGCAAACGAATAAAGCAAGCCTGACCAAAGATAGTGCAATAAAAAGGCATTTTTCTTAATGTAACTGTAGCCACTGAAAATCTTTTGCCAATATTTAGTTAGACCTTCTGCCTGGCTTTCTTTTTCTTTAACTGCATTATGAACAGGTATTTTTCTCAGAGCTGTAATTAACAATAAAAGCCCCAGTAAACTCAAGCAAGCACAAGCTAAAATAATGTCTCCGCTTGCCATAAAAGCCAGTAATGCACCAGAAAGTGCAATGCCACCAACATTTACCAGTTGATCCACGATATTAATCTTGGAAATAATACTGGTCATTTCTCTTTCATCCAGAAGAGATTCTTTTAAAATAGCGCGATCAGCGGGGTTAAAAAATTCATCACAAATTGATAGTAATCCAGCAATAATAATAGCTAAAATATAACTTTGGCTAAAATAAATAATCACAGCAGTTAGCATAAACAGTAAGACTACTTGTATCACCATGGAATAAATGCTGGTTTTCTTAAAAGAGTGACTGTCAATAAAAGGACCGTAAAAAATAGAAAGAGCAGCAGTTACTGTGAAAATAGCATTAGTAATACCAACCACGGTTGAACTTTTGGTTTGAATTTGGATCCACCAAATAAAAACCATGCCATAAAGCGAGTTGCCCAAGCCACTAACTAAGCGTGACAATAAGTATGGTTTTTTCTCTAACATAATTTTTCTCGTTTCGCGCTAGTTCTGTTAAAATTCTATTTTAATTAAAAACTAATTAAATATTTAAAGCAATATATTTTTTATTAATTAGGTTAAATTCTGTTAGAACTTGCGGTATCTTGCATGTCTTTTATCTAGTAAATCTGTTAAATTTTCAATTTGAAATGTTTTTAATTTTTGCTCAATTAAGTCTTTTAATCCTTGTGCTTGGTTTTCTAATACTTGTTCAGGCAAAACCCGTTCAACTATGCCCTGCTTCTTTAACCACTCCGGTTCAATGTGCATTATTTCCGCAGCCTTTGTGGCCAGTTTGGCGTCCTTCCACATAATTGAGGCAAATCCTTCAGGTGACAAAACTGTATACATGCTGTGTTCCAGCATCCAGACTTCATCACTGCAGGCCAAGGCCAACGCTCCACCTGAGCCGGCTTCACCAATAATAATAGTTAGAATTGGTACCTTTAACTGCAGCATTTCACTAATATTAGCAGCAATAATCTGTCCCTGACCATTCTTTTCTGCTTCTGCTCCCGGATAGGCGCCTGGAGTATTAATAAGAGTGACAATGGGAATACTCATTTTGGCAGCTGTTTTCATTACCCGCAGTGCTTTACGATAACCTTGGGGCAAGGGACTCCCAAAATTAGTTGCCATGCGTTCTTTTAATTCTTGTCCCTTATTAGTTGCAATGACGCAGACACTCATATTATTTATAGTTGCAAAACCCGCGATTACTGCTGCATCATCACTACTTGTGCGGTCTCCATGCATTTCAAAAAAATCTGGAAATAATTGAATTACCAGACGATGCATATTACTTTTATAGTCACTTCTTGCCCCATCCATAATGGCTAAAATTTTATCATTTGCCATGAACTTGAGCCTCCCATTTTTTTGCAGCAAAAATTTTAAGTATCTGACCTAGTTTGGCTACTTGCTCATCTCGGGGGACAATACTATCAATAAAGCCGTTTTGGTAGGCATGCTCAACTGTCTGAAAATCTGGTGGCAGTTTCTTATTAATAGTCTGTTCAATGACTCTGCGTCCGGCAAAGCCTAATAAAGCTTTAGGCTCAGCTAAAATAATGTCTGCCTGCGAAGCAAAACTGGCAGTGACACCACCAGTTGTTGGATCCATAATTACGCTGACATAAAGCAAATGTGCTGCGCGATGGTCATTAACTGCCTGTGAGATTTTAGCCATTTGCATTAATGAATGAATTCCCTCTTGCATTCTGGCACCACCTGAGGCAGTAAACAAAATAACGGGTAATTTCTTTGTGGTTGCTTTTTCAAACAAACGTGTTATTCGCTCGCCAGTGGCTGTTCCAAGACTGCCCATTATAAACACCGGATCCATAATACCCAAAGCAGTTTCGTAACCAGCAATATTTGCTTGTCCAGTTAAAACCGCATCCTTAAGTTTAGTTTTGGACTGCATTTTTTTAATTGTAGCCTGATAATCAGGAAAATCGAGTGGATCAGTAGTCGCTAAATCCGCATCCCATTCCGTAAAGTCCTTTGTCAACATCTTTAAGCGTGCTCTGGCAGTCACTCGAAAACCGTAGCCACAATTAGGGCACAGCTGATATTTACCAGCACGATGAAAATAAAATTTATTGCCACATTTAGGGCAAATTCTAAAAATGCCTTTAGGAACATTTTCCTGATACTTTTTTAATGCACTGTGGGGATGACTTGCAAATCTAATTGCCATTAACCTGCGCTTCCTTTTCATTATGCCCTAGTCGCTTAAGATAATTGGGTAAAAATTCTTGATCTATATATGTTGTTAAATATGTACCGGTCTGAAATTTATCATCGTTAAGCAAAGCGATCAAAAAATCGCGGTTAGTAACTAAACCTTTAATCTCAAATTCCGTAAGTGCATCAAGCAAACGCTTAATTGCCATTTGTCTGTTAGTTGCATGTGCAATAATTTTAACAATCATCGAATCGTAAAATGGTGAAACGGTATCTCCACTGTTAACTCCACTTTCAATTCTAATACCTAGACCACTAGGCAATACCATTTTTGCGATCTTACCAGCTTGGGGGCAAAAATTTTTACTAGGATCCTCTGCATTAATGCGAACTTCAATTGCAGCACCATGGATATGCACATCTTCTTGAGATATGCTCAAATCTTTGCCCGCAGCAATATTAACCTGTTCTTTAACAAGATCAACGTGAGCAACTTCTTCAGTGATTGAATGTTCAACCTGAATTCTGGTATTCATTTCCATAAAATAGAAATGATGGTCAGGATCCATTAAAAACTCGATAGTACCAACATTTTCATAATTTATTGCCTTTATTGCTTTAACAGTTATCTGTTGCAAATAGTCTCTTTCTTTTGCACTGATTTGTGAACAAGGCGTTTCTTCAATTACTTTTTGCTGGTGACGTTGCATTGAACAGTCTCTTTCGGGAAGTGCCACCACATGTCCTGTTTTATCTGCCATGATCTGTACTTCGACGTGTTTGGCAGGGGAAATAATTTTTTCCAGATACATTCTGTCGTCTCCAAAAGAAATTCTGGCTTCTTCTTGTGCCTGGTTAAATGCTTCTGTTAAGTCAGCAGCTTGAGTCACACGTCTTATTCCTTTTCCGCCACCACCGGCAACGGCTTTGAGCATTACGGGGTAGCCCACTTTATTGGCAATTTTTATTGCAGCTGCAGCATTTTTAACAATCCCATCACTTCCAGGAATAACAGGTATATTATTCTTGCGCATCATTTCACGAGCGTTAGCTTTATTGCCCATTAAAGAAATGGTTTTTGACTTGGGACCAATAAAAACTAAATGGCATTCTTCACACATTTGAGCAAATTCAGGACTCTCTGACAAAAAACCGTATCCTGGATGAATTGCATCTGCTCCAGTTAGCACAGCCGCACTGATAATATTTTGCATATTTAAATACGAATCGGCTGGTTGGGGAGAACCAATACATATTGCCTCATCAGCTTCTTTAACATGTTGGGCATGTTTATCGGCCGTTGAATAAACAGCAACTGACTTAATTCCCATTTCACGTAAAGCCCGAATTATCCTTATAGCTATTTCTCCACGATTAGCTATCAAAATTTTTTTAAACATAATGTCACACTTTACTGAATTGCAAAAATTAACTGGGCAGTACAGGCAACTTTATCTTTAACAGTTGCTTTGGCCTCACCAATCCCGGCATTTCCCCGCAGCTTATCCAGTTTAACTTCTAAATTCAATGTATCTCCCGGCTTAACCATTGCTCTAAAGCGAGCATTCTTGATACCACCAAAATAGACAGTCTTTCCTTTAAATTCTGGCATTGTCAACAATGCAACTGCACCTGTTTGTGCCAAAGCTTCAGTGATCAAAACGCCCGGCATTACTGGATTGCCCGGAAAATGTCCCTGAAAATAGCTTTCATTAATTGTGGTATTTTTTTGAGCAACAGCATATTTACCGGGCTCATAATCTAAGACCTGATCAATTAACAGCATTGGAAAGCGGTGAGGCAAAATAGCCTGAATCTGCACACTATCTAAAGTGTGTAACTTTTTTGGTTCACTCATATTTGCTACCTTCATTCTGGAATAACCGTTATCAGTGGTTGATCGTATTCAACCACTTGTTCATTTGTAACTAAAATTTTATCGATAGTCCCTGTAAAGTCGCTTTTAATTTCAGTCATCATTTTCATTGCTTCAATAACGCAAACCACATCACCTTTATTGACATGATCACCCGGTTTTTTATATTGAGGTTTTTCTGGACTTGCTTGTAAATAAACTATGCCAACAAGTGGTGCCTTAATTTTTAAAGTTTTCTCCTTGGGTGCAGCTATCTTGCCAAGTGGTTGATGAGCAGTTGCCTGCGTCTCTTTAGCAGCTGGTTGACCATTTGACCTTTCTTCCCCAATTTCTACCGGTGTAGCTTGACTTTTGTCAATCTTAATATGGCCACCTTTAAAGTCTAAATCCAGTTTGGTGATATCACTTTGATTAATTTCTGCGATTAATTTTTCAATTTCTTCAAAAGTCATTTAATCATTCCACCTTTTTAACGCAATCACCGCATTATGTCCACCAAAACCAAATGAATTGCTGATGGCATAATCTATTTTTTGTTGACAATTTTGTTTGTTGACCAAATTAACTTTGCACTCGGGGTCTTGCTGGGTTACTCCTACATTTATCGGCAATAATCCTGAATTAAGTGCCAAAATTGTGGCAATAGCTTCAACGGCTCCTGCTGCTCCTAGTAAATGACCCGTCATACTTTTAGTACTCGAAACTAAGACTTTGCTCTTTTGACCAAAAACCTGATTAATTGCTTTAGACTCAGCCCAATCATTTGCTTTGGTACTTGTCCCATGAGCATTGATATAGCCCACTTGCTCAGGACTAATTTCAGCTTCACTAAGAGCCAGTTCCATAGCTCTTGCAGCCTGGCTACCACTTGGATCAGGAGATGTAATATGGTATGCATCGGAACTAGTCCCATAACCGACAATTTCACCTAAAATATGTGCGCCACGACTTTGAGCATGTTCTAGCGATTCTAAAACAAGAGAGCCTGCACCTTCTCCCATCACAAAACCGTTACGATTTTGATCAAAGGGAATACTTGCTTTTTCAGGATCCGTTGTCGTGGACAATGTTGAAATTGCAGCAAAACCAGCTATTCCACTTTCATTGATTGCAGCTTCTGAGCCACCGGCAATCATGACATCAGCATAGCCATCTTTTATCTGTCTAAAAGCTTCACCAATTGCATTTGTACTGGAAGCACAGGCAGTCACAATTGTGGTACTGATTCCTTGGGCATGATAGCGAATAGAAATATTGCCTGCTGCCATGTTAGCGATTGAAGTAGGAATAAACATAGGCGAAACCCGATCCAGGCCTTTTTCGTGCCATTTAATGACTTGTTCCTGGATGGTAGTTAGTCCGCCAATTCCTGTGCCCCAAATTACGCCAAAACGTTCACTATTGGTATTTTTATCATCAATTCCTGCTTGTTCCATGGCTTGTGCAGTTGCATACATCGCGTAGAGTGTGAATGCATCCATGCGTTTAGTATCTTTTTTAGTTAAAAAAAGCAATGGGTCAAAATTGTCCAGTTGCCCAGCCAGGGTGACCCCACTTGAATCAGCATCAAAATAAGTAATTGGCTCAAAACCAATTTTTTGACTATTGAGTCCATCTTCAAAACTGACAACGTCATTACCAATAGGTGTTAAGGCACCCAAACCTGTAATTACTACTCTTGTCATTACTTACTCCTTACTGCATTGTCAATCCGCCGTCTACGGTTATTGTTTGACCAGTAATATAGTCATTTTGAGCTAAAAAAACGGCAGTTTGTGCTATTTCTTCAATTTGTCCCAAACGTTTCAGCGGAATTTCCTTAAGTAATTGCTGCTTTATTTTTTCACTAAGATTTCTAGTCATTTGTGTGTCAATCATCCCTGGGGCAATGGCGTTACAGCGCAAATTGCGCAGCGCTGCTTCTTTAGCAACAGATTTAGTTAAACCAATAATTCCTGCTTTACTAGCTGCATAATTAGCCTGACCAATGTTACCTGTTAAACCAACTACACTTGATAAGTTAATAAAACAGCCGTTTCTCTGCTTATACAGCGGTCTCAGTGACTGTTTAATGACATTAAAGGTGCCAATCAAATTGGTGTTAACTACACTTTGAAAGTCTGCTTTAGACATGCGATTGAGCAGTCCGTCTTTGACAATACCGGCATTATTGACCACAACATCTAGATGCTCAAAATGATTGATAATTTTGGCAATCATTTCTTTCACATCTTCTTCTTTTGTAACATCTGCGCTAATATCCATTACTTCAACATGATCTTTTTCAAACTGGTCGATGACTTCAGAACTAATTGGTTTGCGGGCATTTAAAACTATTTTTGCTCCCTGTTTGGCAAAAGCTTGAGCAATTGCCAGGCCAATACCACGTGAACTACCAGTGACCAAGACCACACTATCTTTTAATTTCATGAATTAAACTCCTTTAAAGCAGAAATCGTTTCTTGCATATTGGCCACGCTATCTGTTTGATAGGTGGGAACTTCTTTAAGAATTTTTCGTGCAAAAGAAAGCAAAGTTTTACCTGGTCCTAATTCAACAACAGCAGTTATATCTTGACTATGCTGAGCCAAAGTTTTTGCAAAATAGGTAGTCGAAACTAGCTGCTCCGTCAAAGTCGAAACAAGGTTGTCAGGTGCAAACTCTTTTTGGGTCGTAGTGCTATAAATTGGAAAAGTGCCATTATGCCAATCAACTTTTTGCAATTCAGTTTTCAAATCTCCTTGAATTGATTTCATTAATGGTGTGTGAAAAGCTCCGCTTACTTTTAGTGAAACTACACGCGCACCGTCTTTTTCAAGTTGCTCACGCAAATTTTGAACTGCACCTTTTTCACCACCAACAACAATTTGATTAGGAGTATTAACATTTGCTATCCCAATCAGACCTATTTTTTGGGCATCTTTTATAGCTAATTCAACATCTGCTAAAGAACTCTTCATGACAGCCACCATAATTCCTGGATTTTGACTGCTTGCTTGTTGCATAAGTTCACCGCGTCTTTTTATCAAACGAAGTGCTGACTCAAATTCTAAGTAATTGGCACAAGCAAGACCGCTATATTCACCCAGGCTAAGTCCGATACCTAATTTTTTAAAATCAGCATTTTCACTAATAATTTGGTACAAGCCGTAACTCATTGCCAAAATAGCGGGTTGAGCATAACGGGTTTGCGTCAGTTCATTTGCTTTATCTGGGTCAAATAGTAATTCGGCTAAGTCTAACTGCAATATCTTGCTTGCTTTAGCGATGATTTTCCGGTAGTGCGGTTCAGTTTGGTATAAATCATATGTCAGACCAGTTTTTTGAGCCCCTTGACCACTAAATAGTAAACAAATCATTTGCTTATCTTTCCCCACTTAGCAATTTGTCTGCTTGACTATAAACCTCAGCCAGAATTTCAGCAGCAGGTTGTTCCTTTTTTACCATACCGGCAATCTCGCCCGCCATAAATGAACCTGTTTCGCTATCACCGTCAATTACTGCTCTACGCAAACTACCAGTTCCTAATTCTTCCAACTTGTCATAATCAGGATGCGGCTTTAACGCCTCTTCCTTTTCAATTCCGATATACGTTTTAGCCATCTTATTTTTTAAAACCCGTGAAGGATGGCCTGCATATTCACCAGTAACTAAGGTACTGGCATCTTTGGCACGTAAAACAGCCTTTTTATAATTAGGGTGTATCTTTGATTCACTTGCTACTAAAAAACGAGTGCCCATTTGCACGCCCTCAGCACCCAACATGAATGCAGCAGCCATACCGCGACCATCGCCTATTCCTCCAGCTGCAATTACGGGAATTTTAACTGCATCTACAACTTGTGGTACAAGGGCCATCGTCGTTAATTTTCCGATATGACCCCCTGATTCCATCCCTTCGGCCACAACAGCGTCAACACCTACACGTTCCATCATTCTGGCCAAGGCAACGGAACCAACAACTGGGATTACTTTAATGCCAGCATCTTTTAACTTTTCTATGTATTTTGCCGGATTACCCGCTCCAGTAGTCACAACTGCAACACTGTCTTTATTTGCCAAAATAACCTTGACCACTTCATCTGCATAAGGCGAAAGCAACATCACATTGACACCAAAAGGTCTTTTGGTTAGAGATTTAGCTGATTCAATCTCGTCAGCCACTACATTTCCAGGTGCATTGCCCGAACCAATAATTCCTAAGCCACCAGCATTTGAAACAGCAGCTGCCAGCTTACCATCCGCAACCCAGGCCATGCCTCCTTGAAAAATTGGGTATTTAAGACCCAGTTCTTTCATAAATGGACTTAATTCCATTTGTTAACCTTCTTTCGCTGCCAGTTGTTTTTTAACAAAATCAACTAAATCCTGAACTGTTTCAATACCTTCTTCACTTTCAATCTTGATATCAAATTCATCTTCTAATTCATTAATCACTTCAAACACGTCCAGACTGTCAGCATTTAAATCGTTTTTTATATTGGATTGAGCTGTGACAGCACTTTCATCTTCTCCAGTTTGTGCAACAATAATTTCTTTTACTTTGTTAAAAATTTCTTCTTCAGTCATTTGATTTCTCTTTCTTAATAAATTATCTTTATCGTTTTTAAAAGCTTAAGGCAATACTGGCAACCGTCAGGCCACCACCAAAGCCACTTAATATTAGTTTTTGATTGCGTTTAATGATGCCAGAATTAACTGCTTCATCCAACAGTATTGGCACACTGGCAGCAGAAGTATTGCCATATTTTGCAATATTTTCCAAAAATTTTTCTTCCGGAATATTTAGATGCTTTGCTATTGCAGAGATAATGCGTCCATTTGCTTGATGGAGCAAAAACCACTGCACATCTTCCTTTTCCCAGTTTGCTTTTGTTAAAACTCGCCTAATGGAATTAGGTACTTCATGAGTAGCAAAGTCATAAACAGCTCTACCGTCCATCTCAAAGTATTTCTTGTGTTTTGCAATGCTATCTGAACTATACGGTGAACATAAAGGTTGGTATCCGGCAGTTAATTTTGTTCCCAGCTCTCCAAAAGTTGCCAAATCTTCAGCAACTATTCCTTCTGCTTGAGAATTTTTTTCAACTAACACGCCACCACTACCATCCCCAAAGAGAACAGCAGTTGAGCGCTCTTGCCAATCTATCAACTTGGACAAAACTTCTGCTCCGATAACTAATCCTCGTTGATAGGGGCCAGCTAGCAATTTATCCGCGATCGCCAAAGCATAGATAAAACCAGAACAAGCTGCATTAATATCAAATGCTAATGCATGACCAGCTTGCAGTTTGCCCTGCACAATTGCTGCAGTTGAAGGTGTCAGATAATCAGGCGACATAGTTGCCACAATAATAAAATCTAGTTGTTCAGGTTTGAGATTAGCTTTTTGTAAAAGCTGTTGACCTACTGCTAATGCCAAATCTGAAGTCTGTTCACCTTGAACTACATGTCTTTCTTTTATTCCTGTCCTTGAAGAGATCCATTCATCTGAGGTAGTCATTATCTCTGCTAAATCATCATTAGTAATTACCTTAAAAGGAACATAATGAGCAGTCTGACTAATTCTTAAGCCCATCAATTAACGCTCCTTTTATTATCAATTCGTGGCGGAAATTCAAGAAAAGCACGCAGGTTCAATAGCGCACGTTCGATAATTGCCACCTGTTCATTATCAAAGCCTTCAATAAACTTTTTTACCATATGGCGGTGAAATGAATCATGCGCCCGATAAATTAATCGTCCTCGACTAGTTAAACCCAATCGGATTATTCTGCGATCATCTTCACCATTTATTCGCATGACATAGCCCTTACGAACCAGGTTATTAACCATAGTTGACAACGAACCTGCTGTTACCATCAATTCACTTGCTACTTGGGAGCTGGTCTTATGTTCATACATGGTAATGGCATCGATCGCGTGCAATTCTCTTAGTGAAATATCTTTAAATTCACTTTTTCGCAATTCACGTTCTTCGACTTTCATAATATCCGAATAAACTGTGGACAAAAGATTATTGATGCGTTTTAAACTTGTCTCCAATAGCATCACCTCTTACTCAACTATATAATCTGTACTAATAAAATCTTGATACTCTTTTTTATAAACATATATAAAGCCATAATTCAAATTTTAATTCGAATAAAATCGCTTTATATCAACGACTAGCATCTCCTTTAAATACTTTTATATTCAAAATAAATTATTAGAGTATGATATGGTATTATTTACTAAATGTCAAACTCCTTTCTGCAATATTAATTTATTTGCGTTATCAAGGCAAGTGTTTCTTAAAAAACTCTAAAAATAAATAGTTTGAATCTCAAAGCATTTTTGCAAATTCAATTAGGTATAAGGATAGATTATTAATGAATAGTTCAAAAAAAGAAGCATATCTCAAAATATTGTTAAACAAATTTCAACTAGAAATTAATTGGTGGAGAAGTATTAATTCCACAAATTTGTATGCAAAACAAAAACTAGCTTCTAAGGGATATTTAGGTCCAGTGCTATACGGAAGTGATGAGCAAACCTCTGGCTACGGTAAACAAAGTCGTCACTTTATTTCACAAAAAGGTGGCATTTATTTATCACTTGTTATCAAAGTGCCGCAATTGAACTGGCAGAATCAAGGATTATTAACTACAGGTATTGCCTGGCAACTGCATTTAGCTATTAATGAGGTATTTCATGTAGAGACTCAATTCAAGTGGGTGAATGATCTGCTTTTTAAAGGTAAAAAAATAGCTGGTATCTTAGTTGAATTACCACAGCCCCAAGTTGCTGTTATTGGCATTGGCTGTAATCTTTACCAGGATCATTTGCATAATGAATTAAACACAGCTGGCAACTTACTAACAAAAATTCCCAGTGAAAAGCATATTTGCCAATTTATCGCTCAAATCATAAAAAATTTATTAGAATTTATTCCTCAATTTGATCAAAGCAATTTTCTGCCTGATTACAAAGAGAAGCTGGCACTAATGAATCATGACGTAGTACTGGCACTCGGCAAACAAAAAATAAAGGGAAAAGTGACAGACTTAACGCAACAGGCAAATTTAGTTTTAGAAACCGAAACAGGTTTAAAAAGTTTTAATGCTGGCGAGGTCACAAAAGTAAGAAATTTTTAGCAAACAAAAAAGACGAAATTCTTCGTCTTCTGATAAATCCTTATTAAAATTTCATAATCGATTTTAGCTTTTAGAATAGTAAAAAGATCTTTTACTTCTTCTTTGCTTTACTCAAGGAGTCTTTGACAGCTTCTTTTATTGCTCTGCTGGTTTCTGATGCTCCAGAAACAGCATCGACATCGTAGGTGTTTTGCTCAACCATTTTTTGAGGTAACTCTTTAACCGCTTTTGAGCCGTAGTCATCACTTTCAGTTTGCTTTAAAATTTCGACATCCACAATCTTGCCTGCTTCATCCAAGGTAGTTCTGACAACCACGCCATCTCCCATACCTTGATTACTGTATCCTAAATATTGATTAGGACCGACTTTAAATTTTTGAGCGCCTTCATCACTTGAGGCAACAAAATTATCATTAATTGGCGCACTAGTTAAATCCGTTGTACCGATTCTAGATAAATCCTGTTTAGTAGCAGCAGCATTTTCTCCAGCAATTTTACCAGAAATTAAGCAATCGGCAATATTACCACCGGTAGTATATTTATTAACAAATGGTGAACCTAATTCTCCTGCTTCAAACAAATGCGGAATTGGAGTCCCATTAGGATTTAGTACTTGAGCATGACCGTCACGCCGGCCGCCACCCTGAGTATTAAGCATATTTTGTCTCAGAGCAATTGCATAAAATGGCCCATTTTGACTAAATGCACGCAAAGTTGCAGGGTCGCGGTGATAAGCATAGTCTTTTCCTTGTTGCGCCATAAAATTGAACTCTGAAATTGTTTGAGACAAAATTTCGGGATCTTTACCAATTGCAGAAGCTAAATCAGCAATTGTATCAGCCTTAATAATATTATCCAAGAAATGAGGCACTTTAAGACCATCATTTGGTTCATTTTGAAGTTCTTCGTATTTTTTCTGATCAAAAATCATATAAGGATGGTTTTGATTCAACGGTACTACCCAATCACCATGATTATAAATATGACCATGTCGATTTAGTTCTGCTTCATTGAAGTAACGACTACCATCTTCACCAACAACGATTGCACTACCTTTTGCTATTTCTGACCAAAAGACATTTAAAGCATATGTCGAACGAATGCCTTCTTTTTGCCTTGGTGAAAGGCCATGAAATTGACCAAGTGATTCAAAAGACCGCATATTCCACAATTGAGCATTTACTTCTTCCAGCATTTTAATGCCATCACCCTTATTGTACAGAGAACCAATTGGTGACAAATAAGAAGACTGCAAAAATGTCTGGATCATTTCCTTATTATTTTCAAAACCACCGACCGCTAAAACTACACCGTTATTTGCTTTAATGTTGCGTAAGACATGATCTCGTTCAATTTGAGCACCTAAAACAATTTTTGAAGCTCCATCTTGAACTAAATGTTTAGCTGGACTGCTGTACCAAACAGTAATTTTTTCTGAACGATCTAATACTTTTTGGCGTAAAAGTTTCCACAAGGCGGCATCGCTTGTGCCATTATGAACTAAGTAATCATCATAAGAATCAGCACAAGGCAGTTCAGGATATTCAGTCACATATTTGGTTGAAGGAGTACCAGCCAACAATTTTTTCATACTTACTGGTTTAACACCCAAATATTTTTCAAAATATTCACTCATATTTGCCATCCCTTCAATTAAATTGTTGAAGGGTTCTTTGTCTGGCTTCAAAGGTGCCGCCAAGTTTTCATGGTACTTTTTTAAAGCCTCATAATCCGTACCAGCTCCTACCATTTGACCAGCGTAGCGTGTATTACCACCCTCATGACCTTCTGGCGCACTATCTACCAATAAAACTTTAGCACCACTGTCTGCCGCAAACCTGGCAGCTGTAGCACCAGCACCACCAAATCCTAAAACTATTACATCATAAACAGCATCCCATTTAAAACCGTGTTCATTATCCATTATTAAGCCTCCATATAAAAACCTCTGATATAGACAACTTAATTATAATTCTAAATTCAGATATTGTGAATAAGGTAACTAATACTTTTTTACATAGAAAAATAGGTAAATATGAGCATTTACCTATTTCGTTAATTTTTTATTTTGAATTAAATCTATGGTTCAGGTAAAATAATAATTACATTTCTCAACAAGTCCATATTTACACTCCCTTTCTAGTAAATTTCTTTATTAAATGATAGCTCTCAAATTAAAAAAAGTATCTATATTTTCATATTTGAAAATTTATTTTAACTATTCTTTTTACATTTACCTCATAACCAGATTCTTTCAATATATTCAAAATTTGTTTAGCTTCTTTTCTTTTTCCTGCAATTAAATCTTCATAAAATTTACCTAATATTTTTATAAAAGCTAATTCCATATTGCTTGGTAGCTGTTCAATATATAATAAAGCATCATGACAAAGTTCTTTTCTACCTTTTTTCATGCACCAGTCAATATAATTAATCATTAGGGCACTTATTGCTGATAGCATTTTTCTGTCCATTTTATTAAAATTCTGATATTTTCTAATCATATTCCTTACCAAAAATGATGCATCATCTACGTTATAAATTTGTATTAAATTTGCCATTAATATTATTCTATAATATTCATTTTCATCCGTGTCCTTTCGGAAAATCAATTTTTTAATCTTGCTTTTCTCAGCATTACTCAATCTTTTTAAAGCCTTATCATCATGAGTATTCGCTATCAATTTAGTAGCTAATACAGTATATTTTATGAAAGGAGTTTGTGGCTGAATTTTTTCAAATAATTTAATTATTGAATTAATTTCATAATCATCGTTGGCATAAGCAGCTTTCAAAAAACTATTCATTAGTGAAATTACTTTCCTTTTATTATCTTTTTCAAGCTTATAATCCCCTAAAAAACTTTGTGGACTCACATTATGCTTTTGCAAAATATCTAAAAAGTCATTTACTCCAATATCATTTAGTCCTCTTTCTACCTTTGAATAAAATGAAACAGAAATAACACCAGCTGCCATTTCTGTTTGAGTCAATCCTAATTCTTGACGTAAACTTTTTAATTTTTTACCTATATAGTTCATTTAATCTCCTATCTTTTTATGCTATATATGACTTCATAATTATGAGCACATTTGAGAAAGCTGGCAAAACTTATTATTTAATTTTAATAAAATAAGCTAAAAGAACAATGATGTTAAACTAATGAGTCTAAGTTTGTTATAATTTAAGGTATTAACAACATTTTAATATAACAGCTTTAGGAGATTTGACATGCCAAATTTTCATAACAGTAAACTTAAAAAAGAAGTAGTTTTAAGAGATCCAGTTCACGAATACATCCACATTGAAGACGAAGTTATACTTGATATTCTGAAAACTCAGGAATTTCAAAGAATGCGCAGAATTAAGCAACTTGGTCCTATTGCCTATGTTTTTCCTGGTGCAACGCATACTCGATTCGAGCATAATCTAGGAGTTTATGAGTTAACTCGCAGAATTTGTAATATTTTTGCAAAAAAATACCCATCGCAACGTTCAGGCGATGGACTTTGGGATGATAGTAACAGATTATTAGTCGAATGTGCTGGTCTCTTGCATGATATTGGACATGGCCCGTATTCACATACCTTTGAACACCTTTTTGGCACTAATCATGAAAAAATTGGGCAAAAGATTATCACTGACCCCAGTACAGAAGTTAACCAAGTCTTGCAAACAGTTTCACCGAATTTTCCTGCTCTTGTAGCAAGTGTGATAGCTAAAACTTATCCTAATCCCCAAGTAGTTAAAATGATTTCTAGTCAAGCAGACGCTGACAGAATGGACTACTTGCAACGCGATGCCTATTTCACTGGGGTTACTTACGGAAAATTTGATTTATCCAGAATTTTGCAAGAAATCCGTCCATACAGCGAAGGAATTTGCTTTACCATGGCGGGAATGCATGCTGTTGAAGATTATATTGTTTCTCGTTATCAAATGTATCAACAGGTTTATTTCCACAGAGTCGGGCGGTCAATGGAAGTTATTTTACAGCATTTGCTTGAAAGAGCAAAAATAATTTACAAGCAAGGTAATTTGCCGGTAACTCCTAGTTTAGCAAAATTTCTAGCAAATGACTGGACACTTGATGATTACTTGAAGCTAGATGATGGCGTAATGGAAACCAATTTTTCAATGTGGACGAAAGCTAATGACCCAATTCTCTCCGATTTAGCTATGCGTTATCTCTTCAGAAAGCCCTTAGCCAGCGTATGTATCAACCAAGAAACCAAAAATCTGTTGCCAAAATTAAAAGATTTAATCAAACAGGCTGGTTTTGATCCAAATTATTACACCGATACCAATTCAGCTTTTGATGAACCTTATGATGCTTATAAACCAACTGGTAAAAATGCTAACAGTCAAATTGAAATCATGCAAGACGATGGGCAATTAATCGAATTATCACATTTGAGTCCTCTCGTACGTTCATTGAATGGCACATTGCAGGGTGACGAACGTTTCTTCTTTCCTAAAATCATGATGTCAAATAGCGATGAACCCCAAATTTTTGACCCTTTATACCAAAAATTTCAGCGTTATGTTAAAAATGGTACTTTGCGATACTTGAGAAAGCCAAAAAATAAATAAACAGCTGAATCGCTGATTCAGCTGCTTTTACTACTTTTGTTATGATTTAAGTTAAAAGTATAATTCTTTTCAATCTTTAACATTTTTTACTAAATGAATTTCTCTGTCGAATAGCTGTTTCATTTGTTCATTAAAGCTGTGAGCGATAAAAATAACGGTAGCAGGAGTAGACGTCACTTCATGCAAGATTTGCATAGTAGCTTGCTGATCGATTGCACTAGTTCCTTCATCAATCAAAATTATTTCACTTTGATGAACTAAAGCCCGCACCAGAACAATTTTTTGTCTTTGCCCTCCTGAGATATTTAACTTGTTCAAATCGATTTTTTGATTTAATCCTTCATCAAATTTGGCAATATCACTTGCTAATTGTACTTTTTCAACCAATGACGGTAAAGCGCTCTTTAATTTGTCTACAAACATCGTCATGTTGTCAGCAATGCTCACCGGAAAAAGCACAGGATCTTGGGGAATATAGCCAATTTTACTCATATCTGGGTTAACCACAGCACCATACTTGTCTTTAAAAACAATCTGCCCTGAAGTTGGTTTGATTTGTCCGAGAATGAGTTTAAACAAAGTTGATTTTCCAGCTCCAGAATCACCAGTCAGAAGCACCTTTTCACCTGACTTAATATTAATGTCTGGAAAAATTAGGCTTTCACCATTAGGAAATTGCAAACTAAGATCATGGGTACTAAGTGATGCTGGAGTTGCTACTTCTTCAGCTTGCTCTTTTTTAACTGGCGCAGCCGTTTGGGCAATCTCCTGATTTAAAGTTTTGGAGCCCTTTATTTGCCCATATCGACTAACTATGATTTGAATACTTTGCCTTAAGTAGAGATTACAATTGCCTACTCCAGTGATTGCACCAAATGCTACTATTTTAGCTTGGAACAAATAACCCGTTAGTAAGAATAAAATTAATGAAAAAGAAACTGATACCAATCCATTAATTATACTTAGTAATTGCGTAATCCCATTTTGCTTGACATAAGCATCTTCTAGCTCTTTAGCTGCATCATTAGTTACTTTAAATAGTTTTCCTCCGGCAAAATAACGTTGTAGTTCTTCAAGGCCATTAAGCCACTTTTCTAAGCAATCGAGATATTGATTATTACTCTTTGAAATCTTGGTCATTGAATTTTGTAGTGGCTTTTCTAATAATTTTGGTAACAATAATGAAATAGCCACCATCAAAATAATTGTGAGAAGTAAACTCCAGTGTAATGAAATAAGCAGAACAATTACAGATACTAAATTAATAACACCACCAATTAGACCAAAAAATGGTGCAAAATAATTTTCTTGGCTCTGATTCAGGTCATTTGTTAATCGATTTTGAATCTGGGCAACAGAATGCTCTTTTTGATCCGCGTAAAAGTGAGATACAGATCTTTTTCTGATATGAAAATTAAATTCCTCTTGTTGTTTTGATAGAAAGAACGCATGCAGTCCTTGTATTAAATATTGAAATAAGAAAGGCATAAATGAAATGACATTTATAATTAAAAACTGTTGGAATTTCTGTTGCTGAATTGCTGTGGTTAAAAGCATAAGTATTTGTGTAGTTACAATTGGTAAAGTCCACTCTAAAACGGTAATCAAAATTAGTATCATGAAGCGTAAAGGGTTTTGCTTATAAAAGTCCTTAATTGTCATAATATCTTACCTCCTTTTTATTGCCTTATGTTTTCGTTAAGTGAATTTCTCTGTCAAACATTTCTTTCATCTGATCATTAAAGCTGTGTGCAATAAAAATTACTGTAGCAGAACTCGATGTGATTTCCCGCAAAATTTGCATTGTCGCTTGCTGGTCAATAGCACTGGTGCCTTCATCAATCAAAAAAATTTCACTTTGATGGACTAAAGCTCGTACTAAAACAATCTTTTGTCTTTGACCACCAGAAATATTCAATTTGTTTAAATCGATTTTTTGTTCTAAGCCATCATCAAATTTGGCAATATCGCCAGCAAGCTGAACTTTTTTAACTAATTGTGGCAGTGCCTGTTTTAATTTATCGGAAAACATAGTCATGTTATCAGCAATAGTTACCGGAAAAAGCACAGGGTCTTGCGGAATATAACCAATTTTACTCATATCTGGATTAATCCTTGCACCCTCTTTATCTTTAAATATGATTTGTCCAGAACTTGGTTTGATTTCTCCCAAGATGAGTTTAAACAACGTTGACTTGCCAGCTCCTGAATCTCCAGTCAACAGTATTTTTTCACCTTGTTCAATATTAATATCAGGAAACTGCAACCTTTCACCATTGGGAAATTGTAAATTCAGATTTTGAGTGCTAATCGCGACTGGTCTTACCTTTTTTGTAGTTTGCACCTTTTCTACTGGTGTCCCGGTTTTAGCAATTTCTTTATTTAGAGTTTCGGACCCCTTCATTTTCCCATAAGAGGTTACTATATACTGAATTCCCTGTCTCAAATACGATTGGCAGTTGCCCACTCCGGTAATGGCACCAAACACAACTAGTTTTTGTTGAAACAAATAACCAACTAATAAAAATAAAATCAAAGAGAAAATAGCCGATACTAGACCATTTATTACGGTTAGTAGTTGCATAACACCATTCTGTTTAACATTAGCATCTTCTAAATTTTTAGCAGCTTTACTCGTTACCTTAAATAATTTTGCACCACTAAAATAGCGTTGTATTTCTGCAAGTCCATTAAGCCATTTCTCCAAGCAATCTAGATATTTTTGGTTGGTCTTAGAAACTTGAATCATTGAATTTTGTAAGGGCTTCTCCAACAGCTTTGGCAAAAATAAGGAGATTAGTACCATTATTGATATGGTAACAAGCAAACTCCAATGTAATGAAACCAATAATATAATGGTAGAAATTATAATGACTACTCCTCCAATTAAGCTAAAAAAAGGAGTAATATAATTTTGCTGACTTTGAACTATATCATTCGTTAACCGGTTTTGAACTTGTGCTACTGCATGGTCTTTTTGATCTGCATAAAAATGTTTAGTGGTTTTATCTCTGATTGCAACATTATATTGCTCTTCCTGCTGAGATAAAATGTATTGTAACAGCCCTTGCAGTAGATAATCTCCCATTACACATACAAAAGCACATACATTAACAATTAAAAATATTTTAAAATTGCCTTGTTGAATTGCCGTAGTTTCTATAATACTGAATACAGTACCGATAATTAATAGTGCATATAAACAAATATTGATTAAAAGTAAAACAATAAAGCGTAAAGGATTTATCCTATAAAATTCTTTAATTGTCATTTTGATTACCTGATTTTTTATTTGATTTTAAATTGATTTGATAATCAAACTTGTCTTTTAGTTCCGGACTGAAGTTATGTGCAATCATTAAAAGTGTTTTATCGGTATCGAGCAAATTGCCAATAATTTCACTGGTAGATTTACTATCAACTGCACTAGTTGCTTCATCAAGTAACAAAAATGGTTCATCATGAATTTCGGCCCTGGCCAAAACTACTTTTTGTCTTTGTCCACCTGATAAATTGCCTTGATCTAAATCGACCGTTGTATTAATTTGATTTGGAAACTTGGCTAAATCTGGCACCAATTGAACTTTTCTAACAGCTTCTTTTAGTTTGCTAACCAGTTTGCTGTTAAACATCGTAATATTATTTGCAATAGTATCAGGAAAGAGCGTTGCATCTTGTGCTATGTAACATAGTCGAGCTTTTTGAGGCGATATTTTAGTCCCGTCTTGAGCAGTAAAGAAGACCTCACCAGTTTTGGGCTTAAGTTGTCCCAGAAGGACTTTGAATAGAGTTGACTTACCTGTGCCTGAATCTCCTGAAAGTAAGACCTTATCGCCTTTATTAATAGTAAAATCAGGATAAGATATACTTTCTCCATTTTGATATTGCACTTTCAAATTGTGACATTCAACACCATAAACAACCGTTCCAGGCTTCTTTTCAGGTATTGGTTTTGTTAAATCAGCAATTTCCTGACGTAACTTTTTGGTTGATCTCATTTGCGTCATTGCGTTGATAACTTCCCAGAGACCATTAAAAATGGTCGAAGCAAAGCTACCTGTTATAAACCAATCACCCAAAGTGATTATATGCTTAAAAAATAGTAGTCCACTGAATAAACTTGACCCAATTTGACCAATAGCATTACCTAAGCCGTTAATACTAATCGAGATCCCTTGTACTTTTTTTCTATAAACATTGGCTTCTGCCAGTTTCCGACTATCTTGACCAAGTGCTCTATCTAGTCGGCCACTTGCACTGTATCTGCGCAATTCACTTAAACCAGAAAACCAATTTTCAATTGTATTTAAAAGCTGCGCGTTTTTCTTGGCTGCTGCGGCTGTGGAATTAGATAACTTTTTTGTCATAATTTTAGGTAGAGTCAACACAATAATTGCCGCTACAGCAACAAATAAAATTAATGACCAGTGAAGAGTTATTAATGTACCAATTGCGAAGATAAGACTTAACAAGTTGGTCCAAATTTGAATCCAAGGCGTAGCATAATCGTCTGTTAAAATCTTGAGATTATTGCCTAACTCATTTTGTATTTCTGATACCTTATAACCGCCAGAATTGTAATACCGCCGCATTATTTGGGAACGAATATTATGTAAGCATTCTTGAACTTGCTTGTTAAACAAAAATGTTCCCAATGGTAAGGACAAAACAGTAAAGATTGAGACAATAAAATCAATGACTAACCAAAATACAAATCTGTCCCAGTTGCCTCTTGTTAAATCATTGATTGCATATTTAAAAAGGTATGTTGCCAATGTTCCACAAATGGCATAACATAAGAAAATAATTAGAATGAAAATTCCTCGAAAAATATTGGTTTTAAAAAGATCTTTAAGTGACATTGCTCTTTTATCCTTTCATCTTTGGTATGTTTTTATTAAACTTTAATTTTATTTTAAATGCAATAGGATTTCACTAAGGGGTCAATAAAGCAGACTAAGTGGTAATTTTGTCAAACTAAAAGATCTGCTTAAGTTAAGCAGATCTTGGTAAATTTTATAATTTATTAATGTTTATCTTTTTCGTATCTAGTGTTAAATAAAGGACTGAGTGGTTCATGTTTTTGAATGCATTTGATTGCATCCCCAATAAGCGGACCTACTGAAACTAGAAGAGTTTTTTCCAACTTCTTTTCTACTGGCTGATTAATAGAATCAGTTAGAACCAAATTTTTAATCGGAGAATCATTCAATCTTTGAATAGCTGGACCTGACAAAACTGCGTGCGTAGCACTGGCATAAACTTCAGTAGCCCCAGCATCTATTAACGCTTGTGCAGCTAGGGTTATTGTTCCTGCTGTATCAATCATGTCATCAATAATAATAGCGCGCTTACCTTTAACGTTACCAATGATATTCATTACTTCTGAAACATTTGCGCGAGGACGACGCTTATCTACAATCGCAATAGGTGTCTTCAAAAACTCAGCCAGTTTGCGAGCACGGGTTACTCCACCATGATCAGGTGAAACGACAACAGCATCTTCTTGCAAATTGTTTCTCAAAAAGTAATCAGCAAGTAATGGTGCACCCATTAAGTTATCGACCGGAATGTCAAAAAATCCTTGGATTTGTGGTGCATGCAAGTCCAGTGACAAGACTCTAGTTGCTCCAGCTTCTTGCAACATGTCAGCTACTAACTTGGCAGTAATTGGTTCACGTGGTCTAGTCTTACGGTCTTGTCGAGCATAACCATAGTAAGGAATCACGATATTAATTGTTTGTGCACTAGCGCGGCGCACAGCATCAATCATGATCAACAATTCCATTAGGTTATCATTAACCGGTACACTGGTTGACTGAATCAAATATACATCCTTACCCCGAACAGATTCATCAATGTTAATTTGAATTTCACCATCGCTAAAGCGTTGCACGCTGGACTTACTCAAGGGTACCCCCACCCGCTGTGCAATTTTTTCCGCCAGCGGAACATTGGAATTGAGGGCAAACAACATCATATTGTCTTTATAAGACATAATTTCCTCCGTATTAAAATTGTTAACAACTTATTATTTTACCAAAAGTTGTCTGAAAAAGTTACTTCTAATATTATTATTCAACTTTAACGAACGACATTCAAGCCCTGAATCTTAGTTTATGTAGTAAATTAAGGTAATTGCTATTCTGAAAAAATTATCCACATCAAATTTAGCCTTTAAGCACTTTTTGTGCTTGCAAATAAAAAATATTTTCATCAGACGTTTTAGCTATATGAATATTGTTTTATTGCCCATTTAGCCATTTTAGGATACTTTTACTTGATCAAAAAGTCATTGAAGAAATATTTTTACTTTGCTAAAATTCAAAATGTAAACAAATATCTATCTATATAATGTCGAGATATGGTCGGCAGTTTCTACACGTGAGCCGTAAATTACGTACTATAGATTAAAGATGAAGAGAGCTTTTACGTTCTTCGGGATCTTTTTCTATGCACTAGAAAAAGATTTTTTTGTATTTTACTTTTGAAAGGGAGGCAAATATGAATAGTAATTTCCTTTGGGGCGGCGCTACAGCATCCTATCAGTGTGAGGGTGCCTGGAATGTTGATGATAAGGCTGAATCCATGTGGGACCATTATTTACATGAAAATAATTTAGAAAACGGTGATGTAGCTAGCGATCATTATCATCATTTTGAAGAGGATATCAAAATGATGAAAGATGGTGGTCAAAATGCATACCGTTTTTCTTTGTCTTGGCCGCGCATTATCAAAAATCGTGCCGGTGACATTAATCCGAAAGGAATTGAGTTTTACAATAAACTAATTAATTGTTGCCTTAAAAATGGCATAACGCCTTTTGTGACACTTTATCACTGGGATCTGCCACAGTACTGGTAAGAAGTTGGTGGCTGGCTCAATCTTGACACCAGCCGTGCTTTTGCCCACTACGCTGAAGTTTGTTTTAAAGCTTTTGGCGATAAAGTTAAACTCTGGACAACTTTTAACGAACCCAAATGGTTTACTGTCAATGGCTATTTGATTGGCAACTATCCGCCGGCTGAACATGATTTACAACACACGATCACTTGCGGTTTTAACGTGATGTATGCCAGTGCATTAGCTATTCAAAAATTTCGTCAGGGAAAATTTCAGGGACAAATAGGTATTGTTCATAGTTATTCACCAGTTGATGGCATAGATGATACGATTGAAACCAAAATCGCTATGCGGAATGCTGATAATTATGCTAACAACTGGGTTTTAGATACCGCTGCACTAGGTAGTTTCCCTATTGATTTGATAGCTAAACTTAGTGAGACTAATGATATTTCTTTCATGAAGCCTGACCTTCTAAAAACAATAGCAGAAAATACAGTTGATTTTTTAGGCTTAAATTATTACGCCCGTACGTTAGTGAAACCATATACCTCCGGCGAAACGAAAATGGTATTTAATAATTCCGGTAAAAAAGGTTCAACTCAAATGAGAATCAAAAACTGGTTTGAACAGGTAATGGATCCAAATAGTGAATACACTGAATGGGACACTGAAATATATCCGAAAGGGTTAGAGGATGGCTTAATTCGTGCATACCAAAAATATCATTTGCCTATCTTTGTTACAGAAAATGGTGTTGGTTTTCATGAAAATATTAATGTAAGTGAAGTCAAGGATGACTACCGCATTTCTTTTATGAATGATCATATAAATGCTTTGATGAATGCACAAGACAAAGGAGCTGATGTCAGAGGTTACTTTACCTGGTCCCCATTTGATCTGTATTCATGGATGAACGGGGTCGAAAAACGTTATGGCTTAGTGGCTGTCGATTTTTCAACATTAAAGCGTAAGCCAAAAGCTTCCTACTTTTGGTACAAAAAAATTATTAATTCAAATGGTAAATTGATTGAACGTAGGGAATACTAAAGTAGGAGATTGAACATGGAAACTACAAAAATTACTTCTTGGATGGATAAACACATTACACCATTTGCTAATAAAATGGCCAATCAACGTCATCTTGCAGCAATTAGAGATACTTTTATGACACTTCTGCCAATCACATTGTTTGGTTCAATTTTTGTCATAATCGGTGCTGCGCCACCTGTTACCAAACATAGTAATGGCTTACTAATAGCTTGGGCTCACTTTGCTCAAAAGAATGCTTTAACACTTTCTTGGCTAAGTTCCGTTTCGATGAGCGCAATGTCTGTTTTTATTTGCGTTGGTATTACCTACTTTTTATGCCAGCATTACAAAGAAAATCCTCTATCGCCTATTATGTTTTCTTTAGCAGGATTTTTTATGTTAGTTTTTGATCCTAAAAAACTCGGCTTCACTGGAAATTTTGCAGACATTAGTTATTGGGATGGCCGTGGAATTATAATTGCCATTTTGATTGCTATTCTAACAACGGAAGCGTACCACGCAATGCGTAAACACGATTTTGGTCGTATTAAGATGCCTAAAGGAGTGCCATCAGCTTTATCAGAAAGTTTTGCTTCATTTGTTCCAGCACTAGTTATTTTAGCAGTAGATGCAATTATTTTTATAATTTGTCAAGCAAACCATACTACAGCAGTTAAAGCCATTTACAGCTTCTTATCACCAAGTTTTAAGGTTGCAGACAGCTTGCCAGCAACAATCTTTTTAACTATTTTAGTACAGCTCTTTTGGTTTTTTGGTATTCACGATGCTGCACTCGCTGGTATTCTGGGACCAATTCGTGATGGTAATCTCTCTATCAATGCTAGCGCTAAGTTAGCAGGCAAAGCACTACCGAGAATTTTCACTACTCCTTTTTGGGTTTACTTTGTTATTATCGGTGGCTGCGGTTCTGTCTTAGCTTTAGCGATTATAATGTCATTTTCGAAATCTAAGCAACTAAAAACAGTGGGCAGAGTAGGTTTAATTCCAGCACTATTTGGAATTTCTGAGCCTATGATATTTGGTACCCCGTTAATGCTAAACCCCATCTTTTTCATTCCCTTTATTTTTACTTCCACGGTTAACGCTATCTTAAGTTACCTTTCAATGTCATTTGGACTTGTGAAAAAGACATTTGCACTATTTTCATGGCAAATGCCAGCGCCAATTGGAGCATTTTTATCAACTATGGATTGGCGGGCTCCGATATTAGTAATATTATTGATTGTAATTGATGGCTTAATGTATTACCCATTTATGAAAATTTACGAAAGAAGCTTATTAAAAGAAGAAAACAGTTAGTAACAGAGCTTTAATTAAATTTCTTATTCAATTAAAAAAATTAAATTCTATTGAGAACTAATTTCCAATATGCAAGCGAAATTAGTTCTTTTTATTTGAAAACTTTCTCTCCTTATAGTTAACATTAGAAATTTTCTTTTATATATTATTTGGAATTAAAAAAAGTGTTCCTTATAATTATAGCTTTAGCTATTAAGGAACACTTAACTGAAATTTTTAATTCAAACTATTTAAAACGTCACTTACAATACCATGATGTTCAGTTAACAATTGTGCAGCTTCGTGCTTACTTTTACCCGTTTTAGCCATCACTATTGCAAGAGCAACATCATTGTCTGCTTTTTTTAAAAAGCTTAGAGCTTTAGCAGTCGGAATTGCTGCCGTTTCACTAATAATACGGCAAGCACGATCAACTAGCTTATCATTGGTTGGTTGCACATCAACCATCACATTTTGATAAACTTTGCCTTGTCTGATCATTACACCAGTTGAGATCATATTTAAAATCATTTTTTGAGCAGTACCGGCTTTCATACGGGTTGAGCCGGTTATCACTTCAGGACCAACCACAGCATTAATCGCAATTTCGGCGATTTGACCTATCACTGAATTTGGCACACAAGCTACAGCTATAGTTAGAGCTTGGACTTTAGCGGCATGTTTTAACCCGCCAATAACATAAGGAGTTCGGCCACTGGCAGCTAAGCCAATAACAATGTCATTTGCCGTTAATTTAAGATTTTTTAGGTCGGCTTCTCCCAGTGATGCTGAATCTTCTGCACCCTCTACAGCAGCAAACATAGCTTTTTTGCCACCTGCAATTAAGCCAATTGCTCTTTCCGGCTTAATACCGTAAGTCGGAACTAGTTCAGCTGCATCAAGCACGCCTAATCGTCCACTAGTTCCAGCACCAATATAGATTAAGCGTCCTCCAGCAGAGTATCTTGTGGAAGCTTGATCAATTGCTTTAGCAATTTGATCGCTCTCTCCTGCTACAGCAAGAGCTACTTTTTGATCTTCAGCATTAATTGTTTTGACCATTTCCAATGTAGACATCGTATCAATGTGCGCTGTTGCGGGATTTCGTGCTTCGGTTTCTAAGTTTTTAATTTCCATATTTTATCCGTAAATTAATTTGTTTTTACAGTTGCAACAATCTGATTTGCAGTTACCTTGCCTGTAGCAACAGGAGAAATACTTGCTACATCCTCCATATTGTTAATCATTACCATCACGTCTGTTGGCTTGCCCGCAGCTTTAATAGCTGGAACATCCATTTGAGCAATAACGTCACCACGTTTAACATACTGTCCACTTTTTACTTTTATTTCAAATGGAGCACCCTTTAATTCCACAGTGTCAATTCCAAAATGCAAGACTAATTCCAATGGACCTTGATCTGATTCCATTGTAACTGCGTGTTTCGTATCCATAATTGTTAAAATACGTCCATCAACTGGAGCAACAATTTTACCATCATTATCAGGAATTACAGCAAAGCCGTCTCCCAGCATTTTTTGAGCAAAAACATCATCTTTTACAGCAGATAATTCTTCCAATTCACCATTCACAGGACTGGCTAAATTAACTGCCACACTTTCGTGACTTGTTTTATTATCCTCGGGATTAACGAAAGAGCCATCTTCATTTTTAGCAACTACAGCGCTTTTAGGTACACCAAAGAAATAAGTTAGAATAAAACCGCCAATATAAGCTGCTAATAGACCAATACAATAATTTAATGCTTTATTGTGGGCAATTAACGGAATTAAGGCAATACCAGATGTACCAATAGCAATTGAGCCGACATTGCCGAAGGCTCCTAAAACGGCACCACCAATACCACCACCTAAACATGCAGTAATGAAGGGACGGCCTAAAGGAAGAGAAACACCATAAATTAGTGGCTCGCCTACTCCTAAAATTCCGACGGGTAAAGCTCCCTTAATTAGTTTAGTTAATTCTTTGTTCTTACGACATTTAACCCATAAAGCAATTGCAGTACCTACTTGTCCAGCACCAGCCATTGCTAAAATAGGCAATAACGGCGTATAACCCATCTTTTGAATCATTTGCAAATGAATTGGCGTTAAAATTTGATGCAGGCCAAACATAACCATTGGTAGGAACACTGCACCTAAAATAAAACCGGCAATAGGTCCACCAACCTTTAAGACCCAGTTAATTCCGCCAATGAGTGAGTTTGAAACCCAACCAGCAAAAGGCATAATGATAAAAATGGTAATTAGGCCCATTACTAATAAAGTTAAAAATGGTGTGAAAATAATATCAACTGAATCAGCCATGTATTTGTGGAAGAATTTTTCAACATATGACAATAGCCATACTGCAAGCAAAACTCCGATGATACCACCCTGTCCGGCAGCTAACGGCTGACCATTAAAAATATTTGGTATTACCATAGGAGCTACCACACCAGGCAGCATTACCACACCGCCGATGATACCACCAAGTCCAGGTGTGGCATTAAATTCTTTAGCAGCATTAATACCAACATAAATATTTAAGTAGGCAAATAGCCCATTAGCAATGACACCTAAAACGGTGATGCCTAAGTTCCAGCTTGCCGGCAGCATTTTGGCTGTCAACATATTTCTTAAAATACCTGATACACCAGAAATTAAACCGGCACCAACAAATGCTGGAATTAAAGGTATAAAGATAGCCGAAATATGTTGCAAGACAATACGCCACCAAGTTTGCTTTAAGCTGGCTTTATGGGCTGCGTGGACTTCTTCAGCTTTCTCCATAACTTCGCTCTTGTCTTTTTGATAAGAACTTTCCTTAGCTGTTACATCTGGAAAAGGATCATTTTCATTTACACCAGCTGCATTAACCATACTTTGAGCAACTTTGGCATTTACACCAGGACCTAAAACCACTTCCAGCGTTTCACCATCAACTACTCCCAAAATGTCTTTAACTTGTTTTAAACCAGCTAAATCCACTTTAGATTTATCCCTGACCGTAATTCTCACTCTGGTCATACAATGGTATAAAGATTTAACGTTTGCGATACCACCAATATGATCATAGATTTCTTGGCCTATTTTGGAATATTTATCTGTACTCATTTTTTCCTCCTTTTTTAAAGACAAAATAAGTATATTATTTATTAGACCAATTTGCAAATTATGATAATTAATTATTAAAAATCATGTTTTAATGGATTATACCAATTCAATAAAGATAGTAGCTTATTTCAAACACTAAGTAAATTTTATTCACCTGCAGCAATGAAAATGATGCTTTGCCCTGCACCTATTTGGTTCAAAAGTGGTAAATCTTCAGCTACCACGTGTCCTAAAACATTAATTTTTTCATCAGCAGGTAAATCACGCTTAGTTATTTGTAATTCACCTTGATAACGCAAATATAATTTATTATCACATGTAATTGTTCCTTTTGATCGAGCTTCAGGATTTCCCTGGGGTGCAACATCAAAAAGCTGACGGCTACGCCCCTCCGTTAACCTCACTACATCACGCGCTACATCTGGACGATTATGCCATTCAGAATTAAATAATTCAGGCAAGTTTTTATCAATGCGAAGTGTAATAATCTGCTGTTTAATATAATTTTTAAAACTATCAATCATTTGCGGTGATAAAGAGGCATCCCCAATAAAAACATGGTCACAGGCTAAGCGTCTTAATTCCAACATTGCAGCTAAAGGATTCTCTCCTCTTTGCTTTTCAAGAGTTGGCAATCCTGCATGAATTGGACCACGTAAAACAGCATCACCTGCCACAAATGCCATTGTTTCTAAATTCATGTGATGTAACCAATCATTTTTCGCTTTTAACCAATTTGAATCTAAACCGGTTTCTGGTCGCGGATAAAAATTATGCCAAGCTTGCAAATTTTCGAAGTTGGCACCATGCTCTCGTAAAGCTGTGACGTCATCTTCATTGATAGTACTGGCGTTCAGAGCAATTGGCATTTTCTGTGAAAGCTTTGCTATAGTAGCTGGTGAAACACCATCGTCTATTCTCAGGCCAGTCAAGCCCAAGCTGGCAATCTGCTCTTCATTTTCAAGTGCAAGTCCTAGCCTTGCCATACCACTTTCAGAAACGTCAGCAATGACAGAAGTTTCTAAGTTCTTACACCATTTAGTCAGCTCTGCTAATCTGTTTAATATTACTTTGGGATCATCTTCAGGAATATGTAATGAAGTAAAAATAGTTGTTAATCCCGCATTGCGCATCGCAAGTATATAATTATAATCATCAGCCGTTAGATCACGGTTTAGATAAATCGAAAAACCCAGCATTTATTCTATTTCTCCCTTAGTGTGAAATCACTTACATGGACCATTATACTATTTTATTTTGTTAAAACATGTACACAAACAAAAAGCCGTGAGTTAATTTGCTCACGGCTTAAATATTTAAGCTAAATGAATTAGCTTTGCTTCATTATAAACGTACTCCAAGGTTCAATAGATTTTAACAAGTCTAAGTCATCGGGATGTAAGTGTCCTACAAGATTACGTCTGCCATCATTAGCAAACGGCGTTAAAACAACTTGCAGTTCTCCTTTATACCGAGGATATTGATCATTAACAACAACTATATCTCCTCTCGCAAAAGAGGCTTTGTCATTATTATGAGCTGGAATTTTTTCTTTGGCATAAACAACACGAGGTTGGGTGTCGCGTAACAGAAATGCAGATGCATCACCGCGGTACAAATGAGGCTCTTTTAAGCAAATCGTTTGCTCAATTGGTAAGACATCATCTTCAAACACAATTTTCAAAGTAGGATATGCACTGTTAAAAGCATTTGCTGCAGCAGCCAACTCATTTTCACTGGCAAAAGCATTGCCAATAATAATGTCATCAATCATTTTGCTCAAGCGTAAGTGAGTAACCTGACTAAAAATATTTCGGTGACGATCGCTTTCAAGTGTCGGTAAACCCTCATGAACAGGCCAAGGACCGAATTTAGCGTTTTTAGATGAAATAAACGCAGCAGTATGCAATCCATAATCACGATACTTTTGTGAATATTCATTAAAAATCCTTTCACTTAAGCCCGTATATTCTTGTGGATAAAAGTTATGACAACCAATTAGGTTATCATTCTCCGGATCATAAGCCATAATACTGTCAAGATAATTTGTACCCCGACTCATATTTAGTTCAATCTTGAGTCCATATTGATTACGAGTCATGGCAGCTTCTTCCATGCCGCTAAAGCCCTCATCTAACCGCAAGCCCCAGACGCCTAAGTTATGGAAAAAAGCAAGATCATTATAATCAATTTTTAGTTCTTTAAACAAAACGGGATTAATATCGACTACAGTTTTAAAACCCAAATTGTTTGCATAAGCAACATCTTTTTTTAACTTGGCAAGTATATCTTCACCACTTGCACTTTTTAACTGCAAAAGTGAGGTAAAAATTCTCCTGTAGCCATATTTATGAGCTAAATACATATATTCTTTATCGCGCTCAAATGTACTTTGCTCGGGATAAAGTGAAATACCCAACTGTTTCATAAAATTATTGCTCCTTAAACTTTATTAACTTTTTCAGGATCGACGTTATTAGAAGCAATTACAAATGGTACATAAATCAAGAAACCAACGACCATATTAACAATTTGTAAAATAACTGAACGCCAGTCAATTGTAGCAATGATAGCATTAAGGAACGGTGGCATCGCCCAGGTTGTCTGTACGGCAACTCGATTAACCAAGCCAAGACTTAAAGCACCATAGGCAATTGATACCATAACTAATGGAGCAAGAACAAATGGAATAATATAAATTGGGTTTAAAACAATTGGCATACCAAACATCATAGGTTCATTAATGTTGAAGATCCCAGGTACAAGTGAAATCTTAGCAACGGCACGTTCATCTTCACGCTTTGAAAAGGCAAGAACGGCTAAGATAAGTAACAGTGTTGAGCCAGCACCACCGATCCAAACATAAAGATCAAAGTCACTTCGAGTCCACATGTAAGGTAATGCCTTTTGCATTTTATGGGCATTAGTATTGGCAATCAGTGCTGTAGTCCAAATACTTTCTGTAACCGGAGCCAAAACATTGGTGCCATGAATACCAAAGAACCAAAATAGTTGAACTAGAAATACTATCAGTAGCAACGAGCCATAACCTTGACCCATCTTCATTAACGGCTCTTGAATTGTCTTGGCAATTAAGTCAATCACTGTCGTGTTTTTAAGACTGAATAGATAGTTAATAATACCAACAACGAACAAACCAGCGGTTGCGGGAATAATACCTGTAAAAGCATTGGAAACTGCGGGTGGAACACTGTCAGGCATTTTAATAGTAATATGTTTCTTTACTAAAGCAATATAAACTGCTACAGAAATAGCACCCATAATCATTATGGTGAAGAAGCCGTAAGCTCCAAAGTACTTGTTAAAGTTAAACCAGCCCCAAGAACTGATATTTTTGCCAGTAACAGCTACATTGGCAGCAGTTAATGTTTTTAGATCGCCCTTGGTAAGAGTAAGAGCATTTTTCAAATCAACTGAAAAGCTTTGAGGCAAGCTCATAATAAAGGTACCTAATGTCAGCAGGCCCCCTGCGATCGGTTCAACTTTATATTGGACACACATGTGATAGCCAAATGTAAAGGCAAACAGCAATCCTAAAATTGCAGTTGAGCCTGTCCACACCAACGCATTGATATTGATAAGCCATTGCATTGAATTAACAACGCCTGTCCATCCTAGGTTAGTGGGAACATCCCTAAAAATAGCATTTAATACACTAGCTACTGAACCAGCCAGCATAATAGGCATAATAGAGATAAAGGCATCACGCAGTGCAACAAGCCAGCGAACAGAGCCGATCTTAGCCGCAACAGGAACGAGATGCTTGTTTAGCCAGTTAATTATAGCATTCATAATAATTCCTCCTACTAATATTTCACTACACTTGCATTATACCATAGCAAATGGAAACGTTTACCGTTTTACAGTTGAAAATTGTTGTGGCTGTATGTTTGTTGGCTTTGGTCTACACCAAAATAGTTCAATATTCTCTAACTGATTTTAATTAGACAGTCAAAATGGTATATACCATATTTTTTTACTAATAAACTACACTTTTTTAAGTATTATTTAATAAAGTAGACCTTCATTGTTTGCCATCCTCAATGATAAAGACTTAGATTTATATTTTATCTTTAAACGGACGGAAGGTTTCATGCTTAGTTGAATATTCCACCACTTTTTTCATTTTATTGCCGGAGAACTCTATTAAAGAAACGCCATCGAAGCAATATTCTTCTTTTTCTGCAGCATCAAAATACCAAGTAACCACAAATTTACCAGTATCAGTTTGATCAATTTTATAAATATCCCATTTTAAAACTGTCTGCTCCTTAGACTTCGAATTAATATAGGCTTTTAACTCATCTAATCCTTCATAAGTAGCACCATAACATTCACGGTAATAGACATCTTGGCTAAACCAACTATCAAGATTAGAAAAATCTTTTTTAAGCCAAGAGTTAAAATAATCTCTGATAATTTGTTTGTTTTCTATAGTTTGACTGGAATTTGATAACATAATATTTATCTCCTAATTTATAAGCAAAAGATGCTAATATTAAGTCTAAAATAACCACTTTTTATAATTAATTATCAATTAAGATACATATCAAAGCAATAAAAAATAACTAACTTAACAAATAAGCTAGTTACTTTTGACTAAATTTAATTTTGCTATACTAATGTTTTACTTTTCAGGCTTTACTTTAATTCCTTTATTACTTGCAATAACAAATGGCATGTAAAGGAATATATCTAAAATGAAAAGCAGTAAAGACAAAATTGTTGCAGGAATATCTCCAGCAGTAGTAACCCAGGTAGTTAAAATAGGAGGGATAGTCCAAGCTGGTATTACAACACTTTTAGCCACTAAGCCCATCATAGTCAAAGGATAAGCTATTGCCAAATTAATTAATGGTACAAAAATGAATGGAATTACAAAATATGGATTCATAACTACAGGAAGACCAAACATGATTGGTTCTGAAACATTAAAGAAGCTTGGCAGCAAACCTAATTTAGCAACATCTCGGTAATCTTTTCGTTTAGAAACAACAAAAATCGCTATTAAGAAAGGTAGTATTGCTCCAGTACCACCGAACAAAGTATACATTCCAAGCCATGGATTAGTAACAATGTTAGGCACTGCTTTGTGAGCTGCAAATGCAGCCATATTTTGCTGGATTGCAGCTAGCATAGGAGGAGAAGTAACTGAAGCTACAATATTTTGTCCGTGTAAACCAAAGAACCATAAGAATTGAGTAACAAACTGAATGACAAAGCAACCAATCCAAGATTCCATAGCAGCTTGAAGAGGTTTAGAAATAATGGTTTGAACCAAGTCAGTAACTCCTTGATGGAATATTTGAACATAGGCAAAACTAAAAACTGCAAAAACAATTACTACAAGAGATTCAGGAATCAAAGAATTAAATGATTGAGCCACTGCTGGTGGTACTCCATCTGGCATTTTTATTCTTAATTTTTTAGATTTATAAAAAAATAATAATAGTTCAGTACTCAAAACCGCAGCAATCAAGCCCACAAACATACCCCCAGATGAAGTTAGTGCTTGTGTATAGACCCCAGTTACCGTCACATTTTTCATTGAGCCAGACACAACAGCTCGATTATTTAAAGGAAACATTATCAAAGCTGTAGCTACACTTAATATTCCAGCATGAATAGGACTAATGTCATTATTACTAATTCTACCATCTGCAATATAAGAATTTAGTAACCTGTAACCTATAATAAAAGTCACAAAAATAGTCATAAAACCCATGGTACCGTTATTTACCATAGTTCCCATTTGGGTCAAATTTGCAGCATACGGAAACACTTTTAAAACAGCAGGCTGATTTAAAACCAAGGAATTTAATAATATAAACAATGAGTTTACCATTATAATAGGTGTAATGTCGACAAAGGCATCACGTATAGCTACCAAATGACGTTGGTTACCAATCTTAGTAGCTAATGGTAAAATCATTTTGCTAATTTTGTCAGAAATACTCATTTTCTCCCCTTCAACATTTTACCTTAAAGTATTAACTTTTGAAACGTTTCAACAATATTATTATAACTCTATATTGGAAACGTTTCAACTAAAAATGTAAGTGATTTCATAAAAATTGAATATTTTGAGAGGCTATTTATAACTTCTTAATTTTTATTACACCATATGGAAAAGCAGTTTTTGGCAAGCTAATAGTATTATTGGAAACAGAAACTGGCTTCCCCGTTTCTAAACTTAAAGCCGCATTAGATTTTACTGGTAAATCATTCAGTGAAATTTTATAATCAGCTTCATTACTGTTGTAAAATAAATAATAATCTGAGTTCTTCTTCGTCATAAAAATATTTTTATTGACATATTCTGGACAGCCACGTGTATCATAGACGGCTTCACCAAAAACTTTTAACCAATCCCCTAGCTTTTTCATTAATTTAAGGGCTGGTTGTGGTAATGTACCGTCTGGTTTAGGACCAACTCCTAAAATGACGTTGCCGCCTAGTGAGATAATTTTGATAATATTATTTAGTATTTCACTAAAACTTTTATACTGATCATTAGGTACATATCCCCAGTTTTTAGCCAAAGTTAAGTTAGACTCCCAAACCTTTTGTGGGGGTATGATAGGTATTTGTTGCTCTGGCGTAACATAATTTTCGTACTTTCCGCCGATTGTGCGGTCAACAATCAGGGTATCAGCTTTAATTTGCCAGATTTTTCTGGCAATTTGCTCCATAGGCAAGAATTCATGGTGACCTCCATTAACCCAGCCAGCATCAAGCCATAATATGTCAATCGGTCCATAATTTTGGCAAATTTCAACTAACTGATTTTCAACAAACTTTTGGAATTTTTGCCATAACTCAGGCTTTTGGGCAGGATCATAGCTTGCATATCTTCCTCGAGGATCAGAGCCTGGTTCCCAATAAAAAGGACAATGCCAGTCAGCCTTTGAATAATAAGCGCCGGTAGCAATTCCCTCTTTGCGAAAAGCCTCATTAACATATTTTAAGATGTCAGCTAATGGATTATTATGAAAAGCAGAATCTTTACTGGTAATCTTATAGTCACTATATTTGGTATCGTACATGTTGAACCCATCATGGTGCTTTGTGGTAAAAATCATATACTTAAAGCCAGCGTATTTTGCTGCTTTTGCCCAACTTTCTGGATCAAAATTTACTGGATTAAACTCTTGATTTAATGCCCAATAATCATGTCTTAATTCTTTTAAGTCCTTGCGAAAGGCACCATGCTTACGAGCCCAATCATCCTCTTTTGATAATTGCCATGATTCAACAATACCTGCTTGCGCATATAGGCCCCAATGAAAAATAATACCCAGTTTTTGGTTTTGAAACCATTCTAATTTATTTTGAATTGCTTGCGGTAAATCTTGATAGCTTTCCTGCTGCGTTTTCTTATTCTGAACTATATCTTGTCTCTTCTTATTCTTTTCATTCATCTTGCAACTCCTTTTGCCAAAATATCTTGTCTTGAATAAAAACTTGCTTTTCTACTTTTTGATGATCAAGCAGCTTTAATACTGTTTCTGCCACTTTTTCCGCTACTTTCTCAACTGGTTGCTTTATTAAAGTAACTGGTAATTTCATATTTTGTAATAAATGGGAATAGCCAAATCCAGCCACAGCAATATCTGTTCCTACCTTTTTACCACAATCACGAACTCCTTGAACGACTTGAATAGCATTAGTATAATTAGTGACAAAAATTGAGTCAAAACCTTTTTTATTCAATCCTGCAACTGCTTCGTAAGCTTCAGTCGTACCGTAGTCAACATAAATTACTTGATCAGGAGTGAGTGTTACTCCCATTGATTTGCATGCGACGTTGATACCAGCTAGCCGTTGTTGCAGCACATAGTCACTTTCAGTTGGAATCAAAAAAGCAGGTTTATTTCTTTTTTGCAGTATTTTAGTGACAACCTTTTGCGAAGCCATCATATCAGCACTCATAATTTCTGGCACTTTTTTATCTGGCAATGAAGCTTCAACTGAAACAACGGGTAATGGCAATTGCCCCACTTTTTGAAATGATTGCCACTTACTTTCTGCTTTCAAAACGATTAAAGCATCAACAGACCGCTCAATTAATTTTGCTAGTTTAAATTCAAAAGTTTTTTCATTATTACGATGACTGGTTAAAAGTAAAAAGTACCCGGCATGATCGAACAATTGCTCTAAAGCTGCTATTAATTGAGAACTGTAAAAGTTATCCATGTTATCTACCAATATCCCAATTGAAAAAGACTTGTTCATCTTAAGAGATTTAGCGGTTTGATTTGGTATATAGTGTAATTCCTTGATAGCCTGCTTTATTTTTTCTTCATTTTCTTTTTTTAAATGAACACCATTTAAATAGCGAGAGATAGACCCTACGGATACACCTGACTTATTAGCAATATCTTTAATTGTTGCCATTTTTCACCTCTATAGCATAATCTGAGATAAAGTTATATGCGGCACCATATAAATTCGCATTATTGTGGTACTGGCATTCTTTGACTTCAGGCATTATTTGGCTTACTTTATTTTTTACCAATTGTGCATATAAACGTTTAGATAATTCAGAACTAAAACCTTTATGAGCTGAAATACCACCTCCAATTATTAAAGCATCGAAATCAAAAGCGACTTCAATATTGTATAAGCCAACAGCCAAAAAACTGTAAACTTTATCAATCAGGTCTTGCGCTAATTTATCTCCTTGATCTGCTAACAGAAATAATTTTTCACCATCGATATTATCAACATGGGTTTGTTTTTCATATTCAGATGCGGCTTTAACAATTGTTGCCCGTGTGCTGAGAGTTCCTCCATCACTGGTTTGCATAAGGCCAAATTCTCCCCCAAATAAATGATTGCCTTTATACAATTTTCTATTAATGAAAATTGCTCCGCCGATACCTGTGCCAATTACAATGAAAGCTACATTCGTAAAATCTTTTCCGGCACCTATATTAATTTCACAAATACCAGCACAATTAGCATCATTTTCAATTGCGACAGGTAACGAGAATTCCTGCTGTAATTCTTTAAATATGGGTCTATCATGAATATAGGGCACTGCACTGATACCTTTAATAATTCCGTTCGGTTTATCCACAGCACCTGGTGCACTAATAGCTATCCCATCAAAAGCATGCTGATCAAGGAAGCGGTGCATTTGCAATTTCAAACCTGCAAAAGTCTTGGGTGTAGCAAACTTCTTCGTATCAGCTATTTTATTGTCATAAAAACTACCACACTTTATATTAGTTCCACCAATATCAAAAACTGCTAATTTCATATTTGTGCCCTCTTTTTTAATTCAGGCTTGCGCCATTACCTGCTATTACCTTTTTAAACCACCAATAGCTCTTCTTAGGAATACGCTTGAGGTCCAATGGTTCGGAATTAGTGCGATTAACATAAACCATACCATAACGCTTATCCATATCACCAGCAGAACTGGGAATATCAATTAACCCCCAGACTAAATAGCCTAGAACCTTGACACCATCATTATTTATTGCTTTTTTTAAAGCACGTAAATGTTCTTTGTGGTATTCAATTCTCTGATCATCCTGAATTTCTTTGCCATCATATTTTTCCCTTATTCCAATACCGTTTTCGATTGGAAACATAGGCACATGATACTGGTTATAGGTTTTAGTCAGAACATCCCTAAAACCATCAGGATCAATCGACCAGCCCCACTCATTTACAGGCAAAAATGGATTCTCTTTCCCACCAAATTTAAAGTAATAATTAGGCGCGATTTTTTCGGGAACAAGAGTGCTGCTAATTGTCGAGCTTTGATAATAACTGAATGCTATAAAATCACTCTTCATTTTACTGATTTCTGAAAGATCACCGGGTGTGACGCCAGTATGGATATTATTTTTTTGGACAAAATTAACTACTTCATTTGAATAATGTCCTAAAACAAAAGCATCAAGCAAGTTTTTGTTAAGAAATTCGTCTATTTGACGAGCATATAAAATATCTTTAGGCATTGATGAGACGGGATAAACTTCACTATATGCCAACATACCACCAATTTTATCATTCGTTTTTTCATGTAAGTAATTAGCAACTTGCGCGTGAGCCAGCATCAAATTGTGACTAATAATATACAAATCATCGATTGTTTCATCACCTTTTATTTTGCCGGCAATTTTTGCTGCTCCAGGCATAAAATAAAGATTTTGTTCATTAAATGTTAGCCAGTATTTTACCCTTTCACCAAAAATATCAATCATTTTTTTACCATAACGAACAAATGCATCAACTACATGTCTGCTACTAAAGCCATTATATTTTTGTGCCAAATTCAATGGCATATCAAAGTGGTAAAGACAAATCATAGGTTCGATATTTCTTGCAAGCAAGCTGTCAATTAAGTCTGAATAAAATTTAATTCCTTCAGGATTAAAATCACCGTCTCCTAGCGGATTAACTCTACTCCAAGAGATTTGAAAACGGTAGCAATTGATCCCTAGATTAGCATATAAATCCAGATCTTCTGGATAGCGGTGATATTCATCGATTGCTGTATCCCAAATTGAACTGCCATCTTGTGCTCTATAAGTATCATAAACTGACCTACCCTTGCCTCCTTCTTTGACAGCTCCTTCAGTTTGCATACTAGATGTAGAGTTGCCCCACAGAAAGTTTTTCGGGAAAACCTTTTTTACCATTTCCTAACCTCATTTCATCTCTTTGAAACGTTTCAATAATATTATATAAAAATGACTTTATTAAGTAAAGTACTTAACTAATTCACTGCAAAACCATATAAAAAACGACATCTGCAAAAGATGTCGTCTTATTTTGATATGTAAGTGCACTACTTATTTGCTGTAGCATAGTCTGAAATATTTAGAGTTTGCTGGAAACCATTAGCACTCGTAACAGTCAATACTGTATTATTGTTACTAAACTGAACGGCACTTTTATCAACGCCGTTGACAATGGCAACCAAATCAACTATTTGATTAGATTCATTGATAGTCAAATTTTTCAAATCATTAACTACTACCTTTTTGCCATTCAAGGCTGCTTTCGCATTATTTATTTGGTTTACTATATCACTAACTTGGGCTACTGTTGCAATAGCTGTATTAACTTGACTGCCACTTGAAATGGCTGAATCATAGGCATTACGCAGAGCTTTTGCAGAAAGTTTATATGAATCACTTGCTTTAACTGCTGCGTCTTGAGTTAACAAGTCTTGTAAAGCTTTTTTATCAGTTGAAGTAGCAGTAACAGTCTCACCTTTAGCTGTATCCGGTGTATTGACTGGCTTTAATTTAACACCACTAACTTTACTAATATCGTCTTGCTTAATATAACCGTTCTTGTCACTTTGTAATTTGTAGAACAATTCGGCCTTATTATCATCCTTTACCCAAATGTATCTTAATTCGGTAACCCGTGCTCTGTGGCCTTTCGCAAAAGTTTTGGTTGGTTGTACCACACCCTTGCCGTTATACACATTAGTAGTACGAGCTAAAGTAATTGTTGTGATATCCGTATCATCTTCTGGCTTAGAATTTGCCGGCTGCAATTGTTTACCAGAAACTATACCAACGTTATTTTTCTTAACCCATTGATCTTCACCAGGGAAGTTATCGTCTTTAATACGATAAAACAGTTTTTTGCCAATATACTTGAGTTGATCAACTGTGATTTTTTTATCTTTTCTAATTAAAGTTTTAGTCGAGTGACCATTACCATCATAGATATAGGCATTATGACTTAATGTGATTACTGTAGGATCATTCTGGTTGTCACTTGGTGAATTATCATCCTTATTTGGCTTTTTATTAACTGGTTTTAACTTAGCGCCTGTAGTTTTTCCCACGTTAGCTGCCTTAATAAACTGGTTGCTTTGACCACCGATTCTGTAAAACAACTTTTTACCGATATAAATAAGTTGGTCAACCGTAACTGTTTGGCCCTTTTTTATCTTCTTTTTCTCGGTTTTACCTTTTGCATCATAAATGTAGGCATTATGCTTTATATTAGCTTTCGTTGTAGCGGCAGGTTTTACAACCTTCTTACCATTAACATAGCCAACGTTGGCTGCCTTAACGTAGGCATTGCCACCCAAATTATAATATTCCTTATTTTTGATTGTAACTTTGCCATTATACGTTAAAGTGATGCCTTTACCAATTTTAGTATTCTTAGCACTACCCATATAGGTCTTCAATCTCTTGCCATTTTTGTCATAAACATAAGCATTATGACTCAACTTAATCGTATTTTGCTTTGAATTGTTGTTTTTCTTCGTAGCAACCCTGTCAGCAGCTTGAACAACAGTAAATTGACCTGCTCCTATTACAGGGCTAACACCAATTAACGCAGCAGCCGATATCATCATAAATTTATGACTAAATTTCATTTTACTTCTCTACCTCGTTATTTATAAAAATTGTATCAATATACAACATTGTATACTAAAAAATGATTGACATAAACAATGTAAAACATTGCTTACTTTTTCTTAATACTCTTGCATAAATGTAAAATAACCGCAAAATTTATTTCACTTATTTTACAAGTTGCAATTTTTAATTAACTCACAATTTTTGTTTACTACCTAATTTAAATATAAATTTAAGCCATTAAGCGCAACTACTTATTATATATTCATAAATACTATACTAAAATACTTTTATAATAGTTATCCCATTTTTGAAAAATGTTTTTTGTTATTTTTACTAAAAATATTAATATTAAGGTACTCTTTGTTATATTAATTTTTTTCTTGCCATTATTGCTTCAATTTGTTTTATTCTATATTTTATTAATTTTTTATAGTTTATTTTGTAAATTTTGTTATTTATAAAATAATACAAAATAAAATTCAAATATTGACATTTGATAAATTGTCAAGTAAATTTATAGTTGTATAGTATTTAAAATAAGAAAGGACATACAAATATGCTAGGAAAGAATAATAACAATGAACGGGTGAAAAAAATGGCAATGCAAGATAAGCAAGACCATTTCTCAATTCGCAAGTTGAGTATTGGTGCCGCTTCTGTATTGCTTGGCTTTACCTTTTTTGGTTTAAATAGCAAGACAGTTAAGGCTGATACTGTTATTCCAACTCAACAAACTGAAGAAAATACCAAAACTCAAGAGAATATTTCACCTCAAGATACTACCACTCCTCCTGGTAGTATTAGTGATGCTCAAAATTCAACTACTGCTGTTAAAGCAGAAAAAACCAACAAGCCAGAAGACGGACCAAATTTGGCCACATTTTCTGGCTTGAGTTCGTTTTTAAGAGCTACTAATAGTGATAACAAGCAAGGTGACTCTGCTAAATCAGACAAAACGGAAAATTCCACTGACAAAGCTGACAAAAATGATCAGCCAGATCCTGCCACTAATACTGAGCAAAATAGCAACCACAGTCAACAAGATCAACCTACTGACCAAAAACCTGGTGACACAACAGACAGTCCAAATACAGCTGATATAACAAATGAAGATCAGACTGATGCAGATCAAGACATTGATACTACTCCAATTAATACTATGGCGCAGGAAGACTCCAGTCCAACCAGAAGTGTAAGTACTTGGGAAGATTTTGTTACAGCCTATCAGAATATCAATGTAAGCGAGATTGATATTACAGCTGACATTCGCTCCAATAAGGGTAATGGACGTGACCCTTTAAACTTTCCAGGAAGGAAATTATTAATTAAGTCTGCTGGAGATGCTAAATATACTATAGATTTTAGAAGTATCCATCCCAAAATTAAGAATAATACCATTGGTGATATTACCTATGAAAATTTAACACTCATGAGTGCTGATTACTTTGGTGTAGTTAATACTCATGGGGGAAAGTCAGCAAGAGTAACTTTTAGGAATATTGATTTTAAAGGCTCACAATTATTATATACTGATAGTAACACCGACATTATTTTCGAAGGCACCATCAATGCAGAAACCGTTGAAATGCCCATGGAAACAGGCGGAGTAAATGATGGCAGTAAGCAGCAGTTGCTAGAATTTACTAAGGATAATAACAGCATTACTTTTAAAGCTGGCTGTAAGTTCACCGGTGCAACATTTGGCGGTACCCTAATTGAAATGAAAGGGAAAAACAATGTGCTTAATGTTGAAGATGGAGCCGATGTTACCCTTATTCCACTTAAGACATATAACGGGAAAAATGGTGCCAATAATGGTCAATACACAAGACCAATCAATGCAATCTATATTGAAGGCGACAGCCAGGTAAATGTTAACGGCACAGTAAACATTCGCATTGGTGAAAGTAGCGGACTTAAGTATGATGGTGTACAAAATGCTGGTCAGGCAAGAGCAATTTACCTAGAATCTAAAACATCAAAAGTTAACATTGGTAGAGGCGGCACTATTAACGTCAACACAAACGGCAATATTTCTACTAAAAATGGCCAGCACTTAATTTATGTAGGTGGTGATTTTACCATTCATTCAGGCGGCGCCTTAAAAATTACCGGTGAAAACATGGGGAATTACTCAGGTACGTTAGTACAGATTGACGGTAAAGCCAATGTCCAAAACGGTGGCTTTGAAATTCAACTGGTTGGTGATGCGGGTACTGGAGCAATTAAACTGGTTGATGTTGCAAAAACTGGTCAACTAATTGTTAATAACCCTACTTCTCTGGTTTTGGACGCTCATTTGAATACAAACGACGCAACCAGCGTTATAGGTGATAACAAAATCACAGTCACCAATGTGCGACAGTTATTAAACCTTAATGATATTTTAGGTCAAACAAATGGAAGTCAGAACAATTTAGTGTTACCCCCTTTTCACGTTCTACAGGTTGAAAAGGCTAATAAAACAATCGCTGTTAATAAACTGGAATTATTAAATGGCATGAGACAATTTGACCTTGAACAAGTTAAAAAGGACAACCCTAAACTTGGTGAAATCCTTAATAAGCTACAAAAAATTAGTAAACTCCTTGCAGATAACAATCATAAAACTTATGATGAGCTCTTTGATGCTGTCATTGAAGCGGCTTTTTCCAATAAGGATAATCCGGGCTACAATAACATCAGATTTATACCGGCTAACCCAAGTGGTTTCTTAGACATAGACCCGGCAAACGTTACAGTAACTGATCAAGAAGATGGTTCGAAAATCATCAAGGGGCAGGTATTAAACTATGTTCCTTCAAATGACGGTCCAGCTAGTGACGGCTTTTTCCAAAGTGTATTACCAGGTGGTACTGAGGCCTATGTTTTAGCCAGTTTCAAGGATAGTGGCGTTTACAAAAATGGTCAGGCTATTATTGATTCAGCAATACCTAACCCTTATGCAGACACTATTGACACATACCGCGGCGAAGCAAATGACTTGGCACTTTTACCGACTAAATTTGCCGCTCAAGTTGCTGCAGATGGCACTTTTACCATTACACTTCCTCCTGAAATTACCACCAAGATGGCTAAAGACGCTACCATTCAGCTAACTCCTCATGCGAACTTTATTGATTATAGTCCATTAGACATTGCTGATGGTATTCGCCCTACTATAGTTAGTCTGGGGATCAAGCCTTTTAGTGAAATACAACAAGAGGCTGCTCAGGCAATTAAAGATGCAATTAGCACAGCTAAAGCCAATAAGCCAAAAAGTTTAACTGAAGATCAGGAAAAAGCATTTACAGATGCAATGAATGAGGCTGCCAAGTATGCTGCCAATATTCGGGATGACAATTATGAGTCTGATAAATCAGTTTACGGAGTACAATCTTCCAAAACTGCGATCAGTGAAGTAAATACCAGGAAAAAGACGGCTTTAGACATAGTGGCAAAGGCTGTACAAGCAGCTAAAGGTCAAGCAGACTTTGAAAAAGCAAAATCTGATGCAATTACGAAGTTAACTCAACAGGCCAATGATCAAATTTCTAAGTTTCCTTCACAAGCACAAACAATAATTAATGCAAAAGATCAAGCCATAAGCAATGTACAAGCACCTGAAACAAATAACACTAATATTGAACAAGTTGTCAATGATGGTATTACTGCTATTAACCAGGCGGGCAAAGATTATCGTGATAATGTTAAAACCGATATTAATCAATCTATTACAAAAGCCGAAAAGGCAATTGATGAAGTCGCTAAAGACGAAAATGTCAAATCGCCTGTTGACGAATTAATTACCGGCTTAAAAGACAGATTAAAAAGACCAAAAGAAATTGTCGCCACTGATGGTGATCTTGATCAAGACGATAATGAAAAAGCCATTGATAACCACCAAAAAGAAGCAAAGGATGCAATTCAAGGTGTACAAGATACTGTTGATGCTATCAAAGCTTTAGAAGAAGCTGCTAAAAAGCAAATAGCTCAACATGCAGATGATAAAGAGGACATCCAAGGTGCTTTAAATCAAGCTATCAAAGATATTATTAACAGCAGTAACCCTAAAGATGACGTTAACAAGGGCCTTGACAATATTAATGGTACACATGCCAACAAGGAAAGAGAAAAGGCAGCAAATGATATTAGTGAAGCTGCTGCTAAAGCGATAGAGCGGATTAAAAACTCTGGTTTATCTGAAAATGAGCAACAGCCATACCTTGATGAAGTAAAGCAAGTGGTTGCTGATGCGACAGCTACCACTGGTGATACCGGTAAATCTATATACGGCACTGATGACGATGAAATTATCAATAAGAGAAAATCTGCTGCTGAGAGTTTAATCAATAAAGCTGCTGCTAAGTCTGAAATTGTTGGTTATACCAAAGGCTATGAAAATATCTTAGGCAAAGTAGAAAAGGCCGAGACAGCTATGAAAGATGCATTAACTGCAATTGATAGAATTGAAGATAATGCTGATAGCAGCCAGAATATTACTCAAACTGTAAAAACGGCAAAGGATAATATTTTAAATGCATTTAAAGAAGGCGCTAAAGCTCAAGTTAAGGCTGATGCAGATACGGCTAAAGGTAATTTAGGAGTTGCCAAAGAAACTAACATTGATAGCGCAGTCACCAATGCTGGTAAAACGATTGATAGTCACAGTTCCGCTACTGACATCAAGCAAGACATTATTGACGGTAAAAAGAATGTTTTAGACGCGTATAAATCTGCTGCTAAGAATCAACTGGAAGCAGCCAAAAAAGCCGTTGTTGATAAAATTCAAAAGAACCCTAATTTAACGGCTAAAAATAAAGATGAAGCTGTAAACAAAGCTAATGACTTGCTTACTGGAGATCAGGGCTATAATGGCCGCATTGATAAGGGAGAAATTCTAGCAGATGTTGATGAATCTACTAAAGAAGGTACTGCTGCATTAAACGATTTACTTAATGAACAGAATCTCAAGGGTCAACGCAATCAGGCTATAACAGATATTCAGAATGCTAAAGACAAAGCCATCTCCACGATTACAAATGATAATAATCTGAGTGCTGAAGACAAGACCAAGTATCAAGATTTAATTAATGCTGCCGCTGATACTGGTATTGCTAATGTTACTCAAGATGATAATGAAACTGCAATTGAAACTGATAAAAACAATGCTATTAGTAATATCACAGACTATCTGGAGAATGCTGCTAATGCTGGTACAAACAATTTAGACCAACAACGCCAAGCAGCAATTACAGAAATTGAAAATGCAGCTAAAGCAGCTAAAAATAAAATTGATAGCTTTGACGATACTGATTTAAGTCCAGAAGCTAAACAACATTATAAAGAAGCTATTGATAAAGACTTTAATAATGCCAAAGCTTTAATTAATGCCGCTAAAGACATCGACGGTGTTAATTCCGCCAAGCAAGCTGCTAAAGACAGTATTAACAAGGATTTGGCTGCTGCACAATTGATAGTTGCAAAATCTCAGGCAAATAAGGCTTTGCAAGCTGAAAGAGAAAAAGACTTAGGTATTATCAACCAAGCTTTTGAAGACAACAAAATTGATGGCGACCAAAAAGATGCTCTAACTAATAAGATTAATGGTTTCTATGAAACAGCCGTAGGCAAAGTCTATAACGACTTCACCACCGAACAGGTAGTCAAAGATAGAGATGACGGTATCGATGCTATGGCCAGTGTTGCTGGAAGTATTGCCGACGAACAAGCAAAGTTCTTAGAACAACAAAAAGATGATGCTTTAACTAACGAAGATACTGGACTTAATGCCCTGGCAGAAAAAATTCGTGCAGCTATCGAAAAGGATCCTAACCTCTCTGGAAAAGAAAAGAATGGCTACTATGACGAAATTGATAATGCCTTAACAACAGCAAAAACTAATATTCAAAATGCTGATACTAAAGAAGAAATTGATTCTGCAGCTAATGCTGGTCGAGAAGCACTAAATAAGATTCGCGATAAAGCAGCATTACAGTCTAACAGAAACGCCGCTCTGAAAGAATTACTGGGTGTTTATAACGAAGTCAACGATAAAATTTCCGGCTTACAGAATGTCAACAGTACGACTAAAGAAGGCCTAATTAAACAGTTAACCAATTACTATGATGATGCAGTTGCCAAAGTAAAGAACGCTGCCATTGATCAAGTTGATACTGAGAAACAAGAAGGCATCGATAATATGCGTAAGGTAATCAGGGATGCCCAAAGCCTTGATACCAATATTAATATTGCCAAAGAAGATATCGATAATCATGCTAAGCAAGCAATTGATGAAATTAATCAGTCTTCAATGTCGGATGCTGACAAGACAGAGACTATCTCAAAAATCAATAATGAAAGAGATAAAGCTAAACAGAATATTGAGTCACAAAAGACTAATGAGGCAGTTGACAAGGCTAAAAAAGATGGTAGAGATGCTATTGATCAAGTCGTAGCAGATGCAACTACTGCCGATTTGGAAGATGCCAAAAATAACAGCGAAGATACTATCAACAGCGCTGCTCAAGAAGCAATTAACAGGCTAAATTCCTCCTATAATTCTCTGAGCGCTGAAGAAAAAGCAGACGCTAAATCACAATATGATAAGGCAATTACGGACATTAATCAGGCTGCTAATAGTGCCATCAGCAAATTACAAAACGTCAAAACCAAAGAGGATGTCAATAAAATCACTACCGATGCTATTACTGCAATCAATAAAGCTGAAGCTAGTGGCAACTTGGCAATTACCAAAGCCCAAGCAAGAAAAGCTATTAAGGATGTCGCAAGCGAAGTCAAGAGCAGTCTAAAAGATAAGGCAGATCAAGAAAGTGTTGACTCAATCGTTGGGACTGCTAATACAGCAATTAATGCCGCCCAAGATAGTGGCACAGTTTTGGGTATTCGGGATACTACTATTAAACAAATAAGGGCTATTAAGGCAACAGCAGAATCCAATGATGCTGACAAAATTAAAAAAGCTAAAGAAGAAGCTATCAATGCACTTACCGATGAACTTAACGGTAAGCATAAAGCAGATGGTTCCCTTGATCCTGATGCCCCCGGAATTTTAAATCAAATTGATCAAATCAAAGGTTTAAGCAAGGAAGAAAAGGACAAGTATCAGAGTCAGGCAACAAACGCATGGAAAGAAGCTGTTAACCAGGTTAACGGTCAGCAAAAGGTTACCGACATAGAATCTGCTACAATAACTGGAATAATTAACATTGATAAAGCTTTGAGCGATGCTCAATTGCAAGCCGCTAAAAATAATGCTAATAAATACCTAGATGATATTGCTAAAACAGCTGCAGATGAAATCAATAAAATAGACCAATCAGCTTTAAGTGATGAAGAAAAAGCGAAACAGATCGATTTAATTAATTCAAATAAAGATACAGCTAGCAAAAATATCAACAAGGCGCAAACTCCAGCTGATGTAGAACAAGCCAAACAGGCTGGCGAAGATGCGATTAAAGGCATTGTGCAAAATGCTAAAGATAATGCTACTTTATTGCAGGAACAAAATGCCGCATACAATGCACTGGTTGAGCAAGCTAAGAAACTGAACCAGCGCTTAAACGATGACCTGTTGCACAATAAACTTGATCAAAATCAGGTTGATGAGTTAAGCAATGCTATTAGCGCAGCTTTAGGCTCAGCTAAAACAAATATTTCTGCTGCTACTGATCAAGATAAAATCAATGCTGCTAGGAGTAAAGGTGAGTCTGCTCTTAACAACATTAGCAGTGACATTGATAAAGAAGAAGCCTTAACCAAAGCTCTAAATGATCTGCAAACTGCTGCCACTAACGCCAAGGCCAAAGCTGATGAAGCTGAAGACAGCGATGCTGCTAACCAAATGAAAACGCAAATAGATCAAGAGCAAAAGAAAGCTGCTGCAAAGATTAATGCCGCTAGAAATAATAAGCAAAACACTATTACGCAAATTCAAACAGCTGCAAATGATGGCATTGCCACAATTAACAAATTGGGTGAAGACTTTGATAAGAAAAATCAAATCGTTAAGGGTTTGAAAGAATATGCCACAAATGCCAAGAATGAGATTGATGGTTTAGGCTTAGCAGGCAGTGATGTCGCTACTGGTTATAAAGATATCGATCAGGCATTAAATGATGGCATTAGTTCAATTTATGGCGGTACAAGTGATAAGCTGTCGCAGTTAGAACAAGAAGCCAAAGCTAATATCGACCAGGCCAAGTTGCCTAGTCAATTAACTGCAGAAAAGAATAAGTTGATTAACAAGTTTAAGGACTATGTTAACAGTAAAGGAAAAATTGAAGATGTTGCAACCAACCTAGAGCAAAATCAAATTGATGCACTTCAAAAGCAACTTGACGAAGCCATCAAGAGAACCATTGATAAAATTGCAGGTGTTAAACTTGAAAATAATTACGAAGATGCACTAGCACAAGCTCAACATGCCGAGAAAGGAACTGCCACAGATGATTTCGGTGAAACAGAAGTCGACCGTATCTTCCAAGTTGCGCAGGAAAGTGCAGACATAGTTAAGGCTAAACAAGATGCAATCTCTCAGGTAGAACAAAAACAAAAAGAAGCTAATGATGCAATAGACAAATCAGGTTTATCGCCAGAGGATCAACAAAAGCAGAAAAAGCAAATTAAAACTATTGTTGACCAAGCGAGAACTGATATTAACTCCATTTCACAATCTGAAGAAAATGCTGAAGAAAAGATAAATAACAGTAAAGAGCAAGCTATTTCCGATATCAATGCTATTAAAGATCAAGCAGCCCTAGCTGGTAAAAAGACAAAAGCTGAAGGTATTCTAAAGGATAAACAAACTAAGGCTCATACCGTAATTGATCAATCTCAATTAACTGCCGAGCAGAAGAAGGCAGCTAAAGCTGCAATTGATGATGCTTATCAACAGAGTTTCCGGGATATAGAAAAGGCTACAGCGATTAGCGACATCCCAGATGAAGCAAATATTGGTCAAAATATTGATCGTCTTTTAACTAAACCTGAAACTGGTACTGAACCAGAATGGTTTGATCATGAACAAAAGAATGCCCTTGAAGGTGCTGAAGGCGTAGATGGCCTTAACAAAGCATACGGCAAATTAAAAGACAGACTGAAAGATAAACTGTCTCAGGAATTGATAGATCGTATTGACAAGCAAATAAAAGCCATTAACGATGCTACTGATATTCCAACTGCTAGTGCAGCTTATGATGAAGCAATGACTATCATCAACAAGGAAAATGCTAAAGCTGACATTGATGAAGAAGCTGATAAAGTTAATAAGGAAATTGATGGGAATGATAAACTATCTACTGAATCAAAAGACAGACTAAAAGAGCAAATCAAAGATGATAGCCAAAAAGCCAAGGATAAAATTGATGCAATCAATGCTCCTAAAGGTGATACATCTGGCAAGAAGGAGCAGATTGATAAAATCACAGAAACCGCTAAAGATGATATTAACAGCGCTGGTAATGCCGCTAAGGATGAATCCAACAATTCGCTTAAAGAAGAGGCAAATAATGAATTAGCAGATAAACACCAAAAAGCAGTCGATGAACTAAAAGACAAATTTGGTGAAAATGCCGATACCAGCAGCGTTGATAAAGCCTACAAAGAACATTCACGTGTCAATGGTAATTCACCTGAAGATATCGCAGCAGATAAGATAGCAGCTGAAAAAGAAATAGCCAAGGGTTCAGTAACTGATACTGCTACCAACGCTAAGAATCAAGTTGATAAATTAAAGCATCAAGATGGCAGCAATTATACTGATACTGAAAAACAAGTAATAAAAGATCGCATTGATCAGGAAGTAGCTAAAGCTAATACTGATAAAACCGGCACAATCGATCAAGCTCAAGACTCAAATGCGGTAGAAACTGCCAGAAAAGATGCAGTTGACAAGATAAGCAGTATAATTGTAGCCGATAGTAAAGAACTTGATGATGTTTTAAACAACAATAGAAAAGTACAAGAAGAAAGACTAAAAGCCGCCTATGATTCCGCTGTTAAAGCTCTTAAAGACAGGTTTAAGGATAAAGCAAACACTACCAGCATTGATAAAGCATACGAAAATGCTAAAGATGCCCTCAGTGATCCTGCCAACGCGGATAAACTTGCCGCAACAGAATTAGCAGGTGAAAAAGAAATAGCTGCTGGAGCACTGACAGAGGCTCAAAACGCTGCAACAAGTGAAATTCAGTCCTCAGACAAATATACTGAGCAGGAAAAAGAGACTGTTATTAAACAAATTTCTATTGATATGACAAAAGCAAAAGATGCTATCAATCAGCCTAAGGTTAATGACAGTAAGACAATTACCAAATTGCGTGATGATGCTATTAATCAGCTTTATCTCGATGCCACTGATCCTGAAATGATTGATCATATTCTTCATGACAATGACAACAGTCAAGATAATGACAATAATCATGGCAATGACAACAACCATGATAATGACAATAATCATGGCAATGATAACAACCATGGCAATGACATTAATACTGGTGGCGGTTCTACCTCTGCTCAAGTTACTCCTAACCCTGTTAATACTGGCGACAAAGAGGAGTCAAAACTTGATTTAAATCACAGCGAAGAATTAGCGTTAATGCATAATGCTTACTTATATGACGAAAGTGGCAAGCGTGCAAACAGGATTGTATTAGGCGCTGGCTCAATCATTACTTCATACGGTACAAAAGAAATTAACGGCAAAAATTATTACGTTCTAGTTGACAAAGGTAATAAGAACAAAGTTTACTATGTCGCTATTGGCAATGTCGTTTCAACCAGTCAGAAATTAAAGCATAATGCCTACGTTTACAATAAGCATGGCAAACGTGTTAAGAAAGCAGGTGTGTTAAGAAAAGGCAACAACATTAATACTTATGGTGATGCAGTAACCATTCGGGGCAAGAAGTACTTTATTATTGCTCAAAACCGTTTTGTTAAAGCTGCAAATATTGTAGTCCAAAAAGCTGCTGTTGCAGCTGTTACCGCAGCCCCGATCAACGAGCCAGTGACTGAAAAGCCACAACCGGTGGTCGAAAAAGCTATTATGCATAATTCATATTTGTATGATGAACAAGGAAAGCGTGCCAATAAGTTAGTCATTCTTGCTGGTTCAAGTATAAATACTGTTAACAAGAAATTGATTAATGGTAGGTCATTTTATGAACTGGAAGATGGTCTATTCATCGCTGCTGCTAATATCGATTCCAAAAAGATCAAATTAAAGCATAACGCTTATATCTATAGTCAGCATGGCAATCGGATTGGTAAAAAAGTTTTAAAGAAACGAAAAGCAGTTAAAACTTATGGCGATCCTGTCAAAATAAACAACAAGAAATATTATATTATTGCTAAAAATAAGTTTGTTAAAAAAGCTAATTTTAAATAATTAAGTTTAGTTTAACTAAATAGCTCCAGAAGTCTGAAACTCTGGAGCTATTTTTTGATTATGCTGTAAACAAAATAAGCTGGAATCATCTTCCAGCTTATTTTAATCTTATTTCCAGTTCGGATTATCAGACAGAGGCAATTTATGCCAATAATCGGGCTTATTTACCTGACGACCACGAGCAATCGCCATTTCATATTTGGCCACATCTTTGGTAATTGTTGAATCTGCTGCCACAAAGGCATGATCAGCAATATTAACGGGTGCAACTAAAGTAGCACCGGAGCCAATAAAAGCACGATCACCTACATTGCTATGATCTTTTTTGACACCATCATAATTAGCAAAAATAGTACCGCAACCAACATTGACATCTTTACCCAAAGTAGCATCCCCAACGTAAGTCAAATGACCTACTTTAGAATTCTCGCCAATTTCAGCATTTTTAATTTCTACGAAGTTACCAATATGGGCGCCTTTTCTAATGATTGCTTTTGGACGTAAATGGGAATTAGGACCAACGTCTGAAAAATCATCCATCTCAGCTTGTTCAACTGTTGAAGAAGTTACAGTAACATTGTTACCAACTTGGGAATCAATAATCCTGGAGCCAGAAGTTATTACACAGTCGCTCCCAATTTCAGTATTGCCTTTAATCACGACATTGCCTTCAATCAGGGTATCACAGCCAATTTTAACATCCGCATCAACATAAGCTGTATCGGGATCAATGAAAGTTACACCATTTGCCATATGCTTTTTATTGATCCTTTTTTGCATAATTTTGGTGGCCTGAGCCAAAGCAGAGCGGTCGTTAACCCCCAAGCTTTCGCTGAAGTCCGGCATTTTATATGCACCAATTCTTTGCCCTTCGTTACGCAAAATTTCCAGAACGTCAGTTAAATAATATTCTCCTTGCGCATTGTGATTATCAACCTTTTTTAATGCACTAAATAACAACTGATTGTCAAAACAAAAAACACCGGTGTTGATTTCGTCGATTTTTAATTCACTTGGTGTGCCGTCTTTTTGTTCAACAATTCTTAAAACATTATCTTGATCGTCTCGAATAATGCGACCATAACCATAAGGATTTGGAGCTTGGGCTGTCAAAACAGTAGCCGCATTGCCTTTGCTTTGGTGGTAATCAAATAATTTTTGAAAAGTTTGGCTTGTAAATAATGGCGTATCACCTGTAATTACTAAAGTAGCGCCCTTTTCTGCTGCTAGCTCATCTGCAGCAGTTAAAACGGCATCACCTGTACCAAGTTGCTTTTTTTGTAAAACAAACTCAGACTTATCGGCAAGAACTTTTTTAACTTCTTCTGCACCATTACCCACAATTGTAACTATTTTGTCTGGCTTTATTGCTTGCGCTGCTTCAACAACGTATTCAACCATTGACTTGCCACATACTTGATGTAAGACCTTGTACAATTTTGATTTCATACGGGTCCCCTTGCCCGCTGCCAGAACAATTACAAACTTTTTCATTAATTTTAGCCTCTTTTATTTTCCTAGATTATTATTATATTTTAGTATATCATTTTATAAACTAAAAGCGGTCAAAATCTGTGTGCGCAATTAACGAACCTGGCTCTGCCACAATGACTTTCTTTTTGTCGTCAATTCTTTTAATTTTTACTAAAGAAAGATGACCTTCAATTAATTTAACATCATCAAAATCTGCTTCACATAAAACGCAAACACCAGCAATGTTACCATTAAATTCTCTAACTAATTGCTGCATTCCTGTTAAAGTGCCGCCTGCCATCATATAGTCATCTATCAGCAAAACATTAGAATTTTCTTTTAACACTCTAGTTGGCAATTCCATTTTAGAAACACGATCAAGTGAAGAAGAAATATAGTTTACTGAAACTGTCGCACCTTCTGTGACTTTTGAACGCTTACGTGCAATGATAAAAGGCACATTTAAATAGCGGGCAACTGCCTGTGCTAAAGCAATACCCTTAGTTTCAATAGTCATTACAACATTAATGTCAGAATATGCATACCTGGTAGCAATTAACTTGCCAATCTTATCCAAGTCTTGTGGATTGCCAATGATATCGGACAGATAAACAAATCCTCCCGCTAAAATACGGTCAGGATCCTCAATGCGATTTGCCAATTCATTTAAATATTTCTGAGCATGCTTTTTACCCCAAAAAGGAATATAGCGCACTCCCCCAGCTGCGCCAGCGACGGTTTCTAAGATACCATCTTGATTATTTGCTAAAGTATGTTTCAAAATCGCAAGATCTTCCGAGATCGAAGACTTTGCTGCACCATATCTTTTTGCAAAAAATGGCAGCGGAATTAAGTCATGTGGTCGTTCCATCAAATATTTAGTCATATCAACTAATCTCTCTGAACGTTTCATAGAATTACCCTCCTATTGTTTGTCTTTTGCCAGTTACTACTATACACTCAACCATAAAAAAAGGCACTAACATTTTACCAAATGTTAATGCCAAAAAGTAATTTCTAGATAATCGCTTTAGTCTTACTGCACAGCGTCATCAAATTTTAATGTGATATTTTTGGTTAACAAATCCGTATAACTATAAGAAACATGTTCAAAATTATTTGAATCTTGATCCAAATCAACTACAAAAACTGCGGGAAAAGTATTCTTTAAAATTCCACGTCTTTTTGTAACTTTCTTACGTCCGGCTCTTGCAACTACAGTCAACGAATCACCCAAATGTGAATCCAGCTTACTCTTAATGGTCATAATAGATGTTGGCAATGAAAACAACTCCTTTGGGTTGAATTATACCACTTTATTATTATTTTTTCAATTCTTTTTAAAAAGTACCACAGAATATTTTCGTCAATTTTTAACTGGCACACTTGCAGCAATTTGGACAAATTGCTTAAGAGTTAGCTGTTCTGGGCGAATTTGAGAATCGACTCCTAATGACTTAATTAAATGTATTCGATCATCATTGTTTGGTATGAGTACTTTCAAATTGTTATTTAATGTTTTCCGCCTTTGTGCAAAGCACATCTTAACTACCCAATTAAAGTGCTGAGGATCAGCTATATCAATTTTATTTTCCGCAGGTAAAGGCTTTAAAACCACGACACTGGAGTCAACTTTTGGTCTGGGAATAAAAGAAGAACTTTTTACAGTCATAAATGACTGAACAGACATTTCTGTTTGAACAGCGATTGTTAAAGGGCCATATTCTTTTGTCCCTGAATGAGCACTCAAACGATCTGCTACTTCTTTTTGCATCATCAGCGTCAAGCTGGCAAATTTTAATTCAGAATTATTAAGGAAGAAAATTATCGGCGTGGTAATGTAATAAGGAAGGTTAGCCACAACTTTGATTGGCTTGCTTAGATCAAAGAAATCACCCAAATCCTGCTTAAAATCAGCTTTTAAGATGTCTTTCATTTTAAGCTTAAACCGGACACTCAGTGGTGCTCCAGCAATTTTTGTCGGTAGTTCGTTGTGCAATATTTCAGGAAGTTTTTCATCTATCTCATAAGCAAAAACCTTCGCTCCTGCCTTCAGCAATTGTTCGGTTAAAGACCCAATTCCAGGGCCAATTTCGATTACCTGGTCATCTTTTTTAATGTCAGCAGCTTGCACAATACCTTGAAGAGCATCCAAGTCTACTAAAAAATTCTGACCCAAACTTTTTTTAGCTTTCATAAAATAGCGATTAATAATTGCCTGAGTTCTAACAGGAGAACCAATAGGAATCTCAGTGTTCATCTTGAACCTCCTCAACAGCTTGCTTAAGTTCAGCAAGTGAAATACCAAAAGTTTGTAAACGGTGATAAAACTGCTTGCCATTGCCATAGCCAATACGGAGTTTATTGCCAACTAATTCACGCAATTTACGAGAATTAGAGCCACTTGCTAGGCCTAGTTTTTGATATTTTGCTTTCGTAAGATCACTTACCGGCTGTTTTTTTTCATGTAAATCACTCAGGGCTTTTGTTAAAGCCTCTTTTGATGCATGTTCAACGCCAAGGGAACCTTTTTTATGCGGCTCTCCCTCTTTTCGAGTAATAAAAGCCTGTTTAGCTGTTGGTACTGCCTGAGTCACTATGCGCCTTATCCGTTCACCATTTAAGTCAGGATCAGTCAAGACGATAATATCTCTTTTGTGAGCTAATTTCTGCAACTGTATCAGCACTGTTTCAGGCACATCGGAGCCGTTAGTTTCAATTGTTTCAATGCCCGGAAAAAACTGCTTAAGCCGAATAGTATCGTCTTTTCCCTCAACAACTACAACAGCATTAAAATGTTTTTTAATTAAGTCCATAGACCCTCATCGTATTTGCATATGTTGCCTGAGCAACTTCTTCTAGCGGAAGACCTTTTAATTCAGCAATTGCCCGGGCCACATAATAAACATTTGCAGGTTCATTTTGCTTGCCTCGATACGGCTTAGGAGTGAGATAAGGTGCGTCCGTTTCAACTAATAAACGCTCCAAAGGAGTTTTTTGAGCCGCTTCATGCACTTCCACCGCTTTAGTAAAAGAAACAACCCCTGAATAAGAAAAATACACATTCAAATCTAAGAACTTCGTCAGCCATGAAATATCGCCATTAAAGCTGTGCAAAATTGCACCATATTCTAAATTGCTGCTTTTTAGTATTTCGTAGCAATCGCTAAAAGCATCCCTAGTGTGAATATCAACTGGCTTTTTTAATTCATGGGCCAGTTCAACCTGCCTGGCAAAAACTTCTCTTTGTTTGTCACGAGGAGATTCATCCCAATAATAATCAAGGCCTACTTCACCTAAGGCAACCACACCAGGCAGTTGTAACTGCTCGATCAATAAATCTTCTGCTTTTTGGTCATAATCTTTAGCAACATCAGGGCAATAGCCAACCATCGCATAAACTTGAGTAAAACGCTGACTTAAATCAATCGCGCGCTTGTTAAAATCAGGATCCTGCCCTGCACAAATTATTTTGGTCACACCCAGTTTTTGTGCCCGGTCAAGATAAAACTCTTCTTTACCGCGAAAGGGCTCATCTTGTAAATGGGTATGGTTATCAATTAACTCCATTAACTTAGTTCTGCCCCGATTTCGTGCTCGTCACCAACCAAGGCTAATTTGACTGCACCATTTTTCTCACTGGACAAAAGCATACCTTGACTCAAATGACCCAGCATCTTACGTGGCTTAAGATTAGTTACGGCCAAAACTTTTCTGCCAAGTAATTCACTGGCATTAGGATAATATTGCCGAATACCACTTAAAATCTGTCTTTCATCGCCATTGCCAAAGTCCATTTGGAACTGCAGCAATTTCTTAGACCCTTGAACAGGCTCAACAGATAAAATTTTGCCAACTTGAATTTTAACCTTAGCGAAATCGTCAATTGAAATTTCTTTATCCTGACCTTGTTCGCTACGGCTTTCCTTCTTAGGTTTAGCTTTTGCCATCTCATCTTTAATGTATTTAATTTCTTCTTCAGGCTTAACTCTTGGGAAAATTGGTTTTGGATCAGAGATGACTTGAGTTTTCCAAGCACAGGCACCAAACTCTAATTTCTTTTGTTCATCATTGTTCCAGTCTAGACCTAATTGTCTGAACATTTCAACTGGGGTTCTGGTCATAATTGGTGCAATTAATAAGGCAATAATTCGCAGGCTCTCTGCCAAGTTTGACATTACACGAGCTAGAGCAGCAGATTTTCCTTCCTTGTTTAAGTTCCAAGGCATAGTTTCATCAATATACTTATTAGCACGATTAATAAACTTCCAAATATCCTCGATTGCCTGAGTAAAGTGCAAAGTATCCATTTCTTTTTTGTAGCTGGCAATAACTTCTGCTGCTGTTTGGGCCAAATCCTTACCTAAGTCATCCTGCTCTTGCGCAACAGGTTCAACTTTTCCATTTTGATACTGATTGATCATGGATACAGTTCTATTGAGCAGGTTGCCTAAGTCGTTTGCTAAGTCATAGTTAACACGCTCAACAAAGTCCTCGGGGGTAAAGACACCGTCAGAGCCAAACGGCAAAGCACGCATCAAGTAGTAGCGTAAAGCATCTACACCGTAGCGATTAATAATAGATTCAGGATAAACTGCGTTACCCTTCGACTTGGACATCTTGCCGTCTTTCATTAATACCCAGCCGTGACCAATGACGTGCTTAGGTAACGGTAATCCCAAAGCCATCAACATAATCGGCCAGTAAATAGTATGGAAGCGCACAATTTCTTTACCTACAAGATGAATGTCTGCAGGCCAATATTTCTTAAATAATGAATCATCATCTGAACCGTACCCCAATGCAGTAATATAGTTAGATAACGCATCAATCCAAACATAAACAACATGTTTAGGATCACTTGGTACTGGAATACCCCAAGAAACAGTAGTTCTAGTAACTGAGAGGTCTTCAAGACCCGGTTTTAAGAAATTGTTGACCATTTCCTTTTCGCGAGAATGAGGCAGGATAAAATCAGGATGATCTTGGTAGTATTGGTAAAGCCTATCAGCATATTTACTCATCTTGAAAAAGTATGAAGGTTCCTTAACAAGCTGCACTTCGTGACCTGATGGGGCCTTACCACCAATCACATTACCATCATCGTCTTTATAAACTTCAGCCAATTGTGATTCTGTGAAGTACTCTTCATCTTCTACTGAATACCAGCCAGTATATTCACCAAGGTAAATATCACCCTGTTTTAACAGTTGTTCAAAAATCTTCTGGACACCTTTTACGTGCTCTTTATCAGTTGTCCGGATAAATTTGTCGTAAGAAATATCAAGGCTTTTCCACAACTTTTTATAAATAACAACCATTTTATCCACAAATTCTTGCGGTTTAACCCCTTGCTTTTCAGCTTTCTGTTCAATTTTTAATCCATGTTCATCAGTACCGGTTAAAAAGAAGGTGTCGTAACCCTGACTACGTTTGTAGCGTGCCATCACATCTGCTGCGATAGTAGTATACGCATTACCAATAGTCAATCGACCAGACGGATAGTAAATTGGTGTTGTAATATAGAAAGTTTTTTTATCAGCCATTTTCATTTTCTCCTTAATTTTTGTTTAATTATATTATATTATACTACACCAACAAAAAAGCGAATTCCTTACGGAGTTCTCTTTTTTAGTAGATATTTAGCATTTTGTGCTTATTTTTAGATTAAAAACTTTTCACCTTTTAAATAAAAATGCTTGATAACTGTAGTCAGTAAAATATATAGAACAAGTATAGCAAATACTACCCACATGAATTCAATTGGCATCTTGCCAAAACCCAGCTTTGTTGCTAGGAATGAAAATGGAATTAAAGTTCCAATTACTCCTGCACCAAATGTAGCCAATGTAACTGCTGGTGCTGCGTGCTGTTTAATAAACGGCAAACGCGGATCACGCAGTGCGTGAATAACCATTTCTTGAGTCCAAAGTGATTCAATAAACCAACCAGTGTGGAAAAGAGCCACAAATGCTACTTTTTGTGTTGCTCCAAGTGCGCTATAATTGCCACCGACTAATTGGGGGCAAATTACAAAGAATAATAGGGCAAATGTCAAAATGTCAAAAACAGATGAAGTTGGACCGAAATAAAACATAAATTTAGGTAGCTTCTTAGTTGACCATGTTCGTGGTTCCTTTAAAAACTTATCAGACATATCATCAAATGGCAGTGCTAGACAACTAGTTCCATAAAGTAAATCGAGAACTAACAGTTGCAATGGCAGCATTGGCAGGAAAGGCAAGAATGAAGAAGCCACCATAATTGACAAGATATTCCCAAAATTGGAAGAAAGAGTAATCTTAATATACTTCATAGTATTGCCAAATACTTTGCGCCCAATTCTTACGCCTTCTTCTAGTACATTCAAATCCTTATGCAGCAAAATAATATCAGCTGATTCCTTGGCGATATCGACAGCTGTATCAACTGAAATTGAAACATCGGCTGCTTTCATCGCTGGCGCGTCATTGATGCCATCACCCATGTAGCCTACTGTATGACCGTTTTTCTTTAGCAGGTTAATGATTTTGGTTTTATCTTCTGGTGATAATTTGACAAAAATGTTGCACTCTTCCACCATTTTAGCTAATTCTTCTGGTTTCTTACCCTCTAAATCTGCACCTGAATAAACTGTATCAACATTTAAACCCACCTGCAGACCCACAGTTCTGGTAACTGCCTCATTGTCACCTGTTAAAATTTTAACGTTGATACCATCATATCTTAGACGTGCCAAAGCATCTTTAGCACTTTCTTTAGGCGGATCAAGAAAGGCCAGATAGCCACATAAAATAAGGTCATTTTCATCTTTAACCGAAAATTCCCCAACAGGAGCAGGATTACGCTTGTATCCCAGCATGATCACGCGCAAGCCGTCATCATTCATGTCATTTACTTTAGCCATTACCTTTTGCTTACGTTCAGGGGTTAAAGGCAGAATCTGACCGTCAACTTCAAGCTTGGTAGCAACAGCCATCATTTCTTCTGAAGCACCCTTTGTTACTAACAGGTGCTCACCATGTTGCTCATCAGAGTTTTCCACCACGACACTCATGCGCCTTCTGGAAAAATCAAAGGGGATTTCATCGATTTTATTGTAATCACGCTGAATTTCATTAATATCCAATTCATCGCCGGCAGCTTCAATAATTGCTTTATCAATCAGATTTTTCATCCCTGTTTGGTAGTTAGAATTAAGGTAGCCTAACTCCAAAATACGCGGATTTTCTCTTAAGTTGAGATCATAATGGCGTTCCAAAACTACTTTATCCTGCGTTAATGTTCCCGTCTTATCCGTACACAAGATATCAGCAGAGCCGAAGTTCTGTATTGAATTCATCTTTTTAACAATGGTGCCCTTTTTTGACATCTCAATTGACCCCTTGACCAGATTGGTGGTCACAATGACTGGCAGCATCTCAGGGGTTAAGCCAACAGCTGTAGCAATTGAGAAAATCAAAGCATTGACCCAGTCACCTTTGGTAATGCCATTAATGATGAAGACCAAAGGAGCAATGATGGCAGTCATGATAATCAATAATTTAGAAACATTTTTGATACCAATGTCAAAGGTAGTATTCTTAACATCATTATGTGAAATATCATGAGCCAATTTGCCGAACATGGTTCTTTCACCAGTAGCAAAGACAATGCCCAACCCCGAACCGGATACGATTGTCGTGCCCTCGTAGAGAATGTTGGGGTAATCAAGATAGTCGCGATCAGCACCAAGCTTAGGTTTTTCTGTAGCAATCTTTTCTACCGGATTTGATTCACCATTTAATGAACTGGATGAACAAAAGAGGTCCTTACTAGTCAAAAGACGCATGTCTGCCGGTACCATGTCACCAGCAGCCAGGCGAATTACATCACCAACAACTACTTCACTAGTATCAATTTCCTGGTCTTTGCCATCACGAATAATATCTGTTGTGACAGAAACCATTTTCAATAGTGAATCTACCGCATTTGAAGACCTAACGTTTTGGACAAAACTGGTAATACCAGAAATTAAAACCATCGTTAGCATAATTGCAACGGTTGTCAGATCTTTTTCACCTGCTGGCACAAAAATATAATCAGTAAACAAAGACAAAGTTGCTAGAACTAGCAATACTAATGTAAAAGGAGTAATAAAAGCTTCAGCTAAAAAACGCAACTTAGAATTATGTTTATTTGAAGCAATAGTATTAGAACCGTATTCCTCCCTATTTTCTTCGGCTTGCTTGCTGGTTAACCCGTTACTGCTCGCATGTAGCCTCGCCAAAGTTTCTGATCTGCTTTCCTTGGCAATTGCCTTTACCAAAGCCAAATCCTTGTTGCTAGTTGTGCCATTTGGTTTTTTCAGCATTATCCCCACTCCTCATCACAGAATTATTCAAACAAACTAAAAAAGGGCCGCCTTTGCTAACCGCTTGGCGTCCCTTTTCAACAGGTATTATTATACTCATCGTTCAGTTTTAACACTACGTGACGTAAGTCTTACAGCTAGCTATCTGGTTTTCGCCTTATATCGACGAAAACTATTTGACCCGTTGGCATCTCTGGATGTTTCCGGGCGATAGCATTTGTTCACGTAGGAGTCTCACCTAACAGTTTATTTGTTGTTTATTTAATTTGCATTGTGAGTGTAATACATAACACATGATAAAGTCAACATTTTTATCTTTTTTTATTTATCTTTTTTTAGGTTCAAATTGTTTTTGAAGAAATAAATCAAACCGCCAATTAATAAAGCAAGCGCCAAGGCTATAGGCAGGGCCAACCTGTGAGGGTGAGAAAGCTGTGCTCGCTCATCACTGGACAAATCATACTTATCCAGTGAATATTGGTAACGTTGATCAATAGTAGTGGCACATGCTCTAAATACAAAACGCAATCCTTCATTAAATTTCTTTTTATTAGTGCTGCGCAATTTATCGGATTGTGAACGAATGATATTGCCGCGCACATCGGCTGAAAATGCGCTGTGCAGGTCTTTACTGGAGTAAATTTGCACATTGCGCTTTTTATTTTTAGTGCCAACAACAATAAAAACCGTCCGCTTATACTTATTTAACTTTGCCGGTGTTAAGTGATCAATCCGATTCACCGTTTTAACAATAATTTGTGGCTGCTCACTAGTCTGAAAATAACGATCATTTTTCGCTAAAATTAATTTACTGGTTTCCCGCTCAAGCAGATTGCTGTTATCTTTAATATTAGGACTTGCAAAACCGGTCATTGTTAGAAAAATACCAATTAAAGCAGTAAATAATGCTAGTTTAGTTTTCAGCGTCTTCCAGTTTATGGGCCAATTGCTCCACATATTGCCGATCGATCTTAATTTGTTCATAAGGAACCCCGCAATCTTTAAAAAGTTTAATCGCAAGTGGGCTGTCATTGTAATCAAAATAATAATTGATTTTTTTAACTCCAGCCTGCACTAACGCTTTAGCACAATTATAACAGGGAAAGTGTGTAACATAAATTTCTGTGTCATCAGTTGAAACGCCGTTACGTGCACATTGGATCAGTGAATTCATTTCAGAATGAATGGTGCGCACACAGTGCCCGTCAACCAGTTGGTGACCAACATCATCGCAATGAGGCTGTCCCGTAACAGAACCGTTATAGCCTGTGCCAATGATCCGATTCTTTTTCACTAAAACACTACCCACTAATGCCCGATCACATGTCGAGCGCTGAGCAATTACTAGGGCCTGCATCATAAAGTACTGCTTCCAGGGAATTCGCTTACGCATTTTTTTACCTCTTAAAATAATTCAAACCGATTGCATCCCTTACCTCCTGTAAGGTCTGGTTTGCGACTTCGTTTGCTTTTTTAGAGCCCTCAATTAACATATCATAGACAGCAGATGTATTCTGTTCGTACTTAGCGCGCCGTTCACGTATTGGAGTCAGTTCTTTTTCCAATACTGTATTTAAATAACGCTTAATTTTGACATCACCCAAGCCGCCTTTTTGGTAATCTTCTTTTAATTGCGCTACCTTATCCTTGTCAGGATCAAAAATATCAAGGTAGGTAAAGACAGTGTTACCCTCAACTTTGCCTGGATCTTCAACATGAATGTGCTGGGGATCAGTATACATTGACATTACCTTTTGTTCAACGGTCTTGGCATCGTCAGAAAGATAAATAGCATTATTTAAGGATTTAGACATTTTGGCATTACCATCTAATCCGGGTAAGCGCCCTTCGCCCTTTTCTGGAAAGTAACCTTTTGGTTCTACTAATACATTGCAGTTATAAACGCGGTTAAAAGTACGCACTATTTCACGCGCCTGCTCTAGCATTGGCTCCTGATCATCACCAACCGGCACCAAAGTTGCTTTAAAGGCTGTGATATCTGCTGCTTGTGACACTGGATAATTTAAAAAGCCAACGGGAATGGAATCATTAAAACCCTTTTGCTTGATTTCAGCTTTAACAGTCGGATTACGTTCCAAACGGCTAACTGTAACTAAATCCATATAATAGGCCGTTAATTCAAACAAGGCAGGTATTTGTGATTGAATAAAAACTGTAGAAATTTCAGGATCGATGCCAACTGCTAAATAGTCCAGCGCTACTTGAATTAAACTTTTTTGGATTTTTTCAGGATTACGCGCATTATCAGTTAATGCTTGTGTATCAGCTATCATGATAAATGGATGATATTCGCCTGAGTTTTGCAATTTAACCCTGTTTTTTAACGAGCCAATATAGTGTCCCACATGCAATTTCCCTGTTGGGCGGTCACCTGTAAGGATAACTTTCTTTTTCATCATACTTTACCTTCCTTAAATAATTAAAATCTTTTTAATGTGATAATTATATTAATTCTACCAAAAATCGTGCAATGATTAAACATGGAGGAAAAAATGTGCAATCAATTTCAACTGCCAAGTTTAGCAGAAATTAAAAAATACTTAGTAAATGACTTAAATTTGCCTCTAGTAGAGCCGGCAAGCAATTTGCCTCAAAATCAGGGCATTTTTCCTAAGGGAATTGCCCCGGTACTAGTCTACACAGATAATCAATTGCAATTGTTGCCTAAATCTTGGGGTTATCCTAGTCCATTTGATCACAAAAAAGTTGTATTTAATGCGCGAATTGAACGCTTTTTTGAAGAAAAACGGTCAATGTGGGATTCTTCTTTTGCCAAATCTCGTTGTATTATTGTTGCCAGCCAATTTTTTGAATCAGGACATAATACTTATTCTGCCGCAAATGGTCATACATACCATGAACGCTTCAGTTTCAAGAATACAAAGGGTGCATTAACACTAATTGCCGGAATTTATCAAAAGGATCATTTTTCAATGGTTACTACTCAGCCAAATAAGACTTACGCTGAAATTCATAACCGGATGCCTTTAGTTCTCCAGGCTGCTGAACTGCGCCAATGGCTATTTCAGAACTTTTCATCCTTAGTTGATCGCAGCCAGTTAAGTCTTGATTCTGTTAAGTTACCACCTAAAAAGTAATAACAATATCTCCAAATTAATTCAAACAGCTTCTCGCTCCTATTTATTATTATGCAAATTGAGACTAGAGCTCTTAAAAAATGACATTACTTTAGGACATTTTTCTTCTCTTAGCAGCTTACTTGTAAAATTTTAAAAAACAAAACTTGGTTTCGAAAACGAAACATGGTAAACTGTTTGAGTAATGCGGGTATAGTTTAATGGTAAAATGTTAGCTTCCCAAGCTGAAGATGCGGGTTCGATTCACGCTATCCGCTTAAATAAAAAGCAATGGCTTTACTAGCTATTGCTTTTTTTGTTTATCAAATTATTAATGTAAGGCTATTATATCTGTTTTGTTTATATAATATTTAAATATACTATAAATATATATTAATTTATTTTGGTATAATTATCAATCATTTAGTGTTAATATAAATTTAGGTATTATTTTTAAAATTAATGTCAGTTTGGTTCTGGTTTTAATTTTGTAAGATCAAAAGGTATAATAATGAATTCAAAATTTAATTTACACGGCAGAGAAAAATTAATATTAACTAGTGTCGCTACAGCAGTTCTAGGTTTAATTGCTATGAATCCTGCTGTCATTAAAGCTGATACTGCAGTAACTAAACCCTTGACTACAAAAAGAGAAGTAATTAATAAGCATAAAAATAAGTACAAAGAGTTTTATCAAAATACTAATAGCTTAAAAAACAAGAATATAGGCAATAATACTAATATTTATGTTGCTAATAATACAGATGTTAACCCATTAAAAAGCAGTGCCACCACTAGCACAAATTCTAGTCCTACTCTTAATACTGCAGACCAACTTCAGCCATCAAGTGTTCAAAACATAAAAGATGCGCAAAAATCCTCAACAGGAACTATGTTAGCTAAGGAAGAGGATCCTGAATCAGTAATGACTGGTGAGTGGGACGGATTAAAAGTAACACTTGATGTTGATGCACGTGTATGCACTATTTCAGGAGGGACTATTACTGATCCTGATCAACTTATTCCCTATATTCCCAATACATTCGGACTCGCTGAAACATTAAAGTTTGATGGTCCGTTGAAAATTATTGGTAAAGCAAACGGGATATTTTCTGACCTTGCTTACACTACTAAAATTGAAGGTTTAGAAAATATTGATACATCTCAAGTTACTAGTATGAGTCAAATGTTTAGTGGATGTGAGAAGTTAAAACAACTTGATTTAAGCAGTTTTGACACCAGAAACGTTAGGAATATGTACGCAATGTTTCAAAATTGTAAAAGTCTTACCAGCTTATCCCTTAAAAATTTTGATACGACCAAAGTTAATGAAATGACTAACATGTTTAATAATTGCACCAATCTATCCAGTTTAGATCTTAGCAGCTTTAATACTTCTCAAGTTAACAGTATGTTTAACATGTTTGGCTATTGTACTAGTCTTTCCAGCCTAGATCTTAAGAATTTTGATACTGCTAAAGTGCTTGAAATGTCAGCTATGTTTAGCAATTGTATTAACTTAAAAACTTTGGATATCAGTAATTTCAATACGCTTTCTGCAAAGAAAAGTTACATGCTAGCCGGAGCTTCTAATTTGAATACTTTAATTTTAGGGCCAAATTGTTCTCTTAAAAATACTGCACTAGATAGACCTGGCTTTTGGCTAAATGTTGGCAGCGGCACTATGGAGCATCCTGAAGGCAGTAAACATTGGACATCCAAGGAATTAATGTCCAAATATACAGGTGCACAAGATCATGATACTTATGTTAGAACAAATTCTGCAGTTATAGAGCACTTTCTGGATGAATCAGGAAAAAGCATAGCTCCGGATAATGCTTTAACTGGAAACAGTGGTGATCCATATTCCAGTAGTGCCAAAGACATTAATGGCTATATTTTAAAAACTAGTCCGGCAAACACCAAAGGAACTTTTTCTGACCAAATTCAAGAGGTTACTTATATTTATGCTAAGAAACCGAAACAAACCGGCTCCCACTATATTGGAGAAGGAGTCGTTACAGTTCATTACCAAGATGAAAATGGCCAGCAGCTTGCTCCTGATCGGGTTCTAACCGGTAACGTCGGAGATGGTTATCTTACGCAAGAAGTAAAATTGACTGGCTATAATTTGACCCAAAGACCAAATAATGCCACTGGTTTCTATACTGATAGGCCGCAAAGTGTCACCTATATTTACTCGCAAAACGTCACAAACCGGACTGCAGTAAGGAGAACAGTTTTTCATAATTCCTACCTGTACGACCAAAATGGTAGCCGTAAAACTGGCGAATACTTTACGGGCAAGACTATTTGGACTTATGGTACTAAAGTTATTCAGGGCAAGAAGTATTACGAATTAGGTCAAAATAACTATATTAAGGCTACTAACGTCTCAGGTGTTAAGCGCAAGCTCAGGCGCAACAGCTACGTTTACAGTAAAGCAGCTAAAAAGTTGCAGCGTAAAGCCTTAAAGAAAGGGCAAAAAGTTAGAACTTATGGCGCAGCCGTTAAGATCCAGCAGAAGTTATATTATATCGTAGGAAAAAAACAATACGTCAAAATGAGTAACTTTTAATAAATATTACAAGTAAAAAAATAAGAGTCAGGAAATTTTTTCTGACTCTTTTTTTAATTTCAATACTTTAAGTCATAATCATTAGGAGGACCCCATTTAAAATTGCTAAATAAATCGGCATCCATAAGGTTTGCGTATAAAGGTATGACCAGGCAAAAAGGGCTCCAAAAATTATATTAATTAGTAATAATGGCAGTGAGCTTTGCCAATTAAGTAAACTAAACAGAAGCCCTGAAGTTAGTATTCCTAGAATTGCAGCTGAAACAGTATTGCTCCTAAAAGCATAATTGAATAAAAAGCCGGTAATTAAAAATTCTTGCAGTATTGGTAAAACGATGCCAATTGCAACTACTAAAAACCAGTAGGTCGCTACTCCTTCATGATGCAAATATGCAATTTGAAAATTATATAATTTAAGTCTGCCATAGGATTGCAACCAGGAAACACTGATACGCAATGCTGTTACCACAGCAGTCAAACTAACGATTAAGCCAAAGTTGCTAAGCCAAGTTCCCGCAAAACTACGGTCAAAAAAGCGTTGTTCCCTATTAAAACGATAAATAAAAAACAGTGAGACCATTAACGAGATAGTTGCAAATAAGATTAGATCCCAAATATGAATTGGTGAATTAGCAGTAACTAACTTAATCACCCCGACAACCATCAAATAGCTAATGAAATAAATAAGATAGCGTATGATGTTGCCTTGCCTTGATGCTGGTGTATTCACAAAAATTACCTCTATACTATTATGTACCTTACAAGTTCCATATTATAGCAAAAAAAGATACCTATATAAAATATCAAGGTAATTTTTCTTAATCTACACTAACATTATTTATATCTTCTAAAGCAATTTTTTGACCGTCAACAATAATGCCGTCTTCACTATAACCATTGACAAAGCCGCAGATATCAGCTGGTAATTGATTATCACTGTTCATAACTTTAACCTGCAGATGGACCATGCGGTGATTGCCATATGCTTTAAGCAGCAGCAAGCTTATGTCTTCTATACTCATAGTATCTTTAGCAGGGTGCTTTACGCTGCGCTTTTGCTTATCTTTATTAATTGCCATAGTATGATCGCTCAAAAAGAAACCCTGCCACTTTTTCATTTTGCGATCTTGGTAGTTTTTAAAAAAATCTTGAACTACTTTATCAAAATCATTCATATGCATTTCCGCCATTGTGTCCACCAACTAGGCTGCTACGCCTTATCGCCGTTGCACCCTTAGACAGACTTGAGGCTTTTACTAAACTGGTAAAACCATATTTTTTCCTAATTTTGTCAACAGTTATATTTATTGTGTGCTTTTTAATTTGCTGCGTCGCGGGAACAAAAAAGGTTAGTTGCTGACAATTATCTGGTGTCAAGCGGCTACAATTAACTCCTAAGGCTCGGACCGTTTCTCCACGCCAGTTTTTACGAAAAAGTGCCAGTATTTCTTCAACCAACAAATCATTATCGTTAGTGGGACAAATTTTTTGCTGCACGTTAAAGCCTTTGCGACTGCCATCTTGTTCATACTTAGAAAAGCCAACAAACAAGCTAATACAGCCTGCTTGCAATCTATGTGCCCTTATTCTGGCACCTACCTGCTCGCCAATTTCACGTAAAACTATTTCAATTTCTCGCTGATTTGTATAATCACGGTTTAAGATCTGAGAATTACCGTAATTTTTCATTATGGGAAAATATTCTTCACTGATAATGCTGCGATCAACTCCCCAGCTAATCGCAAATAACTGTTCGCCAATCACGCCAAACTCATTTTTTAAAATTGCTGGATCGGTGTGTGCCAGTTCATACATATTATTAATATGCAAACGGCGCAAACGGGCAGCTATTCTTTTGCCAATTCCCCAAACTTCTTCCATATCTTTAATTTGCCAAATAGTATCCGGTACATCGATATAATGCCAGTAATCAATCATTGAGCGGCGGTGCTTGGCCGATATGTCCATTGCCAGTTTTGCCAGCAAGGGATTCTCTCCAATCCCGCAAGTAGTATAAAGACCAATCTTATTTTTAATTTCAACTTGTATTTTGCGTGCAACCAGATAAGGATCATCCCCAAACAAACGCCATGATTTAGTCATATCAATCATGCTCTCATCAATTGAATAAACATGGATATCTTCATCGGCTGCATACTTCTGAAAAATCTCCAGTACCTGCATACTACGTTTGATATATAAATTCATATGTGGTTCTGCCAAAATGAGATCCGGTGCATCTTTTTTTGCAGGTAAATCGCGCACCCGCATGACATTGGTTAAGCCATATTTTTTCTTCGCTAAAGGTGAAGCCGCCATAATTAGCCCCGAACCGTAATTTGTATGTGGCTGATGCGAAACAACCGCTAATACAGCTTTCATCGGGTTTAGTCCTAATTGCAATGCCTCACAACTAGCAAAGAATGATTTGTTATCAATCATAAAAATTAAACGATGAGGTTCATAACGATAATCATACATTACTCTCACTTCCTATTGCAAACTTATGTTCGCTAAAATAAATTATACAAACACAAGTTCGAATAATCAAGCAAAAAATTATTTAATCGCTTTAATCGTTACCCGATACTCTCCAGCTGGTGCCACTACTTTCACGGTTTCACCAACTTCTTTTTTCATGATTGCCTGCCCTAACGGTGAATCAAAAGCAATTTTACCGGCTCCAATATCAGCTTCCATACGACCAACAACTTGATAGGTTTCAGTTTCTGGATCATCAGCAAATTTTAAAGTAACAGTTTTACCCAAATCTACTTTGCCATCAGCTGTTTTTTCAATAATTTCTGCATATTTCAACTGTTTTTCTAAGTAGCGCAAACGACTCTGCAGGTGACCTAGATCACGTTTTGCCTCTGTATATTCGGTATTTTCAGACAAGTCACCCAAAGAGCGTGCTTCCTGCAAAATTTTAATTCTTCGAGGTCGGTCCTTTTTCAAATCAGCAATTTCATCTTTAATTTTTTGATAGCCCTGCGGCGTCATTTTCTGATAATAAACCAAAATATTTTCTCCTAATTTTTTATTTTCAATATTATCCACAAGCTATAATTACTGTTATATAGGCTTTAGCTTTTATAAATTAGCACTCCAAAAATAATAGTGCTAATTATTTCCCTTTTATGAATCTGCATACTATAATAATAATTGCAAGGAAGAAATGGAAGTCTTCTGATACAAATATATAAATTTCGAAAGGAAGTTTTTTACTATGGCAAATGATATGATGAATCGGCACAATGATTTATTCGATGCGATGAACGATTGGTTTGATCTTCCAAGAAAATTTTTCGATGATAACGAAGTAGCAAAATTAATGCAATCAGATGTTGTTGAAAACGACAAAGAATATGTAATCAAAGTTGACATGCCCGGAATGGATAAGGATAAAATACACCTAAATTACAATAATGGTATTTTGAGCGTATCCGGTTCAAGAAAGTCATTTAAGGATATGTCTAAGGACAACAGCATTATTCACCGTGAAAGAAGTGAAGGCCACATTTCACGCAGCTTCAGATTACCAAACGTAGTTGCAAGTGACATTCATGCCAAATACGATAACGGTGTATTGACAATTACCCTGCCAAAGCAACAAGCTGGCGCAAGCGATAACTCAATCCAAATTGACTAATTGTCTTCAAATTATCAAAGTATATTAACTCACTGAAATAATAGAAAGTCTATTTAAATTTGTCTGAACTGTTTTTAAAATAAAACTTTTCAGAAACAATAAAATAAACCAACCAGATCACAGTCTGGTTGGTTTATTTTGTTTCTAACTTGTTTAAGGGTTTTTGATCACGCAAAAATAGTATTAAAGTTCTCAGAGACAATTGATCTCTTTTTTAAATAGTTTTAGTCTAATAATAATTTTAATATAGCTGTTCTTGCTGCTTGGTCATTACAAAATACCCAGTCTACTAGAGCAAAGACCACCTCACCTTTTAATCTTTTTCATCCTCAAGATTATTAGCTACTAAATTCAAATAACCAATGGCGCAACAAGTATTTTTCTTAACGATTTAGATAAAACCGCGGCACCAATTTTAGCAGATGCTATTAAAAGCATGTCGCAGAATTATCAACAAAGTGTTCAAAATATTCCAGCATAAAATACAACAGAAAATACTCAAGATATGATTGTAGAATTAAAGCAATTAAATAGTTAGTTGATGAGGAAATAATGACTGAAGAAGAATTTTCGGCTAAGAAAAAACAAGTTTTAGAATTATAAAGCTAAAGCGTGGTCAGCTATTGAACTCGTTTTTCTTTTAGATTAAAATATAAGGTAATTTAAAAATAGATTAAAAAAGGAGAATATATATTATGGCTCACAAACTAACTGTTCAAGAACTAGAAGAGTTTGCGAAAAACTTTAATGAAAAACCGCAAAATCAAGTTGTGGCACGGGCTGCTCAAAAAAGCGGTGTTTTAACAGCATCTTACAATGAACGTGTTCAAGGCGAATTGACCCGCGTATTTTCAACAGAGCTGGATACTGAAAATGTTACTAACCAGCGCCAATCAGGTCGTTGCTGGGAATTTGCCACCTTAAATATTTTACGGCATTATTTTGGCAAAAAATATCACTGCAAGAATTTTACTTTCTCACAAAGTTACAACTTTTTCTGGGATAAAATTGAACGGGCAAATATTTTTTATGACAATATTTTAGCTACTGCCGATGAACCGCTTGATTCCCGTACCGTAAAAGCATATTTAGACAGTGCCGGCGGAGACGGGGGGCAATTCCACATGGGTGCTGCTTTAATTGAAAAATATGGTGTTGTGCCTTCCTATGCAATGCCTGAAAGTTTTAATACCAATAACACTGCCGGTTTAGGTAAAGCTTTGGGCGATAAACTGAAAAAAGACGCTCTGGTTTTACGCAAATTAAAGCAAGACGGTAAAGATGATGAAATAGAAAAAGCCCGTAAGAAGTTCTTAAGTGAAATTTACCAAATAACAGCAATTGCAGTTGGAGAACCACCTAAGAAATTTGACTTGGAATACCGTGATGATGATAAGAAATATCATTTGGACAAAGATTTAACTCCACTAGAATTTTTGCATAAATACATGGGCGATGTTGACTTCAATGATTACGTTGTATTGTCTAATGCACCAGATCATGAATATGATAAGCTATATGGTCTGCCATTTGAGGATAACGTTGAAGGCTCTTATCGCATCAAATTCTTGAATGTCCCAATGGAATACTTGGAAACTGCAGCTGTAAACCAATTAAAAGATGGTGAAGCTGTTTGGTTTGGTAATGATGTTGGTGAACAAAGCGATCGTAAAAAGGGGTATCTTGACAGCGACTTATATCAACTAAGTGATCTCTTTGGTGTTGACCTCAAGATGTCCAAAGCTGACCGCTTACGTACCGGTGCCGGCGCTTCAACTCACGCTATGGCTTTTGTTGGTGTTGATGAAGATGGTGGCCATGTGCGTCAATGGAAAGTTGAAAATTCCTGGGGCGAAAAGAACGGCGACAAGGGTTTCTTTGTTATGAACAATGACTGGTTCAATGACTATGTTTATGAAGTTGTTGTCCACAAAAAGTACTTGACACCAGAACAAGTAGCTATTGCTGAGGGTCCAATTACAGACTTACCAGCTTGGGATTCACTAGCTTAAGTTAATTTATAACTAATAGAAAAAGACGAAATTCAAAAACGAATTTCGTCTTTTTTGTTACAAATATTAATTATTTACTTCGTAGTAATAATTCATCAAATTTTTTAAAGAATAAATCTTTATTTGCTTTAGTTACCAAAGTAATTTCACGTCCATTAGGATCATCTTCCATTCGTCCTGCAGCCAATCCCTGTGTAACCACCTTTACCTTGTGCTTTTCAGAGGCCAAAACGACTTCCGGATAAAGAGCACTAATTGTCGTTAATACATCCCAAAAATAAAGTTGCGAGCTTGGAATTGGGGGATTAACCAGCAAACAATAGCCTTGCGCAACCAAGTCTACAGCTGGATGTTCACGCAAACTGGCCCAATGCATTCTTAATTCATCAGTTAATGGTAATTCTTCACTACTTTCAAGGCCGATAATTTGCATAGGAATATTTGATTTCAGAACCCTATCAACAGCAAACGGATCCCAAAAGGCATTCCATTCTTGCGTACCATCAACATTAACCTGAACAACATTACCATGACCATCAAGAGAACCGCCCATCCAGTATAGCTGCTCAATTTTATCCGCAATTTTGGGATTAGTATCCAGCGCACGAGCCAAGTCGGTTAAAGGTCCCGTCATAACTAACGTGACAGGTTGCTTTGCTGCCAAAATTTTTTTAGCCATGTCTAAATGAGCCGGTTTTTCTGCCATTTTAGTAATCATTTTCCCAGATTCGTTTAATAACGGCAAATAATTAAATGAATATGCCGCTTTACGCCAGGCTTCGGGAAACTGATTGACAGCTCTTGAATCTGATTTGGCAATTTCTAATTGATCGCCTCTTAAGTTAAACCGGTCTGTCATCTTTCGACACACCTCAACAGCCGGGTCAACGTAACCATCCGCATCAATTGCACTGACCCCAATTAATTTAATATCTGGAGCCAATAAAAGTAATAAATATGACACTAAATCATCAATATTACCGTCATGATTAAAATAAATTTCTTTCATTATTTTCCCCTACTTTGACTTAATATAGTTCTGGCCATCTGCTGCTGGAGCAACGGATTTTCCAAAGAACAAAACTAAAACTAAAATGGTAATTACGTAAGGAGCAATCTGCATATAAACAGCAGGAATGTGACTAAAGAATGGTAGTTGATTGCCAATAATACTGATACTTTGAGCAAAGCCAAAGAAAAGCGAAGCTAGCATTGCACCTAATGGGTTCCATTTACCAAAGATCATGGCTGCCAGCGCCATAAAACCTTGTCCAACAATAGTAGAAACTGAAAAATTGCCTGAAATTGCCTCCGCAAAAACTGCTCCGCCAATTCCGCCTAAAAAGCCGGATATGAGCACGCCAGCGTAACGCATACCATAAACATTGATCCCCAAAGTATCTGCTGCTTGCGGATTTTCACCACATGAACGCAGACGTAAGCCAAAACGAGTTTTATACAAAACCCACCATAATAAGATTGATACAATTATTGCCAGCCAGGCAGGTGCAGAAGTGTTTTGAAAGAAAACAGGCCCAATAAAAGGAATATTAGCAAGGCCAGGAAAACTAAAATAACCAAAGCTCTGCGTAATGTTTTCAGTTTGACCTTTGTCATATATAGCTTTGACTAAAAACACTCCTAATGGTGGAGCCATAAGATTGAGGACAGTTCCACTGATGATGTGATCGGCGTGAAAATTAATGGTCGCTACAGCATGGAGCAGTGAAAATAGCAAACCTACAACTCCCCCAACAAGAAGACCAATCCAAGGAGTTGCTTTACCAAAGGTAGAAGCAAAAGTCAGGTTAAACACAATAGCGGAAAAAGCACCCATTGTCATTATTCCTTCAAGACCAATGTTGGTAATACCTGAATTTTCACTATAAACACCGCCTAAAGCGGTAAAAATTAATGGTGCTGAATAGACAAAAGTCGATGACACAATTAACGCTAAAATCGTAACTAAATTCATGAATTTTGTCCTCCTTGAGTCTTTGTGGAACTCACTGTAACGTTATTGGTTTCAGTTTCTTCAGTCACTGTGTCTTTTTGGGTTTCTTTAGCCCTTTTGGTTTTAAACAATAATCCAATTACATATTGAATAGCAACAAAGAAAATGATAGCAGCAATTACTATTGAAACAATTTCATAAGGAATACCGGCAATGGTTTGCATTCCTAGACCGCCAATTTTTAAAATTGAAAATAATAGTGAAGCCAGTAAAATGCCAACGGCTGTCCCACCACCAAGAAGAGCAACGGACAGACCATCCCAGCCGATATCTAAGCTGGTCGTTTGGGTGAAATAGTTTTGATATGTGCCAAGACCTTGAACAACACCGCCTAAACCGGCAAAACCACCAGATAATAACATAGAAAGCATGATATTCTTTTTGGCTGACATTCCTGCATAACGACTCGCCGCCGCATTGGTACCAACTGAACGTATTTCAAAGCCAGTAGTAGTCTTTTTCATTAAATACCAATATAAAAAGACCGCAACCAAAGCAATAAAAATTCCCGCATTAATCCGCGAATCGCCAAACATTGAACTCAGCCAATCAATCTTCAAGCTGCCGTTAGCAGCAATTGTTTTAGTAGTATCAGTATCAATACGCAATTTAGATGACATAACTTGTTGCATTAAATATTGACAGGAATAAAGCACAATATAATTGATCATTATTGTTGTTATGACTTCATTGGTTCCAAATTGTGCACGCAGCCAACCAGCAATACCAGCAACAAGTGCGCCAGCCAGAATGCCTGTTATTACTGCCAAAGGCAGCAAAATTGCCTTAGGCATATTAGGATTAGCCAAAACCACCCAGATAGAAGATAACCAGCCAGCTTGAGCCTGACCAGGCAAGCCAATATTGAAAAAGCCGGCAGTAGAAGCTATAGCAAAACCAATAGCGGTAAAAATCAGCGGGGTAGCTTCACGGATCGTTTCACCTATGCCGTTCATGTTTCCTAACGCACTGGAAAACATTGAAGCATATGCTTGAAACGGATTGTAACTCCAAACCAGCATGATGATTGCTCCGACTAAAAAGCCTGCCAAAATAGAAATGATTGGCACTAAGATTTTCTTGGTTTTTAGTGTAACTTTAAGCAAGTGCATTACCTTCTTTCTTAACGCCGGTCATTAATAAACCTAATTCTTCATCACTAGTATTTTCTGGCTTGACTTCACCAGAAATTTTACCATCGTGAAGCACAATAATTCTGTCTGACAATTGCATAATTTCATCAAGCTCATAAGATATTAACAAAATTGCTTTGCCCTGAGCTCTCTCATTTAAAAGCTGATTATGAATATATTCAATGGCACCAACATCAAGACCACGAGTCGGCTGAAAAGCAATAATTAAATTACTGTCGCGACTTAATTCACGCGCAATAATGACTTTTTGCTGGTTACCTCCAGATAAATCACTTACAGGCATTCTTTCACTAGTAGTTCTGATATCAAATTGCTTAATTAATTTCTTGGCATGTTCATGAATTACATCATAATGCATCACGTTATGGCGAGAAAATGGTTCTTTATAATAAGTTTGTAAAGCCAAATTATCAGAAACTGAAAAAGGCAGAATCAAACCATATTTTTGCCGGTCAGCAGGGATATATGACACGCCCTTTTCGGTTATTTGCCGTACCTTGCGATTAGTCATATCTTCGCCATCAATTGTGATTTTGCCGGAGTCAATATGTTGCAAGCCGGTTAAGGCCCTGACAAGTTCATCCTGACCGTTGCCGTCAATACCAGCGACTCCCAAAATTTCGCCAGCATGTAATTCAAAAGACAAACCTTTAATTACCGCAACATTTTGCTTGCTTTTAACATGTAAGTCTTCAACTTGCAACATTGTGCGTCCAATTTTTTCTGTCGGCTTATTAACCTGCATGTTAACATGGCGACCTACCATCAATTCTGCCAGACGGTTATTATCAACATTAGCAACATTAAATGTGCCCACGCTTTTACCAGCACGAATCACAGTTACACGATCAGCTGCCCGTTCGATTTCTTCCAGTTTATGTGTAATTAAAATGATTGATTTGCCCTCTTTTGCCAGTTCATGCAGTATTTGAATAAATTCTGTAATCTCCTGGGGGGTCAAAACAGCAGTGGGTTCATCGAAAATCATAATGTCTGCTCCGCGATAGAGAACTTTCAAAATTTCTACCCTTTGCTGTTGAGCAACCGTAATCTCACTGACCTTTTTCAGTGGGTCAACATTTAAGTTATAACGCTCAGACAAAGCCATTATTTGCTTTTCTGCTTTTTTAAAATCCAATTTGGGGCCCTTGGTAGTTTCATGACCCAAAATGATATTTTCTAAAACAGTAAAGGACTCCATCAACATAAAATGCTGGTGCACCATGCCTATACCCAAATCTTTTGCGACAGTTGGATTTTTAATATTAACCTTTTTCCCCCGAACCAAAATTGAACCTGCAGTAGGGGTAATTAAGCCAGATAAAATACTCATTAAAGTTGATTTACCTGCACCATTTTCTCCTAAAAGAGCTAATATTTCTCCTTTCCTTAAAGTCAAATTAATATCATTATTGGCTTTAAAGCCATTAAAATCCTTCACAATATGGCGCATCTCTATTACGTTCGTCATATCTTTCATTTTATGTAATTTTCCTTTTTCTAAAAAAACTCTTTGCATAAGCTTACACAAAGAGCTTTAATCATTTATTTACTTTATTTTTCCGCTACTGTTATTTTCCCGGAAACTACTTGCTGTTTAGCTTTCTTTACTGCAAGCCATGCCTTTGACGTAAGATTACCCTTCATAATGGAAACACCGTTATCCTTTAATGAATAAACTAGGTGTTTTCCTCCGGGGAACTTACCTTTGGCTGCATCATCAGCTAAGGATTTAGTCACTACATTTAGACCCTTTAAAACAGAAGTTAAAGTAAAGTTGGCCTTTTTGCCATCTTTAGCTTTGTAGTTGCCTAATTTTGTCTGGTCAACATCAGCACCAATTACCCAAACTTTCTTGCTTTCCGGCTTAGTTTGATTGAGTACTTTAGCTTCTTGGAAAACACCGTTACCAGCATTTCCTGCAGCTTGGAATATTACATCACAGTTGTCAGCGTACATTGATTGTGCAATCGATTTTGCTTTATCAGTTGAAGTAAAGTTGCCGATATATTGGATGCTGACAGTAATCTTTTTATGCTGGGCTTTAGCAGCGTCTTTCACACCTTGCTTGAAACCAGCCTCAAAAGTATCAATGACAGCAGACTTGGCTCCGCCAATAAAACCAACTTTATTAGTTTTAGTTGAATAAGCTGCAGCTACGCCACCCAAATATGATGATTCGTTACTCTTAAAAGTAACAGAAGCTACATTCTTTTCACCAGTTACTACATCATCAACAATTACAAAATTTCTCTTTGGATTTTTCTTAGCGGCAGCCTTAACTGAATCTTTTAGCATATAACCGATACCAAAAATTGTTTGATAGCCAGACTTGGCAGCCTGATTAAAGTTAGGCGTATAATCAGCAGCACTGCTTGATTGAAAATACTGGTAGCCTTTTCCTTGTTTAAAGTTATGTTCTTTACCATAGTCTTTAAAACCAGCCCAAGCATTCTGATTGAATGACTGATCGTTAATACCGTTGCTGTCCGTGATTAATGCAATACTGTCCTTCTTGTTTTGGCTGCCTGTTCCCTGCTTTTTTCCCGAGCAAGCATTCAAAACCAAAGTAAATGAAGCCATTAAAAATCCTAATGACAAAAATTTCGTAAATTTCTTACCCATTATGTTACCCTCCACAAAATACGAACTTTTCATCAATAATATTATAATAAAATACGTATTATTTCAAGCCTATTATTTTTTTAGTGGGATTTAGATAAGAAAATTAGCTTAACTGCGAACTATTTACTTGGGTGAATTGGCACTTTAATATTGCCCTTAATTATTTCATTACGTGCCTGACGTGAATATTGCCAAGCTTTAGCACTTATTTGTCCGCGTTTGATTGAGACACCATTGGTTTTTAGGCCATAAACCAATTGTTGACCACCCGGGAATTTACCTTCATAAGCACGGTTAGAAATATCTCGGGTAGCCACATTGACACCAGTAATCACAGAAGTCAAAACGAAGTTATCTTTTTTACCATCTTTAGTTTTATAGTTGCCTAAATGTGATTGATCAGAGTCAACACCAATAGCCCAAACCTTTTTAGCACCTGTTCTCGTCTGGTTAATTGATTTGGCTTCTTGGAACAAGCCATTGCCAGCTAAGCCGGAAGCATGGAAGATAATATCAGCCTTTTTAGCATACATTGACTGGGCAATAGCTTTTTCTTTGTCGGAACTCTTAAAATCGCCCACATATTGATTTAACAGCGTGATCTTTTTATGCAATTTTTTGGCTTGATCATTAACACCTTTAGTAAAACCGGCATCAAACAAGTCTATAATATTGCCGTGAGCGCCACCAATAAAGCCAATGACGTTGGTCTTTGTTTCCGTTGCTGCTACAACACCTGCTAAGTAAGAAGCTTGCTCACTCTTGAAATTGGCGGAGGCCACATTCTTCTGCCCCTTAATTACTTCGTCAACAATAACGTAGTTCTTTTTAGGATTCTTTTTAGCAGCAGCTTTGACAGCATCTTTTAAGCTATAGCCAATACCAAAAATTGTTTGATAACCAGCTTTGCTTGCTTGATCAAAATTGGGTTCAAAATCTGCAGCACTGCCAGATTGAAAATACTGGTAGCCATTACGTCCCCGGGTAAGATTATGATCCTGACCGTATTCTTTAAATCCTTGCCATGCAGACTGATTGAAAGAATTATCATTAACCCCAGCAGTATCAGTAATTAGCGCAATAGAGTGCTTGGCACTGCTGCTCGAATTACTACTACCTCCCTGCTTTTTACCTGAGCATGCTGTAAGCGCTAATCCTGCAGCAACTGCCACTGCACTAATGGAAAAGAATTTTCTAAATTTCGACTTCATTTTGTGACCTCCTATTTTTTACATTAATTAACATACCACATCTGGTAGTATTGTCAAAAATCCACTACAAGATAAAGTATTGATCTGATAGCATTCCTGTTTTTTCATGAAAACGAAACTAAGCTTTACTCATAATGTTTTGTATACCACAAATAAAAAAGTTGAAATTTTCGTATAGAACTGGTTAAGCTGCTAAATCTTCGGTCAGTTTTAGTGCTAAAATTGCAAACTTCTATTGTTCATGAATCAAGGTATAATAAACAGAAAAGTTAATTTGTTACGGAAGAAATAAAATGAAGCTATATCAAAATTTTTTCGAATCAAAATTAGGAACATTGACTCTTTTGAGTGATGAAAAAAATTTATTAGGATTATGGTTTAACGGGCAAAAATATTTTGGTGCCGGCTATGATTTGAATACTGTGGAAGTTTCTGTAACTAGACCTATTGGGCAAGCTCTAAAATGGCTGACAGACTATTTTGCTGGCCAAACTCCTGATCCATTTGCTGTACCAATTAAACCCAATGTATCTACTTTTAGTCAAAAAGTGCTCAAAGAACTACAAAAAGTACCTTATGGTGAAGTAACCAGTTATAAAGAATTATCTAATCGCGTACAAAAAGGACAAAATAAGATAAATTTGGCGCGCGCTGCGCGCGCTGTTGGCAATGCAGTCAAACATAACCCAATCAGTTTAATTATTCCCTGTCACCGTGTCATTGGCAGTGATGGGTCTTTAACTGGTTATGCTGGTGGCCTTGAACGCAAAAAGGCATTGTTAAAAACGGAAAATCCCCAAATCAAATTTTCTAGGCAACTAGACTTGCTATGATTTTTAATGTTCGTGTTTTTAAAAAGAGCAAAATAAAAAGCCGCATAAGGCTATATGCAGCTTAAACATTCCATTCAGCCATAAATTCTTTAACATAACTACGCATAAATTCCGTTCTTTTTTGCGCTTCTTTTTTACCTCCAGCAGTATTCATTAGATCAGTCAAGTGAAACAGTTTTTCATAAAAATGGTTAATTGTTGTTTCTTTATGCTCACGATACTGATCATGACTTACCAGCTTTTGTGGTTTGATTCTGGGGTCGTATATCACATTGCCATGAGCACCGCCATAGGTAAACGCACGGGCGATGCCAATTGCACCCAAGCTTTCAATGCGATCAGCATCTTGCACATACTCTCCTGATACTGGCAACTGATAATGATGCTCTATATTAGCAGAAAAAGACATATGTTGCATAGTGAATAAAATATCTTTGACTTCTAGGGAAGTAAAACCCACCTTAGGGAGCAGTTCTTTAATGTTGGCAAGAACCTGATCAGGATCAGCACAGATTTTTTCATCAATAGTATCGTGTAAATATCCCGCAGTTTGAATAATAGCCACCATGCGGCTATCTTCATGTGCATCAGGATTATCTTGTAAATACATTTTGCTGGCCAGATGAGCTACTCGCTCTCCATGATAAAAATCATGCCCTGTTTTTTCATTTTTCAGCTGCTCTTTAACAAAATCAGTTACTTTAGTTATATCCAAGTTTATTTCCTTTCTAATTGTAAAATACTTTTTATAAAATTGATCATTTCCATAGAAGCTTTACTTCTATTTAGATAAATTTAAAGTCCTTTAGGCGCCAATATGCTTAATTACTTCTTACTTTGAAAATTGTTATTACTCTTTTATATTAAAAAAAAATAGACATTAAATATAGTAAATCATACTATTAATCTAACAGTCTATCTCATTTTATTAATTTAACCAATTTATTTTCTAACGAGCAAGCAAAGACGTTAAATCATCCCGCTTATCTTTTAACTCGTCATCAAATATTTAGCTTTTTATGGGCGGGCTTGAATTTATGACTCTTAGTAATTGTACCGATGTGATCATAAGTCACTGTTGCACGTTTAAATTGACTTAAATCTTTGGTTTTAATATAACTAACAATCAATTCACCATTTGCGACATAGTTATAAAGGGGATAATAATTTTCGTAAGTATTTGTCCCATCAACTCTGAATTTAATCGGTGTATGCCCAATCCAAAAGCCTTTATGTTTTCCTTTGGCTTGGCCATCTTGCTTCAAAGAAACAGTAAATGTGGCATCTTCCTTATTACTATAAATAATATTTTCTTTAGTTAATGTCTTACCATATTGATGATCAGTTTCACTATAACCATTATAAGCATTGGCCAAAGATCCATTGTAATCGTGAACTACAGCATGTCCTTTTTTAAACTTGTAGCCATAAGGCACCTGACAATATGCTGCTGGTATTATATATTTCTTTTTGCCATCTTTTTCCTTAATATTACTAATAAAGTAGCGTGTGCCGTTGATAGTTCCGGCACCGATAAAGATATCCCAATCATCAACTCCAGGATCGGATCTAGTTTCCAATAGTTTATGTGACGTTAAATGCCGATATGCTTGAACATTGTCGCCAGGGACAAAGCTGGCATACCATTTCCTCTTTTTAATGTAATGGACGCCAGACTTTTTAGAAAGCTTCTGCAGCTTGTTATAATCCTTGGACGTAGCAACTGGCAGAGATTTTGCCAAAATAGGTTGGGCGCTTACGTCTAATGCAGCAAAACCGATAGTTAACATCGTTCCTGCAATTAACATCTTCTTAAATAATTTAATCTTCTTCATAACAAATAAACTTCCTTACTTAAAATCTATGTTAATAATTTTCCTATTATAAAATTTACGCCTTATACTATTAGTTATATAATTAGCCAGTAATTTAGGCAATATCAAAAAGCAAATTAATTAAAGCCACTTCCCAGATTTGAACTGAGGACCTCCTCCTTACCACGGCGGTGCTCTACCTCCTGAGCTAAAGTGGCAAATCAACAATAATAAAAAAGCATTCAACTTTCATAAAGCGAATACTTCAAATAATACTATATCTATTCGTTGTCTGCAATAAATCTTACAGCAGTACCGTAAGCAACCACTGACTGCATGTCGCCACTGATTGAACTAGAGTCAAAACGCATCATTACAATTGCGTCTGCTCCCTTATCCTCTGCAGCTTGACGCAGTCTTTCTAAAGCTTGATTGCGAGAATCTTCCAGCATTTTGGTGTAACTGCGAATTTCACCACCAACTACGGATTTTAATCCTGCACCAAAATTTTTAACAAAGTTTTTGGACTGAGTTGTTAAGCCAAACACTTCACCAATAATTTCATATTTTCTACCAGGAATATTTTCGGTAGTAGTTATTAAAATTTCTCTATGAGCCATTTTACTCTCCTATCTGAACACTCAGATAAATATTTTACTAACATGATAGTATGAAATTACCACATTTTTTTGTCAAATCAGAGTTACTATTTTAGCAGCAATTTCTGGCGGCATTAAATTAATCTTTGGCAGCTCTTTAATGACTACCCATTCTGGTTGATAAACATTATCGCTGCTCGAGCGCTCTTTTTCTTCACCACTGATTTTAGGTGCAGTTATATATGGAATCTCAGTGTAAAAGAATTCTTCATACTCTTTTCCTTCGCATTTAAAAAAATGTATCAGGTCAGCTGACTTTAGGTGAATATTTAATTCTTCAGTTATTTCCCTGATTGCAGTATCTACTGGAGTTTCATTGTTTTCTGCACCACCACCTGGTATTACCCAGTAGTTACGACCATTTTTTAATCTGTGAATCAATAAAACAGCCTTATTTTCTTTATTATAAAGTATTACGCGTGCACGCATTTTACCCTCCTAAATTAAAAAAAGATGTGTTTCTTATTATACTCTCTTAATTGGAGTTAAAAAAGGGCAGTTGCGAAAATAGCAACTGCCTCTTTTAAACTAATCTTTAATTGTAACTAGTGTGTATTTTCTTTTACCTTTTCGAACAATGACATATTTGCCGTCAAAAGCCTTAGAAGGATCAACTTCAAAGTCTACTGACTGCTCACGGTCACCATTTACATAAATTGCTCCATTTGTAACGTCTTCTCGTGCCTGGCGCTTAGAGGGTTCAATTTTGGTGTCAACCAAAAAGTCCACAATATTCTTGATTTGAGATGTTGATTCCGCTGCAGGTGCACTCTTTAAGCCCTGCTTAATCTGCTTAACTGAAAGATTTTTAATATCTCCAGAAAACAAAGCATCTGTAATCATTTCTGCTTCTGCTAAGCCTGTTTCTCCATGAACAAATTTTGTTACTTCTTTAGCTAATGTCTTTTGCGCTGTCCGCTTCCACGGTTCAGCTTTTACTTGCTCCGCCAGATCATCAATTTCTTCATGACTAAGGAAAGTAAAGTACTTCAAGTACTTAACAACGTCACGATCATCCTGATTGATCCAGAATTGGTAAAATTCGTAAGGACTGGTCTTTTCTGGGTCAAGCCAAACCGCACCACCAGCTGATTTACCAAATTTAGTACCATCGGCTTTTAGCATTAATGGAATAGTCAAACCAAAAGCCTGTCTGTCTGACCCCATTAATTTATGGATTAAATCAATTCCTGCTGTGATATTGCCCCATTGATCGCTACCACCAATTTGCATTTGAACACCATAATTTTTATTTAATTGGTAAAAATCAATGGCCTGCAAAATTTGGTAAGAAAACTCGGTAAATGAAATACCATTTTCCAAGCGGCTGGCAACTACGTCTTTATTGATCATATTATTAACTTGGAAGTGCTTGCCGTATTCACGCAAGAACTCGATTAAACTCAATTTATCAAGCCACTCTGCGTTGTTAACAATTTGAAAGTTATCAGTTCCAAATAATTTTTCCATTTGCTTAGTCAGAGCCACTTCGTTTTCATGCAATTTTTCTGCACTAAGGAGTACTCTCTCTGACTTACGTCCAGACGGGTCACCAATTGTTCCTGTACCACCCCCAATAACAATCACAGGGTGATATCCAGCCAGTTGAAATCTTTTCAAAATCATGAAAGGAATAAGATGCCCGATATGTAGCGAATCACCAGTAGGATCAGTGCCGCAATAAAGAGCTAAGTTGTCGTGATCTTGTAAATATTTGGTCAGTCCAGCTTCATCAGTCTGCTGGTTAATCGCTCCACGCCATTTTAAGTCTGCTAAAATATCAAAATTTGCCATCTTTCTTCCTCCAATAAAAAAGTCCCTAGATTCGTTTAGGAATCTAGGGACGACTAAATACTTTTTCAGCCGTGGTACCACCCACGTTCGCACTTTAACGACAAGTGCCTTAATGACGGTCTTTACGGGAACCACCCAACTTGTATTTCGCTACCCTTGACCTGTCTAGCTCACACTAACCGCTAGTTCTCTGAACGCTGAATCAAGCTGCTACTTAAATTTGTTATAAATGATAATACTCATTTTTTCTTAATAAGTCAATACAATTTTGTTACTTATAAAAGCCTTTAATCTTTAAGCCATAGGCCTTCCCAGCTGTCATGTCATATTGAATAGCCTCATAATCGGCTAAAATCTGTTGCTGCTTCTTAGTCAAATATTTTGGATCTATTACTTGCCCTTGCCGACCAATTAACTCGAAGCCTTTATCACCTTTAAAGTTAATAGTAATTGCCGGTAATTTCTTATGAACTTCAGTCAACAGAGCCTGGTAAGGAGTAACTTTCGAATCTGTCTGTTCCAGCATCATTGCAATAAAGTCACTTGAGCTGACGAAATTATTAGCTTTACGTGGCAGTCTCTTTTTAGCACCATGTTGACGGGCGTATTTATTTGAATAGATAAAGTAGCGCGTTGAGTGCATTTGTACCGGGTATTTAGCAGTATAACTTTGAGAAAGGATGCTTGGATAGTGATCGCCGTAAAAGACCAAAGTAATTGGCTTTTTAATTTTATCAATCTGTTCGATAAACTGCTTAACTGCCTTATCAGTATATTGCGTACCCTTTACGTAGGTAGCCATTTGATCACGTACTGCTGGAGATTTGAATAATTCTCCAGAAATCTTGCCCATATATTCGTTATTTGGATACCAATTATTATATGGCATGTGATTTTGAATTGAAATCAAGTTGATGAACTGTCCGCCACCGCGGGAATTGATTTCTTTTAGACCATTAGCATAGGTAGTAAAGTCTGAGTTATAACCACTCTTTCCTAATTTCTTTTGGTCAATAATTTTATATTTCGAACCCAAAAAGATAAACTTGTCAAATTTGAATCTATGATAGTCTTCTTGTCTGGAGTAATACGTTCCAATAAACGGGTGGACTGCAGATTTATAATCAAAATTCATCCCTATTGTAGGATAGAAATCATAATTAGGTACCACTTGAACGTAAGGCGTCAAGGTAGATTTAAACATTCCCATGTTTAATCCAGTTAAAGTTTCCCATTCCATGTTGGCAGTACCACCACCATAACCAGCACTAAGCATGTTGCCGTATGTCGAACGGGACTTCATTGATTGAATAAATTTAACTGGATTTGGAACATCACGGTCAAGCCTAAATGTAGGGAAAGTACTTGGATCAACAAAACTTTCACTCAAATTAAAGACAATAGTTTGATCTTTAAGAGTATTCTTCCGCTTCTTATTTATCTTGGCAGCAACTTTTTCATATTTATTGTTTAACTGCTTGATACTTGTTTCCGAATATCCTTCAGGCTGATCCATAATTTGCAAATCAATATAATTCAAGAAATTAAGTACAGGACCATTTACCTGGATATCACGCTCTGGATTACGGAACCTTTGTTTATTATCAAAGCCGCGATTAATATGATAGATAACACCACCGTCATGGTTAAAGCGCAAAGGTGTGACAAATAATAATAAGCTTAAAAGTGCCCAAATACCACGTCTCTTCCATGATCCGCGCTTTTTAACAGGGAATTTTAACTCTAAGAAAATATCAAGCGCAATAACTACAATAAGTGCAATTAAAATTACAATGACAGTAGTCTTACCGATCATTGGAATTAAGGTTTTCCAATTGACAATTTCGCTGATTTCAGTTGGATAAATTGGTTCACCACGAAGTAAGAGCTTAATCTTATTGGCAACAGCCCAACCAATCGCGATTATGCTGACTAAAATGTTCGAAGTCCAATAACGAGTGGTTACAAAGTAAAAGACAGAGAATAGCGCATCTAAGAAGATGGTAGTCAAAATCATGGCAAAAAACTTGGTGCCCAGAAGATAAACTATCGCATTAATTGTAGAAGCAGTACTAATTTGAATTCTTAAGTTATCAGATTCAATTAGGAAAGAACCAAAACTTAGAATATAAAACCAAGCCCAAGTAAGCAAATTAACCCTGTTAGTAACTACAAACTTAGTAAAGACTGCCCATACTTTTTCGCATACCTTAGCTAAATTAGGTTCGTTATCTAAATAATTAATTATTTTCGCAAACGGATTGATTTGGAATAAATAGCGCTCAAGTAACTGATACCAAGCAATCACAATTAGCAACATAATAATAAGCATTATCAACTTATTAATCATTGATGAGCCAGTAAAATGGAATGCTCTCATAAATCTTGGTGAAATTGGCGCATCCATAATCATAATTACTGGAATAAAGAAACGCATCTGTTTTTTATTAAAAGTCATAATAACTTTTTTAAATAACAAGAAAACAGCTACTACCAGTAAAAACATGAATGGAGACGAAGGATTGTTTAAGAACTCCCTGTTCCAGTCACCACCCCCGTTGCCGGAAATAATTTGTGACCAGTAAACAGCATCGAACCCAGAAACACCGATTATCACAATGAAGAAGGAAAGAAAACCACTAATTAAAGATAGAGTTAACAATTTTTTGCCAATATGGACATTAGCTAAAAACATGCCCCAAGCAAAGAACAAAACCAAGTAAAGACCATATAGCGAATATTGAAATGACAGGTTGCCAGCACTTAAAGCAAAACCGAGTAGGGTTAATAAACTCAACACCAGGAGATTTTGCTTAATTGTCAATTTATGCAAAAAGTCATACAAATGTGGCTGAATTAACAAACAGAAAATCAAACCAGAAAACAAAACAGATGTACTGGTAATGATCGGGAACAGCATCCCCCATACACGCCACATATTAAAACGAGCAGGAACTATAAAGAAAAATAAAATGTAATAGACGATTAAGGTCACACTGGCTAATAACCAGTATTTGAAACTTTCGCTAACACTTTGTTTTTTCTTACTGTAAACAGCACCAAATATCATGGGAATAATCATTAAAGTCGCATTATGCAACATATTTGGCATAAAACGGACAAATGAAAAGTGTGCTCTGGCAGCAATTCCCTTCAAGTTGAACATTTGGACCAGCATGAACAGAGTTGCTACCAGCAGACAGATTATCTGGATGGCTTTTAAAGATTTTTTATTTTTATTCATATTTCTAGTTATTTTCCTCACTAAAAATGATGCTATTAATTATCACGCTTAATACCCAACTTTTTCTTAATTGAGTATAAAACATCCACCCTTTTTGCCTTTCCGGCAAAAAAGTCACGAAGATCATATCTAAATTTATAGACCATAACCATCGTCATAATCAATAATACAATTCCGGCTTCCTTAGTTGTTAAAAATTCATATAAACTGAACAATATTATAAAAATTATTGGTGGAACCGTCAAATTTTGTAATATTATCAACAGGAAAAAGGCAATTAACAAAGTTACTGCGGCTAGCGGTGTATCATATAATGCTGCTACTATCACAGCGACCGTTACACCCTTACCACCATGAAAATGTTCCCAAAAAGGAAAGCAGTGGCCAAGCATTAAGCCCAAGCCTGCATAAAGCAAAGCAATATTATCTGAGAAAAAACAGTGTACTATTAAAAGGCAAATAAGAGTTTTTAGTATATCGCCAATACAAGTTAATATACCCCATTTTTTACCAAACACAGCTCCGACATTTGCAGTTCCCGGATTACCTGAACCCACCTTTGTAGGATCTTGATGCAAGGCAAAGCGACAAATCAAAACCGCAGTAAGAAGGCAGCCAAACCCATATCCAATAATGATTGACCACAAACGCATTATCAATAGTCACCTTCTTCCTGGTAACTTTGATCTTGATAGTCCTCATATATGTGATATTCTTGGCTATCAGGGTTTTTAAAACTGAAGCCATCAATTTTATTACGCTTATTCTGATAAGTTTCATTATTATTTACAGCTGCTTCAGATAAACCAAGTTCTGCTCGTAAGTAATCTGATACTCGTTGTAATTCTTTAGTAGATTGCACCTGATAAGAAGAGCCATCTATTGTGGCATTGTGTCCATGAAGATAATCATTTTTTACGTTTTTAGTAGAATCACGATAATTGAAGGCGATCTGACGCAATGCATCAAAGGGTAAATTAGTTTTAAGATTCCCCGAAACTGACGACAAAACTGAATCAATGCGCGTTAAAGTATTAATTGAAACTGATTTCTTTATGATAGTAGTAATCACTTGACGTTGGCGCTTTTGACGACCATAATCACCTTCTGGATCATCATAACGCATTCGTGAATATGCCAAAGCACCACCACCACCCATGTGAGTCAGCTGATTTTTCTTAAAAATATAACCACCATATTCAAAGCTCAAAGTAGGCCTAATATTAATACCACCAACATCACGGATGAGGCGCATAATGCCCTTCATATTTACTAAAACATAGTACTTAATTGGTACATTGACTAACTTGGACACGCTTTTCATCGACATGGCAGCCCCACCAATGGGATAAGCTGCATTTATTTTTTTAACTTGAAATTGGTCAGCACCGACCATTTGAGCCATAGTGTCTCGCGGAACCGACATTAAGGTATAGCGCTTCTTTTGGGGATTAACAACAGCAATAATAATGGTATCGGTGTTGCCTATCTTGTCTTTACGGTCAAGTGCTCCAGTATCGCTGCCCATTAACAGCACTGCAAATTTTTTCTTACCGTTGAATTCACCATTTTTAATCTGCACACCGTTTTTAGCATCGTATGCACTATCTACTGTATCTTTTGTGCGAAAATAAATATATGCTGAATACACACAGACTGCCAAAGCCAAAAACGCAATAAAACATAATAACCACGCTAAAACACGCCTTTTTTTATGGTAATCTTTTGCATGTAATTCAACCCGACTTTTATCCGGATGATTATCGTTGTGATCCATAACTTTTACTTACCCAAATTTTAATTACAATGAGTACATTATAGCAAAAAAAACAAGCCACTGCCGGTTTGCCTATTGTATCTTATTAAAATCATTAATTTATTTAATTCAAGGCTAGGGTTAATCTTAAATCTTCGTCACTTTCACTAGCCAGCGTAGCTGCATCATATGCAGCACTAATCTGGTCGTTCTCAGCCGTTAACGTAAAGTTAGCAGAAGCTATAGTTAAATTGGTTTTATCTTTACTTAATACAATTTCGTTAGCATTAGTATTCACTTTCCAACCCGAAAAAACTGGTATCACGAATTTAACTGAAAAAGGCATATCTTTATGAGAATTATTTTTCAGATAAAACTTTATGCCAATTCCATTTCCTTCTAACGCGTAGGTTAATACAGCTTCAAAATGAAACGGGAACTTTTTATAACTTGAATTATCATCAATCAAAGCCAAACTAACACGTGAATCTCCCTTGTCTACAACTGTCCAGGGCAGGATATCTGCTAGATTTTCCTCTAGGTCAGCTCCTCTAAAAATAACTTCTAATGCTTTTTGCGCGTCAACATCTTTCAAATAATCAATTTGACTATTCAGGGCAATCAAGTTAACTAACCTGGCACCCTTTTCAGAAACCGCCACGCGCAAAACAGAACTTTCAATTGTTTGCATAATTTACTCCCAAACTTTTTCTCTTTCAAAAATAGCACTCAAATAGTGTTATTGTCAATTTGATCAGAATACAAAATTATTTGCAATTTCAACTTTTTATTTCAATTAAATTATTGAAAAATTATACTTAAATTTTCAAAGCATGATATAATAATGTGCTTTTTGGATAGCATTTTAATTTAAAGTTTATTTTAAAGCATTTTTACCAAAAGAAGCCAAATTTATTAGCAAAATTTATTTAGATATATTATAATTAACTTGTTCCCGAGAATTATAATAAAGTTTTTGGAACAAGTTAATAAAAAGGGCATCCCAAGAAATTGGGGTGCTTTTTTTATATATTATATTTCGTAATTAATGCGATCACGCGAAGCTTCGGTTAGGTCTGCAGAAACTGGTGCAACAAATGAGCCATCATCTGGCAATTCAATATCACTAACCTTGCTGACCTTGGGTAATACTGCTTTATTATAAAGGCGACTGGCAAGAGTGTCAGCTGCCATTTTCATTGACTCACGCAAGCCCTGCCCTTCAGTTATTCCACCTTTAACATCAGGGAAACTAATTACATATATATCATTTTCCAGTGGCTTAAAAATAGCTGGATACGTCACAACTTTATGGTTCATCCTAAACCTCCTCGTTTTGCTCTTTCCTTCTATCATAATATACCCAAATTGCCAAAAAGAAGAAATAATTATTAAAAAATTATTTTTTAAAATAAAAAAGAGTTGGATTTTATAATTTTTGAGATAACTACAAAATCTAAAAAATTTGGAGTCATATCAATTTGCAACACTTTTTTATATTTAATTATTTATTATTTTTAAATAGTCTCCATCCACTCAGAAGAACGGTAATTAAACAAATTATCATTGAAATAATAAAGACCACATGCATGCCATAAATAAAAATTTCAGGTTGTTTAGGCAAATAAGCTGTAACTCTTTCTCCTTTTGCTCTGCTCATTGCAGCAAATAATACCGTAGTAGCACTTGATATCCCAATGACCATTCCTAAATTACGGGAAAGTGAATTAATACTGCCGGCAATGCCTAAATCTTTTTGCTCGACCGAACTCATAACTAAAGAATTATTTGGCGAACTGAATATGCCACTGCCCAATCCCATAATTGCAATACTAATTATGAATAGCCACATAGGTGAGTTCAAGTTGCACAATGTATAACCAATCTGACTGATTAACAATAAAACTAAACCAATAAAAGTAATCAACTTAGGACCAATTTTATCAGAAACAGAACCAGCAACTGGGGCAGCAAACAGTTGGACTACAGGTAGTATCATTAAAATTAAGCCTGTTTTTCCCGGTGACAAGTGACGAGCATTTTCCAAATAAAAAGGAGTAACCACATTAAAGAAAAAGTTAGTAATAAAAATTAATAATGCACAAAGCAGACTAATTGAAAAATCTGGATTTTTGAATAATTTAAATTGCAATAATGGATTTGCTACATGATTTTCAACATAAATAAACCAGATAAAACTGACCAGACCTACTAGCAACATTAATAAAACCGGTAAAGAACTAAACCCTAGCTGTTGCCCTAAAAAAATACCGCCAAACAAAGTAATCATACCTAAAGCAAAGCTGAAAGAACCGGCCTTATCTAAAGCGGATTTAGTAAAAGTAATGTCCTTAGGCAGGAATATAGCACCAATTATTGCAGCTATCAGGCCAACAGGAACATTTAACCAGAAAATATAAGACCATGAAAGATGACTTAAAATTAAGCCACCAAGTCCTGGGCCAGCAATAGAACCCAAAGCAACAAAAGAACCGATTGTACCTAATGCCTTTCCTCTCTCAGTAGCAGGAAAAATTTCAGTAATGATCCCATTATTAGTAGCCATAGTCATAGCTGCACCAAAAGCCTGCAGTGCTCTTGCCACCAATAAAAATATTAAATTAATTCTAATTCCAGATAAAAGCGAACCCCCAATAAAGAATATGGCTCCTAGCCGGAAAACCTTGATTTTACCGTAGATATCACTTAATTTGCCAAAAAACAGAATAAAGCTGCAGACCACAATCAAATAAAGTGAGACCACCCATTCAGATTGACTCATAGGGATGTGCAAGTCTTTACTGATCACTGGCAAAGCAATATTAACAATTGTACCGTCTAAAGTTGACATGAATGTAAACAGACCCACAGCAACTAATATCCACCAGCGATTTTTTTGGACCCTTTGATTAGATTGATAGTTTAACGTTTGTGCCATTTTAATTATCTCCGTTTCAAAATTTAGTTAGGTACCTTAATAGATTGAATTATACTCCTTTTTTTCTATCTGCCAAATAAAAAAGCGACCACTTATTATGTAGTCACTTTCCCTGATTTACAGGTGAATATTTAAGTAATCTAAATTGACAAAAGTAATTTACGAACATCTTGCGGACTATGAGCAGTAAGCAAATGCTTAACATTATCGGGATTTCTAACTATATCAACTAACTGCTCTAAAGCTCTTTCATGTTCTCTTTTTTGTCCTGGTGACAAAATAATCATACAAACGATGGTGGCCTTTTGCTGGCGAATTTGGATACTAAGAGGCTTGTCCAATAAAATTAACGATAGCCCTACTTTTTTATTACTACTGCTTGGTGCAGCATGAGCCAAGAAAATATCGTTTGAAATAAGCATATATGGTCCATACTGCTTAATCAACTTAACAATCTTTCCAAAATAATCATTATCTACTATGTTATTTTTTTCAAGTAATTGACAGCCCATTTTCAAAACTTGCTGCCAATTTAAGGTATTATTATGAACAAATTTAATTCTATCAGCAGGTAATAAATTGCCTAAAGTTGGTAAGCCAAGTTGACGGTTTTCATTAATTGCCGGTGAAATAAACTTATCAAGACTTAACCGCAAACCGTTAACGTCTTTCACATCTGCATATTCGTTGATAATTGATAAAAGATTGCTTACTGTACTTTTATTATGTTCAATTTTCTGCGGAACTTCTTGACGGAAAAAATTTTCAATAATACTTTCATCATGCTTAGTTAGGACTGCTTTAACTTTGATAACCGGAATTGGATAAATCTTTTCCGGCAATATAGCAGTACTAATAATTAATTTTGCCTGATATTCATGTTTAAAAATCAGTGGTAAATCTCGAATTTCGAGTGGCAGTGAAAATTTAATTAAAGGATACATTTTATTGAGTTCATGATAAAGCATTGCCGAGGTGCCAATACCGCTTGTGCAAACAACCAGAACTTCAGCCAGAGAGGCCCTTTTTATTTTATCCTTATTTGATATATCCTGATATCCCTTAGTATTAACTGAACCAAAATAAAGACATATTAGTGCTACTTCTTCACTAGGTAATCTTTTTTGTAAATATTGCTCTAAAGGTGCACAGGCAATTGCAGTAAATTTGACTAGTTCTGGGTATTGACGCTTAATTTCATTAACTTCACTAGAAGAAAATGGTATGTCAAATTTAACTCTAAAAAATGTAGCATATAAATGGTTACATAAAACTTTAGTAAACAATTTGTAAGAAATTTTTTGTTCTGTTAATTGCTCATAGCGAAAAATTATTTCCTGAGCTATTTGATCTAAGTCCTGATATAAAGAATCATTTACACAGTTGACCTCAGTTGCTTGCGAGCACAAAACTATTTTACTTAAAAAAACCACTTCACCTTCAGTGATTTTTTTACTTGTAAGAAGGTAGAGCAGATATTTACAGTTAGCTAAAACATTAGTTGTATTGTTAGCTATCCAATTGTAATCAGCTGTAGTTTTAACATAACGGTCATTTTTAATCCTTGAATAAATAAATACCAAAAGATAAGCCAGTTGTTGAACAGAATTTTCAGAAAAATTCATTTGAAGATTTTGCTGAATACCCTCAACTAGCTCTCTAGATTTAGATACCGGAAACTTCAAGCGTTCTATATACTTATAAACCAATTTATTATGCTGCATCAATAATTCATAAATAGTGATACGAATAGCTGACTCACTACAATTTGTTTTATGTCCCAAGTGTGAGCTAACTATTTCTAGTCTTGGGAAACATTTGTTAACTGCTTTAAAGTCTTTAATAATTGTATTACGAGAGCAATTGAATTTTTGTGCTAATTTATTAATTGAAAGATATTTATTCTGATCTATCAGCAATAAAACAATCATAGTCCGACGATCTAAAGCATCCAAAGGTACTTCCAATTCATGAGTTGACGTTAAATTACCTAGACTAGAACCAGCTATTATACTTTTTTTGGTCTTATCGGTTATCTTATATCCGTAACGTGGCACATTAATTACTTCATCAAGATGATTTTGTTTTAGCGTATTATTGATGGTTTTTAACCAATTAAAAGCTGTTCGACGCGAGATCTTAAACGTTTCCAGAATCTCTTTTAAACTCACAAAATCTGGCGCTTGAAGTAAGTACTTAAAAAGCTTGCTAGCCGGCGTCATGGCATAATTACTTGTTGCCATGTTAATCACCCTTTAAATTTAGTAACATAGCAATTCATCGCAAAAAAACTAAAGACCTAATTTATCTACTACTTCATCAATAACTTTATCAATTCCTACATTAGTTAGAAGTGGCAAGCCATTAATAACTGGGATTTTAACAGCATCATTATCATATTGAGTGGTAGTAATAACTAAATCATATTCAGGGGCTAAAGACTCAATTTGTGCAACTGATGATTGTCCTAAAGAATATTCATCAGTTGAAATGCCACGATTACTTAATTCTTCCTCTAATTTATTCATAGCGGTAGTACTAGTAACAACACCTGCACCGCAAGCAACTAAAATTTTTTTCATTATTTTTCTCCTTGTTCAAACAACTATTTTTCTTTGGTATTTGCTGCCATTTGATTTTCTTCAGCGATAATCTTTTTCCTGTTCCACCAGCAAAGTCCTACGATCAGAATAATGCCAATTGCATAAGCTGCAATCTTATAAGGGGCAACTTGAACGATCAGCCAAGGATACGGGTTGGAACCATAATCAATACTTGAAATCAATGACGAACCTTTTGGTATAGCAAAATGAGCAGCACGAGCACATTTGGTAATAAGTGGTGCCAAATTAGTACCAATCCACAAACCAATGATGACATTAATGGCACCAATAATAAATGATCTGAAAAAGTCACCGTGAGTAATTGAAACTATTAATGGGAACATAAAAACAAAACCTACTAAACCAATAGTTGGCAGGAATTGGTTCCCAGGTAAAATAAACGCAAACAATAGAGCAACAGGAATCATTAGCGTAGCACAAGCCAAAACTACTGGACTACCGATACCGACAGCTGTATCCATTCCGATATAAATTTTTCTTTTACCTGAAAATTTCTTTTGAGTAAATGCCTGAATGGCGTTTGAAACTGGTACAACTCCTTGTAATAATAAAGCTGCCATTTTTGGTGTAATAATCATCACGGCAGAAAGAGTAACGCCCATTAACATGATTTTACCCAGTTTAGTGGCGATAGTCATCCCTGGAATGAAGCCATATGCCAAAATTCCAATAATAATACCAATAGCAAAGCCTAAAAGTGTTGGTTCACCCCACGAACCGAACTTTTTGTTAAAGTCTTTGGCATCCATATGAATTTTATTGACGCCAGGGATTTTATCAATAATCCAGTTAAAAACAATTGCTACTGGTACAAATGAACCAGCGTAACCGTGAGGAATAGAAATTCCTGGTAATCCTAGATATTTTTCAGAAAGTGGTGCGGTTCTGTCAGCAGTAACCATAATTACAATCATGTTCACACTTGCTAAAAACAAGCTGAGTACAATGTCTTTGGTTAAAGCGTATACTAAGGAGCCACTAAACGCGAAATGCCAAAAGTCCCAAATATCAACATCAATAGTTGACGTGGTTTTTGTAATCAGCATTAAAACATTAATTGCTATTCCCAATGGAATCATACTAACTCCGACTGCAGTACCATAAGCAATCGCTGAAGCTGAAGGCCAGCCAACGTCAATTACTTGCAAATTCAGGTGCATTACCTGAATCATGTTTTTAATTGCCGGATTCATAACATCCGTTAGAATTGAAACCGTTGCATTTAAGCCGATAAATCCAATTCCTACCATTAGACCACCGCGCAATGCTTTGGTAAACGGCACTCGTACACACAAGCCAAAGATTAACATAATAATTGGTATTAGGACTGTTGGTCCTAAACCAACTATATACATAATGAAATCAATAACAGGTTTCATAAATAACTCCCTCTCTTTATTTTTAAATATGCTTAGAAACAATTTGATAAAGTTCCTGACTATCAGTCAACTTTTGTAAATCACTTAAAAGCTCTTGGTTTTGAAATAATGTCATTAACTTTTGCAACATCTTAACTTGACTGTGTGGGTCTTTTAAAGCAAGCATCACAACAATCTGAACGTTTAAGATTTTTTTAGTCTCAGCCATATTGTGAAATGGTACTGGCTGATCCAAAGTAGCAAAAGCTATTGCTGCTTCATTAACGTATTGCACATCTGTATGAGGAATGGCAACAGCAATTTTGCCACTGGGCAAACCTGTCGGATGAATTCTTTCCCTTTGCATAACTGCTTTTTCAAAAGTGTTTTTAACCTTACCGCTTATTTGCAGTTTATTTGCTAAAAAATGAAGAACTTCATCCGCTGTATTTACTTTTACATGTGCAAAAACTAATTCTGGAAGTAAAAGCTTCATTTATTCACCTCCTTTATTGGGTAATTTTTAATTGTGAGAAAAAGATTTCGCACTAGTCTGACCGTAGTAAGCATTAGCGCCATGCTTTCTATAATAATGTTTATCAAGCAGGTATTGTGGTAATTCACAATTTTTTCTAGTTAGTTGCAAAGTGTGATAATCCTCTTCTGCGACAACTTCTAAAACCTTGGCATTATATACTGCCTTGTCTGGAGTTGTTCCCCAGCAGAACGGCCCATGCTGACTAACCAAAGCAGCAGGAGTTGCTTCATAATCTAAATGGCGTTCTTTAAATGTACGCACGATTGTCTTACCTGTGTTTCCTTCATAGTCTGCCGCAATTTCTTCTTTGGTCAGTGCATCGGCTGCTGGAACATCAGTGTAGAAGGTATCGGCATGGGTAGTATTAAGTGCCGGAATATCCATTTTTGCTGCCGCAAAAGCTACTGCCCACGGTGAATGAGTATGAACAATGCCACCAATTTTGGAAAAGTGGTTGTATAAATAGGTATGGGTTGGAGTGTCACTTGATGGATTAAGCTTGCCTTCAACCACCTTGCCGGCTAAATCGACTACTACCATATCCGCAGGTGTTAATTTGTCGTATTCAACTCCTGAAGGTTTAATTACAAACAATCCTTGCTCACGGTCGATACCAGAAACATTGCCCCAGGTAAAAGTAACCAAACCTAATTGAGGTAACTGCATATTGGCCTCATAAACTTCTTTTTTTAATTGTTCCAGCATTATTTAGCCTCTTTCTATATGTAATCGTTCTCAACCAATATTCAAGCACGACAACAGAATAAGCAAAAGTCAAGGTTATCTATTATTTCTGGTGCAATTAGTTAACTAGAGATTTGGGCAACAAAAAAGCACATCGATTAGGATGTGCCTATTTACTTTTGTATTTCCTATAATAAAGATTTACGGAATTTCGCCATAATTGCGTCTTGTTCTGATTTTAAATAAACTGCATTTGCACAATTTTGTCGATAACTCGTCCGTAAAAAAAGATGAAAACTTTAGAATTTCGATTACTAATAATTTTTATAACCAGCAGGCGCATAGTAGCCCAGCATTCGTAAACGAGGTCTTGAGTATCTTTGGTTCTTTTTGAGACGCTTAACTTTTATCACTTCACTTCTTCTTTTTGGTAAACTAGCCGTTTTGTATTAAAATTAAACTATTATAAGTATAAGCGCGAAAGAAGAATGAAACATGTGGATTGACAATTTTTAAAAATTAATACTAATAACTTTTATGTACAGAAAGAGAATTAAATGATTGATAATACTCCACGAAAAACAAAAGCATTTATTGCTGGCGCCAATTTAAATGATCCCAATTTTGACTACTACATGAATGAACTGGCCAATTTGACAGAAGCAGCAAACATGGAGGTTGTAGGACAAGCTCGACAAAATGAGGAGCATATAATTGCTGGTACTTATTTTGGTTTGGGAAAAATTAATGAAATTAAGGATATGGCACACGGCTTAAAAGCAAAAGTTCTGATACTTAACGATGAGTTAACTCCAGTGCAAATCCGAAATTTAGAAAAATTAACTAAATTACGGGTAATTGACCGCACCGAATTAATTTTAGAAATTTTTTCAAAAAGAGCACGTACTAAACAAGCAAAACTGCAGGTGCAACTGGCACGCCTGCAGTACGAATTACCACGGTTGCACCCGTCAGAAAATACCTTGGACCAGCAACGCGGTAATGGTGGTTCAACTGGTGGCGGTTTCGCCAACCGTGGTGCTGGAGAATCCAAGCTGGAATTGAACCGCCGCACCATTGGTAAACAAATTTCTATTATAAAAAGAGAATTACAAGCAATTGATAAGCAGGAACAAATCAAGGCCAAAAGGCGTAATCAAAACCATATTCCTAAAGTAGCGCTTGTAGGTTATACCAATGCTGGCAAATCAACCACAATGAATGGGTTGTTAAAAGAATTTTCCAAACATAGTGATAAACAGGTTTTTGTTAAAAATATGTTATTTGCAACTTTAGACACAAATGTGCGCAGAATTGACTTAGAGAATAATTTTAGTTTTATTCTTTCAGACACAGTTGGGTTTATTTCCAAATTGCCCCATAATTTGATTGAGTCTTTTAAAGCAACTTTACAAGAAGTAAAAGATGCTGACTTATTGATAAATGTTGTTGATGCCTCTGATCCCAACATGATCCAAATGATTCGCACTACACAAAATGTGCTCAAAGAAATTGGTGTTAAAAATACCCCGATGATCACTGCCTACAATAAGGCCGACAAGTCGCAGCGAAATTATCCCCAAATTGAAGGCAGTGGCATTTTATACTCGGCTGTTGATACTAAATCGATTGAAACCCTTGCTGACTTAATAACGAAGCGTATTTTTTCCAATTATAAAAAAATTAATTTGCTGTTGCCTTTGTCTGCAGGGAAAATTTTATCTTATTTACACGAAAACGCCCAGGTATTAAAAGAAAGTTATCAAAATGATGGCGTTCATATTGCTGTACGACTGTCACCCAGAGAACAAGCTCAATTTGCCGGTTATATTGTCTAAAAGAATCGCAGCATTAAAAATAACATAAACAAAAAGATTCTCACGTTGCTATGAGAATCTTTTATTTTAATATAAATTGTTATTAGGAAAGCAGATCAAATTAAAGTCAACTTAATCACAAATTTTGCCAGTTAATTACTGAAGAACGCGCTTTGCTACACAAGGATAAAAATATGAGCTGATTGATTGCAACACCACACCTTGTTCAGGAGTTGCAGCACTGACGTACTGGTTATTTCCAACATAGATGCCAACATGATAAGGAGCATCTGGCGAGCCCCAATATAACAGATCTCCAGGCTGCAACTGGCTCATTGCCACTGTTTGCCCAACTTTTACCTGGTCAGTGGTTATTCGTGGTAATTTTATACCACCAGCTTGATTATAAACATATTGCACCAAACCAGAGCAATCATAATTATCTGGACCGTTGCCACCCCAGGCATAGCCTTTACCTAATTGACTTTTAGCTAAATTGACTACAGCCTGGGCACGCTTTGAAACATTGTCAGAAATACTATTATTAGCTACATTAATTGTACTTACGTTATTTTTATTGCTCTTTTTATTAATAACATTGTTTAAACTAGGAACAACTACTTTTTGTTTTTGAACCTTTTGTTTTTTTGGTATTTTTAATGCTTTCTTAGGTTTTATCTGTTTATTTTTCTTTTTTGTTGCAGCAGGTTTTACTTGTTCATGAGCAGTTCTGGCATCAGCTTTAGTTTCCAGGTCCTCAGTGTAGCGAGCTTCAATCCACTCACTATCACCAATCATATACCATAGCTTGCCCTTGCGATCAACCGCTGTTTTAGCAACATTCCACTTGCTCTTATTTTTGGCACGAAAACTTATTAGTTGTCCACCTTCATAATTCGTCCAAATTTTGACATTTTTATTGGGCAAACAACTAATTTGCACCCGCTTGACAGGTTCTTTTAATGTAGCAGCATCCACGGCTTTTTGTGGAGCAGTCACACCAATTCCAGTTAGCGTCAATGCTGCAGCAAGTCCCATTTTCCAAAAGTTACACTTCATCAGATCGGTTTCTCCTTCAAAATAGCAAAAATGTGATCATAAATCAGTATTCAATTTTTATTTTAGACGCTTTAAATATTTAATCAAGTTACACTAATCAAACAGTACTAAAAAAACACTTAGAAATTTTCCAAGTGTTTTAATTTATTCAAAATATCTTCTTTCATTCAAGAACACGTTTTGCAACTGACGGATAGAAATAAGAACTTAAATTTTCTTTCACAACCCCTTGAGCCGGAGTAGCAGCATGAACATATTGATTGTCACCAACATAGATACCTACATGATATGGTGCTGTTGAGGAACCCCAGAACAAAAGATCACCCGGTTTTAAATTTTGCAGGGAAACCTTTTTGCCCTGCTTAACTTGTGAATAAGTTGTACGGCTTAAATTTACGCCAGTAGCCTTGTTATAAACATATTGAGCTAAACCAGAGCAATCAAAACCTTGTGGTCCGTTTCCACCCCAGGCATAAGATTTACCAACCTCGGCTTTTGCCAAATCAGCAACTTTTTCTGCCTGCTTTACACTCTTTTTCTTAATAGTTCTAGCTTGAACTTTCGCAATTTTAGTTCCCGGCTTGACAGTATAACGAGCCTGAATCCATTGACCCTCACCAATTTGATACCAAGTGTTGCCTTTTTTATCAATTGCTCTGCTCAAAACCCGCACCGTTTTACCATGCTTAATTCTTTTACCAGTAAAAGCCGGATTTTCATAATTATCCCAAACATTAATGCCGTATCCAGGAACATAATTGATTTTTAGCTTGTTTGTAGCTGCTTTAACATTAGTAGCCGCAGAACTAGTATTAACTGCATTCGCAATTCCAAAGCCAGTAATAGTCAAGGCCGCAGCAGTAGTAAATTTAACCAGATTACTTTTAACTTTCAAAACCAAAATCCCCCCGTATTAGCATCAAGTTATTTTAAAATTAAGTTCTATTTCTATGTTACAAAATCAATTTTACACGCATATTGTTACAATATGGTTACAATAATAATACCGGTAAGTAAAAAAGCCCTTTCAGCTCACTGTAACTGAAAGAACGTACCTACAATTTTTAAAATTTTAAAATACAGAATCAGAGTTTAATTAGTCTAATATACGCTTTGCAGCGGAGGGATAGAAATATGCACTAAGTGATTGTTTTAAAACACCTTGACTTGGTGTAGCTGCATGAACAAATTGGTTATCTCCAACATAAATGCCAACATGATAAGGGGCAGCGGAAGAACCCCAGAAAAGTAAATCGCCCTTCTTCAATTTTTTTAATGAAACTTTTTTACCTTGTGTTACTTGAGAATAAGTAGTTCGTGGTAAAGTTTTATTTCCAGCTTTTTTATAAACATATTGTACTAATCCAGAACAATCAAAAGAATAAGGACCTGTAGCACCATATACATATCCTTTGCCAACCTGTTTTTTGGCTAATTTAGCTACGGCTGTCCGCTTTTTGGTCACTGCACTGGCACTGACATCATTCACTGTAGTAGCACTAACTACTGTTACACTAGTTGCACCAGTGAAAAACAAAGCTATGACAGTTATTAATCTAATTAATATCTTTGAATGTCCGTGTTTCAAAATTAAACTCTTTTCTAATTCATATGCGAAAATTGTTCGTAAATATAACAAATGATAGTTGGAAATCACTCGTCCTATTTCTTCGACATTTTCTATAATACTCATTCAATGTTACACGTTTGTTTCAAACGAGCTACAAAACGTTAAGAATTTTATTTTTGAAATAGAGACTTTTTTACAAAAGCAATTTAATTAGTTCAGTGTTTTTCTGAGGCCTGTGACAATGGTGAGGAGTTTTTTTTCAGTCTTCTGCCAGTCATCATTAATTAATACGTGGGCATCTTTTTTAAGGTTATCAGGTAACACATTTAGTTCACTGCCGCTTAATCGCTCTTTAATTTTATGAGGGTCATCGCCTCTGTTTAGTAAACGTTCCGCAAGCATTTCTTTAGAGCTGGTAGTAATGTATAAAAAATAAACTTGACTATTGATTGCAGCTAAATATGAAGCAGCTCCCTTAATATCAACAATCAAAGATACTACATCATGGTCCAGCCAGGCATTTTCTAACGCTTCTCTGCTTGATCCATATTGGTATGAGCCGTATTTAACGTGCTCAAAAAAATGTAGTTTTTTAAAACTGGCATCAGTTTCAAAATGATAAGAATTTTCGGCACTTTCTCCCGGTCTAATTGGCCTAGTTGTGTGAGTCAAAACTCTGGGAATATCGAACTTATTTGCTAAATATTCTGAAATAGTTGTTTTACCGGCTCCACTCGGCCCGGCAATTAAAATTAATTTTTGCAAAATCCAAGCTTCCTTTACTTGAAAACAATTCGCTTTTATAATAATATCTTTCTATTATAATGAAACATGGGTAAGAGAGGAAGTAAAATTTATTATGAAAAAAGCAGATGTGAAAGCAGATGACATTCTTAGCGCCAAATCTGAAGAAGAGCTGACCAAGCCATTTCTTGGTAAAGTGGAAAAAATTTACGAAAATTCTGCCCTGCTAAAAATTATTGATTATGATCCGACTGATAAGACTGCAGTTAGTGACTTAAATCAAAAAATAGTAGTCAATTTTAAGAATTTAAAGAGTGTTCCTAAAAAGAAAATTAAGGAAATTCAGGCTTTGGCCAAAAGCGATGTTAAAGTAGAAAAAATCAAAAAAGCTGCTAAAGAAAAAGCAAATACTGATAAGAAGAAAGATTAATAGCTATTTTTAATTAAGAAACAGTGAATAAAGATTCACTGCTCTTTTTTTTTGCTGCGTTTTTGCCTAAAATTAAACCATGAAAATATTTATGATATGGAGAAAAAAGTGAAAGAAAAAGCAAGAACTGTCTTATTTTGGTTCATTTTAATTCAACCTTTTTTAGATTTATATTGGTTTTATCACGGCACTCTAGCCAATATTTTACCATTTACTCTGCCTACCATTATTCGTATTTTAGCTGTGGCAACTTTAGTTTGCCTTTATTTTAGTTCGAAAAATTCCTGGCAGAAACTATCACGGGAAAAGTGGCTGCTATTTTATATTGTTCTTTTAGCCATCTATTCAGCACTGCATTTAGTGCATGTGCAACACTTTACCAGTGTCAGCCCCAACAATTATGGCTACACTGCCAGTGGAGAAATCTTTTATTTAATTAGAATGATGCTGCCCTTAACAGTGCTTTATTTAACTGATGAATTAGATTTTAGTCAAAAACAATTGCAACTGGTGATTGAAGGCATTTCAGGACTGTTTTCAGGTACTATCGTTCTTTCCAACCTTTTTGTCATATCCCTTAAATCATATGAAACGGGAACCATCAGCGCCAACATTTTTGAATGGTTCTTTAATCCAAATATTGGTTATTCGCACATGGCTTCTAAAGGTTTCTTCAACTTTACCAATATGATCTCAGCCGTCCTCTTTATGTTGCTGCCACTTATGCTTTACTATCTTTTCACTTCATTTAACTGGCACACCATTATATTAAATGTAGTGCAGGCTCTGGCAATGATCGAGATTGGCACTAAAGTGGCTACTATTGGTCTGATCGGAGGAATAATCATTGGTCTCATTCTGTTTGGCCTACATAAATATTTGATTAAAGATATAAAAAACGGTGGCAAGGCGTTTTTAGTTGCATGCTTAATTGAAGTAGGATCACTAGTGATTTTACCTTTTGGTCCTGCAATTCAGCGTTACAATTATGAAATTTACCTGGCCAAGCAGTCCGACCACGACTTAACTGATGAAAAAAAGGAACTAGCTACAGGCTTACAAAAATATCCTAGTGGTGAAAAAAGGGCTGATTTTTTACGTTACTTTATCAAGAAAAATTATCAGGAATATGCTCTTAATCCCAAGTTTGTCTTTAAAAGCTATCCTTACCAATACGACCCCGAATTTTGGCTTAAAATTATGAATGAACCGGGCCAAGCGCGAATGGAAAATCGTCACATTGAAAAGGCAATGCTTAATCAGGTAGTGCGGACAAATAATAATAAACTAGATAAATTTTTGGGCATTTCATACATTCGAGAAAACAACATCTTTAATTTAGAGCGCGATTTCGCCGCTCAAATATATTCTTTAGGCTGGCTGGGAATGCTCTTGTTTGTCGGACCATATTTGGCAGTACTAATTTATGGAGCATATAGATGGCTTAGATATAAGACAGCACGAACCTATTTAGCCAGTTCTTTAATTGTTTCCAGCATCTTTATCCTGCTTGCCGCCTTTTCTTCTGGTAATGTAGTCGACTTCTTAACAGCCAGCTTTATTCTCGCCTTTGTCGAAGGTAATCTATTAGTTCAAGTTCGTAAAAAGGAAACAATACAGTTTGTCCACTAATGTAAAATTTTATTTTTTAATAATTTCAATTTAAAAGGCCCCTTGTCAATTCTTTTGGCAAAGAGCCTTTTAAATTCATCAGTTATACTAGTAGTCTCGCCTAATTGCTAGTAACTATCTACTTAAATTTTCAAAGTAAAAGAAGCACACTTTTAAAATTATGCAAGCGCTTTATTTAAGTTAATTCTACTTTTCTTTGATAAATGATGAATCCGGAATCCTAATTAAATAGTAGCGCGTAGCGTTATGCCCAGCGTGCATTCCGATCCCATTCTGCCAAACTTTTTTATAGTCGGCTGTATAGATAGCAACATAAGCACGCTGATATTTACGATCCATTTTCTGCAACTCTTTTTTATCATAGGGAATTTTTGCGGCATTCAAATCCAAGGGGCTTTTGCCATATGCAACGGTAGCAAAATCGCTGGATACCTTAATTTTCTTACCTGGTCTGTAATAGGTAAAAGTCTGAGTACTAATCCTTTTCTTTTTCGAATTAATCGTTACGTAACTCGAATTACCTTCCCCAGTGTTCATGACAATGGGTTCGTAAGTAATGTGCGCTGTTATTTTGCTGGTATCTTCAAGGTCAGGATTATCCAGCATCGTTTTGTTAAAAAGCCAGCCAATACCGACTATTAAAACAACTACTTCAATAACATCGACTAGAAAATTAGGCCAGCTAAACTGCCTGTGCTTCTTGATAATCATAGTAATTCGGCGCTTGCGAATATTTTGCACAACAAAAACTAGATACAGAATAATAATTACCCATAACAAAACTCCAAGTAGATTCCAGCTAACCATAACGGACCTCCTGCTTCTTTCTCCATTATATTGTAAAAAGTATCTTTTGAATAGCTGAGCTTAAAAATAGCATTATTAAAGCAATAATTAAAAACCGTTCCCTATTAAAAAATAAGGATTTCTATTTAGTCTTTTTGGTAGTTTTTTTCTTAGTTTTATCAGTTTTCTTAGCAGCTGGCTCTTTAGTAACCGACTTCTTTTTGATTGAAGTCGAAGGCTTTTGGTATTCACGTACCTGCTTAATTTTTTCCTGCATTGCATTTGTCAGTCTGTCTACAATAACCGTTTCATCTTGTTCAATTTCTTCTTCTGTTGCTATCTGGTCAATTCTAAACCCTGATGCATTTAAATATTCTGATTTAGTTTCAAAATAAATGGCCACAGGATATTCTTTACCTTCTTCGAAAAAATTAGCAATCTTTTTGTAGTTACTATAAGGCAAATTAATAATATTACTTTCTAAAGCAAAGGCAACTGGTCTCTGCCCGCTTATTTCAAGTGCAACATGACTTAATGAGCTATGCTTAAGCGCAGCTCTGGTTTCTTCAACTAATTTAGCCGCTAACTCTTGTATTCTGGCTTTTGACTTACTAATTTCTGCATATTTAACAGTTTCTAAGTCTTCAATATAATCTTGTTTTTCTATTTTTGTAGTTAAATCTGTTAAGCTTATTTTCAAATTAAAAACCCTTATCTAAATTTATCAAATTTTATCAGTCTTTTATACGATACAAAAAGTTTTGTTTAAAAACAATTTTTTTATTTCTTTTAAAAATATTTTTTTAAAAAACACTTTTGCTATTCAATGTTAACAAAAAATGGTCAAATGCTGTTTTTATTCAAAGAAAACCACTGTTTAAGCAGAATTTTTGCCAATATTAAATAACACTTTGCTCTATGAAATTTTGAAAAAGCGCTTTTATAAATTATTATTAAAAAAACTTAACTTTATCTACTTTACAAGCGTTTTCACATAGAGTAAATTTAACATGTAACTAAAAATTTTTCACTAAATTTTTTAACTGAAAGGTAGACGAATATGTCAGATAAAGTTTACACAGATTATTTCTATAATTCCGAAGATTTTGATAAAAATCACGAAATGGGATACAAGGATCTTCACATTCCTGAAGGTGTTGAAGCCCAACCTTTAATTGTTCCACCAGTATTAGAGCCTGATAAACAAGAAAACAATGATGTTTGGTACACAATTGATTCCCAGGAGGGTGACTTCCAATTTTTGCCAGGTAAAAAGACTCATACTTGGGGCTACAACTTCCCAGTTCTTGGTAAAACTATGGTTTTGACCAGAGGTCAACACGTTCACGTAACTTTGAAGAACAGCTTGCCAGAATTAACTACATACCACTGGCATGGTATGGAACTTCAAGGTCCTGGTAACGATGGTGCTTGCCACTCACCAGTTTATCCAGGTGAAGAAAAGCAAATTGACTTTACTGTTAAGCAGCCGGCAGCCTTAACATGGCTTCACGCTCACCCATGTCCATCAACAGCCATGCAAGTTTGGATGGGGCTAGCAATGGGTGTCGTTATTACTGACGCCAACGAAGCTAAGTTACCAATTCCTAAGACATACGGCAAGGACGAGTTCCCAATTATTTTGCAAGACCGTATTTTCCACGAAGATAACCAATTTGACTACAAGGCAGACTATAACGCAATGGGTATCTTTGGCGACACTCCAATTATCAATGGTGTTGTCCGTCCATACGTTGATGTCACTACTCAAAAAGTACGTTTGCTCTTCTTAGGTGGTTCTAACCGTCGTGAATGGCGCCTGCACTTTAGCGATGACTTGGTAATGACCCAAATCGCCGGTGATGACTCATTCTTGGAGCACCCAGTTAAATTGACTAAGGTTTTAATCGGACCAGGTGAGCGTCAACAAGTAGTTGTTGATTTCAGCAATTACAAAGAAGGCGATGTTGTCAACCTTTACACTGATGACTTCAAGTTGGTTGAATTCAGAATTCACAGCTATGAAAAAGATGACAGCGTAATTCCTGACACATTGTTCAAACCATACGATCCAGTTGTTAACCCTAACTCACCAATTCCTCATGTTACTATGGACAACCACAACATGATCAATGGCAAGTTGTTCTCAATGGAAAGAATTGACATGAAGCAGGAATTGATGAATGCTGAATACTGGGATGTAACTAACACTAACGATAAAGTTAACGGTATGTTGCACCCATTCCACACTCACGGTGCCCACTTCTTGGTTGTATCACGTAACGGTAAAGAGCCATATCCAAACGAAAGAGGCGTTTACAAGGACACTATCGAAGTAGCACCTCAAGAAACGGTTCGCATAAAGGTTTACTTCCAAAACACGGGTGTCTTCATGTACCACTGCCACATTATCGAGCACGAAGATGCCGGTATGATGGCGCAAATTCAAATTGTTGATCCAAAAGAACCAGACAAGAAATATCATTTGATGGACATGGAAACTTTGACTAAGGCTTTTGCTGAAGAAAGAGGAGTACCTGAAGACGAAGTCTTCTGCCCAGGAATGGACGTTGAAGGTATGGCAGTTAAGGGTGAAGATCACAGTCTTGATGCTTTATCAAGCGCAACTCACCACTAATTACCGCTTTCAATAAAGAAAAAATAAAATTTAGCAAAATCGCTCATTAATTTGAGCGATTTTTTGCTTTTAATAATCATCCTATGTTTAAATAGGTTTATGAAAAAGAAAAGATTTTCCATTAAAGCAATTTTGATACTACTACTGGTTATTTTTTCTCTAGGTTTAGTTTTTACAATCTTTAACTCGGCTGATTTTAAAGACCGTTATGACTGGTTAACCTTGAAATCATTCCAGAAGCTAGATGTTCCCCTAGAAAATCAATATCCAGATCTGCCTAATGGTTGCGAAGTAACTTCTCTGTCAATGCTTTTACGCTATTATGGTATCAAGGTAAATAAACTAAATTTGTCTGAAAATATAAAACACGTTTCTTCTTATACCGATAATGGCAAATATCGGGGCAACCCTCATGTTGGTTTTGTTGGTTACATGAGTCAGGCAAATGCAGGCTGGTGCGTTTATAATGAACCGCTAGAGCAAGTTGCTCTCAAGTATACTAACCGTATTAAGAATTTCACGAATCATGATTTTATCCAAGTAATAAAATTGGTTTCTGATGGTCATCCAGTTCTAATCATTACCACCACCAATTTTAATCATGTTAGCGACATGCAAACGTGGCAAACAGCTCAAGGTGAAGTCCATGTGACTCCGTCTTCACATGCTTGCGTTATTACCGGCTTTGATAAAAAGGCAAAAATCGTTTACGTTAATGATCCCTTTGGTCATAAAAATAAAGCAATTCCGTGGAGAAACCTGGAAAAAAGTTATAACCAGCAAGGCAAACAAGCATTATATCTAGAATAGAAAAAAGAGCAGATTCAATTAAGAATCTGCTCTTTTTCAAATCGAGGCCCGTTAATAATAACAGGTGACTACTTCTGTTCACATCAGGTTGGTCAACCGCCAGCACTTCCCGTGCCTGCCACTTAAGGCGGACGTCCTCATACAAATACGCATCTCGCGTTTTTGTCGACTCGCACTAATTATTATACTTATCTGAGTGACGTTTGTAAAATTTTTTTATTCTGAAGAAAATTTCCACACACATGTTCGACAAGAGCATCCCCAAAGCAATTGAACCTGTGACTATTATTACTCTTAAAACTGCATCATTTGCACCCCTGAGGTTGCCGGATGTTAATTCACGCACAGCCTGATATGCTGGAACACCTGGCACTAAAGGCACAATCGCTGGGATATAAAAAACTGTAGCCGGGCATTTTTTCATTCTGGCAAAAACTATTCCTAAAATACCAATAGCAAAAGAGCCAAGTAAATTGGATAATAACCGACCCATCGACGCTCTCATTGCCAGCCAATAAATAATCCAGCTAATAATTCCACTCACGCCGGCTAAATTAAGTACCCTGCGCGGGACATTGATTGTTAAAGCAAAGCCAGCCGAAGCAAGGTAGGCAAAAGCAACATTAATTGCTATTTCTAACCAAAAAGGCATTTTTTAAGCTCCTAAAAATTTCAAGACAATACCAACTCCGCCGCCCAATGCAAATGCTGTAAGCAGAGCCTCACAAATTTTCACCATTCCTGAAAGAATGTCACCTTTAAATAAGTCTCGCAGTGCATTTGTCAAAGCAAGACCCGGAACAAGCGGCATTAATGCACCAGTTAGAATATGGTCAATAATCATTTGCGGAAAAAGTTGAACTAAACCGGCTGCAATTACCGTCATAATCAGGGCTGCAACAAGTTCAGCCAGGAATCTTACGTTAGTAAAACGTTTAAAATAATAAAATGAAAGAAATCCAATAGCCCCCACGATAGCCGCGGCCGGAAAATCAATCCAATCATAATTATTCATGAACAATACCATGAGCGTTGCACTTAAAATAGCGGCACCAATTGTCTGCAGCCATATAGGGAAAGTAGGATAACCTCCCTTTGCCATCTTAGTAACTTCGTTTTTAACTTCTTGCAAAGTTATTTTTTTATCTGCAAAAGCTCGCGACAAAGAATTGATGCGGTCAACTAGTTCAAGGTTGATATTGCGCTCATGCACAAGTGTGCTCTGGCAATAGTTACCGTGATCTAAGCTCAGAAAAACACCCGTTGGCACAACAAAAACACGTGGATCCGGTTCACCGGCACTTTTGGCAATTCGCACCATCGTATCTTCAACCCGATACATTTCGCTGCCGCCTTCAATCATTAATTCACCGGCAGTTAAGCAGGTTTCAAGCAAATCTTGGTAAAATAATTCACCTGGTCTAGCACTCATTTTTCACCTCAAAGTTTATTCATAGTCTCAATATCAATAGTTTTATCAACCCAATTGCCTTGGAAAAAATCACGTTCATGGCTCACGATAATCACTCCACCAGGAAATTTGATGATAGCCTGTCTTAACGCATCTTTAGAATCACTGTCCAAATGATTAGTCGGCTCATCCAAAAACAATAAATTTGCCGGTTCAAATAACATTTTTGCTAGTTTGACTTTTTCTTGTTCGCCACCTGACAGTTTTTTTAAAGGACTCATTGCCTGTTGAGCAGTAACGCCTAGTTTTGCTAGAGCCCCTCTTAATTCTTTGGGTTTTATGCGTTCAAAGTTTTCCTGCAAATATTGCAGAGGCGTCATATTGTTATTCGGCCAAGTTAATTCCTGTTTAAAGTAGGCAATTTTAGCAGTTTCAGACAATTTATAGGTGCCAAAAATCGGATCAAGTTGTCCCAGTAATGTTTTTAAAAGCGTTGACTTTCCAATGCCATTAAAACCGGTAATAGCAACTTTTTCATTACCCCCAACCGAAAAATTGAACGCTTCTTTGACTAACGCCTGATCATAACCAATTACTAAATCCTGCGTTTGCAATAAAAGGTTGGCTGCTGTAGCCACATAAGGAAATGCAAAGTGCGGTTTATGGTTATTTTTAGGTGGATTTAGTACATCCATTTTTGCAAGTTGCCGTGCCCGTGATTTTGCGCTTTTTGAACGGGTACCAGCCTTATTTTTGCGAATATAAGCTTCTGTTTTGGCAATCTTACGTTGCTGGTTAGCATAAGCCTTCATATACGTTTCCCGATTAGCTTCTTTTTGACGCATTGCCTGTTTTAAAGTCCCAGTATAACGCGTTATTGTGCCGATATCTATATCAATGATACAATTGGCAATTCTGTCTAAAAAGTCATAATCATGGCTAACTACGATAAAAGCACCGGCAAAATTGTTCAAATAGTCAACCAGCCAATCTATGTGTGAAACATCAAGATAGTTCGTCGGCTCATCTAGCAGCAATACATCTGGTGTTTGCAAAAGCAACTTAGCTAAAATAATTTTTGACCTTTGACCACCTGACAATTGACTCACATCATGATCATATCCCAGCTCTGCCAGACCTAATCCCGATGCAACGCGCTCAATTTCGGTATCAATATTATAAAAATTATTTTCTTCTAAATAGGTTTGCATTTTACCCGCTTTTTCTAGTAAAGAACTATCACCCTCAGTTGCATACTTTTCATACAACGAACTTAACTCTTTTTCTTTACGATAAAGTGGTGCAAAAGCTGTACGTAAAAACTTGCGAATTGTTACCCCCGGTTTCAGCTTGGCATACTGGTCAAGGTAACCTATAGTAATTTTATTTTGCCATTTAATTTGTCCTTCATCAGGTAGTATTTCACCAGTTAAAATTTTAATCAAGGTTGATTTACCAACCCCATTTTGACCAGTCACACCCATATGATCCTCTTTGTTGAGTACAAAACTGGCATTTTCATATAAAGTTTTATCTTCAAAACCTTGTCCCAAATTTTTAACTGTGAGTAAGCTCATTGTGCATCTCCCTAAATATCAATATAAATTGTACAAAATAAAGTAAAACTACCCTCAAATTCTTGCCTTTGCTAACATGCACAATAAAAAAGTGGGCTATTTGCCCACCTTTTCCTTTTTTTCTTGTTCATATTTCTGCAAGGAGTCCAATACTTTAGGCCAATAACGCTTAGGTAAAATCAACTGCAATTTATCATTATATATTGGAAAATCGCTTGCTTTCATTCCAGTAATTTTAGCTAAATCCTTATCAGATAAATGATATTCCCGTGCAATTCGTTTAATTTCAACGGAAGCATGACCACGAAACCATGAAAAAGCAAAGAAAATTAAGGCAAATATACTTGCTGCTAATATAGCAACTGGTAAATTCCAACGAAATGTACGCAAACAAATGAACGCTATCGCAATAAAAGCAATGAAGGCTGATATTGTACTATAAACAGCCAGGAACATAGATTGCTTACGCATATTCTTTATCCTCCTTTGCCCGAACGTTATTGACCTGCAGAATTATCACCACTGGTTCCGGTTCCTGAAGAATTGTTAATTGATTCATCAGTTACTACCGAACGATAAATCTGGTAGTTAGTAAACGGACTGGGATCTTTCCACTTAATATTATTATTCTGCTCATTTAATTTATTGAGTTTCGTTTCATCATTATCCAATACTTTTTTATCCAAGTCAAGATTGGTACGTATCTTGTCCGAAGCCTTTTGCAGCTCCTCAGTTGATGCTACCTGAATAGAGGCTCCATTAATCCAGGCATCATGACCCTGAATATAACCACTGGCAATATTTTGCGAACAGCCTCGATATGTCAGTGCTAAAGCTAACATGTCATTAAATGTAAGGTTGGTTTTGACATATTTTGAAAAAATCTTAACTAACTTGCGGTAATTGGTAATTGAATCCACAGAAACTGCTTTATGGACAACAGCAGTGATAACTTGTCTTTGACGCATTTGCCTGCCGTAATCGCCTCGAGGATCGTCATGGCGCATTCTAACATAGGCAACAGCATGACGACCATTTAAATGTTGCTTACCCTTGTGAAAATCACACCAGTCATATGAGAATTTGAACGGCACTTTAACGTCAACGCCGCCAACAGCGTCAACTAAGCTCTTTAGTGCTTTCATATTTACTTCCACATAATAATGAATGGGGACACCAATTAAAGCTGAAACTGTTTTCATTGATGCAGAACTGCCACCAACACCATATGCTGAATTAACCCGAAACATATTGTACTTGTTTCCAGGATCACCTAATATATTAGTAAGGGTGTCTCGAGGGATCGAAGTCATTGTCGATTTATTTTTTGCTGGATTAGCAGTAGCTAAAATCAAAGTATCCGAATTACCTTTATCATGACGGCCTTCAAGTCCTTGATCAACTCCCAGAATTAAAACAGAAATCGGCTGTCTGTTGGCAATTCGTGCAGATGTCGCATAATTGCCGCCTTCGCCATCTATAGCGCTGTGTAAAGCAAAATACATGTGAGCTAGCCAAGCTAGGCCGCAGCTGACGCACAGAACTGCTACAATACCACAAATCCGAGCGAAAACGCTGCCTTTAAAGGCTTTGGCAGGTTCTGCTAGAGCCATATTTCGATGAAGATTTAAAGAAGAATGCCTTTTATGGTAATCTTCTCTGCGTTTTGAATTTGGATTCATTCCTCTATTTAAGCCCTTTCGTAGTTTTCATCTATATATTTTTAACACTTTCAAACTTGAATTAAAATAATATCAATTATAATTAATAATATCTTATTTTTTAATCTTTAGTATAATTTAATTAAATAGCTAAAAAGGAGATTTTATATGTCGATTCCTAAACGTAATGAAGTCCCAGAAAATCTAAAATGGGACTTAACCAGGATATTCAAGTCTGATACTGACTGGGAAAATGAATATACACGTGTTAAAAAAGAAATACCAGCTTTAAGCACTTTAAAAGAAAATTTTACCACTTCTGGTGCCTCTTTATATAATAGTATTACTCAGATTTTGACTGTTAGCCGTAGATTAGAAAAAGTCTATTCATATGCTACTTTAGCAAGTGATGTTGACACTGGTAATGCTCATTATCTGGGTTATGTAGCCCAAGTACAAGGTCTAGCAAGTCAATTTGAAGCAGCTACTTCTTTTATGAATCCAGCAATTTTAAGTCTTTCAGCAGAAAAACTGCGTGCTTTTGAACGCGATGAGCCTAAACTAAGTAATTATAAGCACTTGCTTGACCAAATTACCAGACTGCGGCCATATACCTTATCTGCACCTGAAGAAAAATTAATTGCAGATGCAGGTGATGCTTTGTCCGCTTCTGAAAATACTTATAATGTCTTAACTAATTCTGATATGGAATATGGCTATACTCAAAATGATAACGGTGAAATGGTTCAACTTTCCGATGGCTTATACTCACTGCTTATTCAATCTCAAAACCGAAAAGTGCGTCAAGATGCTTTTGCTTCCATGTACGCTACTTACGGCCAATTTGAAAATTCCCTGGCAGCAACTCTTTCTGGTGCTGTCAAGGAGCATAATTACGATGCCCGTGTTCACCACTATCCATCAGCTCGTGAGAGTGCAATGAATGCAAACGGGGTGCCAACAGTCGTTTACGATACTTTGATAGATGAAGTTGATAAACACCTCGACTTACTACATGAATATGTAGCTTTACGCAAACAAATTTTAGGCTTAAAGGACCTGCAAATGTGGGATATGTACGTTCCATTAACTGGTAAACCAGCATTGAGCTATACTTTTGAGCAAGCTAAAGCAGAAGCTAAAAAAGCATTAGCACCCTTAGGAGAGGACTATTTAAAACAGGTCGACTATATTTTTAACAATCGCGTAATTGACGTGGTTGAATCACAAAATAAAGCTACCGGAGCATATTCTGGTGGCTGCTATGATACAGATGCATATGAATTGCTCAATTGGGAGGACAATGTTGATTCATTATACACATTAGTTCATGAAACAGGACACTCCGTCCACAGTATGTACACTAGACAAAATCAGCCGTATGTTTATGGTGATTATCCGATCTTTGTTGCTGAAATAGCTTCTACAACTAATGAAAACATCCTGACAGAGTACTTTTTGGCACATATTACCGATCCTAAAACACGCGCCTTTGTTCTTAATTACTACCTGGACTCTTTCAAAGGAACCTTGTTTAGACAAACGCAGTTTGCTGAATTTGAACAACAAATTCACGAAATGGACGCCAATGGTGAACCTTTAACTGCCGATCGTTTAGATGATATTTACGGTAAAATTAATCAACGTTATTATGGTGATGCAGTAGAACCTGGCGGAGAAATTGCTAAAGAATGGGCCAGAGTACCTCATTTTTATTACAATTTTTATGTTTATCAATACGCTACAGGCTTTGCCGCAGCCGCTGCCTTGGCAAACAATGTCGTTCATGGTACTGCCGAGCAACGAAATGCCTATTTGAACTTTTTAAAAGCTGGTTCTAGTGACTATCCTACTGAAATCATGAAAAAAGCTGGAATTGATATGACGAAGCCTGATTATTTAGAAGAAGCCTTTAAAACTTTTGCCAACCGTTTAAGCGAATTTAAGAAAATTGTTCAAAATAATTATGACTAATACTTGCATCTTTTAGTTATAAATAATATAACTGGTATGTAAATAATAATTTCTTACATCAAAAGCCACTCCTATTTTTAAGAAGTGGCTTTTTTCTGTTATAAAAATATTAATGATAGTCAAAAATCAGGCCAATGAGTGCCAAAACCGCCAGGCTAATTCTTGGTATAAACGACAGCCATCTAAATAAGCATTTACTTCTATAAACTCATTTGGTTCATGATCAGTAGTTCCAGCTCCCGGTCCCAGAATAATAATAGGAAAATTCCCAGCTTGAATATATTCTGATGCATCTGTAGCAGCAGTTCCTGCAACAAATTCGCTTGGCCTGCCAATTTCTTGCTCAACAACTTTCTGAGCTATCTGAGCCAATTTAGTTTTAGATTGGTCAGGTAAAGGTACTTCAGGAAAACTATATCTGATTTTTAATCGCGCACCTTTTTCGTTTAACTCAGAAACTATCTGTTCAAGTTCAGTATATATTTGCTCATTGGGATATTTGGGCGTCGTCCTGATATTGCCGGAAAGCCAAGCAGTGTCGGGAACAGAATTAATTTGACTGCCACCCTGAATTTGACTAATCACATGAGTAAAAGAACCTAAAACTGGATCCTTCTTTTGATGACTATCCATTAATTGCTGCGCTGCTTGTGCAAATTCAATCAGTGGCATTATAGCATTTTGACCTTTTTCTGGAGTCGAAGAATGAACGCAAATACCTTTAGAATAAATGTAATAGTCAATAACACCTTTATGGGTCACACGTACGTCAAAGTTGGAGGGTTCACCAATAACAAGTCCGTCTAAATCAGAAGCATAGCCTTCTTTAGTTAACTGAGCTGCCCCATATTCACCGGTTTCTTCACCTACAGAGGCTAAAAGTCTAATACGTCCAGGCAGTTCTCTCTCACTATTAAGTAAATCAAGCATTGCAACAATCATTGCCGCCAGACCGGATTTCATATCGCTCGCACCACGCCCAAATATTTTTCCGCCTTTCAAAGTGGGCGTAAACGGATCAGTATGCCAATTAGCCAAGTTCCCAGCTGCAACAACATCTTCATGCCCTGAGAAGCCTAGCAGCGGACCATGATCCCCAATAGTTACTACCAAATTATCTCTGCCGGAAGAATAAGTAAGTCTGTGAATTTCTACTGGATATCCGCTAAACAATGATGTGATATAATCAGCTATCAGACTTTCATGATCATTTGCCGAATTGATTGCTAACAAGTCAGTTAATATTGTAATCGCCTGTGCTTTTTCCACTTACTTTCTCCCACCTAAGCTTCAAGAACTTTTGCCAAAAAGTCCTGCGCACGCGGAGTTTGTGGCTGAGCAAAAAATTGCTGTGGTGCGGCTTTTTCTTGAATATAGCCGTCTGCCATAAACCAGACTTCATCCGCTACATTTTTGGCAAAGCCCATTTCATGGGTTACAACTACCATAGTCATTCCCTTTTGGGCTAAGTCCTGCATTACTTTTAAAACTTCGCCTACCATTTCTGGGTCAAGTGCTGAGGTGGGCTCGTCAAAGAGCATTACTTCGGGATCCATCGCTAAGGCACGGGCAATGGCAACTCTTTGTTGCTGGCCACCTGAAAGATTGGTTGGAAAGGCTTCTGCTTTATCAGCCAAACCGACCTGATCTAACAGCTCCATTCCCTTAGCTTTAGCTTCACTGTCACTCATGCCCTTGACTTTCATCGGCGCTAATTTAATATTTTCAATAATATTCATATGGGGAAACAAGTTGAACTGCTGAAAAACCATTCCCATTCTTTCACGCAGCTTATCAAGCTGGTCTTCACTTAGAGCAGTTAACTCCTTATCCTCAAAAATCACTTTGCCGGAAGATGGCTGATCTAATAAATTTAAGCAGCGCAAAAATGTACTTTTGCCTGCACCTGACGGGCCAATCAAGCAGATAACCTGACCTTCATTTACTTGAGCATTAATATCTTTTAGGACTTCATTACTGCCAAACTTTTTTTGCAAGTGTTCAACTTTAATTACGGGTTTTGCATTAGTCATGATTCATTTTCCTTTCAAATACTTTCATTAAGCTGGACAAACCAAAAGTAATGATAAAGTATAAGATCATTGTGATTACCAATGGCATAACTCCACGATAAGTGTCAGCCTGGACTACACGCGATTGATAAATCAAATCCTTAACGCCAATTACTGAAACTATTGAACTTTCCTTAATCAGGGAAACAAATTCATTACCCAATGCCGGCCAAATATTTTTCATTGCCTGTGGCATAATAACATAACGCATAGTTGCTGTGCGTGATAGACCTAAAGAGCGAGATGCTTCAGTCTGCCCCACAGCAATTGAATTAATACCCGAGCGAATTACCTCTGCTACATAAGCTGCAGAGTTAAGAGAAACGGCAATTATACCTGACAGTAGAGCCGGAATGTTTACTACTACCCCCAAGCCAAAGTAAATGAATAATAATTGCACCATTAACGGTGTGCCCCGAATAAATTCTACATAAGCTGTCGCAATCGAACGGGCAATTTGGTTATGACCTAAGCGCATAAACGCCAGTATCGCCCCTAATAAGAAACCAAAGAATACTGATATAGCAGAAATAAGTAAAGTGTACCCGACCCCGGCTATAAAGAAGTCTTTATAGGCCCACATTGAATTAGACGCTTTGACTTCCTTTTTTGTCTTACCGGCTGTTAAATATTTTCCAGCTTTGGGTAAATAATCTTTATCAATCAAATCTTTTTGTTTAATCTCTGCTATTGATTTATTAGCAGCTTTAACTAAACTATTGGCTCCTTTATGAAAAGCAACAGAAGTAGCAGATGACTCTGTCTTGAGGCCTGCCGGAATCACCATAATCCCGTCGGTATTTTGCGCAAAGGCTTCGGCTGTCGCCTTATCAACTGAAACTGCATCAACCTTATGCGTTTTTAAGCCTAAAACTAAGTCGTTATATTTATCCATGGTTTTCAGTTTGACATTTTTGGCCTGGTTTTTGATCATTGTGGCCTGCATACTGCCAGTTTGAGCACCAATTGCTTTGCCTGCAAAAGACTTATAATTATGATATTTGCCTTTATCCTCTTTTCTTATCAGTAATTTTTGATCGCTTCTATAGTATGGCTGACTAAAGGCAACGCTTTTAGCCCTCTTAGGTGTTGCGTTCATTCCGGCAATGACCATGTCAATTTTACCAGTTTCAAGGCCCACTAAAAGAGAGTCAAAGTCCATTGGACGCACTACGAGCTTAACCCCCATATCATGAGCAATTTTTTGCCCTATTTCAACATCCATACCAACTATTTTTGATTTGCCCTTAATATTTTTGACAAACTCGTAAGGAGGATAATCTGGACTAGTCCCCATGACTAGCTCACCTTTTTGCTTGACTCTTCGTAGATAATTGTCGGTTCTTTGTTCAGTTTGTCCTTTATCAGCAGCTGCTGCATTCTGGGGTAACAAGGTTAACATCATAAATGCTATCAACAAAGTTTCAAGCAATTTCCACGCTTTCTTCATAATTTTCCTCCATTATTATTTTTATTATGACAATTATAAAGATATAAAAATTAAATTACAACTATTAATTAAAAGCAATCATTTTTTAAGCAATAAAAAAGGCCCTGCATGTCAGTTAAAGCACCTAATATATGCAGAGCACTTTTTACTACTTAAAATTAAAAGCTAATTATGCTTGGGAAGCACCAGTTACAGCGTCTGAGTCATCTTCTTTTAATTGATTCTCAGCTGTTACAGGATATGGCTTAACTCTAGTAGGATCAGTATTTGACTTCAAGTTATCAGCAGTGTAATTAATATGGGTAATCTTGGCGTGTTTAACGTCTTCAATTGTCTTGCAGCCAGTCAATTGCATATCAATTAACAATTCTTGGTTCAATTGTTCAATAACAGATTGCACACCCTTAGCGCCACCAAGAGCAAGACCGTACAAGTATGGACGACCAACACCAACCATATCAGCACCAAGTGCCAAAGCCTTAAAGACATGTGAACCACGACGAACGCCTGAGTCAAAGACAATCGGAACACGGTGGTTTACAGCTTTAGCAATCTCTGGCAACATATCAATTGTTGCAGGACCACAGTCAACTTCACGACCACCATGGTTGGTAACATAAATACCATCAGCGCCAGCACCCATAGCTAAGTAGGCATCTTCTGCACAAACAACGCCTTTAACAAATACAGGTAAGCCTGACATTTCCTTAATGCGTCTAACATCTTCTGGGCCGATCTTTTGAGCTGAAGAAGCATACATCTGTGCTACAGTTTGGCCTTCACCCTTTGCTCCTTGATAGCGAGTAAAGAAGTCTAGTGGAACAGGGTAAGCAAACTTAGTTCTCAGGTTAGCTTCACGAAAGCCTGATACCAAAGCGTCTACGGTCAGGAAAATGCCCTTGTAGCCAGCCTTTTTAACTGCATCAAAGACCATCTTGTTGAAGCCCCAATCTTTACTGAGGTAAAGCTGGAAGAAACGCGGTGCATTTGGAGCTGCTGCTGCAATCTCTTCTACACTCTTATTAGCATAAGTACTTGATGCAAACAAGGCACCTGCTGCAGCTGCACCCTTTTGAGTAGCAATTTCTGCATCTTTGTGTGCGATACCATGGCAGGCAATAGGTGAAATCATTACAGGTGTCTTCAATTTCATACCCATAAATTCAGTATCCAATTTAGGATTATCCATATTGGTCAAAGCACGAGGCACAATCTGAAAGTGATTGAAAGCAGTGGTGTTATTACGCCAAGTCCACTCGTTTTCTGATCCTGAAGCAATATAGTAGTATGCTCCTTCTGGCATAACCTTCTTTGCACGTTCCTCAAGTTCATCGAGGTTAATCATTTTTAATGTTTCGTCACGATCACTTTGGGGAAAACCGTTATAATATGATGTCATTTTTAAGACTCCTTCTTTATTTAATATTTCCAATTTCTATTATACATGTAAATGCTTACAAAAGTTAGTGAAATTTTAAAATAAATGTTTAAATAACGGGATTCCCACTGTATGTTTTTTCACAAAGTCAAGTAAAAACAATAATTAATGTTATTTTTATGTTAATAATTACTACAAGCTATGCTTAATAATATGAGTGAAATATGTAACAAGATAGACCGCAACTTCAATAACAGCTATAAAAAAAGTTACTGGTAGATTCGTAATATAGCCCAAATATAAACCAAGCCAGACGCCGATCAGGGCAAAAAAGACGGACCAGCCAATCATTGCAGGAATTGTTTTACCCAAATAGTTTGCAGTGGCTGGCGGCAGAGTTAACAAAATAAAAACTAAAAGTGAGCCCACAATTTGTGCACCAATTGATACCGACATCGCCAGAGCAATCAAAAAAATAACACTGATAGCACCAGTTTTTACTCCATGTGCCAACGCACCAATATGGTCAAATGAATCGAAATTTAATGAGCGCTGAATGCTAAAAATCATCAATAATACAATTATAGAAAGAGCTATAAGCTGGATCACGCCCTGATGATCGACACCAATAATACTGCCAAATAAAATATTCGTAGCATAGTTGCTGTTAGCCCCAGAAATGGCAAGAAAAAGCACTCCTAAGCCAGTAAACAGAGCAGAAATAGCACTAATTGAGGATTCCTTTTGTTCACTATGAAGTGACAATTCCCCAACACTAATAGAACCCAAGAGAGTGAATAAAAGCATTCCCCACAAAGGTCCAATTCCCAGCCAAACAGCAAATGCAGCACCTGCAAAGCCAATTTCGGAAAGCGTGTGTGCTAAAAAACTAAAATTACGTGCGACTACGTAAACGCCGACAGTACCACAAGTTATCGCAATAAAGGTACTTGCTAAAAATGCATTTCGCATAAAACCATATGCAAACATTATTCATATGCCTCCTTAAACTGGGACATTTCACCATGTTCAATTTGACCATTATTTAAATATAAATAGTTTTGCATATACTTGTGAGCTAATGATATATCATGAGTTACAAACAAAACCGTTATTTTATGCTTTTCGTTCAAGTGTCTGATTAGTTTCATCAGCTCATCTTTTGCGACGGGATCTAGACTTGCTGTAGCTTCATCTAAAATAATCATGTTAGGATTATCAAGCAAGGCCTGTGCTAAATATGCTCTTTGCTTTTGACCCCCTGAAGCTTCCCCCATACGAGTATTTTTAATTTGATAGAGGTTGGTTTCTTCTAACTGCTTTTTTATTGCTTTTTTAGTTTGGCTGTTTTTAATAATCGGTGCATTCAAACCTACAAAAGCTTCAATTGATAATGGATATTCAGCGTCGATATTGCGAAACTGTGGCACATAACCTAGGCGAACATCATCTGCAAATTTAAAAGATCCCGAGCTAGGCGTCAACATCTTCATTAGAATATTTATTAAAGTAGTTTTTCCCGTACCATTAGGACCTAACAGTGCAGTCAATGAGCCCCTTTTTAACTTGAACTTTAAGTTCTCAAAAACATTATTTTTATCAAATCTCATTGAGAGATTATTAACTTCTAAAATATCAGACAATTTGTATTTTTCCTATATTATCTATTTAAAATTGCCCACTTTGACAAATTGATTAACATCAATTGGGTAATATTTACGACCCTTAATCTTAACGCGACCGCCATATGTGCGCACATAATTGCCACGATATAGCTTGTTTGTACCAACCCGTTTGCCTTTGCCATCGTAAATATAGGCATTGTGACTTAACAGACGCAATTTACCCTCAACGTTGCTGGCAACGACAAATTGATTAACGCCTATTTGCAAATACTTTCGTTTTTTAATAGTTTGATTGCCATAAATCGTTAACTTAGTGCCAGCCTTTTTAGTTGGTAAATCAGTTGCCACACCATTTTCATCATAAACCAGTGCATTATGAATCAAGACTTTGGTAGCAACCGGCTCAGGTAAAACAGCAGGCTTTTTAGCAGGTGCAGCAGGTGTTGGTGAAGTTACTGTATTATCATCAACAGGTGCATTATTAGCTGGCGTTCCTTGATCATAATAATATTTAACCAGGTCAAAGAAATCATCCATTGAATAACCCCATTTGGCAAAGTAACCATCTGGATCAGTATGATCAGTACCTCCTAAAAATGTGGATACAGCATGATGAGACCAAATTGTCCCTTTACCATCATGAACAGCGTTGTCAGGTACTAGATTATATTGGTGTAAAATTTGTGCAACATAAATAGCATCATTATTCACGCCTTTGGCAAAATCAGCCAGATTATTTTCCTCACATAGCTCTACCTGAACAAAACGGTTGTTAGCAACAGGACCTGCACCCCATACGCCGTAATCTGGACTTGTCATTTGAATGACACCTGTTTTATCCACAAAAGCATGAACATAAGAATAAATATTCATCCATTCGCGGTTAAAATAAATACATTCATTACGTGCAGTAGCATTGGGTGTTGCAGTTTCATGGATAACAACACCTTCAGGCTTACCGTTGCGATAATTAATTGGATTAGCAGCAGAAAAATCGTTATATTTGATACCCTCTTGCGCTAATACTTGCTCCGCATAAGTTACACCGCCAAAACTATTTTGTTTAGCAGTATCATTAATTGTACTTGCCTGTACTATCGTCGTCTCTGGAGCAGCTACAGTTGCAATACTTGCTCCTAAAGCTAAAACGGCAATTAATTTTTTCATTTTCAACGCCTCATAATAATTACTTTCGGACTACTTCAGCCAGATCCTGATAACTATCATTCATCCAATCAAGATAATTAGTATTATCCGGAATGGTCTCTCTTACTTTTAAGATACGAATATTTTGCTTTTTAGCTAACTTTAGAAAAGTGTCTACTGTAGAACTTGAAGTTTGTTCATTGATCACAAAAAATGCAATTTTCCGTTTCTTAATACCATCAGTCATTTTTTGAACAGCCGCTGGACTCGGATCTGTATTATTTTGGATTGCTTTCTCAAAATCTTTATTTGCGACTTTAATATTGACAGAACTTAATGCATAATCAAAAACTGGCTCACTGACATAAACCGGTTTTTCTACGTGATGATTTAATTTAGCTGAAGCTCTTTTGATACGGGCAATTTCAGCTAAATATCTCTTCGCGTTTTTTCTATAATAATGAGCATGCTTTGGATCCTTTTTGCACAAGCTCTTAACTAAGTAATTAACATACTTAGTGGGCATAGTCAAATCAAACCAAATATGCGGATTATCACCTTTTTTTAAATCCATCAGGTCTTCACCAACGCGAACCGGCTTTTTGTCAACTGAAGAGGCCAATTTATCCATCCAACTGTCGTAACCTAGGCCATTTTCTATTACTATGTCTGCGTTAGATAGAGCCTTAGCATCGTTAGTAGTAGGTTGAAAATCGTGAGGGTCAATTGCTGATTTTTTAATAATTGCTTCTGCTTTGCCATATTTACCAACTATATTTTGGGCAATGTCAGAATAGACATTAGTCGTCGTCATAATTGATATCTTACTGCTTTTGTGTGACTTTTGTGAACATGCACCTAATGTTAAAAGAACTATGCCTAATAAGGTAACTGCAGCAAATAATTTTTTAAATTTAACAAATTTCAATATTGTTGTCATTCCTTTTCGTTTTTAAGTGTAGTTTTTAAGTAATAAGGCAACTTTTTAATTGCAGTACAAAATAAAAGTTACTTACAATTAATAACCATTATACACTAATTAGGGATTGCTTTAAAAGCAACGCCTTATTATAGTTTTGTTACAGTTTCATTGCTTTAAAAAATAAATTTATGGTAATCAAAAAGCACGCAATTAATTCGCGTGCTTTCTGGGTAAGTAAACAAAACAACTATAAAATTATAAACTACAACCCAATTAAGTGGGCAAAAACTGGAACTAACAGATTATCTACTAAAGCTGTGGCCACAACTGCCACTGCAGCAGTTGCTCCTTGCACAGAACCCATTTCCAAAGCAAAAGCTGAGCCAATAGTATGTCCCGCAGAACCTAAACCCAAGCCAGTTCCCAATGGATCACTATTTAAGTTGAACCACTTAACTAATTGTTTGCCTAGGGCGTAAATTACTACAGCATTAAGTATGCAAGCCATAGCTGTAACGGAAGCATTGCCCCCAATAGCTTTTGTTATTGGCATAGCTACTGCAGTAGTAGCAGACTGACTTAGCATTGACTTTATTCCGACAGTATTTAAACCAACCGCTTTAGCGACAAGTGTTATTAAAGCCATTGAAATTAACGTACCGAAAACCAACCCTAAAAGAATAACCAGCCAGTTTTTCTTTACAACATCATTACGCTTATACAATGGTACTGCGAAAGCAATTGTAGCTGGCGTGATGAACCAGAAAATAATATCTCCACCTGGTTTATAAGCTTTAGCATAAACAGTAGCTGTTGAAACGTCAAAGCACTTGGCAAGGATAATTAGAATTGCTATTCCTAATACCATTGCTACAAAGAGTGGTTGAAAAAGGAAAAAACCTTTTGATTTTTTGAACAGCCATTGTCCAGTTAAAAATACAATTAATGACAAGAAAACTCCAAATAATGGATTCGTAATATATTGCATTATTTAACATCCCCTACTTTTTTGTGATTAATAACAGTTAGTTGATTATTAGTTACTTTTCCTATAACCCAACTAAAGAACTTAGTTGTATAAGCAGTGACAACTAATAAAATGATTGTAGAAGCTATTACCACTATAATCAGTTGGATTCCCTGTTCCCGCATAATCTTTAAATTTGCGGCTAATGAAATTCCAGAGGGAACAAACATAAAACCAATTAGTGAGATTAGTGCGCTGCCAAAAGAATCAACCCATTCAACTTTAATTACATGGACGGTTAATAAAAAATATAGCAAAACTAACCCTATTACTGGAGTCGGTACGGGAAAAGACTTTGGCATCAAATCAGAAATTACTTGTGCCACGAACAAAATTGCAGCATAAATAAACATTTGTACTAAAATTGGAGCTGATTTTGTTTTTTCTTTTTTCATAAGATCGATTTCCTTTCTCATTTTCAGCTTTCTTGCTTTCAAGTAATAAGATAATAGCAAATACGATTTTTGTAAGCGATTAAATCGTGAATTGCAAAAAATGACCTGTCAACTGCACTAAAGCAAATTCACAAGTCACAACAAATTAGAACACTATTTACAAACCTAATTTTTGATTTAATTCTTTGCGGTAGGATCGACCTACCTGAACTCTGGAATCATTATTCATAATCAACATCAATGTATGATTAAACCAGGGCTGAACCTCCTTGATATCTTCAATATTTACAATTGCATTTCTATGTACTTGTAGAAAACATGGATCCGTTAATCGTTCCTTTAGCCAAGCTAAGGTCTTGCGTGTTTCGTATTTTTGCTTGCTTGTTTCAATTGTTAGTACACCATTATTAACCGTTGCCGCTATTACTTCCAATTTCTTAATAACCACATTGCGATCTTCAAGTTCAATACTAAGAACATCACTGCCCGCTTTTTGCGCTTGCACAGCATTGTTATTTTGACTGTTTAAAACTTTCACAGCCTTTTGCAGTGCCTGATCAACCCTCTCTTGTTCGAATGGTTTCAGAACATAGTCCAGTGCACCAACATCAAAAGCCTTCACAGCATAGTTATCATACGCAGTAGCAAATACAATCATCGGTGAATAACTCAGTTGTTTCAATTCATCGGCTAACTCAAAGCCATTTTCTTCATTAAGTGAAATATCTAAGAATAGCAAGTCAATTTTATATTTAAGCAAAGTTCCTTGTGCTTCTTTGATATCTTCTGCTTCATAGAGTTTAATATTTTGTTTATTTAAAACTGAACTTTTTTTGATCAAATAAGATAATTCAGTGCGGGCTAATGGTTCATCATCAACTACTAAAATTCTCATTTTTAGCTCCCTCTTAACCTTCAAAATCATTTTTTTCAGCTTGTTTTAGTGGTATCTCGGTTTGAAAAGTCGTTCCCTTCTCACCGGTTTTGATATGCAATTGACTATTAGTGCCATATAGGCCTATCAGCCGTTTATTCAAATTATAAAGTGCTGTACCGCTACCGCCAGATTCACTTATTGGTTCTTGACCCAGCCTTTTTAAAATTTCCGGTTTAATACCTACACCATTATCACTAACTAAAATCTGTAAGTAATCATTTTTTTGACTTAAATTAATGACAATTTTGTTCCCAGTTTTTCTACCTTTAAAAGCATGCTTGATAGCATTTTCCACAAAAATTTGTAAACAAAATGAAGGCAGCAGCGTACTATCAGGCACACTAATTTGATAGTTAATTGTAAATTTATGTGGAAAACGCAACTCTTCTATTCCAGTATAAGCACTAACATACGTTTTTTCCTGCTTAAGTGTAATTTCTTTTGCCTGACCATTTTTCAAGCTTAATCTAAAAAAGGTACTAAGCTGCATTAAAGCTCTATGGGCCTCGCTAACGTTAACCCTCATTAAGGCTCCAATTGTATTAATTGCATTAAAGAAAAAATGCGGATTAATTTGCACTTGTAATGCCCGTATTTCTGCTTCATTTACCAAGCTGGTCTGCTGTTCTGCAATACCAATAGCCAGTTGTCCAGAAAAAATCATAGCCAAGCCGCGAACCAGATTTTCTTCGACCACAGTCATTTCTTGTTCAGCACAAAAGTACAGCTTTAGTGCGCCAATCGTTTTTTTATTCACTTGCAAAGGGCAAACGATTGCGGAAGCTAAGGGACAATCCGGATGAGGACAACCAATTTCTTCTTTTGAATGAGCCAGTTTTTCACGTCCCGAAGCAATAACTGTTTTGGATAAATCAGTTATTACCGGTTCACCCGCAATATGGTGATCCTGACCCGCACCAACATGAGCTAATACATTAACGCGATCAGTTAAGCCTACCGCATCAAAGTTAGTATATTTTTTAATGATTTTACAGACATGCTGAGCAGAATCTGGATCCAGGCCATGACGAAAATAAGGCAAAGTTTTATTGGCCAGTTCGAGGACATCTTTGGTCTGAACCGCACGTAACTGTCGTTCATTTGATAAATAAGTTTTTAAAATTTCAATGAACAAGCAAGAGCCAATTGTGTTTAACAATATCATGGGTACAAAAATTAATTTGATCAAGCCGAAACCATGGAATGCAAAAATAAAGGCCATCTGAATTAGTTCTGCTAAGAAAGATAAAACTGCTACCCAAAAGGTTGATGGGTACAAATTATTTTTCTTAACTTTATCACCTAAAACGCCAATTAAATATCCGATTAGAACTGAACTGACAATATAAAAATAATCCGAAAAGCCACCAAAAATTACACGGTGTAAACCACCCACTAACCCAACTAGAAGTCCTACATAGGGTCCAGCAGTCAGACTGGCGGTAGTGATAACCAACATCCTGGTATTTGCTATTGAGTCAGATTGGGGCAAGCCGGTAATAATCAAAGGAGTAATAATTTCCTTAGAACTCGAAATTTCTACACCAGTGAGATTGGCAATGACAACGAAGAGTGAAAAAATAATAAATAGCCAGATTTGCGATTTTAAGGTTCTTTTTTCAATTAAATCTCTAAAAAAGCGCATGTTAACAAGGAGAAACGCCAGAATCATAATAATACCCAGGCGTTCTGATAATAATATGAATAGATTGAACACGTTTTTCTCCAATCCGTAAACTAAGTTAGAATTTACCTTTTATATCATATAAGTATGACAATTTTTTCAGCTTACGCAATAGTAATCGCATTCAACTGCTCAAAATAATACTTGAAATGGTGAAATCTGCGCCTTAAATTCACAAAATAAACTAGATAAACTTGCTTTAGGCGGATATCTTATGAGTACAAAAAAGCACCAAGCTGCCTATGTAGCTTGATGCCAATTTTTTTAATATTAATAAAAGTTCAACTTGATTATTTATCTTCTTGTTGGTCAACCGGCTTTTTCCACAGACCTAAAATGACACCCGCAACAATGGAGCCAATAATAGTAGCAACGAAGTAAAGCACAATGTGGTTAGCAAGTGGAGATACCCAGAGACCACCGTGAGGTGCAGGAACGCCAATGCGCCATAAGCCGACTAGAGCGCCACCGACAGCAGAACCAATAATACATGAAGGCAAAACGTGTCCAGCATCTGCCGCAGCAAACGGAATAGCACCTTCAGTAATGAATGAAAAGCCTAAAATCCAGTTGGTTAAACCAGCGCGGCGTTCATCCAGAGTGTATTTATTCTTAAAGAAAGTCGTTCCAATTGCGGTCGCAAATGGTGGTACCATGCCCCCAACCATTACGGCAGCCATCATCACAGCTGCAACAGTTGAATGAGGATCATTGGCAAAAGCACCGGAAGCAAAGACGTAAGCAGCCTTGTTGAAAGGTCCACCCATATCAATTGACATCATGGCAGCTAAGATAGTGGTTAAAACTACTAGGTTGCCCGTACCCATTTGGTTTAAGAAGTTAGTAATGGCAAAGTTGACGGCACTAAAGATTGGGTTAACAATGTAGTACATGATCAGGGCAATGAAGAGCAGGCTCAAAATTGGATAAATGAGCATTGGCTTCATCCCTTCAAGAGACTTCGGCAACTTGGCAAACAATTTCTTTAAGCCGACTACCAAGTATCCGGCAATAAATCCTGAAGCCAGACCACCTAAGAAACCGGCAGGAGATTTGGCATTAGTGACCACATTGGCAACATAAGCACCACCGTAGGCACCACTATAAACTGTGGCCATAAATCCGCCGACAAAACCGGGCATTAAAGCAGGCAAGTCACCGATTGATTCAGCGATGTAACCTGACAAAATTGGCACCATGAACGCAAAAGCCATGTTACCGGCATTATTTAAGAAAATGAATGCAGGGGACTTTGGACCACCAGCATAGTTTTCCACAATAAAGGAGATTGCCATTAAAATACCGCCACCGATAACAAATGGCAACATGTGTGAAACACCGTTCATTAAGTTTTTGTAGATTGAACCCCAAACGCCTTCTTTAGAGTTGTCACTTTCTTCATTACTCTTTTCACCATTAGAATGGTAAACGCTGGCTTTTGAGTCTAAAATGTTATCGATCAATTCGTCAGGTTTGTTGATACCATCAACAACTGGGCGAGAAATTAATAGCTTACCATCAAAGCGAGGCATGTCAACTTTCTTGTCCGATGCAATGACAACACCTTGAGCACGGCTGATCTCAGCAGCTGTTAATTTATCTTTGACACCTTCTGAACCGTTGGTTTCAATGCGCACATCAACACCGCGCTTTTTACCGGCCTTGATCAAAGCCTCTTGAGCCATATAAGTGTGGGCAATACCGTTAATACAAGCAGTAACGCCGACAATCAAAGGTTTTTCTTCCTTATTAGATTTATTTGTACTTGCAGCCTGCTCTTTTTCAGCTTGTTTGTCTTGATCCTTTTGTTTTTCAGCATCTTCAAAAAGCTGAATTACTTTTTCAGGAGTTTGCGCCTCTTTAAGTGCGCTAACAAGGTCAGGATCAATCAACAAACCGGATAATTTAGCTAAAGCTTCAAGGTGAGTATTATCAGCACCATCAGGTGCGGTAATCATAAAGAATAAATGAACCGGTTGACCATTAAGCGAATTGTAATCAATTCCTTTTTCGCTTTTAGCAAAAAGCACGCGTGCCTTGTTAATTGTCTTATTACGAGCATGGGGCATCGCAATTCCATCACCAATACCGGTGGTAGATTCATTTTCACGTGCCCAAATTGACTTAATGAATTCATCTTCGTCATTGACGATGCCGGTTTTGACTTCCAAATCAGCCATTTCCTTAACAGCATCTTCTTTATTAGTCGCTTTAAGCGACATAATCATGGATTCAGGAGCCAAAATATCTTTAATTTTCATTTTAAATTCTCCTCAAATTACGAAATTTCTTCAACATTAATTTGCGGCAAGACCGCATCAATCTGACTTTTAACAGCAATATCTTTAGTAAAAGCTGTGGCAGCACCACAGGCCATACCAATACGGAAACTTTCGGCCGGGTCCTTTGTCTTTACATAAGTACCAACAAAGCCAGCTGTCATTGAATCTCCAGCTCCAACCGAATTAACGGCAGTACCAACCGCTGCTTTGGCATGATAAAAGTGCTTAGGTGTAATTAAGTAGCCGCCTTTACCAGCCATGGAGACCATAACATTTTGTGCACCCATGTCAAGCAATTTGCGCGCACACTCAAGCATCTCCTGATCCGAATCAAATGTAGTTTTGAATAAATCAGCTAGTTCGTGATGATTTGGTTTAATCACCAGCGGTTTATAACTCAAAGTGTCTAGCAAAGCCTGACCAGTAGTGTCAATTACAAATTCTGCTCCTGCTTCTTTAATAATAGGCAAAAGTTCTTTATAAAAATCAACTGGCAAGCTTGGTGCTAAAGAACCACTCAAAACCACAATGTCACCTTTTTGCAAATCGCTAAGGCGTGCTTTAAAAGCGGTTATTTCCTGATCTGTAATATTAGGACCAGCGGCATTAATCTCTGACTCCTCTTCTGCATGTACTTTGACGTTCACGCGAGTCACATCAGAAATAGTGACAAAATCATTAACTATGCGACGCTGGTTTAGCTGACGTACCAACTCTTTTCCCGTAAAGCCACCAACAAAACCCCAGGCAGTATTATCTATATCCAACTGGTTAAGAATTTGGGAAACATTAATTCCCTTGCCGCCTGCCAGAAACGTGCAGTTATCAGCACGATTAACTTCACCACGGTTAACCTGCTCTAATTGAATTACATAATCCAAAGCAGGATTAACGGTAACCGTATAAATCATTAGCAAATCTCCTTCAAATTAATTTTAGCGGGCAACATTTTTTTATCTTTTGCACTTAAAGAAGTAGTAAGAACTGTTACATCCTTTACTTGTGCAAAAGTCGCAAAACTACGCTCACCAATTTTAGAAGTATCGGTCAAAATGTATGCCTGATCGGCCTGAGCAATCTCTATTTTCTTAATTGCTGCTTCTTCAGTATCGGGTGTAGTCAAGTTCCCCTGGCAATCAAGTCCATTGGTGCCAACGAAACTGGCAGAAAAGTTCATTTGCTGCAACTGCTTTAGAGCTGTTTGCCCCACCACAGCATGAGTATTTTCTTTAATCCGACCACCTAAAAGTATAGTCTCAATTCCATGATTAAGGGCACAAAGTGCAGTTTCTAAACCATTTGTGACAATCGTTACTCCTGGAATCATGGCAATAAAAGGAACCATTTCATAAGTTGTAGTACCTGCGTCAATAAAAATATAGTCATCTTTATGGACATAGTTTTTAACAGCATACTGAGCGATTAGCTTTTTATCATTATGATTCATAGAAAAACGAATGTGTTGAGACACATCATGAGTGAAGCTTTTGATCGACTGCGCACCACCATGTACCCGTTTAATCAGACCTTTTTCTTCCATCTGGTTAAGATCACGCCTAATTGTTGATTCGGACGTTGAAGTCATTGAGCAAAGGTCACTCACTCGACACAAGCCATGCTGGTTAACGTAGTCTTCAATCACTTTTTGCCGTTCCTGCGTTAACATACATTTCACCTCCAGACAGTATTTTATTCGCTTTAAAAATTAAAAGCAATCATTTTCAATCATAATTCATCATTTTCTTGCAAAAACGTTCATTGATAGTGAAATAAAGATAATCATAGCCGACGTTAGCGACAATTTACGATAGAGAAGCTATTACATAAAAACAGGCAACGTAACAGCCACAGTTTTTTACATGTCCATTTTAAAACTGTCAAATTGGTCCAACCACGAGTGTGGTAAAATTAAAATATTACAATATTAAAAGAAAGGCTATAAATTCAGTCATGAAAGACAAGCAGTCACCAGCACCATCATCCAAGATCTCTAGCAAACACCACATGAGAATCCACTGGAAACAATTTTTCAAAAGTTCAGATGATACTTTAGTCAAAGATATTACATTGGTAGAAAAAGGATCTTTAGTCGGTAGAGTCGGCATAATGCTACTACAATGCGGAACGGGAGCCTGGCGAGTGCGTGATTCAATGAATACAATTGCAAGAGCACTCAAAATAACTTGCTCGGCAGATATTGGTTTAGTAACTATTAGCTATACCTGCTTTGATGTTGACAATAAATCTTATTCACAAACACTTTCTTTACCTGCAACAGAAGTAAATATGAACAAGCTCAACGAGATGGAAGATTTTGTCCGCAAATTTGAAACTGAAAATGAACATTGGACAATTGGAGCAGTTCATCATAAGTTAAATCAAATCGAACGTCACACTCAAAACTATCCTTTAATTGTTTCCGCTTTGAGCGCCGGCCTGGCCTGTGCCAGTTTTATTTTTTTACTTGGTGGTGGCCTGCCAGAAATGTTTTGTACATTTTTAGGCGCTTTTGTTGGTAACTATTTACGCCAACTAATGGGTAAAAAGAAAATTACTCTTGTTGCCAAAATTACTGTCGGTGTGGCTGTTTCCTGCGCCGTGTATTTCATATGCTTTAAATTAGGAGCAACGATTTGGGGCTGGAGCAATAATCATGCCTATGGCTATATCGGTTCAATGCTCTATGTCATTCCCGGTTTTCCCTTTATTACATCTGGCCTTGATATGTCGAAACTTGATATGCGTTCAGGACTTGAAAGACTGACCTATGCTATATTAGTCGTCATGATTGCATCAATGGTGGGCTGGGGCATGGCTACGATGCTCAACTTATCGCCGGGTGCTATGCCAAAACTAAATCTTAATCCGCTTTGGTTAACAGTGTTCAGAATAATTGCCAGTTTTTGCGGTGTTTTTGGCTTTTCAATTATGTTTAATGCTAAATTATCAATGGCAACAGTGGCGGCACTTATTGGTGCGTTAGCAAATACCCTGCGTTTAAGTCTAGTTGAATTTAATCATGTGCCAGCCGCTCTAGCAGCATTCACCGGGGCCTTATTAGCAGGACTAGTTGCTAGTTTTGTACGTGATAAAGTTGGTTTTCCTCGTATTGCAATCACCGTTCCTGCAATCGTAATAATGGTTCCCGGTTTATACATGTACCGCGCTGTCTTTAATTTTGGCATTACTAACATTAATGTTGGTGCTTATTGGATTATGGATGCTTTGATGATTATTACTGCCCTGCCAATCGGTTTACTTACCGCTCGCATTTTAACAGACGCAAAGTGGCGCCATTGCGACTAAAATACTTAACTGGAATTTTTAATTATTTTACCTAGCTAGATCTTCAGTTAGGTATTTTTTCAGGAACATAAACTTCATTAGTCATTATTTTTGTTCGTTTTTTACTCTATTTTTATTATTAAAATTGTGCTAAACTAAGATAGCAAATTAAAAATAAGAACATTATTAAGGAGGATTATATGAGTTCAGTCGTTACACCAGAATTTACTCGTGGCCTGCCTAAAGCAGAATTGCACTTGCATATTGAAGGCACTTTAGAGCCAGAATTGAAACTAAAATTAGCTAAACGCAATCATGTCGATATAGGTCAAACGACCATCGCAGATGTCAAAAAGACTTATAATTACCATGATTTAGCATCATTTTTAGCTGTGTATTATCCGGCAATGAATGTTTTACAAACTGAAGAAGACTTTTACGACTTGGCTTGGGACTACTTAACTAAGGCAGCTGCCAATAATGTGCGGCACGTTGAACTCTTTTTTGATCCCCAAGCTCATACCAGTCGCGGCATTCCCTTTGAAGTCGTTTTAAACGGACTTTATCAAGCTACGATTGATGCCAGAGCTTTAAACGTCGACGCTCATCTAATCATGTGCTTTTTACGTGATTTTTCAAAGGAATCAGCTAGAAAAACACTGCAGGAAGGTCTGAAATACAAGGATAAAATTATTGGCATTGGACTTGATTCTGATGAACACAATAATCCTCCTCTAAAGTTTGCCCGCCAATTTGAAGACGCAGCCACTGCTGGACTGCACATTACCACTCACTGTGATATTGATCAAAAAGATTCAATCGAACATATCCGGCAAGCTCTAGAAATTATGGAAGTTGAACGTCTTGACCACGGTACCAATATTGTGGAAGATCCAGATTTGGTAGAATTAGCAGCCAAAAGACAAATTGGCTTGACTTCTTGTCCATTGTCTAACACTTATGTATCACCAGAGATGAAGGGTAAAGAAGTAATTGACCTTTTGAATGCAGGAGTCAAAGTATCAATTAACTCGGATGATCCTGCCTACTTTAAAGGCTATATTAGTGACAATTACTATGCTTTAGCGCAAAAATATCATCTTAGCCAAGATCAAGTAGTACAACTAGCAAAGAATTCTTTTGAAACTTCTTGGATAAGTCAAAGGCAAAAGCAATTATATCTAGATGAAATTGATCAATTTGTAAAGGCAAACGCATAATTTAAGAATTCAAGCAAAAAGGCCAGCTCTTATTAAATGAGTTGGCTTTTTCGCTGGTATAATGTTTTATTTTATTTCTTAGAAATTATTTTTTTGATTATTTTACTTCTGAGCCGCAATTGCTTTAATTGCATTGCGTCCAGAAAAGATGCAATATCCCGCATGTGTTCCCGGAATATTAACACCGTAAGTGTCACCATAAAGAACTGCAGAGCCATCGCCACCAATAGCATACAAACCTGCAATAGGTCTGCCTTTAGTATTCAAAACTTCGTTATTGGTGTTTACGCGTAGTCCATCACCTGTAGTGTATGCACCTACACCTAATTCGATAGCATAGAATGGGCCGTCTCCATCAACTGGCAACATGTATTTGGCCGGTTTATGAAAATCAGTATCTTCACCATTTGCAGCCATTTCATTATAATGCTTGACGTATGCCACTAAGTTGGGAGTATCAATTTCTTGAGCTAATTCTTCCAGCGTTGCAGCTTTATGCAGGTATTCACGACCTTCTTTTTCAGCTTGGGCAATATCATCACGCAAAGTGGGATATCTGTCTTCTGGAACAAATGGCTTCATGGATCTTGGATAAGACTTGTCAGTAAAGTCATCCAAGATCTTTTGGCTAAAGATGCAGAAGACGCGGTCTTGACGGTTCATTGAATTGCCTTCATTAGCCCAGTTGACCACAGCTGCACTTTCGTCGACAAAGCGCTCGCCCAGTTCGTTAACCCACATTTGCGGTTGATCACAAACTGAACTCCAGATAGCAGTACCCCACAATTTAAATGATGGGACTGTCTTATCTTTCAGCTGACCGCCAAACATCATTGCCATTCCAGTAAAGTACTTCTTAGCACCTAACTTCCAAGCAAGTCTCAAACCATCTCCAGTGTTTTTACCAGAGTTAACTGGAATAATATTGTCTGGATTTTGGTGAGGCGTACTTTCTAATAGTTTTTGGTCATTTAAATAACCACCGGTAGCAAGCACAACATTTTTGGCAGTAACTATTTTAGTAACTTTTTCAACCACATTGGTCAGTGTTACAGCAAAAGTGTGGTCAGAATTTTGCTTTAAGTCAGTCACTCTAGTTAGGGTAGCTATTGTGATGCCTTTTTTCTTAGCATACGGTTCCAAACCATTGTGAATGGCATCATGACCCTTGCCTTTAAACAAGTGCCAAGTTCTAGCTCCAGAACCTAGATTTGCTACCATTTCAATTTCAGCACCATGGTCTTCGAGCCAGGAAACGTTTTTGCCAGCATTGGCAATGTATTTTTGCCACATCTTGCCGTCTGCTTTGTAGTGTGAATAAGTTAACTCTTCTTTGAGCAAATCATCCTTATCAAGTGTTGCATTATCCTTTTTTTGCATTTCGGAATCAGCAGCAAAAACTCCTTCAACATAATTACCAGTACCGCCTGTTGTTTTACCTTTTTCAACAAGCAAGGTTTTCAAATTATTATCAACAGCTTCATCTGCAGCAGCAAAGCCTGCAAGCCCTGCCCCTACAATCACTACATCATATTTTTCTTGTGTCATAATTTATTCCTCTAGTAAAAAATCATGTACAAATCAGTTAATTCATACATGATTTTTGCCGTAATCTACTTACCGACTTTGGCAGTTTCAGCAGCATCGATTCCGGCTAGTCTACCAGAAATATATGCAAAGCCTAAAGTACCACCTTCAAAATCAACGTAGGCCTTACCATACATTCCTGAGGCATCGGCACCAGCTACATAAAGGTTCGGTACTGGTTCACCATTTGGAGCTAAAGCATGCATTTTTTCATCAATGGTTGCACCACCAAGAGTGCCCAAATTACGAGCGATGAATTTCACAGCGTAAAAGGGACCCTGCTCTACTGGAATCATTCTCTTAGTATCAGAGAAGAACAAATCGTCTTCGCCTTTCTTCTTAGCGTTATTGTATTGCTCAACTGATTTGGCCAAATTATTTTTGTCAACACCCATCTTTTCAGCTAATTCTTCGATAGTGTCAGCAACAAAAATAACATTGGTTGAAGCCAGTTTATTCAATAATGAAGTAAAGTCGGTCTTTTCGTGTTCATGTTTGATACTTTCTTCAGTATCAGTTGGGAAGTTAAATTCCATGTAAAACTGACGATGGTTCTTCCACTTGCCGTAATGATCTTCAATTGCGACAGTTCCGCCTTCTTTAATCTTATCCAGCATTGCCTGGTCAAAGACAACAAATTCAGTTTGTTGTGGTTGTTCTGACAATTCTGCACCATGAACAGCGAAATCAAGTGCATGAGTTTCACTGGCATAACGTTGACCACGGTTGTTAACACGCAAGTTAGGAAAATCAGCTAAGGCATTGACAGGCATCCAGTTTGGACCAACAAGTTTAGCCATTTCGCCAATATCCTTGTCACTAAAAGTTTGCCAGAAGTAATGAGTAGAACCATTAATATGGTGAGCAGTACCTGCATTCCAGGCCATGTTCAAGCCATCACCAGTGTTTTGCAAAACTTGACCTTGGGTGCTGACATCGCCAAGATACTTCTTGCGCATTTCAGGACTGCCACCAAAGCCACCAGTTGCAATGACAACTTTCTTAGCATTAACGTGAATGGTTTCTTCATCGCCTTCAGCAATTAAACCAGTAACTTTGCCTGCACTGTCTTGCAGCAATTTTTTACCGGCAAAGCCAAAGTACATCTTGCCACCGATTGACTTGAATTTTTCAATTAGTTTGGTTACGGCCTTAGTACCGCCTTCTTGATAGCCATGAAGAGTAGCTGGCATGCCAATATGGTCATAACTACCGCCTGTACCAGCATCAACCAATTTCATGATTGCGCCGTTTTCATTCAGCCAGTCAACCGTCTTACCTGATTCGTCAATAATGCGGCGTACAAGAATTGAGTTCATGTAGCCTTGAGAAGCATCCATGTATTCGTCATAGAGCCACTTCTTAGATACAACTGCATTTTGATCTTTTTGTTGTTGACTGTCACTGGCAAACATACCACCAGCAAAAGTAGTTGCACCAAGTGGAGAAATGGTTTTTTCAAACAAAGCTACACTTGCACCATGTTGACGAGCTGCTAAAGCAGCTGCCACACCAGCACCACCGGCACCAACTACTGCAACATCAACGTCAATAGTTTCTTCCTTCTTGCCAGCAGTTTGACCACCATTTTCTTTAAGGGCGTCAAAGTCGACTCCTGCCTTGTTCAGAGCTTCTTTAACGCCTTCAATAATACCGTGTGAAGTTTCAGAAGCACCAGAAACAACGTCAACATCGACTGATTGCTGATCCACAATTTTTTGCGCCATTTTCTTAAATGCGTTATCAGCCAAACTGTCGGGAGTATATTTATCTAACGGTTTAACATTTACTATCTTGTCTGAGTCAACCTCTACTTCAAGGTTGATTTGACTTTCCTTACCTTGACCAGAACCGGTATACTTTCCTGGGTTCTCGGTTATTTTTTTTGTCATATAAATGACCCCTTTCACTTTAAAAAATCTTATTCAGCATGACGACGAGCAGCGTTTGCGTCTGGTAAAACTGCCAGTACGATAATTTGCACTACAAATACAAGACCTTGAATAATAAAGGTTAATGCATAGTTCTTACCGGCAATTGAAGAAATAATAACTGGAAGGAAGAATGATAATAGCAGTGATACTGTACCAACAAGTCCACCAGCACTACCAGCGTTCTTAGGACCGATCTCTGGGAATGTAATTGGCATAGCCTGCATAATAGGACCAGTCATAGCGCCAAATACGCCGCCAAGGATTAGTGCAATGCTTAATGGCATTCCTAATGGAATATACCAAGTTATGGCCATCAACAAACCACCAAGAGCAGTAATAACAATCATCATTGGTTTAGCCTTTTTGGCCTTATTAATAATTGCGGGGCCAAAGAGTGAACCTGCTAAACTACCAATAGTAGCAACAGAAGCAACCACACCAGCAGCTGCAGGAGTCATTCCTCTGGCGGCAAATGCTTGCGGCAAAATGCCGGAAAAGGCTTCACTCGCACCCATACCAAAGCCAACAGCTAAAGCAACATACCAAGTTTTCTTACTTTTAGCAGCAGCCTTGAAGAATTCAAATGATGACTCAGATTTGCCTTGTTCTGTTTGAGGTTGTGGAATTTCTTCACCCTTAGGAGTGTCTTTAACAAAGATTATCCAGCAAACAGCTAAAACCAATAGTACAGTTGATGAAAAGATATATGCCTTTTCAACAGTTGGGAACAAAGAACTGGTAGCTTGGGAAAGCATAATTCCGACACTGGCAGAAGCAAAGAAAACACCCATAGCTGTATTAGTATCTTGTTTAAACCAAGTACCAAAGATTTTCAGAGTATTAGCATTTAGCAAAGCCATATAAACTCCGAAAAGTAACAGGGTTATAAACATTGTGATGAAGTTATTAGCAAAAAGGCGACCATATGCACCAAGTACTGAGATAACCAAACCGACAGAAACAATTTTCTTAGCTCCGAATTTATCAGCAAGAGAGCCGGCAGGAATACTTAAGAAAACTGCAATAAGCATTGGTGCCATTAATAAACTTTGAAATTGTGCTGGTGAAATATGCAGTGCTGGCATAATTTGAACAGCTAAAGCAGAAATCTGAAATTGAATGTAACTACTAATTGCGTCAAGCAAAGCAGCTATTGCTAAGATTACCCACCTATAATTTGAAAGTTTAGGTAACTGTTTTTCATCCATAATATATAAAAACTCCTTTTATGATAAAAACTAATTTTCAGCAGCATATTGTCCGGCTAAACGACCAAAGGTCTGGGCGTGACTGCAAGTAAGGCCAGGAATTCTATCTGGATAACTGCCCCAGAAGAAGCCACCACTGGCATTACCGGCTGCGTAAAGGTGAGAAATTGGATCACCATTCTTGTCAATGACTTCCATCTTAGTATTGATCCGTAGTCCATCCAGAGTAGCAAGTAAACGACCACCCATGATGACACCATAGTATGGCGCTTTATCTACTGGGAATAATCTGAACTTCTCTTTACCAAAGTCGGTATCAACGCCTTTTTCACACATCTCGTTATAACGTTTAACACTGTTAACCAGGTTATCTTTTGGCAAATTCAATTTTTCAGCTAATTCTTCAATCGTATCTGCTTTCTTAACCAGGCCGTCGTCAATTCTGCGTTGAATTTCTTCTTTGTTTTCCTCAGTATTGTAAATACCAGGCCAGCCTAAACGAGAGCAGCCTTGAGTATCAAATTGTGCCAAGTGATCCATAGTATCTTCAGACCAAATCTGTGCTTCCAGGTATCCTGGTTGCTTAGCCATCGCATTAATATCAAATTGGTAAGGAACACTTTCGTTGCCGAAACGCTCACCTTTTAAGTTAACTTTTAGTAGTGGATAAGCACCCATCCAGAAGTAGCCTGGATCTTTAAAGTCAATGACATAATGGTCTTCAGCCTTAGTGCCAACAGGAACTGCACCACGGTCAAAAATGATTTCAGCTGGTTCCTCATCGCGAGCGGCGCCGACTTTAAGACCAGCAAGAATACCTGAGCCATCATCACGAGGTCCATCTGAATAAACATTCTTCTTGTAGCCAAGTGGGTCCCATTTCTTCATTAATTCAACATTGGCACCGTAACCGCCAGTACAAATGATGACACCCTTATTAGCTTTGTACTCAGTCTTTTCGCCACTTCCGCGATCACTGGTAATTACACCAGTAACTGCACCACTATCATCTGTCACTAATTCTTCTAATCTAGTGTTGTATTTAAGGGTTACTCCTAATTCTTTAACTTTATCAATTACCCAATCGCCATAATGAGCCCAGCCATTATCAGGTGTTGCAATTGCTAACTCAGTATTGAAAGCAGTATTAACGACAGTTTCATAGTGGGCATCTTTTTGTGGTCTCAAAACGCCACCATTTGGTTTCAAAATATTATCTTCAAGCCAATTGGCAGTTTCATCTGCATGATTTGCCCAAGTCCACAATAAGCGTTCATCAACGTTATCTTGGAAGAACAAGGTTAAAAAGTTCATTAGTTTAGCTTTATCAACTTTAATTCCTGCTCTTCTTTGGGCGTTACTGTCCAGCGCAGCAAAGAATGAACGGAATAAAAATCTTGAACTTCCTTGCTTGTCAATCAGGAGAACTTTTGCTCCCTTTTCAGCAGCGGCACAAGCTGCCATAGCGCCAGCATTGCTGGCACCAGCAATAATGACATCATAAGTATTTTCCATTTTTATACCTCACTTCTTTAAACAAATCCTTTAACCGTTTTCATAATACTATGAATCAAGTGAATTTATGCACCATATTTAGAATTAAGAATTACTAAATGGAATACAGAACATAACAGTTTAAAAAGGCAAAATAAAAAATGCTTGTAAGATCAACGTTTAAGTGCTGATTACAAGCATTCCAAAAACAACTTTTATTTGTGCATTACTTATTTTTATCCTCAGATAAATATTCGTTTATTGCTTTTTTTAATGTACTGGCCACTTTTTCAAGTACAGAATCATTAGTAAAACTTTCCATGTATGCAATTCCATATGGTGAAATATCATGATAATCAATAGGAATATATTTAATTCCCTCCGATTGATAATCTGCAATGAAGTTGGGCAAAATGCCATAACCCCAACCACCTCTAACATAAATATCCATGGCCAAAAAATCTTGTACAAATTTGATATGTTCCATGCCTAATTTATTGATCAAAGTAGTTTGAAAATTCAATTGCACATTTAAGGAACTATTAGGATCAAGTAAAAATACATCACGATCAATTAAATCTGAAATAGAAATCTTAGATTTTTCTGCTAAAGGAGAACCCTTGGGACAAGCTACAACTACTTTGCCCTGAACCATTGGTTCGAAGCGAATATCTTCAACGACATCAACATCTTCTCGTGCAATTGCACATAAATCAACGTGATGGTTGAGAAGTTCACCAATAGAATTATTGAGTACAAAGACAAACTGGATGTTCAAGTTACTACCAGATTCACGCAATTTTCGCAAAAAAATGGGCAGAATTTTTTGCTCAAACGGTGTATCGCAGACTCCTATTCTTAAAAGCGTTTCAGGATCATTCTTTTTGCTTTGCAAATATGCTACCGTGTAATCCATATCATCTACCACATTGCGCGCAACACGATAGAAATACTTGCCAGCGCTCGTTAAGGAAATACGGTGATGAGCACGATTGATTAAAGTTACCCCCAGTGTATCCTCAAGATCCTTAATATTTTTAGAAACTGCCGACTGGGAGAAATTTAAGCGCTCTGCGGCGATAGTAAAACTGGAATTATCTATGGCCTTAATAAAACAGCGTAATTGAGTAAAATTCATTTTATTACCTCATCAAATCAACTAAAAATTTTCTTCCTATGTATATTATACTAAAAATTAACGTACTTAAAAAAGACTGTCCTATTAGTTACTGCTTTGAGCTATACAAAAGGGTCATTTAATTTTAATGACCCTTTTTAGCAATACTTACTACTTTATTTTACTTAGCGCATCCCTAACTGCGTCTTTGAGACCACGTGATGAACTCGAAGCACCACTGACTGCATCAACATCAACGGTATCTTCCTGAACCATCTTAGCAGGCAGAGTCTTAATAGCTTTCAAACCATAGTCATCTGACTCAGCCTGTTTCAAAACTTCAATATTCTTTAGGTTCTTTTGCTCATCAACAGTTACCCTGACAACTATTTCATCACCCATGCCTTTAGTAGATTTACCAATATATTGGTTCTCTCCTGTTTCATAGGTTTCATGTTTAAGATCTGAAGTTAAATGCTTTTCATGCATAGTAGCACCGCTTGCTGCATCGGTTGCTTCATCAACCTTTGGTTTAGCCGCATTTTCTCCAGCAATCTTGCCCCAAATCAAACATTCTGCCAAGTTATTGCCGCCTTGGTATTGGTTAGCACAGATACCGCCAAGTTCACCAGCAGAATAAAGATTAGGGATAGCTTTGCCTCTGGTATCCAAAATTTCCGCATTCTTATTTCTTCTTGGACCACCCTGAGTGTTAAGCATTGTCTGCTCCAGTTTGACGGCATAAATTGTATTACCGTCAAACGCACGCAAAGTAGCTGGATCTCTTCTAAATTCGGGATCGTCTTGTTCTTGACATGCTTTATTAAAACGATTGAGAGTATCAGACAAAACTGCCGGTTCAACCCCAATTTTATCGGCTAATTCGGAAACAGAGTCAGCCTTGATAACATTTTCTGTGTACGGCTTGTAATCGCCAATAATTTTATCATTATCTAATTCATGCTTTTTCGTTTCATCAAAAATCAAGTATGGGTGTTCTTGGTTTAGTGGTACTTTCCATTGACCATGATTCTTAATGTGACCGTGGCGGTTTTCTTCAATTTCATTAAAGTATCTGGTACCGTCATCACCTATAACAAAAACACTACCGTTAGAAACAGCTTCATTTTGAGCTCCCAGCATTAAACGGCCACGTTGACCTTTCGGCACTGCAAAAGCCATGCCATGAAGCAGGCCTACAGATTCATAATTATGTAAATGCCAAAAATCAGCGCCAACTTCCTGGGCCATTCTCAGCCCATCACCTTTGTTATAAAGGCTGCCTAAAGGTGCCAGCTTTTTGGCGCCAATAAAGTCTTCAATCATTCTTTGGTTATTTTCAAAACCGCCGGTAGTCAGCACGACACCATTTTTTGCTTGAACCTTTAATAGTTTACCATCGCGTTTAATAACCACGCCACAAATTTTTTTGCTTTCCGGATCTTGAACTAGTTCTTCTGCAGGTGTCCCATACAAAACATCAATTTTGTCTTGTCGCTTTACTACCTGCTTCTTTAAAATCTGCCATAAGGCAGCATCAAACCAATGTTTAGTTACAGAGGTTAAATCATAGGACTCTGAACCTGGAAATTCCGGATATTCTATGATAGTAATACTTTTATCAGTGGCATATTCCTTAGCACTATTTGGCTTAACACCCAAATATTTAGAAACATATTCAGGAATGTGCACCATACCGTCAACATAAGTATCAATCATATCTTCGTCAAGTTCCATTGGCGCCGTTAGTTTTTGATAATACTTTTTCATTTCATTAAAGTCATCGCCAGAACCAATTAATTGAGCCGAATAACGAGTATTACCGCCTTCATGACCCTCTGGAGCCGAATCAACCAGCAGTACTTTAGCATCATGGTCAGCTGCAAACCGTGCTGCAGTAGCGCCAGCACCGCCAAAGCCTAAGACTACAACATCATAATTTGCATCCCATTCAAAGTTTTTATGATAAATCATATTAATCTCCTTAATAAAATCGCTTTCATTTAACAAGTTAATTTTATCACGTTACTTTTTAACAAAATAATAAATTCACAAATCAATAACTAATTATTAATAAATATAATTTAACTCATATTTACTGTTAAAATAACTTGACTTAAAGCACACATTAAGTACTAAAGTAATCATATAAATAAGGTAAAAAGGAGAATCAATATGGACAATCACAAAGATGATGTGCAAAATGGTATTTTTGCTTTGGGTGAAAAGAATACTGCTTATCAAAAATATTTTATTGGCCAGAGTTACCTGCAAAGCTTGGTCAATGATCCTAAGATTAACGTAAGCGTCTCAAACGTTAGTTTTGAACCGTGTTGTCGCAACAACTGGCACCAGCATATGGGCGGTTTTCAAATTTTATTAGCTACCGCTGGCGAAGGCTGGTATCAAGAAGAAGGCAAGACTGCACGTAAATTACATCCGGGAGATGTAGTAGTTGTTCACGACGGTGTTAAGCACTGGCATGGTGCTACCAAAAATAGTTGGTTTGCGCATATTGCTATCACTGCGGGAACACCAAAATGGTTGGAGCCAGTCACAGATGAAGAATATGAAAAATTGGAGGATTAAAAATGAAAAAGCAAACAGCCGGTAGAGATAACTTAGGTGATTTTGCACCTAAGTTTGCGGAATTGAATGATGATGTTTTATTTGGTGAAGTCTGGTCAAGAGAGGACAAGTTGTCTGCTCGTGACCGTAGTTTAATTACCTGTGCCGCATTAATGGCACAAGGAGCTTTTCCTCAACTCAAATCACATATGATTATTGGAAAAAAGAACGGCATTACGAAAGACGAAATGGTCGAACTGATTACTCATTTGGCATTTTATTGTGGCTGGCCGAAGGCTTGGTCTGCTTTTGATTTGGCAAAAGAAATTTTCACTGATTAAAACCTTTAATTTAAAGCAGCTGGCCTTTTTGTCTGGCTGCTTTTTTATGTCTAAAATCTATGGTCTTTAACGGTTTCTGCATCCCTAATTTTATGCTAACCTGTAAAAGTATTAATTAAAGAAATTACAGGAGCAAAAACCTATATGAGTAAAAAAATTCTGATCTTACATACTGGTGGCACCATTTCAATGTCAGAAGATGAAAATGGCAAAATTAAGCCTAACAGTCAAAATCCCTTGGCTGACCTCTCTTTAAACGTTAATGACGATGTCCAGATAGTTACTGAAGAAATTTTCAACTTGCCTTCTCCTCATATGACACCAGAGCGCATGTTGCAACTTTCTCTGCGGATCCGCCAAGCAGAAGCCGAAGGCTTTTTCGGGGCAGTCGTGACTCACGGCACAGACACCCTGGAAGAAACAGCTTTATTTTTAGATTTAACCATTTCCAGTAAAATGCCTGTGGTAGTAACTGGAGCTATGCGCTCTTCTAATGAAATTGGCAGCGACGGGCTGTACAATTTCAGAACCGCAATCATGGTAGCCAGTTCTGATGCTTCTATTGGCAAAGGTGTTGTAGTTGTGATGAATGATGAAATTCATTCTGCCCGTTATGTTACGAAGACCCATACTACAAATGTTGCTACTTTTCGCACAGCCACATTTGGTCCTATAGGCGTTGTATCTGAAGGCCACGTTAATTACGTGCAAACCATCAATCCCCAGCAACACTTACCAATTGACCACATTATTGCAAATGTTTATTTAGTAAAGGCCTATGCAGGAATGGGACCAGAGATCTTTCAAGCTTTAAACAAGCCATCAACAAACGGGTTAGTAATTGAAGCTTTAGGTGCCGGTAACATGCCACCGCAAACATTACCTGAATTGCAAAAACTGCTTGATAATGGAATTCCCCTGGTATTGGTTTCCCGTTGTTTTAACGGTATTGCTGAACCAGTTTATGATTATCAAGGGGGCGGTGTCGGATTAGCCAAAATGGGCATTATCTTCTGCCGCGGTCTCAATGGACAAAAAGCCAGAATTAAGCTCTTAGTTGGTTTAAGTGCTGGTCTGAAAAATGAGCAATTAAAGAAATACATTAATAATTAAATCAGCAATGAAAACCATCTTCATATAAAGATGGTTTTTTCTTGCAAAAATTGGTAATTATTTGTAAAATGACCGTTGGTCATTATTGAATGAAAGGAGTATATCTGCCATTATGTATGTCTTGACTCCCAAAGAAAAAGAAGCAAAAAAACAGCTAATTGCAGCTGCTGCCAGCAAGTTATTTCAAAAAAATGATTTTAACCAAATATCTATGGCGCAAATTGCCCGTGAATCTGGCGTTGCCAAAGGCACACTATTTAATTATTTTAAAACTAAAGAAAATATCTTTATGTACTTATTGCTTTCTGGTTACCAAGATTACCTCACGGAAGTTCTTCAGCGTTTTCAAAAAACTAAAAATATCACTTCTTGGGCTGATTTTTGCTCTTTTATACTAGAGCAAAACCATTTGTTAATTAGTCAGAGAACTGATTTATTACGGCTTAACGCGCTACGTGGTCCAATTTTAGAAACTGCCGCTGACAGAGAACAGACATTGGCTGGTCGCGAAAAACTCTACGAAATAAACAGGAAACTGGGACAAGCAATAGCCGAAAGAATTCCACTGCTTAGCGTTAAGCAAGCCAGTCACCTTTTCATCATTCAAAGTGCAATTATTAGCGGACTAATGAATATGATGAACCTGGATGAGTTTCACCATGATCAATTACCCGTTGATTTTAAAGTTTTTCAAATCGACCTCGAACAAGAAGCCAATCAATTAATGCTCTTTTATTTACAAGGCTTAGAGCAAAAACTGAAAGGAGCAAAATAAAATGAAACTTGCTAATATTAGAAATTTTGCCATAATTGCTCATATTGATCATGGTAAATCAACATTAGCTGACAGAATTATGGAACAAACTGATACTGTCAGCAAAAGGCAGTTAAGTGACCAACTTTTGGACAGCATGGAAGTTGAACAGGCTCATGGTGTAACAGTCAAATCAAGGTCAGTGCGTAACTTTTATCAAGCGGACAACGGTCAGGAATACGAATACAATTTAATCGATACCCCAGGGCACGTTGATTTTACTTACGAAGTTTCTAAAAGTCTGGCTGCCAGTGATGGCGCTATTTTACTAGTCGATGCAACTCAGGGTGTACAAGCACAAACCGTAGCCAATTTGCGTTTAGCTTTAAAACATAATCTGACTATCATTCCGGTGATTAACAAAATTGACAATGCAGCGGCAGACGTAGAGGCAACGGAGGCACAAATACGTGCGCTGCGTCCCGAATTTGCTGATGTGGATATTTTAAAAATTTCTGCTAAAACAGGAGAAAATGTTCATCAAGTATTAGAAGCAATTTATCAAAAAATTCCAGCCCCTCAGGGAAAACCCGATGCAGCACTTAAGGCACTGATTTTTGACTCACAGTATGATTCCTACCAGGGAATTATCGCGGATGTCAGACTAATTGATGGTCAGTTAAAGAACCAGCAAAAATTGCAGCTAATGCAGAGCGGCAACACATTTAATGCGCAAGCAATAGGGATTTTCACACCAAACATGCAGCCAGTAAAAGAATTAAATGCGGGAGAAGTCGGCTATATTGTGACTGGAATTAAAGATGTCGCCAGCGTCCAGGTTGGCGATACCTTAACCACTGCAGAAAATCCTACTAAAAATGCCATTCCCCACTTTAAGCCAGCACAATCAATGGTTTATGCCGGTTTTTATCCTAAAGGAGATACCAGTTATGAAGCTTTAAAACAAGCTATTAGTAAGCTAGCTCTCAATGATTCCGCTTTTCATTACGCTCCCGAACAGTCTGAAGCTCTTGATGCTGGCTTTCGCTGCGGTTTCTTAGGCATTTTTCACTTGCAAATAATCCAAGAACGACTGCGCGATGAATATCATGTGGAAGTATTAACCACTGCACCGAATGCAACCTATCATGTTTATCTCAAGCAGCCTCAGCCTAAGCAGGAATACCTCACTATCACCAATCCAGCGAAATTTCCTGACTTTTCTGAAATTGATTACGTCACTGAATCTTATGTCAAAGCAGTTATCACCACGCCCAATGAATATTTAGGAGCAGTCATGAAATTATGTGACCAGCATTTTGGGGAAATGGTTGACTTGGACAATCAACAAGATTTAGTCACATTAACATACAAACTGCCTGTTTCTGAAATTGCCTATGACTTTTTCAACAGCTTAAAATCAATTACTCATGGGTTTGCTACGCTTGATACCGAATTTCTGGATTACGAACTGGTTGATGTAGTCAAAATTCAAATTCAGATCAACTATGCCGCTGTTGATGCTCTCGATATTATTGTGCCACGCCAAAAAGCCGATTTGATCGCCCATAAGTTGGTCAAAAAATTAAAATATACGGTTCCACGTCGTCTATACCCGATGCCGGTGCAAGCAATGGTGGAAAATAAATCAATTGCGAGAGTTGACGTGCCGCCTTTACGCAAAAATGCAGCTGTGAACGGTGAAAAAAGAAGCATCTCAAAAAAGCAACAACTTTTACGCAGACAAAGTTTAAATAAAAGACAAGCTGTTAAAAGCGATATTAAGTTGCCCCAAAGCGTTTTCGATGCCATTTTAAACATTAATGAACCGGATTAGAACACATACCAAAAAGTCCCCTTATTTAGACTTATAATCTCTAATAAAGGGGGCTTTTTGATTAAACTATTCAAATAAAAGCTCTAGTCTAGTGCAGCAATATTCTCTAACTGTAGTAACTAGGTAACTGAATTTTGGTATAAAAGATACTTCTTGTAAAAGTTAGTCTAGCCAGTTTATAAGTTCTTTTTTTATTGCCTTTCTACTTACTTTCTTTTGAAACAATTCTTCTAAAGAGCAATTAAAGTCCTTTACTTTTTGATATTCTATTTCATTTATCTCGTCACGAGATTTACCCTTACTAGGAACAGGACAAACCAAATGATGTGGATCCAGCAGAAAAACAATTAACCAGCTTTCTTCTTTTTCACTATTGATATTTTCCACATCATATACGGAAAAAGCTCTAAATTTTCCTTTACCTGCCCCATCACTAACCTGAGTGTATTCATTAGTGATATAAGATTCATATATCGCATACCTTTTAAAATCAATGTTAATGCAGGCACTAAAGATTGCATTAATTCTCTTTCCATTTTTCAAAGACAAATTAATCAATCTCAATTTGTTATTAACTACTTCAGAATTACAAAAAATATTTTCAATGTTAATCCCAATCGAATCATTATAATTCTCCATTGAGCCATAAATATAATTTGTAAAGAAAAGATTTGCTATTTTTAGACTGTTTAAACAACAATGTAAGAAGGCTACTTTAGGCTTTATTGATTGGGCATTTAAAGGAAACTCAATTTTTTTGACAGTTGAAGAAAAATCTAAGCCATCAAGGTTAGAATCACTGTTCACTTTTTGTTCATCTGTTAAAAAGCTCAGACCATTAAGCTTTTTATTAGATTGGGATTTCTTATCTTGATTAAAAAAGTTCAAATTGTTAAAAGACTTATTTGAACTTTTATGTTTCTTCATTTTTACTCACCTATATAATTGATATAATCCTGTTTTATTTGGTTACTATCAATTTTACAGTGTTGCTCATTTTCGTTATACGCATCTTTCCAAGCCTTGTCTTTATGAGATCTCTGAACTAAACCGAAATCATTTACTTCATTAATCTGATCTACTAAATTATTAATAAATAATAGAACTTCTCTCTTTTCGGATTCACCTGTAGAAATTTTATCTTGAATTTCTTTTGAATTAAGTTTTTTAATTTCATCGCCTTTATAGGCCGCATATACTTTATTTATGACTGGACCGTATCTCCATGCTTCAAAGTCAGGTTCAAACAGCTCTGGAGGATAAGCACCATCTTGCAGATCAAACTCGCTTTGATCATCAGTACTGTACTGAATATTGCCGTATGTAGCTGAATAAAAAGCCCACAAAAAATACAAGGTTTTTTGAATTTTCAGCGGTGTAGGATTATCCAGTCTATGTTCTAAATACCCAGCTAAATCTAATACGTTGTCAAAAACAAATTTTGCGGTTTTTTTATCAGCAGTTTCGGTCATATGTATGCACCCTCTCCCCTTCAGTAAAACCAAGAAATCTAGATTTCTTGGTTTTACTATAACACTATTTTGCCCGAAATTAGTGTGATTTAAGCAAATTTATACAAAACTTACGTTCTGTCTATATTTTAAAAAACAATTCAAAAAAATTGCGATATATTTAGTCAAAGCACTAAGTAAATTACCATTTATTTGTTATCTTTCTAGTTAACTCTACTTTTACTTAGCAAAATGCGTGAGGACAAAATTAAATAAATCAATTTAAACCTGATAGCATATTATGCTACTATGTTAAAGAAGTTATCTTTAGCTATTATGATAAAAATGGTTTGTAAGTTTTTACATATCTTGTCTAATAGGAATCCGTAAAACTATCAGAAAAGATATTATAAAGAGGAATAAAAATGAAAACTGAAACAGAAAAATTGCTTGATGAATTAACAAAAGATGACCCAAAATTAAAAGAATATGCTGAACAATATGGTCGGAAGCTTGACCATGCTGTCAAAATTCACAAATAAACTATGGCTACTAAAAAATTCCTAACCGTGAAAGTTAGGAATTTTATTTTTTAGCTTAAAATTAGTCGTCTAATTTTTCTTTGTTAGTGACATTCAACTTGTCATCAAAGGTGTAAACTACTGGTTCACCGGTCTTCATTTCCAAGTTCATAATATCAGCATCAGAAATGTTTTCGATGTACTTAGTCAAGGCACGAAGTGAATTACCATGAGCTGCAATAATAACGTTCTTGCCAGCTAACAAGTCTGGAGCAATGTGGTCTTCCCAGAAAGGCATAACTCTTTCCAAACAAACCTTTAAATTTTCAGTCCGAGGAATGATGTGGGGATCAAGATCGGCATAACGACGATCATGAACTTGGCTGTATTTAGAGTCATCCTCAATCTTTGGTGGCAAAACATCATATGAACGACGCCAAATGTGAACTTGCTCATCACCGTATTTATCAGCAGTAGCTTTCTTGTTTAAGCCTTGCAAGCCGCCATAATGACGTTCGTTTAATCTCCAGCTCTTAGTTTCGGGAACCCAAAGTTGGCCACTTTCTTCTAGAGCATAGTGTAGAGTCTTAATGGCACGAGTTAAAACAGATGTATAAGCTTGATCGAACTGCAGACCATGTTCCTTAATTAACTTACCTGCGTTCTTTGCTTCTTCAACGCCTTTTTCTGATAAATCTACATCAATCCAGCCAGTAAATTTATTTTCAAGGTTCCATTCACTTTGTCCGTGACGAATCAAAACTAATTTTGACATGAAATATCTCCTTTGCAAATTAAATGTTTCACTTACTATTTTACACATTTACATTTTGTTTTCATAGGGTTTAGTGCTAAAAATCGTTTTTTAAATACAAGTTTTACGATACAATAGATATAATGATGATTATAAGAAAAGAGAATATCTAACTCACTATGAAATTCAAAAAAATATTAATGGGCTTGAGCTTAGTTGCAGCGCTTGCTGCAGGCGGATGCTCCAAGCAGAAAAAGCAAAGCGAACCGATTTTAACTAAAAGCCAAGTAATTAAATGTTCACAGAAATCATTTAAGAGCGGACAAGCTAAGCAGATCGTAACCCTTGGTACCGATACTTCCAAGCAAATTGTTGCTACAACTGCCCTTTTTGGTGGCAATCCTACCGTATTTCAACTTAACTACCAAACGCAAGCTAAAGGTAAAACACAATCTTCGCAAGAATGGGTTGACAATTCCAATCACGTTTATATTAACGGCTCAAGTGACTGGTATAAAGCGGATTTTAACAAATTAACCGGGCACTCTTACGCTGATTTACTCGATTCTATAATTAATAATTCAATGTTAATGGATCCACCTAAGGCTCTGACTAACGCTTATAAAATGACTAGAAAAGGTCACACTTATACTTTAAAAGCGAACATCACAGACCAGAAAACGATGAAAGATGCATTAGATCCAATATTTACTACCAATACTCAAAGTCCCAAGCAAAAAACCATCTATCATAAATTAGTCAAATTGGGCAAAATTAAAGGTATGACTGCAAAACTTGTGGTTAAAAATAAAAAGATGTATAGCTTTCAATATCTAGTTAAAATTAGAGTAAATAAACTAATGCAATTCAGTGCTGGACAAAGTTATGGCAACATGGGCAGCAAAGACTTCTTAAAGATACCTACCAATGCCCTTAATGCCAAACCACTGCCTAAAACAAACAAAAAGAAAAAATAGTTCTAAGTAAAATATAACGGTTACTCCGAAACGAAAAATTTCGGAGTTTTTGTTATACAAAATACCTAATATAGTTGATGACCCAGTGGTAAAACCCTGATTTGCAAAACCTAATTTATTTTAAAAATCAAAAAATCATACTCTCATTAATGTACAAAACAATTCTCATCATTTTTAAACTCTATTGCGTCAAGACTACTGTTGTTACGGTGAAAAATCGGACAAGTTTTTATATCAACTTGACTAAAAATGCTATATAATTTCCTTAAGGCAAAATAAGAATATTAAAAAGGAGATGTCCACAATGAAATTGAAGAAATTTTTAACGGCTATGTTATTGTCTGCCACTTTAGTTGGTGGTGGTCTAACTCATGCAAAAACAGTCGATGCAGCATTATCAAAAAAGCAGGCTATTGCAATTGTTAAAAAGAAAGAGAGCAACCAAACTAGTGGCCAATATACTACCAGTACAAAGATTAAAAGTGGTAAGCAAAAAATAAATTTCGACTCTCATGGTGCTTTTACCACCAAGCCTGAACTAGTTCAAGCCACTACCAAAGTAAAATCTGGCAAACACGCTGAAACAGTAGAGCAATGGATTGATATGGACGCAAAACGTGTCTACACCAAAGCAGATGGCAAATGGCAATATACACCTATTGCAGACGCTGATACTGCCAAAACTGATATAAAAAAATATAGCAGCGATCTGAAGAAATTTGCTAAAAGCATCACTACTGATTTGAGCAAAAATGCCAAACTTAGTCATAAAGATGGAGTTTATACCCTCAAAAGTAATGTCAATATTACTAAGGCAAGTAAATTTCTGAACAAAATTTTTAAAGACTATAAGGTAGATCTCAAGTCGTTCAAAAAGCACGTTAAACTCAGCAAGTGTAATGTTACTTTTAAAATCAAAGATAAAAAAATAACAAGCACTGCTACTTCTTTTAAAATGAACTACGACAAAAAAATGCCAGCTTCATTCAACTTTAGAATCTTTGGCTTCGGTAATTTCGACTCTTTGAAGTTACCAGATGAAGTCAAGAACGCCACTCCAGCTTCTGCAAACTAATTTGAGCAATAAAGTAAAGGTCTTTATATGAAAACAACTATTTTTAGTAAATATTTAACTATCATAATTATGGTGCTTTTAGGTTACTTAATGAGATAAAATGACTATAGAGTCGTTTAAATATTTTCATTAGTAATCGGAGGTCCAAAAATGAAATTAGGAATTATTGGCAGTGGTAAAATTGTTCACGATTTTTTAACGACTGCTGCTAAAATTAAAGGCCTTGAACTTGCAGCAATATCCACTACTCAACGTAGTCAGCCTATTGCCAAAGACTTAGCTAAACAATACAACATTAAAGAGGTATTTGCTGATAACGGGCAGTTGTGTCACGATGAAAATGTCGATACAGTTTATGTAGCCGTGCCTAATTCTTTACATTATGAAATCGTAAAAGAAGCTCTTCTTGCAGGCAAAAATGCTATTTGTGAAAAACCATATGTAGAAACTGTTGCTCAAGCTGAAGAACTTAAAGAAATAGCTGATAAAAATGGTTTAATCATTGTTGAGGCCATCACAAATATTCACCTGCCAAATTTCAAAGCGATTAAACAGCAATTAGCTGAAATTGCACCTATTCACATTATTTCTTTAAACTATACGCAATATTCCAGTCGCTATGATGATTTTTTGCAAGGAAAAATTGCACCTGTATTCGATCCTGCTAAAGATGGTGGAACTCTCACGGATTTGAACATTTACAATATTCACTTAGCAGTTGGTTTGTTCGGTAAGCCGGAAAAAGTGCAATATTATCCAGTAATGCAAAAACAAGTTGATACTTCGGGCATACTTAATTTAGTTTATCCTGATAAACAAGCAGTTTTAATTGCTGCAAAAGACAGCTATACTACTCCCAGATCATTTATTGAGGGTGAAAAAGGAACCATCTACTTTGATGGTTCAACTGGTGTTATTAAAAGCTTCATGGTTGAACACAGACATGGTGATAGCAGTAAGTTCAACTTCAATCAGTTTGATCATCGAATGGCAAGTGAGTTTACAGACTTTGTGAAAATTATTGATACCCACGATACACAGAAAGCAAATGATTTGTACGAGCATAGCATAGCTGTCATGGATGTATTAGCTAAAGCAAAGCAATCTGTTTCTAATAATTAATATTAATGACTAAAAAACGCAATCAGTTCTCCAGTTGAGAAAGTTGCGTTTTTTTGTATCAAAAAAGAGGCCGGAGAATTTTGAAAAACCTGTAAAAGCAAGTTTTTCAAAAAACTTCTAAGACCTCTTTAATTATGATATTAAATTTACTCAATAATTTAATATAAAAAGCAAATTAATGATTACTCATTACTTAGAAGGGGTTGAGCTAGCTGAACCGTTGGATCCGGTTGAACCAGTTGAACTGTTGGAACCAGTAGAACCGTTTGAGCTAGTTGAACCATTTGAACCAGTAGAACCGTTTGAGCTAGTTGAACCATTTGAACCAGTAGAACCGTTTGAGCTAGTTGAACCGTTAGAACCAGTAGAACCGTTTGAGCTAGTTGAACCGTTAGAACCAGTAGAACCATTTGAGCTAGTTGAACCGTTAGAACCAGTTGAACCATTTGAACCAGTAGAACCATTTGAACTAGTTGATGGGGTTGAAGTTGGTGTTGTTTCAGTCTTCTTCTTAGCTAAAGCACTTGCTTTAATGTATCCTGCTGAAGTTGAGTAGTACTTCTTGCCCTTAATTTTGACAGCCTTACCAAAGACTCTAACCTTTTGTCCCTTGCGAACCTTACCGTTCTTCAAAGCCTTGCCACTTCTGGTAACTAAAACTGTGTTCTTAGCTACTTTAGCAGCCTTACCAGTAACATTAACAGCCTTAATATATTGGTTCTTGCCAATCTTGTAGTAAACCTTGCCTTTAACAGTCTTTTTGCCAAGAACTGTTACTTTTTGACCAACTTTAACTGTTTTCTTAGTTTTAACTACTTTCTTGCCCTTTAGCTTGTAAACAGCAGAATTGGCGCCAACCTTCTTGGTCTTAGCGGCCTTCTTAGCTGCACTAACTTCAGTTGGGGCACTACTTAAAGCGTTAGTTGGTAACTGATTAACACCAACAGCTAATAATGTTGCACCAGCTACGGAAACTATCATTTTCTTATAAAAATTATTTTTACTCATTTTTCTGAGCCTTCCTTTTTCCATTGACAAATTCGACGCCCCTAGCTATACAGACTTAAGAACGCTATAACTCTTATTGAGTTACATAGGATTTATTTTAGCACTATAAACACCCAAAAAAAAGACTAGAGTTTTAATAAATTATTATTTTCTGTCATACGTGTTCGCAAAAATTATTCTAATTTTTGCTCTTTTAATAGTAAGTGTTTTGTATATTACAATTAAGTAATTTGCTTTTTAATAATATTAAATTATTTCCTATAGTTTTACAATTTATCAAAACGTGTCAGTCAAAAAGGACTAACTCTTGTGCTATCCTTTAAGTTATTCCGTAGTTAAATTCTAATAAAGTGTCTCAAATTCAGTTATCATAACAGCAAACCGCTTTTTAATTGATAAAATTACTTATTGCCGATAACTCTGCGAATACGATCAGCAACCTGATACTTAGCAGTAAATATCAATTCGTCTCCCATTTCAATAACCGTATGTCCATGCGGGACCAGCCATTCTTGTCCTCGGCGAATACGACTGACAGTGATGTCACTTGCTATATCCCAATCCATTAATTGAAGGCCTGAATACTGCCTGTTGCGGACAACAACAGAATAGACCGCATTTTTGGTATCGCTCAGCACATTATAAACAGCGGGCGATTCTATCAGTGCTCGCAGCAATGAAGAAGTAACATTGCTTAAGTCAAAGACTTCCATGCCGTTGCTGCGCAATTGTTCCACCTTGGCAATGTCAGCACGCTTTTGACAAATAATAATCCGTTTGAAATTACCTTTAGCTTTTGCCAGTTGTCCCAGTCGTAAATTGGTTTCGTCAGATCTCATAGCCGCAACAAATATATTCCCGGTAAAAACATCAGATTGACGCAGATTTGCTTCATCCAGTTTTGGCAATAATTTTAAATCCGGCACACGACTCTTATAAATATTATAGTGTTCATTACTAGTAGTATACATTTGAACTGAATACCAATTATCATGCAAATCAAGCATAACTGGAACTGTTAAAGCATTGGTGCCTATAATTACCACTTTTTCCTTGATACGATCCTCAGCTTTTAACTTAAATATTGCATTAAAAAGTATCGGACAAAAAATGCAAACTATTACTGCAGCCAAGATAAAAACATCTGATTGCAAGCGTGTAATAACATTTAATTTTCTGGCCACTGCTAAAGTTGGTAAAACAATGGTGATCGTAGTCGCGGTCAAAAAGCCACCCGCAAAACCATTTCTTAAACCAAACTTTTTGGCATAAACTAACGCAACAGGCAATTTTGCCAGAAATAAAAACAGCACTAATATTGGTAACAGAATTAAAGAGTTTGGATGTGCCAAAAGTGATCTTAAATTGAGTTTAACCCCCGTCATAATAAAGAAAATAGGAATAAAGAAGCCATAACCAATTGAAGTCAATTTATCAGCAGTTTCCTGACTAGGCTCCAACAACTTCATTACAATGCCAGCTAAAAAGGCCCCTAAAATATTTTCCACTCCGACTCTTTCAGCAACTGTTACCAAAGCAAAAATTAAGAAAAAGGCCAAACGAACATCTAACTGCGTAGTTGATTTGGTCACTTTAACAAACCACAGATATGGCTGCTTAAAGTGCCACAACAGCAAAATAGCTACGCCAAAAAGCAAAATAATAAGCCACAATTGTCCGGTATTGCCACCATTAATCGCAGCATAAACCGTCAATAGCATTAACGGAATTACTTCTCCTAATACTGCAGTTAATAAAATCGTCTGACCTATCGGCCTATTTAAAATGTCCTTTTCTTTTAAGGTCGCAATTACTACTCCCAGTGCAATCGTCATGAAAATAATGGTTGCAAGCATCGTATCGCCAAATAAGCCAAACCATTTTAAAACTAATGCCAGGCAGACAGATAACACGGCTACGCCTAAAAACGCCTCTAATGCAATTTTAAAGGGTGAAATTTGATCCTGCTTTTTTTCTTGCTTATGCTTAGGTTTCAGTAAATCAAAGTTGATTTCCATCCCCGACAAAAACAATAGCAAAATGACGCCCAAGTTTGATAAAAACGCGAGGTCATGTGTTGGCTGTACAATGTTAAAACCACTGGCACCAAGAATAATACCAATGATAATTTCGGCAACGGCCGTAGGAACAGCATTTACCTTTAATCGGGCCATTAAGATAGGAACAATTAAGGCAAACAAAACAACTAGGAATAAAGACAATTGTGCCACCAGGATTACCTCCTCATTTATTCTTAGTCGATTATACAAAATATTGACGAGCAGAGAAAATAAAAAGGGACAGCAAGTATTCAATAAATTAAAATCTGCTGCACATGCACATAAAAACAGGTCACGACAATTATCATGACCTGTTTCTTTAATTAAAAATTGGCTGCTTTAACAAAGCGATTAGTGTCAATTGGATAGTACTTATTACCATTAATATTGACGCGGCCGCCATATGTCCGAACGGATTTGCCCTGCAAAAGCTTGGTAGTGCCAATACGAATTCCGGTAGTATCGTAAATATAAGCATTATGAGTTAACACCCGCTTGGAACCAACAATATTGCTAGCTACAACGTATTCATTTTCCCCAACTTGGAGATATTTTTTACCATTTATTATTTTTTCTTGTGCCACGGTTACCACTGTCCCGGCAGTTTTTAATGCTGCATCAGTACGTTTACCTTGAGCATCATATGTATAAGCATCATGCATCAAAGTTTTCTTACCAGTCGGTGCTTGAGAAACAGGGTCGGAATCAGTTGCAGGAGTATTCGTGGATTCAGTTGAATCAGTTGGGTCAGTTGTATTTGCTGGATTTGACGAATCGTCAGTAACCGTGCTGTCATCAGGAACGGTAGAAGTAACGGTTTCTGCTGCCTGCAAATCGTAATAGTGCTTCAAAAGTGAGTAAAAGTCATTCATTGAATAACCCCATTTTTTGAAGTAGCCGTCAGGATCGGTATGGTTAGTACCCCCTAAAAAGCGCGATACAGCATGATGGGACCAGATTGTCCCTTTACCAGTATTAGATGCATTAGAAGGCTTGATGTTATATCGGTGCAACAACTTAGCAGCATAAATGGCATCGTTATTCACACTTTTAGCAAATTTCTTTCTGCTAGTTTCTTGACAAAGTTCAATTTGAATAAAACGGTTGTTGGCTACTGCTCCAGCGCCCCAGACACCATAGTTAGGAGTCATCATTTGGATAACCTGCTTGTGATCTACAAAAGCGTGAACATAGGAGTACATATTTTTCCATTCACGGTTAAAATAAATGGCCTCATTATATGCGGATGCCCCGGGAGTTGCAGTTTCATGAATAACAATACCCTCCGGCTTTCCTTTTCTGTACTTAATTTTATTCCCATGAGCGTAAAACTTATTATACTTAATATTCTGCGTTTGGAGCATTTTGTGTAAGAAAGTAACGCCAACATAGCTGTTTTGTTTAGCAATTGAGTTAATGGAGGCAGCCTCTACCATCTGAGACTGATTAACGTTAAAAATAGGTGCAACTAAACCTACTCCGATAGCCACAGTAGTTATTAGTTTCTTTATCTTCATCTAATTTTTTCATTCCTTATTTTTGCTTGTTATAATTTAACTTTGTCTAGAAATTGCCTTTCTTAACATACTGGTGAATACCTACCCGATAATACTTAAGTCCATATATTGAAACTGCTCCACCGTAGGTTGCGACAGATTGACCCTTCTTTAACACCTTTTTATTGTCACGATTGCCATAATCGTTGTAAACAAAAGCATTTTTCTTGATCAGTCTCATTGTGCCGTCGATATTGCCACTGGCAATGTATTGATTTTCACCAATGCGATAATATTTTTTACCCTTAATAGTTTTAGTGCCGTAGGTAGCAATCACCTTGCCGGTATTGCCTACTTTAATTGCCTTGGCCTTTTTTACGCGTTTGCCTTTAGAATTGTAAATATAAGCGTTATGCATCAAGGTCTTGTTAACTTTTTTCTCACCCTTTGGAGCCTGAGAAGCCGGTGGAAGAGCACTGCCCATGTTTAAAATAGTATCGTTAACCCAGCCTTTACCGGCAATATACAAGCGCTTTTTGCCATTATAAAAAGTAATAGTCTTAGTTACAGTAACTGCATCACCTTTAGCAACTGAATCGGTTTTGGCAGATACTGAGTGGTCAGTTGGCCAAGCATAAGTGGCACCTGCTTTTTTAACAACATAGGATTTACTAGTGTTCGAAATCTTAGGATCGTATTGCGTTAAGTTCGAAGTTGTTATCCTAGTGTTTAAAATAGTGTTGTAATTATTGGCGGTAGCGTATGTACCAGTTAAAGCCTTGGTGGCATCTGCATAAGAAGCAGCATTTTCAAGCCATGCTCCTTTGTAGCGTTCTGGCTGCCAAGTAACACCTAAGCGAAGTTTTTGACCATTATCATCAAATGAATCCTGATAAGTATTGTATTTCCTAAACTTCGCTGTCACGTAGTAGCTCTTGCCATTTTTGTCTTCTTCACGTGTTTTAGAAGAATAGGTTGCTCCTTGCCAGCTGTCATCAGCCTTCATTCCGAATAAATTATTGGCATTAACAGCCAGACCGGATTTGCCCCAGTTAGATTCCACAATTGCCTGTGCAATCATAACTGAAGGGTATAACCCATATTTTTTAGAAACTTTTTGTGCCTGCTTAACAGCAGTATTTAAAAAGGTTGTTTCATCTGCGCTGGCTGCAGATACTGTCTCAGCTTTTGCTGGAGAATTGGCAATTAAGTTGTTGGTAACTGGCATCAAGAGCGATGCACCAAGCATAGCCGCTGAAAAGCCAGTGATTAGTCTTTTTTTCATAAATAAAATTTCCTCCTTAACCGACATCTTTATTGTATCGGGCAATTAAAGTATTAACAATAGAATCCGCTTATTTGTAGTCAAAAAGTAATATTGCTGATTTTAATATTACAAATAGTAATTTATTTGTCTAAGACTTTCCGTAAATGATACAAAAGATCTCGTTTTAATCTTTGCAGCTGCACTCGATTGATACCTGTCTTTTCAGCTAAAGCACTGATTGTTTGACCACCGAGCAAATGATCAAAAAACAACATAAGTTCTATCTGCGTCATTTGCGCTAGCTCTTTTTCAAGTGCCAAATGATTATTCCAGTTAGCGAGCAAGCCAACCTGCTCTGCGGAATCAAAAACAATTTCTTGCTCAGTTATCCGTTTTTGCTTACGCAATAAGTCCAAAGTATGCCAGATAATTTTGCGAAAACTAAGGCGATCAACTTCAGTTCTTTTTCTGCCTGTTAACCTCGTCAACATTTCTGCGTAAATTATTATACCCTCTTGCAAAAAGTCTTCGTAATTAGTATAGTCCATTCTGACGTGGGCGGACCTCAGTGCGCCTCTGACTAATTTTTGATTGTGCCAGGCAGTTATAAATGCTTCTCTACTAATCTTCATTGGTGACATTCCTCTATTTCAAATATGTCACAAGCGCTTGTGCTCTTATAGATTAGCAAGATTGCTTAAAAATTAAAAAACACAATATTAAGTTTTTAACTGCTAGATTAACAAGTATTTAACTTTTACTTTCATTTTCTTCAGGCTTGTCTCATATATCATAGTTGCAATAAATTTACGGGTAAAAAAAGAGTAAAAAAATACACGAACTTCGTAAAGATCGTGCATTTTCTTAAAATAGAGTATCGGGACGTTTACTGTTTGAATAGGCAGTTTTGTGAGCATCAGAAATTAATGGTAATTCATAATAATCAGCCAAATAATTGCCATATCGCGCATGCTTTTTATCTAATAATTCGGCCATTACCTTTTTTAATGATATTTCTTCCAGAGATTGGTGGGGATGAAAGTAAGAAGATTGGTCAATGAGAGAATCTCCGACAGAACTTTTGACCCGCCAGCCCAAATTACTTTTTAAATGTACTGTACCCAGGAGGTAAAGTGCGTGATTAAAAAATAAACTATCACTTACTTTACGGGGAATGTGACGACTGCAGTTATCATATGTAAAAATATAGCTAAAGCGATTAGTGGTTACAGATTTAAAAGCAGTTACATTATTTCGCAGTGACTCAAAACTTGCCATATTATGCAAAGCAACCCAGTCAATATTACCAGTATTGTAGCTACGCAAGGAAAAATACGCTAGGCGACCTGTGGCAATCACATTGTGCCCAACTAAATTAATCTTACGCGAAAATTCCCTTTGAAATTCTAGCCCAGCCAATAGACAATTCTGAGCAAAAGACGTTAGGTGCGCTTGAGTGCTACGGCAGCTTAAAACAATCCCCAAATTATAATCAAAAATTACGCTTTTGTACTTGCCTAAAAGTGGCTGTTTCTGAAACTGGTATAAAGCAATAGTTGCAGGATTTACACAATAAAATTCATCTTCAACCAAGTATTTATCTATTTCCTGATCTATGCCAATTCTCTGACGTAAAAGCTTTTGCGACCAAAAACGATATTTATGCCCACTAGGCAGGTTCCAGATATCACTTTCTTTTTTTGACAATTCATTCCTCTCCTTTAATTAAAGTAGACGAATACTATTATATCGAAAATGTTATCGCTTGCATAGATCAATCAAAGGTAAAAAAGCACAAAAAAACAAGAGCGATATAATCGCTCCTGTTTCTAAATTAGCTATAAGACTAATTATTTAGCAAAGTTTGCAACCTTAACGTATTGCTTAGCAGGTCCACCAATTCTGTAGTAAGCCTTACCATTCTTGAATGTGTAAGGTGAACCATAAGTAGTAACTTGTGAGCCAGCCTTCAATACCTTTCTGTTTGCACGCTTCTTGCTGGTCTTATATACATAAGCGTTGTGGCTTAATGTACGTGAAGTACCATCAATGTTGTCAGCCATTACGTATTGGTTGTCACCAATTCTGTAAACTAAGCTACCATCAGCAAGTTTAGATGCTTTACCAAATACATCAACTGTAGTGTAAGCAGCTAATGTCTTAGTACCAACACGCTTGTGATCCTTGTCGTAGATGTATGCATTGTGCATAACCTTCTTAGTTTCTTTAGCTGCTGGTTGGTATGAACCATCAACATATTTACTTTCTACGTAAAGGTTTGAATCTGAGCTGTTAACACGAGTGTATGACTTGTCGCCAACCTTGATTGGGTCACCAAATGTAGCAATGATGTCACCATTCTTAACAGTAGTCTTAGAATCAGTTACAGTGTTACCTTCAATCTTGTAAACTGGAACATCACCATCAGATTGAACAGTCTTGTATTCTGCACCCTTTACACCAACAGTCAAGTAGAATACAGCCTTAGTAGTCTTACCTTCAGCGTTAGTTGCACTTACAGTAACTGGGTATTTACCAGCAACCTTAGTGTTAACTTTACTTACATCAACAGTAGGTGTCATTGGAGTCTTGTCAGTAGAACTTACAGTTGTTGCAAATGCTTTAGCAATAGCATCAGTGTCTACAGTACCGTTAACAGGAACGTAGTTGAATTTAACGCTGTCTGGAAGCACATCAATGTTCTTAGTACCATTAAATGATTTGTTACCGTTGTAGTCAGTAAGTGTCATTGCTGGGAATGAATCGTCACCCTCAGTTGGGTTAGGATTTACTGTTACCAAGAAAGTGCCAGTCTTACCATTTGTAGCATAGAAGTGTAAAGTAACTGGGAATGAAGCTGCAGGTTTGTCAAAGCTCTCGTTAGCATCATTCTTAGTAGTTACACCAACAGCTTTAAGAGCGTCACGAACGTCCTTCTTTACGTCAGTAAAGTGAGCTGTTGCTGGTGTAGTACCATTAGTAGTAGTAACGCCAAGAGTGTACTTATTCTCAATAGCTTGAGTAACTCCTAAAACGCTGTAGCTGTTTGATGAAACATCAACAGATCCAGCATCTACAGCTCTACCAGTAGTTATGTCCTTAACATAAGGAGCACCAGTAAGGGCTGTGTTAGCAAGATTAAATGTATCACTTACTACAGGAGCATTAGAAATAACACCTGATTTATCTGACTTCCTGGTATATTCAGTATTGCCAGACTTAAGTGTATAATCAGTTTCAGCCTTTAAGCCAGTAATAGTTACATATACAAGAGCGCGATAAGTTTCTTTAACAGAAAGATTATTAGCGTTCTTACTGTCATCAACACCAGCTGCAAATGCTGGTGTACCATCTGTTGTATTAACACCAGTCAATTGTGTACTTGTAAATACCTTAGCTGATGAAGTAGATACAGCAGCGCCAGCTGGTAATGTTGGGTTTGCTAATGAAACAGTTAACTTAGATGCTGGATCACCGTCTGTCAAACTCAATGGGTTAGTAACACTAAGCTTAAAAGCTGCTGTAGTAGAACTATTATTAGTGGTTCCACCAACAACAGTAACATTAGTATCAGCAAATACTGTTGATACGCCGGTTGCAGCGACTGGAGCAACAGCTAATAAAGCAGCTGCAGCAGCACTAACAATTCTTAAATTTTTCTTCATGTGGTCTTTCCTCCTTGTGTATATACAAAATAGTAATAGGCTATAGGTTCAGTCGTAATGAGCCTACATTGTTACAACACCCTTCAAGCCGAATTCATAAGTTTATAACTCTTATGAGGTAGCTTTCGAGCTGAAGAACGCGCATGCGTACAGGCTTCGAACCTGAAGCATAGCTATTACTTACCACATTTCTTATTGTACCTACCTTTTGCTTAAATTGCAAGACATGTAGTTATTTAACATACTTTTGTAATAAACGCTTACAGCTTTGCAAGCCACTTTTAATTTTACCAGAATTAACAAAGCCCTTAACAGCAATACATTCAATGTTTTTCTGCACTAAAAAAGTTATTTTATTTCCAATTAAATTTTACAAAATAATAACAAAATAATTCGGAATAAAGTAAAAATCACGCCAAACTTGCCTTGACGTGATTTCCTATCTGTACTGATTATTTTTGCCTAAAAAACTGTTTGATTTTAATTATCGTTTCTTTAATCGTCTCCAAAAACTGCAGGTTATATTGACTGACCCTGAGTATTATCGAACAAACTAGTAACAGTTCGTTCAACATATGAAGCAGATTGTGGAGTTTTATACAGATCCACCCCTTCTTGCGCAAATGCTTTTGCATTTGCTATTATTTCCATTGCATTCTTTACCTCTGTGCCTGCCAAATTTGTGGCAGCATCCGGTAAAGACAAATTAACCTTTTTGTTTGCACCGTTTAAAAATACTAATTGTAAAGTTTTGGTCTTAGTTACCATATTATTTGCTCCTGTCTTAATCATTTTTAGTTGCGAAATTTTGTTATTCATCACCAATAGGAATACCCTGTCTTTGAATTAAAGTCGCTGCACCTAGATCATCACCCTGCAATTGTGCTAAAGCTGCACCTACTTTAGCCAAACTGCCAGCTGTTGCTCCCTCTTTAACGTTCTTTAGAATTCGTGATTTAGTACCGTCTTTGCTGTATTTAGAATTTAAAAATGTGTATTGGACTGATTGTTCTAATAATGCAAAATTCATATTATTTTTTCTTCCTTTTCTTAATAGTGTAATCAACCCGCGCGCCAGATGTCTTACACTATTACTAACGAAAACGGGCGGCAAAATGTAACATTTTTTCTTAAAAAATGGTCACGTAAAGGTGAAAAAACACCATTGAGTAGTCAAATCTGCTTAAACCATCTATAATTAAACTAAGTATTAGTAAGGAGGATAAATTCCTATTATGAAAAAAACGACAATTGGTACGATTGTAGCAGTAGTAATTATCGCTATTGGTGGTGGCATTTTTTATGCAACACAAAAATCCAATAATGATAAAGTTGAAGCTTCCTATAATAGTGCAATGACTACTGGTAAAAATGCGGTTGCTGATAAGGACTATTCAGAAGCAAGCTCTGCATTTGCCAAAGCTTTCAGTATCAAGAAAACTGACCAGGCTAAAGCTTATAAAAACCAGTCGGACAATATGGCTTCCGCAATTAGCGCAACTAAAAAAGGCAAATATAATGATGCGTTAAATGAAACTGCCAATGTAATTCAAAGAAAAAACGGCTATGCAGTCCTAGTAAAACAAGGTAAAAAATTAAAGACTACTATCGAAGATGTTCAGGATAATTATGAACATGAAATTCAACCAATCTTCCTCGCTGCATCCCAAGCAGAATTAGCTAAGCAATATCTTAAAGCAGCTGACCAATACCAAAAAGTGCTGGATCTGCCTTATATTGATGAACAATATTACAGTCAGTACAAGAAGAAGGCCGAAAACGGATTAGCAAATAATCAAAAAGCTGCTAAAGAAAATAATAATGGTTCTTCAAGTCAAAGCTACAATTCAATTTCAGGCAAAGGACCAGATACTGGCAATGCCGGTAAAACCGGTGAAGGTTCTATGGGCAACCACAAGGTACATGGTAAAACAGTTACTAATAAGCAAATAGCACAACTACGTAAACGTGTAGGCAAGTTTGGCTATGATTCAATGTCTTGGAGCCCGCAAGATTTGATCGATCTTTACAGAAAGTCTGGTCGAACTAAGCCAAGCAAAATTACCAAGCAAGATATTCAAAACTATCTTAAACCGTAACAAACAGTAATAAGCTAAACTCAATATACTGAACCGTCCCGATTACTACATGGGACGGTTTTTATTTAGCCGGTTTATCTATTTTATTGCAGTTGCGCAAAATGCTATAATTTTATTAATATAATTAAAAACTACCATATATAAGAGGTTAAATTGCTTCAATAGTTGCTTTTATAGCCTAAACTCTGTAAAATGACTATTGACTTTCACGTTTCCTATTTTTATTAAAGGAGTGTCTGCTTTGACTGAAAAAGAAAATAATAGCAAAGAAAAAGATAACGAAAAAGAACAAGAAAAAAAGAATAAAGAAGAAGAAATCAAGGTTGTGATGCCTGACGCTGAATGGACTACGATGCCAGAAGAAGAGTTTAAAGAGCAACCCGATTACCTTAAAGTTTTCGCTGACTTTTACATTGCTCAGTTTAACCAACGCGATTTGGAAATCATGAACTTATATGATACTAATTCCAACATGGTTGACATCAACCACTATCTGCTTAATAACATTAAATTCACTCGCAAAGAATTGGTTAAACATGTTTTGCAGTATCATGCTCAGAATTTCCAAAGCATAATTGACGAAATTGCTGCTAAAGATGGTGTTGATGCAGAAAAAATGACATCATATAAAGACTGGAATAACTGGTACGAAGAGCGTCGCAGTAAAATTTCAACTTCTTTATCATAATTTACTTGTACTAAAGCAAAAAAAAGAACAAAATAGATACTTGAATGAGAATGCCACATTGACATTCTCTTTTACTTAAAAATGAATATTTCAATATTGTCTATGGGAGCACATAATTACTATGGATAAAAAGAAGAAGCGGATTTCGGCCGCCGGTCTGTTAATTACCATCGGTATCGTTTATGGTGATATCGGAACTAGTCCGCTCTATGTAATGAAGTCAATTGTTACGGGTAACGGTGGGATTGCCAATGTTGATCGTGATCTGATTTTAGGATCAATTTCACTAATTTTCTGGACAGTAACATTACTTACCACCGTTAAATACGTTATGATTGCGCTCAGAGCTACCAACCGTGGTGAAGGTGGTATTTTTGCATTATATGCTTTGGTACGTAAACGAGCCAAATGGCTGGTCATGCCAGCACTGATCGGTGGGGCTGCCCTCTTAGCTGATGGGACATTGACGCCCGCCGTAACTGTCACAACCTCAATCGAGGGACTGAAGAACATGCACTTTGGTTCCCACGTTCCCGTTCCTAATCAGAATGCCGTCATCATTATTACGATCGCTATCCTGCTGGTACTTTTTTCAATTCAAATGCTTGGCACCAGCAGCATTGGTAAAGCATTTGGTCCTATAATGTTTGTCTGGTTTACGTTTTTAGGCGTTATTGGTCTCTATAATATGGCTAATGACTGGTCAATTTTAGAAGCACTGAATCCTGTTTGGGCTGTTAAAATTCTTTTTAGTCCATCTAACAAGGCCGGCATCTTCATTTTAGGTTCAATCTTTCTGGCCACTACCGGTGCAGAAGCACTCTATTCTGATGTCGGTCATGTTGGTAAAGGCAATATTCGCGGATCATGGCCTTATGTTTTTCTCTGCTTATCTTTAAACTATCTGGGCCAAGGTGTTTGGATTCTGCAAAATCCACATTACCAAACAAACGGTGGTGAACTGAATCCATTCTTTGAAGCTGTACCAGGAGATTTACGACTTTTTGCCATCATTTTGGCTACGGTTGCCGCAATTATTGCATCTCAGGCACTGATTACCGGTTCATTTACATTAGTATCTGAAGCAAGTGGTCTGAAATTTTTACCACGGATGAATATTAATTATCCTACTACTAAGCATGGACAAATTTACATTCCTTCCGTAAACAAAATGATTTGCGTGGCAACTATCGCTATCGTGATTTTTTTCCGGACTTCAGAACATATGGAAGCAGCTTACGGATTGTCAATCACAGTCACAATGTTAATGACGACATTGCTGCTCTTTGAATACTTAGGTTCAAAGCATCACCCATTAATTTTACGCCTTTGCTTTTTACTAGCCTTTGGCTTTATTGAAGGCATGTTCTTGATTTCCAGTTTGACCAAGTTTATGCATGGTGGTTACGTCACTGTTTTAATTGCCGGTTTCATTGGCGTCATTATGTTCATCTGGTACTTTGGCAATAAAGTGCGTGACAAGCATGAAGGTGCTCATACCTACGTTCGTTTGGACGAATACACTGATATGCTGACGGATCTAAGCCATGATGATGATTATCCCACATACGCTACTAACTTAGTTTATATGGCAAAAGTTAAATATAATAAGTTTGTCAAACGTGAAATCATGTACTCCATCTTGGATAAAAGACCTAAGCGTGCTCAGGCCTATTGGTTTGTAACTGTCAACATTACCAATGAACCTTTCACAGCCAGATATGCTGTTAATACTTTTGGCACTAAGAATGTCATTAACGTGCAGCTATATCTTGGGTTCAAGAAACAAACCAGTGTTAATGTTTATCTGCGCCAAATTGTCCATGATTTAATTAAAGATGGTACTATCGAGGCACAACCGCAGGAGTACACTACAACTCCCGGTCGTAAAGTGGGTGACTTCTCATTTGTAATTGTTAATGAAGTCGTCAGTCCTTTAACCAGACTTAAAGGCTTTGAAAAAGTTATGCTAAAGGCACGAGTTTGGTTACAAAACCTGTCTTCTAATCCAGCTTCATGGTTTGGATTGGAATACACAGACACTGTGGTCGAGGAAGTACCTCTCATTTTAGGTAAACCAAGACATAACTTGCATATTAAGCGGGTTGCACCACGTGACTATTCCAACTTAAAGAATAAAGAAACTGAATAATATAAAATAGCATCTGTGAATTAATTTTACAGGTGCTATTTTTAGTTAAAGAGATTTTTCTGGCTCTATAATTAAGTTAACAAAAAAAACATTGTTCTGATTGGAACAATGTTTTTATTTTTAATATTAATTACCAAATATGTACTCGTTTCTCTGGGTCAAGCCACATGCCATCTTCAGGCTTAACATCGAAGACTTTGTAAAAGTCATCTTGACATTGGCTTTGAACGTTGGCACGTAATGGACCAGGAGCATGAACATCAACAGCAGTTTGACTCTTAATTGATTCAGTCAATTGTTTATTAGCCCAAATGCGTGCAAAGTTTTCAAACAGTTTCTTCAAATCATCATTTTCATTCTTGGCAGCTTCAACAGCAGCAGTTAAACCACCCTGATCAGCAATATTCTCAGAAACTATTTGCTTACCATTGAGTTTAACTGGTCCATATTCGATACCGTCAAACAAATCAATTTCGGCTTGTGTCCGTTTCTTAAACTCAGCATAATCCTCATCAGTCCACCAATTAGTCATATTGCCTAATTCATCAAACTGTGCACCATTGTTATCAAAGGCATGGGAAACTTCATGAGCAATTACGGAACCGATGCCACCAAAGTTGGCAGCTCTGTCTTGCTTCAAATCATAAAATGGCTTCTGCAAAATGGCTGCAGGGAAAGTCAAATCGTTTCTTTGCGGATCATAACAGGCGTTAACTAAGTTACCAGGCATTGCCCAGACAGTTCTGTCAACCTCTTTGTGCAACTGTTCAAAATTGTACTTTTGCTCTGCAATAGCAAAAGCCCGTTCATTAGAATAAAGACTGCCACCTTGACTAGCTGGAATAACCTTTAAACGATTATAGATCTCTTCAATTTTATCTGGATAACCAATCTTTAAAACCAAAGCATCGAGTTTAATGATTGCGCGTTTCTTAGTTTGCTCAGAAAGCCAATCGTTATTCTGCAGGCGTTCTTTGTAAACATCAAGCATACGGTGAATCATGTCTTCAACGTCTTTTTTGGCATCTTCACCAAAGTAGGTTTGGCCGTAATAAACCCCAACTACTTCGCTAAATGAACCATTTGCAATGTGATAAGCTTGTTTTTCACCACTTGACAATTGTGGTTGACCGTTAAGAGCCTGAGTAAATGGAAACGCTGCTTCACGAAAATCTTGTGACAAAACATCGGCAACATCATTAATAAAGTTGACCAGCATCCAGCCTTTGATTTCGGCAAAATTGTCCTTATTGATGATCTCATTAATATGATCCAGGTAGCGTGGTTCCTGCACAATAATTCTGTCAGGTTCTTCACCAATTACTTCCTTCAGGAAATAAGAAATTTGGAAATCTGAGAATTTAGCCTCAAAATCGGCAATCTTCATTGGATTATAAGTAGCTGGATAGTCTGCCCATTCTTCTGTAGACTTAACAATCTTAGATAGTTTAGCATCAAACTTAATAGCATCTTCTGCATATTTTTCTGCTTTTGCTTGATCAATACCAGCCATGGTTAACAGCTTAACTGATTGCTTTTGCAAAATATCTAACAATTGAGGGGCATCAGGAGTTTGATAAGTCGTAGTGTCAGGCAAGAAAGTTCCAGGACCTGCAAAATTCAACGCATTAACTTTGGTGTTCTTCATGTCAGGCTCAACATCAAGACCAAAAGGAATTGCAACAAAAGTTACTAAATCTGGTGCATTTAAATTAAAGTCAGAGAAATCTTTTAAACCATCAAGAAGTTCCAAGTCTGACTTAATTGGTGCAGCTCCATCAGCGTTTCTTTTATCGAAATCTCTAGCTAATTTGTATAACTTAACGGCTTCATCAAAATCAGGTACATTTGGTACTTCTTTTTTTCCAGCAGCAAAATCCGCAAAGTCCTGCATCAAATGCTTCTCAACGTCAACATCAATACCATCAAACGAGGCCATTCGTGACCGATCTTCCGGAATTTTAGTTTTTTCAATCCATTCTGAGTTAACAGCCAGGTATAGGTTGTCCTGCGGGCGTGCATCAAGCTTAGGTTCGATGATATTACCACTACCGCCTCGAACTGCGAAGTTTTTATTCATTCAGAGAGTCCTCCCTTTTCTATCTAAATTAAAAATAGACTAAATTAATATTATCATTCTAATTATACCCTTAACATTAAAAAAATTTTACAAAATTACTTATAAAGCGTGATATGCTTACGCAATTTTGCGTGCAAGGGCAATAAGAGCAATACCATCAGAAAAATGCCACAGGCAGCAATAATAAAGAATGGAATGTAACCCGCACGATCAATTATCATACCGCCAAATAAGGGACCAAAAGCCTGACCAATACCACGGGCAACATTAATTTCACCCTGATATTTGCCCTTGCTGTTTGCCGGAGATAAATCGTTAATGTATGCCGGAACCGCTGGAAAAGCAGTTGCTTCACCCAAAGTCAGAATAAACATTGATAGTGCAAAGTGAGCAAAATCTTTGGCAAAAATCAACGTGCCAAAAGAAATGGCAAACATGAGCGTGCCAAAAATAATTTGCTGAAACAAGTTCTTAAACAAGTTAGGATAGCGGGCTAAAATCACTTGAATAATGACTATTACGGCACCATTTAAAGTCCATAACAAGCTATACAAATGGAAAGGTATTCCTAATGAAACCATGTAAACCGACAGGTTTGACTCCCAGTTCATGTACATTAGCCATGTCACAGCCAAAGAAACCAAAAACCCGACCATTAACATCACGTTGTATTTGGGCATAGGATCAACTTTTTGCTTCACGCCCTTTTTAATACCGTTCTTTTTGCGCTTTTGGTGAAAAGTATTGATCGGACGATAATGAATTGCTGCATTAACACAGGCGATGGCAAACAGTGAAGCTGCTAAAATAAATAAGAACTCAATTGAAAAGTCGTAAAGATATCCTACCAGCAGCGTTCCTGTGACAGTACCGACATTTTGGGCAAAATAAATCAAATTAAAAACATAACGCCCTGAATATTTACGCAAACTTGTTGCTATTGAGTTAATTAAGGTACCATTCCAACCACTGATGCAACCGGTAAGAATAAGCCAAAACCAATATTGCGGCCAGCCATGGAAAAAAGCCATCATGAACAAAACAAAAGCATCCAGTCCTAATCCTGTAACAATTAAGGGGTATGGGTTCAGACGGTCATATAAGCGGCCAGCTAAAAGCGAACCCAATACATTGCTGGCACAATTGCAAAATAAAACAACCCCTATTACAGAAAGGCTGATGTGTAATTGCTTGTTTAAATAAACCGAAGTCAAGGGCCAAACAAAACTCGACCCGATCCACGTGGCCAGCTCCCCCAGTAAAAGCCAGCGTAACTTAATTTCTGTTTCTTCATGAGATCCATGTTTAAGTTTCATTTATTCAGTCCTTTCTTTTTTAGTTTCCATTTACCAGTTTAGCAAGAAGTATTAAAAAAGAACACCCCCATTTAAAATAGCTGAACTGATATTTTACATACAAAATAATAATTTTATTCTTAGAGAAAAAAGATGATCACCAGTAATTTGCTGCAATCATCTTTATTGCTATTTAATTAATGCAGGGTCTAAAAGAATTGACCCTTATTTTCTTGATAATACTTTTGATAGCGTCCTTTATAATTATGGAACATATACTTCAACAGCAGCCACCGTTTAAAATTGCGGTCCTGATCATAAAAGACTGTTGTACCATAACGTCCTTCATGAATTAGCTCCTCAGCCATTCTCTTTGCTTCATTATCAACGGCGTATTGCTTAAACACATTGACAGGTATGCCTAACCACAATTTATGTTTTGACTTTAATTTATTACCGTAAACCGGCTCCTTATCGTTTAAGCTGTCATAAACATAGTCATCCACATACCATTTCGCTAAGTTATAACCATTAAGTGTTACATAAAAGCTTGAACGACCTTGGCGCAGATTGATTTCAAAGAATTTATATTTACCATCTCGCGTATCATACTTAATATCAAAGTTGGCCATCCCCGTATAATTGATTTTTTCCAAGAATGATTCAACTTGCTCGTAAAGTTTTTCGTCATAATCAGGTAAAATTGCCATATAATTGCCAATTGACTGTGGTGTCGGATCCTCCAGCAACGGGTGACCCATGCACATCATCTTGATATGATGTTCCTTATCAACATAGGCGTTTAATACTCGCATGTAGGAATCATCACCGGGAATAAAATCCTGCAAAATCAAGTCTTCTTGATAGCCATTTTCATAAATCTTGGTGACAATGTCACGCAATTCAGTTTCATTATGAATGGTAAAAGCTTTTTTACGACCTTCAAACTGCACATCAAGCCAGGAAACAGGATCTTCCGGCTTGAGTTCCAGAGGATAGCCAAAGGGAAGTGCCAGATAATTTTCTGCCTTGTAATCAGCCAGCGTCACAATCTTGGTTTTAGGGTATGGCAAACCACATTCTTCAGCTATCTGGTAAAAGTTTTCTTTTGAAATTAGTTTTTGTAATAAATCGTAGTCAACATAGGGAACAACAAAAACTTGTTGCAGTTCTGCCTTATGTTTGGCAAGCAGTTCAGAATAGCCGTCTCCACACGAAATCAGAATTACCGGTTCTTCATGGTTCTGGTAAATTTTCATTTGCTCACGCATAACTTCAATAAAAGTAGGATCTTCACTGAAGCCATGATGTAACTCCACACTGACAATTTTAGAATAACGTGTTGCCGCCAGCTGACTGTCAGCCAGCGCCTTTACGCTGATACCGTATGCCTCGTTAAACGATCGGGCCATGCCGTAAACATTAATGTCACTGCCAAGTAAAATTGGCGTAAAGTTTCGTTTCATTAATAAATTGTTCTCCTCATTAAACCAGCTTGCCCTGCTTAATCAAGCTGGCAACTTCTGGTTGAACATGCTGGTATTTGGCAACTGTGCCCTCATAATCAACAAAGAATAATTTATACCATACCAAAAATGTATAAATAGTCCAAATTTGTCGACGATGGGAACCGTCACCCTTGTAGTTTTCATCAAGCAGGGCCAAAATTTTATCCTGCTCAAAAACGTCTTGTACGAAGTCTTCACTGAATAATTCGCGCACTTGTTTATAAAAACGGGGTTCTTGCAACCATTCTTTGATTGGGGTTGGGAAGCCTAATTTTGGTCGTTTAGCCCATTCATCCGGTAAAACCTTTTCTGAAGCCTTGCGCAAAGCATACTTAGTGTCATGCTTGTTCACCAAGTAATCAGTTGGAATTGAATTGGCTCTTTCTGCAACCTTTTTATCAAGGTATGGCACCCTTAACTCCAGGGAATGGGCCATAGAAATTTTATCCGCTTTTTGTTCAATATCATTTAACATAAAGTGGTGCAAGTCAATGTACTGCATCTGCCGGACATTGTCGAGGTCTTTTACCTTTTTGAAGTCACTTTGATAAATCCCGTTGACAGTTAATTTATTCCGATAAGATGGCTTTAAAACACTGTTAGCATCTTCAGATGTAAAGATAGTCGGATAATCCATGTCATAGATTACTGATTGACCAACGTAAAATTCACTTGGTTCAGCTAAGTTGGTGTACAAATGAACTTTCCCTGGGAAGTTCGGCATTTTTTTAATTCTATGTGCCAGTTTAACCCTGGTCTTCTTCGGCAACTTTTTGCATTGGGAAGTAAACACTTTAATAATGCTGTTGTGCGTGTGCATCCCGTAGTTAACGTAACCGGCAAACAACTCATCCGCACCTTCGCCAGACAAAGCAACTGTCACATGTTTACGTGCCATCTTGCATAAATACCATAATGGAATTATTGACGGGTTAGCATCCGGCTCATCCATGTGGTACTGCATTTCCGGGAAGTCATGCATGGCCTCATCTGCCTTAACCTTATCAGAAAAGAAATGCCAGCCCTTGATATCAGCCAAGGCTTTGGCCTTTGAAGCTTCATCATAAGTTGCATCATCAAAAGAAATTGAGAAGACATCATCCGGATTTAATATACTAGTGATGTAACTTGAATCCACGCCTTCTGATAAGAAGGCACCAACTGGGACATCGGCAATATGGTGCAATTTAACTGACTCGTGTAAATCTTCGTCAATTTTGTTGACAGTTTCTTCAAAGCTTAAAGTATTGGCCTTATATTCTGCATCCCAGTACTGATGGATTTTCATTTCACCATCTTTATATTCGAACCAGTGACCGGCAGGAAATCTATAAATTCCCTTGAAAAAAGTTTCATGCAAATCATTATACTGGTTCATCAAGTATGGTTTAACAGCTTCAATGTTTAAACGTCTTTTAAAACCAGGCATTGCCAAAAAGCTTTTGATTTCTGAGCCTATCGTTAAATGACCATTCTCATCACTGTAATAAAGTGGCTTAATGCCAAAGAAATCGCGTGCACCATATAAGGTCTGGGTATTGTCATCCCAAATCGCAAAAGCAAACATGCCACGAACACGCTTGAGCAAGCCATCCATGCCCCACTCTTCAAAGCCATGCAGAAGAACTTCTGTATCGGACTTAGTGGTAAAAGTATGACCTGCAGCAATTAATTCATCCCTCAATGGCTGGAAGTTGTAGATTTCACCATTGAAGATAATGGCCATTGTTTTGTCTTCGTTGTAAATTGGTTGACTGCCGCCACGCAAATCAATGATTGATAATCTTCTAAACCCTAAAGCAACTTTATCGTTGGTATAAAAACCATCTGAATCAGGACCACGATGCATAATTGCCGCCATCATTTTACCGATAACGGCTTGTTTATCATTTATTTCTGGATTATAAAATGCAACAATTCCGCACATTGCTTATCTTCCCTTAATTTATGTTACTTTGTATATTTTTGTCTTTAATTTAACTTTTCTATTATATGCTAAAAGCCGGGCAAATTCCAAATTGCCCGTCGCGACTTTACTAAATATAAAAAATTCTGCGTTTGCTGGCAGCACCATAACCAAAAGCCTGAATATAATGCCTCTGTATGTCAATATTCACAATATAACCCGCAAATTCGGTTTGGTGATCAATTTGTCTTTTCCAATTCTTGTTATATTTAGTGGTTAAAGCATGATTAGGACCCATCAGTGCCGAACAGTTAAACAAGATATACTGAATTCCGTTAATGCGGTATTGGTCTTCCCTGTGTCTATGACCGCAAAAGTAGGCAATAATGCGCGCATTTTTCACATTAGTAAAATCAAAGTCATTAGCTAAACGAAATTCTGGTGGAATTCCGTGGCTGGAATGCATCTGCCCTTTTTCACCCTGATTAAAAGCAACTAGTAGCTCGTGCAGAGAACGGCCATTATACTTTAAAGCATTTGAACCCTTACGATTAATCGGATTAGCATGACTCATAAAGATAATTTGCTTATTTGAGGACTGCTCCAGTATTTCAATGATTTCTTCAATTTGATCTTCTCTCACAGCCAAAGTAAGTTTCACATCATATTTTTTTCTGCCTTGTGCATCCAAATAGTAAGGCAAATCAGACGTATTAACGGAAATAAAACGCAAATCGTCCACATCATAATAAGAAACTCCATGTTGCCGGGTAATATAATGAATGCCTTTTTGTTTATACAAAGCAGGCCACATAATCCCTTCAAACTCATTTTCAGGAAAAGAGGCGCTTAAATCATGATGTTCATCAAATTTGTCATTTTCATCATGATTTCCCTTAATAAGCATATAAGGCACTTTGTCGGAAACAAATGAATCACGCAACTTAGTTAATTCACTTTCGCCCAAAAAGCCGGTATCAGAGCCATCAATCCAGTCGCCCAAATGAACTTTTAAACTTAACAATCCTGAGTCGTCAAGGTAAGAAAATTCGTTAACGTGAGTTAAGCCGTTCCAGCCATAAAAGTCCATACTGTTACGGTCTTTATAATGGGTATCAGTAATAACGCTGACATTAACAGAGTTTTTTCCGGTGCGAATGTGGCCTTTGGCTCTTTCAACAAAGCGATCCAAATACTCTTCTACAACGTAGCGTCTGCCAGTTTTGCGACTGACAAAGGCACGGTAGCGCTGCAGTTCAGGACTGAACCTGCGGACATATTCAGGTTCTAATTTATCCGTACTTTCCAAGCTGAGAGCTTGATGCAAAATTTTTTCTTCATCTTGGTAAACTGTCAGAGTATACGGCTGATCATTAGGTGTACCCTGTTCACCATCAACATGATACTCTCCCACAGTTAAATAATTTTGCATAGGATCAAGCTGTGCATCTTTTTTCTTAAATAAAGAACGTAACCTAGCCCCGTTTATCTTATCAGCTAATCCTTTAGTATACTTTAAAACACCCATATTTTGCCTCAAGCAGAAAGAAAAAGAGCTGAACACACATTCAGCTCTAAAATTATAAACTTTTTTCTAAAGCGTGTGCCGCTAAACCAATTGACAGAAGTGCATCTTTAGACAAAACCCCTTGTAATGTTTTTGGCGCTACTTCTTCAACGGCTCCAATTACTTTTAAACTGTAACTAACGACATGAAAATCTACCAAGTTATTGTAAAAACCATCCTCATAGGGATTTTCATGATTATAAGTTAAATTAATTTCATTTTTATCAACAAAACCATCAACATGGTTAGTTAAAATCCGATCCTGCAAATCGGTTAATTGCTCTGATAACTTAATTAAAGTCAGTTTATGATCACTTTCAGTGTCGTAGTATTGTTCTTGAGTCATGCCGAAGTATTCTTTTATTGGCTTATGCAAAACGTGCAAATTATCAATTACACGATAAACTGCCTCGGCATCAAAATCTGTTTCTTTATTTAAAATACTTTCTTGATTTGCGGCCAAGTCATCGGCCAAAGTTATTATTTCTAACTTCTCCATGGTATCCTCCTAAAGTTCATTATATATTATACCAAAAAAACAGCCATTGCACTTTTTGAAGGAAAAGTTTCTGATATTTTAGGAAAAAGAAAACAATTAAAAAATTCCAACCAACAACTGACCAAATTGTTTTTAAAAGAATAAAAATCTTTTGGCGTATTTATTTATGAACGTTAATATATATTTAAGGAGAATAAGACATGAACAATATTACTCGCTGTCCTTGGAGTGACCACGATGATTCCTTACTTAAGGATTACCATGATCATGAATGGGGTAAATTAAACTTAGATGAACGCTATTTATTTGAAATGCTGGTGCTGGAACTGTTTCAGTCTGGTCTTAGTTGGTCTACAGTTTTGCATAAACGGCAAAATTTTCGGCAGGCTTTTTGCAATTTTATTCCCGCAGAAGTTGCACAAATGACTGAACAGGATCAGGCGCTCTTATTGCAAGACAAAGGAATCATTCGCAATCAAAGAAAAATAGCCGCTGCAATCACCAACGCACGCGCATTATTAATTATTGACGCTAAATACGGCAATTTTGCCCATTATTTACAAAAATTTATTCCCACTCCTATTATTCATCATCCTCAGACAAGTGATGAAGTACCAACAACAAACAAGATTGCCCAAAAACTAGCAAGGCAGATGAAACAAGACGGTTTTACTTTTGTTGGTCCTGTAATTCTATATTCATTCCTGCAGAGCGTTGGCCTAATCAATGATCATTTAGAAAATTGTCCCTTTAAATATCACGGCTAAAAAAAGTGAATCAAGCTGAAATTTACATACTTGATTCACTATATTCAGATATTTTCGTTTTTAGACTAATTTTTTACGGATCCAGCCCGAAATCCAGTCAATGATCACAACCATAATGATGATACCGAGTAAAATGATACCAACTCGGTTCCATTGACGGTACTGCAACGCAATGATTAACGGGTAACCAATACCACCGGCTCCAACTAAACCTAAGATAGAAGCAGACCGAATCGAAACATCAAACCGGTATAACGTGTTTGAAATTAAAGCCGGCATTAAATTAGGCAAAGTAGAAAACATAATAATATTTGTCTTTGAACCACCAACAGCTGTAACTGCTTCGTTAGGACCATCCTCCAGGTTTTCAATTGCTTCAGAAAAGAGCTTGGCCAGCATCCCCACTGAGTGAAAGCCTAGTGCCAAAACACCGGCAGCAGAACCTGGTCCGACAGCTTTAATAAACATTAAGGCTAAAACAATTTCTGGAAATGATCTGATTACTGCCAGCACAATCTTGCCTGACCGTGAGACATACCAGTGCTTGTGTTTAGTATTTGCGGCCCAAAAAGCAAAGGGCAGTGAAATAATGGCAGAAATGAATGTTCCTAAAAAGGCAATGCAGACAGTTTCCCATAATTGCGACAGCAGGTCTTCACCTGAGCCGTTATAGACATAAGACCAATCAGGATGAAAAATGCCAGAAAAGATCGCACCGGCAATTTGTCCGGCTGTTTCTTTGATTCCGCCAAAATCGATTCCTGTGCATGACCAAATAATTAAAACTGCGGTAACAATTGCTATGAGCCAGTGCAAAACACGTTTTTTAACATCTATGGGCCTAGGAGGCAATTTTTTCATACTTGTATCCATTATTGCATCAACGCCTCCCGTGATTTAGATGAAACATAATCAATTAGTACCACTACTATAATGATCACGATAATAATTGTACCCGTCTTAGGATAATCAAAGATTTGCAGTGTCTGTTGCAGATACAAACCAATACCACCGGCACCGATATAACCTAAAACGGTTGAAGCACGCACGTTAATTTCAAATGCATACAAGCAATAGGAAATAAAATAGGTAATAACCTGAGGCAAAACCGCAAAGACAATGATTTGCAGCTTATTAGCACCAACAGCAGTCAAGGCTTCAATTGGACCCGGATCAATAGTTTCAATTGCTTCGTAAAACAGTTTGACCACAATCCCGAACGTACAGATAGCCAGGGCTAAGACACCGGCTACTGGCCCTATACCGACAATAGCTACGAAGATAGCACCTAAAAGCAGGTCGGGAACTGTTCTGATGATATTCATAATGATCCGCAATATCCCCGTAAGTGCTTTGTTTTTCACAATATTGCGAGCAATAAGCAAAGAGTAAATAAAAGCAATTACAGAACCGATTGCTGTACCCAAGATCGCCATCTTAATAGTTTCCAGCAAAAGTGGTACTACTGTACCCAGATAAGACCAGTCAGGATGCAGCATTTGCAAGAAAATGTCGGCAAACTGCCCAAAGTTGGCAAACAAGGCGCCTAAGTCAGTTTTGGTTTCATTAGTAGAAATGAATAATCCAGCAATAAAAAGCAGTACCCAAAGCAAATTTAAGATTTTAAACTTTTTCTTAGGCAAAGCCTTCAGCTTTTCTTGCTCTGTGCTACTCATCTTGATCACCACCGGAATAGATCTGATCAAACGTTGTTGCTGGAGTATCAGACATCTTGCCGTCATAGATAATTTCACCAGCACGAACGCCAATGACCCGCTTGCCAAATTCCTGTGCCAGTTGCACGCTGTGCAGGTTAATGACAACAGTCATGCCATGCTTTTCATTAAGCATCTGCAAGTCTTTCATCACCCGGCGTGAAGTCTGCGGGTCAAGTGAAGCCGTTGGCTCATCTGCCAGAATAATATCCGGGTTTTGGGTCAAGACACGCGCAATCGCTACCCGTTGCTGCTGTCCACCGGACAATTCATCAGCCCGAGAGTATACTTTGTCTTCAAGATCAACTTGTTGCAAAGCATCATAGGCGCGTTGTTTATCTTCTTTAGTAAAAAGGTTGAGAGTGGACTTCCAAGTGGGATAATATCCAACTCTGCCAGTTAAAACGTTACGCATCACACTTGAGCGCTTTACCAAGTTAAAGCTTTGGAAAATCATCCCAATATGACGACGCAAAGTTCTTAACTTTTTACCTTTGGCCTTAGTAATAGATTCACCATTAATTAAAATATCACCCTCGGTAATATCAATTAAACGGTTAATCGACCGCAAAAGCGTTGATTTGCCGGCGCCAGATAGACCAACAATAACGACAAATTCACCTTTATTGATAGTTAAATTGACGTCTTTTAAACCAACAACATCTTTGCCATAAACTTTTTTAACGTTTTTTAATTCGATTATTGGCTTAACTGCAGAATCTGCCATTATATACTTCCTTTGTATTCCCTATTTTTTGGTCGATTCAATAACTTTTTCATATTTACGCACAACGTTAAAATCACTGTCTTTAGTGTGAACGTATCCTTCATGGGTGTAAATACTCTCGATGACTTTTTTACCCTTCTTAGACTTGCCAATATCGATAAATGCCTTGGCCAGCTTCTTTCTGAATGAATCAGACATGCTGGGAACAACGGAAATAGTATCGTTTGGAATAGGTTTAGTAAAGTAAATTGGTACTACTTGACTCATGATTTTAGGATTGTCATCTTTCACAATTGTCCGTGCATCTTCAAATACAAATGCGGCATCTGTGTCACCATTGAGGACATTCAAAACAGCTTGATCCTGACCAGTCACAGTGACTAATTTGCAACTCTTGCGTACATCAAGACCTTTTTCCTTCAACTCGGCAATCGGGAAAACGTAGCCGGCTGAAGAGGTTGGGCTTTGAATAGAAATTGACTTGCCTTTTAAATCTTTCCAACTCTTAATTTTAGAATTTTTCTTAGCTACAATCTCAGCACGATAGAAGTTAACCAGTTCCTTTGTTGGACGTCCGTTTGGTTGTTTAACCCCATATCTTTGTGCTTGCAGCAACACATCTGCTGCTCCTTGCTTATGAGCTAAAATGTAACCATTTGGCGGCAAAAAACCTACATCAACTTTCTTAGACTTCATTGCTTCTACCACGGTGTTATAGTCGGTAGACATTGAAACGTGAACTGGAATACCTAAACGGTCTGACAGCATCTTTTCCAGTGGCTTTGCACGAGACTCCAACTTAGTTGCTGCCTGACTAGGAACGAATTGGACGTTCAATGATTTGGGCGTGCCGCTATCTTTGCTCTTTTCCTTATTTGAGCAAGCAGCTGCCATTAATGCTACTAAAAAAACAGCAGCACAAGCTAATATTTTTCTAAATTTTCTCATCATGCCCTCCCAGACATAAAAAAAGACTTTAGCCAAAAACACAAACGTGAATTAAACTAAGTCTTTCAATAACACTTTTACTAAAAAAGCGAACAATACCTTTTTGAAAGGAACGAAAAGGCTTTTTTGCAAAAACTTCAATGAACGCTAGGCGCCGTTGATATTTTTGCATTACCTTCACTCTCCTTTCGCCATACTGTATTTATTCTATCAAATAATAGCAGAAATGTTTTATTTAGAAAAGAGAATTGACTATAAATCTTATTTTGTTTAAGAAAGTTTATTTAATTCCTATTATGTAGCCTTTTTAGATTTTTAAAATATTGGGCAAACTATTTCTTAGTAGAAGCAATTACTTTATTATATTGACGAATAATGTCGTAGTCACTGTCTTTTGCGTAAGTATAGCCTTCTTGGTTATAAACATTTTCAATAATCTTCTTACCTTCTTTAGACTTGCCGATAGCGATAAATGCTTTAGCCAATTTCTTCTGGAAGGATTTTGGCAAACTTGGGATAACTGAAATAGTATCGTTAGGAATACGCTTGGTGAAGTAGATTGGTACTACCTTGCTCATAATCTTTGGATCATCATTCTTAACATTATTACGTGCATCTTCAAATACGAAAGCAGCGTCAGTATCACCGTTTAAAACGTTTAAGACACCTTGATCGGCACCCTTAACAGATACAGTCTTGCAACTCTTGGTTACATCTAATCCCTTTTGCTTTAATTCAGCAACTGGGAATACATAACCAGAGTCGGAAGTGATGTCTTGAACAGAAATTGACTTGCCTTTTAAGTCCTTCCAGCTCTTAATTTTTGAACCCTTCTTAACCAGGATTTCACCACGGTATGAATTAACTAATTCTTTGGTTTGAACACCATTTGGTTGCTTAATACCATAACGAACTGATTGTAAAAGCAGGTTAGCTGCTTTTTGCTTGTGAGCCATAATGTATGCGTCTGAAGGCAAGAAACCAACATCAACTTTCTTTGACTTCATAGCTTCAACTAAGCCATTGTAGTCAGTTGACATTGAAACATGGACTGGGATGCCAAGGCGCTTGGACAAAAGTTTTTCCATTGGCTTAGCCCGTGCTTCCAACTTATTGGCAGCTACGCTGGGCACAAACTGAACGTTAAGTGATTTTGGCGTATTACTACTTGAACTAGACTTCTTACTTGAATTGGAACATGCTGTCACACCGACTGTTAGTAACAAAGCAAAACATGCTATCAGAAACTTTTTAATTTTGGTCATTTGTTTTTTATACTCCTAATCAATATATGCTTACGATATTTCTTGTTTTTGAGCATAAACTTAGTTGTCACATTAATGGCAATACATTTATGTAGCTTTTCAAATAAAATTGACCTGAATTAACTTCCACTGCTATTTTCCATTGCACCCTCCTAAAATTGAGCAAATAAAAAGGCAAAATATGACTATGTCATATCATGCCCTTGAAGATATTTTGAAAGAAAAACGAACGGTTAACGAAGCTAGTTGAAAAGTATACAAATAGGAAAAGATATTAAAAATTTTTCCATTTACTTTCATTGCCCTCAACCTTCCAAACAGTATAATTACGTTCATTCATTGAAAATGATACCATAAATATTCGCAAAAACGCAATAAAATATCGGATTTTATTTTGCTTTTGTATTATGAAAGTTAATTTTACGAACATCAATAATACAATATTTTTTAAGGTTCCTTATTTTGCACAAAAAAGACACACGAATTATTTATCGTATGTCTTTTATTTTAGAAACCTATTTGTTGTCCTTTCCTGGCTTAATTGGATTATTGTCAATATCCGTTCTGACAATTAAAACATCAGCCAAAGCATGTTGATTAACATATTCTGTAACAGAACCCATCAACATTCTTTCAACTGCATTTAAACCAGTTGCACCCATAATAATCAAATCATTATGATGGTCTTTAATAAAGTCATAGGAAATAATTGCTTTCGGGCTGCCATAACGAATGTGGTAATCAATATCATCAAAACCCAAATTGTCATGAGCCCATTCCTTTAAACTCTTGAGGTATTTTTCCGAATCTTGCGTCATCTGATAAACGGTGTCGCCTGTAATCAGCGTATCTTGCATCTCACCTAAAAACTGTCTGGTATCAATTACGCTTAAAACATCAATGTGGGCATTTTCCGTCATTGCAATTTTAACTGCTTTATCAAAGGATCTTTCTGCCGACTCTGAACCGTCGACTGGAACTAAAATACTAGCTTTTTTCGTTTCCATGTTCTCACCCTTTTGAAATATATTGTTCTTTTGTTTATTTTACCATAATTTCGATATACTCTTGGCTTTTTTTATAATTGTTTATATACTTGTTTATTGCTAAAATTAGGTGTAATCGTCAAATGTAAAGGTGGAGGTATCATGACCCAAAAACTAAAAAATCAATTAATTGGCGTAAAAAGTGGCCGTAATTTTCGCGAGCTTGGTGGCTATCAAACTAGTAGCGGCAAAACCGTCAAAATGCACAAATTGCTTAGAACCGCTAATTTGGCATCGCTTGATAAGACTGATCTGAAGTTTTTACAAGATTATGGCGTAAAATACGTTGTTGACTTTAGGAGCAAGGACGAAGTTGACCGCGAACCTGATCGTATACCTGAAGGTGCTATTTATAGCTTTGATCCAGTATTTAGCGAAGATTTGACTGAATCTTCTAAGGGAATTGATGAGATTCTCAGCGAAAAGCATCAGGATCCTAAAGCTGGATTTGACCACATGTTTTTAGCCTATGATGACATGATTAAAAGTGAGTCTGCCCAAAGAGCCTATCGCCACTTTTTTGACGTGTTGCTGGCTAATGACCAGGAAAATCAAAGTGTGATTTTTCATTGTACTGCTGGCAAAGACCGGACTGGTTTTGCGGCATTATTAATTTTATCGGTTCTTGGTGTGCCCTTTGAAACAATCAAAAAAGATTATCTGTTAACAAACGTTGCCACCAAAGACTTTGTTCATAATTTTTTACAAAAAGCTAAAGATGAAGGAGCAAATGACGCAACCCTAAACATCTTAAAAGACTTGCAAACTGTGCATTCTGAATACATTGACTTTGTACTTACAACTATAAATAAAAATTATGGTAGCGTTGAAAACTACTTACGTGATATTATGAGATTAACTGATGATGAAATCAGTAAGTTGCGTGAAATTTATTTAAATTAGGTTTAATGGTAAGGAGAAATTTTATGACTAAAACAAAAACTGTTTATTTTGGTGCCGGTTGGTTTAACGATAAGCAAAACGATGCTTACAAAAAGGCAATGAAAGCTTTAGAAGAAAACCCAACCATTGACCTGGAAAACAGTTATGTTCCTTTGGATCATCAATACAAAAACATCAGCGTTGAGGAAAATCCTGAATATCTGCGTGATCGTGAATGGGAAACTGCAACTTACCGTGGCGATTTAACCGGTATTAAAGCCAGTGATGTTATGATCGGAGTATATCTACCTGATGAAGAAGATGTAGGTCTTGGTATGGAACTGGGCTATGCTTTATCACAAGGTAAATACATTGTGTTGGTCATCCCTGATGAAGACTACGGCAAACCAATTAATCTAATGAGCTGGGGCGTTTGCGACATTGCCCTTAAAGTGAGTGAATTAAAAGATTTTGATTTTAATAAGCCTCGCTTTGGCTTTTATGATGGTGCTGTTTATTAAACAGAGCTGTGTTTAAGCAAAATTAAATAAGACATATAAAAACCGTTTCTAGCGAAACGGTTTTTGTGTGAGCAAGCTATGATTGTTCAAGGCACTTTAGCTTAGTGCGTAAGATTAACTGCATATTGTTAAATTAATGCTAGCTTTAAAATTTAAAATGTCTTTATTAATATTGCTCTATAATACTTAATTGCACCATAAAGGTATCCATGCTAGAATACATATGTAAGAAAAAGGAAGACTTACGCCATAAGTCTTCCTCACGTAGAGCCGCCACAAAGGACGGTAACTGCGCTTATAATATTTTTTGTTTTACATTAAAACCGCCCAGCTAGTATCTAGGACGGGTTTTTGATGCGATTATTTATCATGATGCTTGTCAATAAAAACCGTTTCTAACGAAACGGTTTTTGTGTGAGCAAGATATGTCTGTTCAAGGCAGTTTTGCTTAGTGCGTAAAATTAACTGCATATTGTTAAATTAATGCTAGCTTTGAAATTTAAAATGCATTGTATTCTTTTACGCTATGAATTCTGCTCTAATACTTAATTGCACCATAAAGGTATTCATGCTAAAATACAGTTGTAAGAAAAAGGAAGACTTACCTCAATAAGCCTTCCTCACGTAGAGCCGCCACAAAGGACGGTAGCTGCGCTTATATTAGTTTTACATTAAAACCGCCCAGCTAGTATCTAGGACGGTTTTTTGATGCGATTATTTATCATGATGCTTGTCAATAAACATTAACAAGGTCAAGATAAACATGCCAAAGTTAAGCATTAAACTTAACGCTTCGGCAGTGCTCATCAACTGCTGCTCCTTTCTTTTGGGAGACTGAAGTATGAATCAAAATTGTTCATAGGCCTCACTTCCTTCATGAAAGCGGCAGCTACCGTCCTTTTAACTTTTCTACGCTAATTAAATTATAACAAACCAATCTCAAATATTAACCAGATTTTAGAAAAATTACCTATAATCATATACACCAGGCCACTAAAATGGTTTGGTTTTTATTTTGAAGGTTATTTCAGTAGTTACAATACTTATTAATGCACGCCCCAAATGCTAATCATGCCTCTGCCATGGTATCTGCCGTTTATAATTTTGAAGTAAGGTCTGCCCCAGCAGATAGTTCGTTTCTCGTAGTATAGCAATTAAAGTTATGGGAACAAATAAAGCGACACTCTTTAAAACAAATTTTCTATATCTAAATTATTTATTCTGTCAAATAATCTAAAATGCGAAACATTGCCCTTTTATTTTCCTTAGGAACAGGATGCTCAATAATTTGCTTAGCTGTTTGTTTCAACACCGAACCGGATAGATATTGCGCGTCGTTGACCACAATTTCTTTGATATTATCTGTTTCTGGTTCTAAATGAAACTGCAAACCAACAGCTTGTTTTCCCAAGACAAAACCCTGATTTTGTAAATTATCATTGGCAAATAAGACCTCAGCTTCATCTGGTATTTCAAACATTTCTTCGTGCCAATGCAATACTTGCAATTTTTCAGGCAAGTCGTTTATTAGTTGAGATTGCAATTTGACTGGACCCCAGCCTACTTCTTTAACCGACGCCTTTTTAACCTGATAGCCTAAAGTTTTAACAATTTGTTGAGCGCCAAAGCATACTCCTAAAACTGGCTTTTTCTCCCGGAATAGCTGCTTAATTAACTGCCGTTCCTGCTTAATCCATGACAGATCATCATTTGGACTCATAGGACCACCCAAAATAACTAGTAAATCTGTTGTGGCAGCTTCAGGCAAAATACCAAACTGATAGGGATGATATACATAAAAGTCATGCTGATGCAGGTCGGCCCATTCCTGAATTGAACCGGGGCCTTCGTTTGGCGTGTGTTGTAAAACGTTAACTCTCATCACTTTGCTCCTTTAAAATAAATTAGCACCACAGTGTTTTTACTAAAATATTCAAATAATAATTTAATATAATTTAATGATAAAATGAAGTTTAATTTAATTAAAGCTTTTTATATTCCAATGTACCAGGAGAATGCAATGTCTTTCAAAACTTTTTTTAAAACACTACCTAAGTCATTATTATTGGGAATTCTAATTGCAACTATAATTTATTCTTTTGATGGCGTGGTTTTATCATCAGTAGTTTCAAATGTGACACTTTTCAACCGCCATACACCCGCTATAAAAGCAGTGTTGTATATCATTAGCAGTTTGCTGGCTCTGGGATTAGTTTATTTCGCCATGACCCTAAAGCAAATCTGGATCAATCAGGCAATCAAATTAATGAATATCAAAATAAAAGACAGTTTTGTTTACGGTCAGATAGTTAACCCTGACTTTGCAGCAGTTGCTTCAGATAATGTTTCAAAGATTTTTAATGACTTCAAGTTGATTGAAACTAATTATTTTAAAAATTTTTTTGAATTGTGTGGCGCCATTTTGATGGCTGTAATATCCAGCTTTTATATTCTTTGGCTTAATTTTGCAATTGGGATTTTATTCATTTTGTTTTCACTGCTGCCAATGCTTTCATCCAAAATTTTTGGCAAAGTATTAAGTGATTCCTCTGAAGCTTGGCAAAAAAGCAGCAGCACTTATTTAGGTAAAGTAACCGACTTGTTTAATGGTATTCGCACAATTAAAACTTATTTAGCTGAAAAAACAATGTTTGCAGATACAGAAAACTACTTGCAGCAAACAGAAAATTCTTACAAAAAGATGAATGACTATCAAGCTTGGGCCATTTTTCTCAGCGCCATTCTTTCTGCATTGAGTTTTATTCTTCCTCTTGGTGCAGGTTTGTTTTTTGTTATCAATGGTCAGGCCGAACCAGCAGCTATTATCGCCATTTTCTTAGCCAGTGACCGTGTCGTTGGGCCCCTGAGAAATGCCGCACAATGCCTAAATGAGATGAAGACAACAGAAAATATTCGTAAAAGTCTCAAACTGTATTCGCTTGAATTTGCAGAAAACAAGAATAGTCACCTTAATTCTCCTAGCATCAAGATAGATGATGTCAGTTTTGCTTACAATGACAAAAAGGTGATTTTGACAAATTTAAGTTTAACAATTCCATTCAGAACCAAAATTTTAATTACTGGTAAATCCGGTGCAGGCAAATCAACAATCTTCAACTTAATAGAAGGCTTCATTAAACCTACAAGCGGACAAATTTTTCTTCAAGATGGTTCTCAAGTAGTTAAAAATATCGCTGGTTCTGGTGAACTTGCTTATATTGCTCAGAGTCCATTCATGTTCAATGACACTTTGCGTCTTAATCTGACTCTAGGTAAAGAGTTTTCGGATGAAGAATGCTTGAAAGCACTAAAAGCAGTCGGGTTATTAGCAGAACTAGGTGATAATTGTTTAGACAAAAAGTATGGTGAAAATGGCGCCAATCTGTCAGGTGGACAAAAGCAAAGAATTGAAATTGCTCGTGCACTGATTTACCGTAAAAAGATTATTTTAGTAGATGAGGCCACCTCGGCTTTAGATAATGAAACAGGTAAAAAAGTGCAACAAGTAATAAACAGGTTGAACTGCACTGTGTTGGAAATTGCACACCATTACGATGAGCATATATTTAAAGACAATAACTTTAAACATTACGTGTTGCAAGACAACACTCTTTTAGAACAGAATAAATAAACTTAATACAAATTTTTTATTATTCGGCTATATATTGAACCAGGGCCTTCGTTTGGCGTGTGTTGTAATACATTAATTCTCATTATTTTGCTCCTTTTAAAATAATTTAGCATCATAATGTTTTTAATAAAATATTATAATAATGTTTTAATATTATTATAATTTAATGATAAAATAAAATTTAAGTCTATACAGTAAAAAGATTAATTTTTTTATTGCGTAGCCTTATTAAATTTAATTTGAAAGGTTCAAATGATGCTGAAGTATAAACTTAATCCGAAAATCGCCTTATTCTTAATGGGCATTTTACAATTTTTAATTGGTATTCTTTTTATTTATTATCACAAAGATAAGATAGCTATATATACTTACTTTTTCTTTGGTGTAATATTAGTGCTAGGCACTATTTTCATTAAAACCACCCACCCTGTAAAAATTATTCAAAAAGCTAATCTGGATGGCGGAGAAAAGTTTTGCAAATACTTAATTTTAGCAGCTTTGGCATTTTCGCTTCTAGTATTAATTTTTGATAGGAATAATCTAACTTCGTATATTCCACAGATTGATGCATACTTATTTTTTATCCTATTTTAACCTATTGGTTCCAGGAAAAGTAGTAAATAAAAAGTACTGCAACAGCTCAATCAAAACATGCGATACTTTTTAATTTCCAATTCCAAAACGAATTGGATTTTTTTTGCATATAAATCCCAACAGCTTTATTTTTGATACTTACAACATAATAGCCCCGTTCTTTAGTTCCACCTTGAAACTCGCTAATTTTCTGGCAGCGATCACTTGTTTTAAGAGAATGTAAAAATTTCGCTGTTTTTCTATTAGTTGCTACTTGGTTAATTTCTCGTGTATCGTGATTCCTTATTATGTGATTAACCTGGTACTGTGCTACGTCAGGTACATAGTCATTTGATGACCAATAGTAAAATAAAAAAAGACAAACGGCAACAATACATGTAAATATAACCAATTTTACTTTCTTAGTCATTATTGCCACCTCATTTACAATATTGACCAAATAATAATTCATTTTATTAAAAAAGCAACATATAAAAATGACTGGCTATCATTTGCATAATGATAACCAGTCCTTAACTATATATTGATAAGCTATTCTAATTAGTAGAAAAATTTCCTTTAAATTTTATTAATTCCAAATTTAACTCAGCCAATTATCTATCTTAGATGTTCCACATATATCCGTTCCCTTAGGATCCAGCGCGTTTTCTATTTCTTTTCCAGATATTTCGTTCCCATTTTCTTTTATTTCCTCAAGATTATCTTTGTTAACTGTATTTATAATGAACTGATAACCACCGTTTTTATTATCCCTATTTACATATTTATCATCTACTTTTTTATAAATGGTAAAGTATTTTCTAAAGCCAAAATTTTTTTGTTCTCTAACTAAGCTATATCTTTCACCATTATCTATTTTTGCTTTATAAAAGTGGTAACACTCACTTAACCTTCTTATGTAGTTTTTTCCTTTCTCCCCGATACATTCCTCAGGATCGCCAAAAATCCTATTAGACTTTTTTTCGTTGCAAGGCTCACAAACTAATGCCCAGTTTTTATAATAATCATTGCCGCCCTCTTTTTTAGGAACAATATGATCTATTTGACTATCAGTAAAACAAAGATCTTTACCACAATAAGCACATTTTCCGTCATATAAGCAATAAACAATTCTTTTTTCTTGTTCATTTAGAGGCGGGGTATTATTGGGAACTTTAAAACCAAACCTGCTGTGATATTCTGCTGCCCCAATAATTTTGCAGCCATTTTCTTTCATTCTATTGAGAATCGTATTTTGATTTTCAAAGTCTGCTTTTTGCATATCTTTTAAGACGTAATCCTCTTCTACAACAATAAGGAGTTTATGACCTGCTTGGGTAAAAAAATCTTGAATATCTTCAAATACTTGCTTTACATGAGGTGCAGATTGGGTTTTAACAGATCCTGTGCATAATATTTCGCCATTATGAGTAGAATATAAATAAGAAGAATTTCTCCCCATATAGCCAATTGCATTAAATTTTGTTAAGTCAATGTCATTAATTTCTTTAATCTTGCTACAAGGTAAACTCGAAAAAGACATGTTCCTTAATTTGTGTAGTAAATTAATTTTTTTATTGCACTGAATCATGGCTATCACCTGTTCTTAAATTTGGATTATTATTTTGTCACTTTGATAATAGCACATTATTACTATACATGTATTAAAAAGGCTTATTTTAATTTTTATCAAAGTTAAATAGCTTTATTTTTATCATAGAAAAAATGCTTCTTATAATTAGATTACAAATCTATTTAATAGAAGCACTTTAACGTTAAAATTCTTATTACAAATTATTTTATGCTTTTAATAACTAATCGTTCAAAGCAACTTTTCTGAATATAAAATATACTGCTGCTAGTGCACATACCTGAACTACTCCAAGAAGAATGCTGACACTGTTTAAAGCAGTGAAATTCTTAAATAGCAAGTAAGATGCAACTGGGGGTATAACAATAATTGCAACCGCTACACCCGCAAAAATTCTGTTAAGAGCTTGCAGTTGCTCTCTTCCTGCATATTCCATTCCAGCAAATAATACAAGAAGTAAAACCATAATCCACAACATTGTTTTACCTCATAAATACTTTATCGTTTACTTTGTTGCCCGACGATCTTTAAACATATAAAAGAAGCCTAACAAAATAAGCAAAACTATTACAGAATAAAAAGACGGTAAAATTTGACCAAATTGAAAATTATGTACTACTAATTCGTAGGCTAATAAGGCAACGGAGGCTAATATCAACACCATTCCCCTATTTGTTCTAAGAATTTTGATTATTGGATTATCTTTATAGATTTTACCCAAACACCAACATGCAATGATCAAAGCTGTATATGCTATAATTTCAGTCATGTATTATCCTCCTTTCCAAACAAATGTATAAAAGACATATTCTTACGTCGTTTATGTAAGATAACGACTTTTTAATCAGCGAAATAAACCAAATATAATTATTGATTTATTTCCAAACTAAGAATAACATTAAATCATTATTAATAATGTGCAAAATCAGCACATTGTTTTAAGAGTAATAAACTTAAAAAGAGTGCAACCATGAGTAATTTTGGCAAAACAATTCATAAACTTAGAACTACACGTAAAATGACCCAGCAAGAATTAGCACAGGATTTGTTTGACCGCAGCACAATTTCTAAAATTGAGAATGCTGAATTATCAACGACTTACGAAAATGAACTTAAATTAATAGAGCGATTGGGTCTAAACCCTAATGAGTTTGAATATATTAGTAATGGTTATCATATCAGTACCAAAAATCAGCTATTGCATCGGTTTTTAAACCTTGACGGCAGCATTGATCAAAACGAAATAAAAAATTTGCTAGAGGATTGCCTTTGGGTCAAAAACGATAATGATATTAAACGTATTGCCATTATCCTTAAATCTCTATTATTAGTTGATAAACCAAAGGGATATACTCATGCACAAGAACTTGTCCAACCAATCTGGTTCGACTCTCTTAGTGATCTCCAAGTTTTCACAGTTACAGATATTACAATCCTTAATTCCATCTTATTTGCTTTTGACTATCGAACAGCAAACGAAATTATTTCCAAGATTATTGCAAATATAGACAATCATTACCCATTTATGAGAACTCTGAAAACTAATACGCTAATTAATCAGGCAATAATACAAATGACGCATCACAAATTTAAGTTAGCTGTCGCTACTTTAAATAGTTTAAAACCTTTATTAAAGAGTCTAAGACAGTATGATAAATTGCTTGTAGTTAATGCTCGAATTGCAATTTGTCAAAAACACAAATTAGAAGCACTAGAACAGATTAATTTATTAGAAAAAATTGGTGCTGATAATTTAGCAAGGCATTTAAAACAGGAAATCAAAGAATTTTTTTAAATAAAAACATTAATGCCCACTTCTAATGTTACTAACAAAAGCCATCTAAAAATAAACCTTTGAAATTTCAAAGGTTTATTTTTTATCTTAAAAAATTAATGGTACAGTAGCTAATCGTCATCAAAATGAAACATACCATTTTTTGTTTACTATTGCCTATCACCTAAAAAATCTAATATCATATATTGTATAATATAGCTGAAGATAGTATAATAATGTTAATAATAAACAGCAAAATTTTTATTATTAAAAAACAAAATCTGCTTTCATAATATCGTAATTGATTTAACTAACTATTGAAAGTCAGCTCGTTTAAATTAAAATGAGGGGGTAATTATAATGAAAAAGATTTTTAAATTTGGCATTTTTTGTGGAATTGTTGGTCTTCTTACATTCGCAGGTTTGAAAATAGATAGTGCTTTACAAAAGCCTCAAGTAGCAGAAGCCAAAACTAATCAAACTACCAAAAGAGTTTACACAGTTAAAAAATTTAATAAAATTAAATTTTCTTCATACAGACCCAATACTATTGTTACTTTAGGTGACAAATACCAGGTCAAAATTAAAGCTAAACGTGGTGGAAATGCACAAAAAATTAAAACCAAAGTGAAAAATAAGCAACTAACTATTTATGATAAGCCAGAAAAGCACTTTAATGATGGCTATTATGAAGTCACTGTTACTGTACCGAGTAAGAACGCTTTGAAAAAGGTATCAGGATATTTACGAGGAGGTTCCGTATATTTAGAGAAGTTAAATGTCCCAGTAATAAATCTTAAGTCAAACATTGCTTATTTAGCTCTGGATCATATTTCTTCTCAAAACGTTAAGTTAAAGATTAAACATCAAGTTTTAGACATAATGGATTCAAATTTACAAAATTCTTCCATTAACATTGGCAAAGGCAATATAGCTTTTAACGATAGCAAGATCAAAACTAAAGTATTCATTACCAAAGGCGGCATGCTTATTAATGATTGTACTTTTTCGGGTGATAGCTCGTTTACTCTTAATAAGGGAGTATTTTCAATGACTGGTTCGCCAAAAATCAATTATGATTTGCGAGTTAATCCTAAGCATAAAATTGTAACTGATACTAAAGATCATCGTAATCGGCTTCTTATATCCGTACCAAACAAGCCAACCGTTAAAGTAACCAGCAAAAATGCAAATATAGAATTTTTTAAATAAGCTTTACTTGTTTAAATTTAATATAAGTATACTAAGGAAATAAAAATGAAAAAGATTTTTAAAATTGGCATTTTTTGTGGAATTGTTGGTCTTCTTATTTTCGCAGGTTTGAAAATAAATAGTGCTTTGCCAAAGAATCAAATTACAGAAGCTCAAACCAATAAAATTACCAAAAGAGTTTACACAGTTAAAAAATTTAATAAAATCAAATTTTCTTCTTACAGACCTAATACTGATGTTACTTTGGGTAACAAATACCAAGTCGAAATTAAAGCAAAACGTGGAGGAAATGCACAAAAAATCAAAACCAAAGTGAAAAATAAGCAACTGACTATTTATGATGAACCGGAAAAACACTTCAATGATGGCTATTATGAAGTAACTGTTACTGTACCAAGTAAGAATGCTTTGAAAAAGGTATCGGGATATTTACGAGGAGGCTCCATATATTTAGAGAAGCTAAATATACCAGTAATAAATCTCAAATCAAACATTGCTTATTTTGCCTTTGATCATGTCTCTTCTCAAAATGTTAAGTTAAAAATAAAACATGAAGTTTCAGACATAATGGATTCGAATTTAAAGAATTGCTCTATTAACATCGGTAAAGGTAATATGACTATTGATGACAGTAAAATCAAAGCTAAAGTGCACATTAGCAAGGGTGGCATGACAGTTGTTGGCAGCACTTTCATGGGTGATAGTTCCTTCACTCTTAATAAAGGATTATTTTTGATGACAGATGCTCCTAAAATAAGTTATGACCTGTGCGTTGATCCTAAGCATAAAATTGAAACTGACAATAAAGATTATCATAAACGCCTATCTATTATCGTACCGAACAAACCAACTGTTAAGGTAATTAGTAAAAATGCAAATATAGAATTTTATAGATAGATTCAATTTGTTTTAATTAGAAATGAAGAAATTAACTATGAAAAGATTATATAAATTAGGCAGCTTTTTAGGAATCATCGGATTATTGGTGCTCATTGGCGCTAAGGCAAATAATTTCCTACAAAATCCTCAGTATCAAGATGACAAAGTCGTTTTTGCCAAAAAGTCTGCATCTCAAAATAAAGTCAACAAAAGTTTTAGTGTTAAAGATTTTGATCAAGTCAAACTTAACACCAATAGGCCTGATATCAAATTCGCTGTAGGGAATGCTTTTAGTGTACAAGCCAGCGGAACTCACAGAGCACATATCGCTCTTACCAGGGTCAGCGTTAAAAACAGAAAACTAACTATCTATGACAAACCTACCGGTCATCATAATTATGGCGGATATACAGTTACCATAACGGTTCCTAATAAGAACTCTATAAATAAGGTTACTGGGAATTGTGATATCAGTGATATCTACTTCAACGGTTTGAATATTCCAAGTGTTGATGTCAAAACAGGCTATGGCGATGTTATCCTTAATCACGTCAACTCTGAAAATGTTAGTGTCAAGCAAACAAATGGTGACTTGAAAGTCTTAAATTCAACAATTAAAAACAGTACAGTTAAATTAAGCGTTGGAGATTTAACAATTAAAAATAGTAAGTTCAAAACAAAGGCCAATTTAGCTTTAGCACCTGACTTCAAATACAGTAGTGTCAAAATTCAAAATTCCAGCCTTTTAGGAAATAGTTCAATTAATTTGGCTATAGGTGACTTTGTTATGACGGGTGCTCCGAAAATCAGTTATGATTTGACAACTAAACCAAAAGGTAAAATCAAATTTCAAAGCAGACATTACACTCATCAATTTTCTAAGACTGTTCCTAATCAACCACTTCTTAAAGTAAACAGCAGAGGAAATATTAAAATAGATTAATTAAAATGAAGGTAAATTAGAAATGAAAAAGTTTTATCAAATATGTGGCAGTATCGCTACTTTAGCAGCTCTTCTTTTTGCAGTTGGCATAGTAAACAACAATTTTTCGAAAACTGGAATCGTTGATGCAAAAGCCAGTCAAACTACAAAAACAAATAGCTACAAAGCAGTTGTCACAAAAACAAAGAAAGGCAAAGTCAAGAAAACTTATACTGTTCCCAAATTTAGCCAAATCAAACTTGCTTGTTACAGACCAGATGTGGTCATTGACTTAGGTAAAAAATTTAAAATCACTGTTATAGGAGAAAAAGGAGCCGATGTTAATAAAATTAATACAAAAGTGGACAACAATCAGCTTACTCTTTATGATGAACCCGAATATAAATTCAACGATGGTGACTATCAAATAAATATTACCGTTCCCCACAAAAATAGCGTAAAAAAAATAACTGGTTTCAATTATGAATATGGTGTCATAGTAGATAAATTGAATATTCCCAGTATTAATTTAAGCTCAACTGCAGGATCCCTTTTTATTTCAGACGTTAAAGCAAATAATGTGACCTTTACAGTTAAAAACTATGACGCCAAACAAAATCATGACGAGGATAATGAATGCATAGATGTCTTTGATTCTAAATTAAAAAGCAGTAATTTCAATGTAAATAAAGGAAACATTTATATTTATAGTAGTAAGCTAAAAACTAATACTTTTATCAATCATGGCAATTTTAATTTTGGCAACAGTAAAGCTATTGGCCAAAGCACAATCGATCTAAATACCGGTAATTTTAGCATGTTCGATATGTTTGATTTGCCAAAAATCAATTGTGACCTTACAACTGATTCTACACAAAAAATAAAAGTTGGTAAAAAATACTATTCTCATCATTTTTCTACCCCTTCTCAAGCAAACCCATTGCTTAAAGTTACCAGTAAAACTGGCAAAATTTCAATATCTAAGGATTAAGCTATATAGTCTAGCGTCAAAACTCACACAGTAAAATTAGTCAACCTAATTTGATATTCTTTGCACCTATTTACAAATTAAATATAAAATAGAATAAAATCATTATTTAGGAGTCCAAATTGATCATAGACACTAAGAAATTGCAAAAAGCAGTCATGGAAAATAAGAAAAAACACGGTTTCAATACCACAGATATTGAGTTTGAATTATTACGATTACATGGAGAAGCTAATGAGTTATTTGAAGCCTGGCGCAAGAATAATAAGAAAAATATTAATGAAGAATTAGCCGATGTGGGGATATTCTTACTGGGCATTGCAGAAATGCTTGGCAGTGATTTGGGTGAAGACATTGTTAATAAAATGAAAATAAACGAAAAAAGAATATACAAAAATGGCGTTAAACTTGGTCCTGCTGATACAGATAAATAGACCGATAGCTTTGGTTTAATAACAGCATGGTCAAGCTATCAGCTACTCATTCAATTCTTGCAAAAGTTTAGGAACAGGCAGATATTTTCGACTTGCGTAGGTTTGGTTTTGCTTTTTACGGCTTTAGTGGAACTTATAGATAACCCGAGAAGTGGCTCAGGTCTTCTTTCTATGGAAGCTGGCCTGCTATGCGTATTATTCCCCTAATGAACATTTAGAAATAGTTATTTCTGAAAAGTGTAATCTTAATTTGACAAAGGTCCCAAAATTTTCTCAATTTCGGGACCTTTTTATAATACAAAAATGCGCCTAACAGCTTATTCTTACTATTAGGTGCATTTAAATTATTTATTCAGGTTTTTCAAAATTATTTATTTGACAGTTTTTTGCTTGGCGTTTTGCTGTGCTTCTTCAGCTGTATTGATAGGACTTAGTCTAACACCGGCAATAAATCTAACATCACTCGCTTTGACATAGCTATCACCAAAATCTACTTGATCACCGCCTCTTCCGTCTGGCTTATCAGTGGCATAAAACCTATGACCCTTCATATGGTAAAACAGGTCGGCTTTATTTTCGGCTGGCACCCAAATATAAAGCAATTTATCTACCTTTATATTACCTCCCTGTTTCCTGATTCTTTGTCCATCATTATCTTGCTTGGTGCCATCGGCATTATAGACATCTGTATCTTGATAAAATCTAATATAAGAATAATGCTCAAGGTCATAATAATGATGCGGAAGTTCTTTTTGAACTTTAACGTCCAGGCAATAGAGCCAATTATTCGTCCCTTTAATACGATAAATAGTAGGATTTGGGATAGCCGAATGACCAATCTCCTCCGCATAGTTATCTTCTTCAGCTCGGTCGACTACGAACGTAGTACCTTTTTTAGCCTTTTTAACAGTTTTGACCCCATTATCGATCTTATAAATTGGTGCACCACCGTCGCTTGTCACTGTTGCGATAGTTTCTTCAGTGTTTGAAGCAATGATTTTGCCCAAGTTGCTGGCTCTCACATATTGTTTAGCGGGACCACCAATGCGGTAATAACGTAGACCATTCTTAAACTTAACGGTACCGCCATAAGTTGTAATGGAAGTTCCTTTTCTAATTAAACGATAGTCAGCCCTGCGTGAACTGGTAGCATAAACATAGGAATTATGCTTAACTTCACGTTTAACACCGTCAAGGTTATTAGCTTTGATATATTGCTTTTTGCCGCTAATTTTATAGTATGGGGCATAGGGTTTGAAATCTAAGATTAATGGCTTTTTATCAACTTCAATCCGGCGAAAAGCTGGATATTTAGTGTCTACCTTTTGTCCATCCTCATCGTATGCTTGTGATGTATACATAACGGTTCTTATAGTGCTGGGAATCTTTGCCTGAACAGTATGGGCTTGATGATTAAATGCCCAAATTGCAGTAAGTCCTAAAAAACCAGCTGCTAAATAATGAGTAAGTTTCTTATTCATGTACTTTAACCTCTCTTCTCCAAAAAATGCTATCTCTATTTTTGATTTTCTAATTTCTGCAATCAAAACAAGAAATTATATAATTTCATTCTGTACTTTTCTTAGTGATTAATGAAGGTAAAAAATGGTGAATTAAATTAGGCAAATATCTTAATAAAAAATGCATCCAATAGCTGGCTTTTACTATTAGGTGCATTTAAATTATTTAGTTCTCTTAAAATAATTTATTTGGTCATTTTTTGCTTAGCAGCTTGACTTGCTTCTTCAGCTGTGTTGATCGGCTTTAGTTTTACGCCGTCAATAAATCTAACATCACTCGCTTTGACATAGCTATCGCCAAAATCTACTTCACTACCGCCACTTCCGTCTGGCTTATTAGTGGCATAAAACCAATGACCCTTCATATGATAAAACAGTTCTGCTTTATTTTCGGCTGGTACCCATATATAAAGCAATTTATCTACCTTTATATTACCGCCTTGTTTCCTAATTCTTTGTCCATTATTATTTTGCTTGGTGCCATCGGCATTATAGACGTCTGTATCTTGATAAAATCTAATATAAGAATAATGCTCGGAGTTATAAAAATGATGCGGAAGCTCTTTTTTAACTTTAACGTCTAGGCAATTGAGCCAATTATTCGTCCCTTTAATGCGATAAATAACTGCATTTGGAATAGCCATATTGGTTATATCGTCAGCATATCCTTCTTCTTGAGCTCGGTCAACTACGAACGTAGTACCTTTTTTAGCCTTTTTAGTAGTTTTGAGACCATTATTGATCTCATAAATTGGAGTCCCACCGTCTTTTGTCACTGTTGCGATAGTTTCTTCGGTATTTGAAGCAGTGATTTTGCCCAAGTTTCCGGCTTTCACATATTGTTTTGCAGGACCACCAATGCGGTAGTAGCGCAAACCATTCTTAAACTTGACGGTACCACCATAAGTTGTAATGGAGGTTCCTTTCCGAATTAGGCGGTAGTCAGCCCTGCGTGAACTTGTAGCATAAACATAAGAGTTACGTTTGACCTTGCGTTTAACGCCATCGATGTTATTAGCTTTGATATATTGCTTTTTCCCGCTAATTTTATAGTATGGGGCATAGGGTTTGAAAGTTAGGATTAATGGTCTTTTTTCAACTTTGACCTGATGAAAAGCTGGATACTTAGCTTTAACCTTTTGTCCATCCTCATTGTATGCTTGCGACGTATACATGACAGTTCTTATGGTGCTGGGAATCTTTGCTTGAACAATATGGGCTTGATGATTAAATGTCCAAATGGCTGTTAAGCCTAAAAAACCGGCTGCTAAATAATGAGTAAGTTTCTTATTCATGTACTTTAACCTCTCTTCTTCAAAAAATTGCTATCTTTATTTTTGATTGTCTAATTTCTGCAATCAAAACAAGGAATCATATAATTTTATTCTGTGCCTTTCTTGATAATTAATGAAGGTAAAAAATGATAGACTTAATTAGGCAAATATCTTAAAATGATTTATTTGGTTATTTTTTGTTTAGCGTTTTGCTGGGCTTCTTCTGCAGTGTTACTCGGACGTAATTTTAGGCCAGCAATAAATTTAACATCTTTTTGCTTAACATAGCCATCACCAACATCTATTACAGAGGTTCCTCCATCTCGTGAGGCAGAGGCGTAAAATTCATGACCCTTCAAGTGGTAAAATAATTCAGCTTTCGTTTCAGCTGGTACCCAAATATAAAGCAATTTATTTACCTTTAAAAACCCACCTTGTTTTCTGATCTTTTGTCCGTGATGATCTTGCTTAGTACCGTCTGCATTGTAAACATCTGTATTTTTATAAAACTTAATGTAAGAATAATGTTCAGAATCATAGTAATGTACAGGCATTTTCTTTTTGGCTTTAACTTCACTGCTCAATAACCAATATTTTGTACCCTTAATATGATAAGTAAATATTTGGGGATCATCTTCATCTCCTCCATTATTTTCAGCATAGTCTACCGTAAATTTTGTACCCCTTTTGGCTTTCTTGGAATAAGTATCGTCTTTAATAAAATCATAAAGTCCAGCTCCTTCTTTTGCAGTTACTTTCACAGTTGTTTCTTCTGTATTAGAACTAATAATCTTACTTAAGTTACTGGCTTTAACATATTGCTTTTTTGGTCCACCAATGCGGTAATAACGTTGCCCGTTTTTAAATTTGAAGGAATTGCCATAAGTTGTAATTGTATTGCCTTTTCTAAGCAAACGGGAGTCAGCCCTCCGAGAGCTTGTAGCGTAAACATAAGAGTTTCGTTTGACCTTGCGTTTAACACCGTCAATGTTACTTGCCTTGATATATTGCTTTTTACCTTTAATTTGATATGCGGGTGCAAACGGCTTAAAAGAAAATGGAATTGGTTGATCATCTAACTTAACCTGAGTATAAGCTGCATATTTTCCTTTTACTTTATCACCGTACAAATCATAAGCCTGGGCATCGTGCATCACTGTCTTAACAATACTTTTAGCTTCTACAGTATTAGTTTGTTGGTTTAGCACCAGACATGCAGAAATGCCCAATATAGCAACTGCTAGGTAACGAAAAAGCTTTTTAGTCATATAATTTTTACTCCTTTCTCTTAAGACAGGCACTGTTGTTACTGCATCGCTCTTATTTCATAAAAATGCAAAACAAATGGTAGCGCAAACATACTGGCTATAATTCATTCTGAACCTTTCTCAGTAATTAATGAAGGTAAAAAATGGTGGGCTTAATTAGACAAATATCTTAATATATATGGAGATACTTAATTTTAAACTTTCTTCGTTGAATTTATATGTATTTATACGTATAATAAGAAACATGGAAGGTTTACTTTATGACGAAGACGCCGAGAGAAATTATCAAGATTTTAAAAAAGCAAGGCTTTATAAAAAAGTCTCAAAACGGATCCCATCTAAAAATGTATAACCCCATTACAAATGTTACTATTCCTGTTCCCATTCATCCGAAAGAAATGAAAAAAGGACTAGAACAGAGAATTCTAAAAGAAGCTGGATTAAAATGAATTTTTCAGCTAATTTTTACATGTTAGGAGGAATTAATATGTCTAAACTTTTAGTATACCCTGTTATACTTCACCCTGAAGACACTGGCTATACTGTCGAAGTTCCAGATATTACAGGTGGTTTTACTCAGGGCGAAGATTTAACTAATGCTTTGGAAATGGCTTCTGACATGATTGGATTAATGTTGGAGGACACGACTAATTATCCTAAACCATCTAAGTTAGAAAGTATCCATGTTGCTGACAATGATATTAAAACTATTGTTGCCATTGATATGGATGATTATAGACGCAATAATTCCAAGACAATCCGCAAAACAGTAACTGTACCAGAATATCTGGTAAAAATGGGCAAAGAGAAAAATTTAAATTTTTCTGCTGTACTAACTAAAGCCTTAAAAACAGAATTAAATTTATAACTAGAAAAAATAAGTCCTGGAAGTTAAGTAACTTTCGGGATCTTTTTACAATTTTTGAACTAATTGTTAAATAGCATAATACAAAATAATGCACCTAATAGCTGATTTTTACGGCTCTTTGTCAAATCCTGTTGATAGAGATTAAACGAAAAGAATCAAGCAGCTAATAAACTGCTTGATTCTTTTTATTTACATCAACGACAATGAGCAATTATTTATTTAATTGACATTTCTAATTTTGCCAGTTGTCGAACACTTTTATAATTAACAAAGTTATAACCATAGTTAAAATTAACGGAATAATCATTTCCCAAGCCGTTAGGGTCTGTACTTGACTGCTAATCGTAGCTTCCCAAAAAGCGATTAATCTTATTTGCCATGCCCAAGGAATCACGGGCCAGATAAAATCAAAAAGACTGGTAATGCTTAAGCCTGAGATTACAACACCAAAAAAGCCCAGAATCATGGCACCACCAACATTAAACTTTAATACTATCCATTGTGCTAGTTCGTATTGAATAAGACCGAAAAGTGCAAAAATAAAACTGGTTAGTAAAATTTTAATAAAGGATATATTATTTATCTGAAAAGCAAATCTTAAAATAAAGAAATAAATTAAACTCATTCCGATAATTTCAAAGAAATATAATAACCAATAATAAAATAGCTGCAGCCCAATAGTTACGCCTTTTTTGCCAGGATTAGCCAACCAATTTTTACAATGACCAGCTTTTTCTTCGCGATCAAAAACTAGACCGATAACAATGCTAATAACTAGCGGAGAAATAAGCGCCAGCAATTCGTAAAACGTTATTATCATAACCGATGAGTTTACAATGTTTTTTCTTGTACCATAATAAAATCCCATTAATAATGGATAAACAATTAAAGTTAACAAATGTAAATATAATAAAAAACTCCGCTTAAGTTTAACGTTTTCTGACCGAAAAATATTTTTAAGCATTTTTAATTACCTGCTTCTTAAATGATCTGGCAGCGAGATAACTGAGCAAAATGAAAAGCAGAATAGCTGCTGCTATAATCCAGTAGTTATTTGAACCTGCCACATTATGACTTAGAGGTAATCCGTTAATATTCATTTTTATTAGCGGTACTGGGAAAAGTTCAGACCAGGTAAATGGCCAAATTTTGCCAAGGAAATAACTATTTACTTCTATGCCGCTAAAAATTCCGGCAAAGGCCAATACAATAGTTACATACATATTAGTAAGGCGACTAAGCCAAATATATAATGGAATTTGCCAAAGATTAACTAACCAAATACCCAAAATTGCCAAAAAACATGAAATTAACGAGACACTAATTTCAGAAATAAAATAAAGCAAACTTACGAAAAGAGCTAAGAACAAAGAAGAAACTAATGTTAAAAGTGCCACGTGTAGAATTCTACCCAATTCATAATCAAATAAATTGTAAGGTGAGCTCAAAATCAACTTATAATTCGTGCTATTCTTCTCGTGTCGGTCAATTAGCCCAACAACCAAAGCAAGAAATAAGGGAAACCAAATGGTACTCCACTGATTAATGACACTTTGAATAGCATAACCAGTAGTAGCAAAAAGCACTGTCACTACAATTATTACTAAAAGAGGATAAAGCCACAATAACTGCCTGACAAGTGTTCTTTTTGTTTTTATCACTTCAATAGACAATGAGTTAAGCATTCGTTACACCAGCATTCATTAAAGTATCATTAAATAATTGTTCCAAATTTTCTGTATGATCTATAGTTTTTTCAAGCAAAAGCTGGCCTTTACCGATAATACCAATTTTATCGGCTAAACGCTCGACTTCAGAAAGCATATGACTAGAAATGATAATAGTAATGCCTTCTTTTTTAAAACTAGAAATCAAATTCCGCAATTGCTGAATGCCCAGTGGATCAAGTCCATTTGTCGGTTCATCCAAAATTAACAACTTGGGTTGACCAACTAGAGCTAATCCAATTCCAAGCCTCTCTTTCATTCCCAAAGAAAAATTTTTAGTTAACTTTTTCCCCGTATCGCTAATGCCTACTTTTTCCAGAATTGGTTGTATTTCGTTTTCTTCGACCCCTCTTAAACGACAAACTACCTGGAGATTTTCAGCAGCCGTTAAATTTCCATAAAGAGGTGCATTTTCAATCAGGGAACCAATAGCAGATAAATCCGCTCTAGACCAATCGTGACCAGCAAACGTAATAGTACCGCTAGTAGCGGGTATGATTCCCGTTAAAATCTTCATTAAGGTAGTCTTACCTGCGCCATTAGGTCCTAATAGACAATAGACCTGATTTTCTGGGACATGTAAGCTTATTTGATTGAGTACAACTTGATCTTTAAACTTTTTTGTTAGTTTATTTGTTACTATTAAATCAGACATGTTTTCCTCTTTTATAATAATTTTTGTTGTTAAAATATACTCAAATAGTTTTTAATGCCAAACTATATACAAGCAATTTAACAATATTAAAATCAACTCGTATAACATAATAAAGATGATTATATTATATATAAAAAAGCAGATCAATATATTTTGTAATAGTAGATATCAAAAAGGAGTTTGCTCTAAACAAACAAATTGAGCACACATCTTTTGGCTACACCAATTTCAAAAATTTTCTGATAAGGATCAGATTGGAAGAAAACAAAGAAAATAAATAATCAGTATATTATATACTTTATTCTTTTCATTTACTCTTTATCAACAAAATTTGACAAAGAACTGTTTTTGCCTTTTCTTTCAGATTTTAAAGCAATAGCAAAAGTCGCAATTTCATTTTGATTTCGCATACTTAAATAAACGCTTCTCTTTCTCAAATGATACTCTATTTGTACTACTATTTGAGTATCAATTCTACTCCTTAAGTTCTTTTTAAATAATTTACTTGGCTGTATTTTACTCAGAAATTATCAGCAAATTTTATATTTAGTGAAATTTGTAAAGTCAATTTATATGGTGGTATTAATTTTTATTACTTTATAAATTTTAATATATATACAAATTAGCTATACTGATGCATCTTTGTATAACTGACACTTTTCTTGTGTTACCATAGGATACAATGAAAGTGCTACAAACGCTTTCAGATACTGATAAAAAGGGGATTTTTTCAATGAATCAAAAAGTAGTCATCATTGGTGCTTCTCATCCAGGTCATGAGGCAGCCATCGAATTATTAGACAGATATAAAGATCTTGATGTCACTATTTATGAAGCAAGTGATTTTGTTTCATTTATGTCTTGCGGAATGAAGCTCTTTTTAGAAGAAAAAACTACCGGACAAGACAATGTACGCAATTTTTCACCTGCTGATCTGGAAAAATTAGGCGGTAAGATTATCAATAATTCACAAGCAGTTGCGTTAAATCCGGCAAATAAGCAAGTTACAATTAAAAATACCCAAACTGGTCAGACTGAAGAAGTTAATTATGACAAATTAATCTTGTCTCCAGGAGTTGATCCACTTCAATTACCTGTTCCAGGGGCAGATTTAGACTACGTTTATTTAATGCGGGGTTACAGTTGGGCTAAAAAGATCAATGAAGCTCTTCATAATGATGAAATTAAAAATATCGTTGTGGTGGGTGCTGGTAACGGAATCGCTGCCGTTGAAGCTGGTGTTTTAGCTGGTAAAAACATGACCTTGGTTGATGCCAGCAACCATATTTTGGCTAATTATTTTTCAAAAGACTTTACCGATGTTTTTGAACAAGAAATGCGAGACAAGGGTGTCGATTTAAAGCTTGATACCAAAGTTACTGGTTTTACCAATGATCACCTAGTCCAAACTGATCATGGTGACATTAAAGCTGATTTAGTCATAGTTGCTGCAGGCATTGTTGCTAATACTGACTGGCTTAAAGATACTATTAATTTAAACCAACGCGGTTATATTGAAACAGACGAATATTTGAGGACTAATCAAAAAGACGTTTATGCTTTGGGTGACGCTATTTGGCCACTGTCAATCCCAGCTAATAAAAGGATGCCAATCCCTTCAGCAGTCGCTGCTCGCCACGAAGCAAATTACTTAGTACAACATTTGTTTGAAGAAAAACCAAGCCGTCCATTCCCAGGTTTAGTGGGCGGACAATTACTAGAATTTGGTGATGTACATGCGGTAGTTAGCGGCCTCCCACAAAAATCTGCTGAATTTGCCGGCATTAATGCTGCAACTAGCATCTACATCGATCATTTGCGTCCAGACTTTATTCCTGCAGATGATAATCCGTTAGGATATATTTCCTTAACTTATAATAAGGACACTCATCAGATTCTGGGAGGTTCAGTTATGTCCAAACATGATATCACCGCTCAAGGCAATGTCTTAAGTTTAGCAATTGGTCATAAATTAACATTAGAAGATTTAGCTGAGCAAGACTTCTTCTTCTCACCAAGTTTTGATCGGCAATGGAATATTTTAAACTTAGCCGCACAACATGCGCTAGGTTTACACAAGTTTTAATTAATTTTAATAGGTGCTAAACCTTGTAAAATACCCCATTTTAGTGTCTTACTATGTTTAGTAAATTTAATAAAAAAAGAAGTTTTGCAACTCTTTAAAAATAATTAGCCACTTGATGTGTGGTTAGTTGATGAAGAAATAAAAGACTGTCCTTAACTACGAAATGAGTCCCGAAAGTTTTCTAACTCTCGGGACTCATTTTAATGATTTTCTTTTTTTCTTCTTAATTTGGATTATTTATCATATCACATATTTTTGTAAAAAAGTTTTGATACAACCTTCTATTTTTAAATAGTGACTTAATTATTTTTTCCCATAACTAAATTATCAGAATTAGCAATCAAAATCCGGTATCATTTCACTGCTGTACTTTTAACTAATTGGGATTAGCTGCCTATCTTCTAATTTGTAGGCATGGGTGAACTTACTTTGCAAGTCCTCTGGAATATGGTGATCAATCTCAACCACTGTCAAGTCGGAAGATAAAATCATTTCATGAATTTCATGAGCAGTTTGTGGGTCAAGGGATGCGGTACCCTCATCAATCAGTAAAAAGTTACGATTATATAAAAGGGCACGAGCAATTTCTATACGTTTCTTTTCCCCACCTGACAAGTTAGTTCCGTCTTCTTGAATTACGGCGTCAAGGCCAATCTTTTGCATTAATGGCGTTAAACCCGCTTCTTGAATGGCATGCTCAATCTCTTGGTCAGAAAAGTCACGCCCCAAAGTCAGGTTAAAACGCAAGGTATCATGAAAAATATTCGAATCCTGGTTGACTTCTCCAAAGTAATCAGGCTGAGGAGAAACAACCTTACCATTTGGTTCAACTAATTCCACTGTTCCCTTGTTCGGTTGGATAATATTTGCCATTAATCTGAGCAATGTGCTTTTACCCTGTCCGCTGCGGCCAGTCAGCAGAATTTTATCACCACGATTAACCGTCAAGCTGGCATTTTGAATAATAGTCTTATCCTGATAGCCAAAAGTCACATCATCGAGTTGCAAGTCTTTGAAATTTATTGTCGTCATCTTGTCACTCAGAGTAGATTGTGGTAATTCCTTGATATCAGTCAGCTTTGTTAACAAGGGCTTAGCCGAGTTAATCGTTGTCATTGACCGGTTGATGGCCAAGATAGAATTCACGATCCAAGAACTGGAATACTGAACCATAATAAAGGAAGAAAGAGGCAAGCGCTTGTCTAAAACAAATAAAATACCAATCCCAATGGGCAGAAATGATAAGGTATAAGCCAGAATACCAGCCAGTAAATTGCTCATGGCAATCGTATTTTCCCGTTTCTGTTTGGCTGCAGCTGTTTCAGTAATTGCCTTCTTACCTTTCAGTAAAAAGAAAGGCATCGCATTATAATCCAAGATTAGGTCAATGTGCTTGAGATAATCCGACATAAATCCTGTGTATTTGCCAACACTAGCACTCCAGGCTTTAGAACTCTCCATAACCCGTTTGGCCATAATTTTTGGAGCAATTGCTGAAATAATTGAGAAAAGCATAAAAACAAGAGTCAGGATAAAGTTCGCATTGATAGCCATAGCCAAACATAGCAGCAGGTTAACAATACAAGTGATTAAATTAAATACTTCTTTGACGTAATTATTTTCTACCAACTCTAAATCGTTAGTGACAAATGACAACTTATCAGAAACTGGTCCTTGTTGTTTAACAAAATCGGAAGATAGCAGATCACTGCGCACGTTTTTATTGAAGAGGTAGATGTTCCGATTTAGTGTCCTCTCGTAAAAGTAGCGGGCAACAGTTAATAAGAAAATAATCAGAACAATCAAACAGACTTCCAGAACTACTCGTCTTTTATCACCAGCTTCAACCATGGCAAAGATTTGCGAATAAGACCACGTATTAAAAGGAGTAGCAAGACCTACGATCAGGGTCAACAAAAAACATAGGATTATGCTTTTGTTATCAAAATATTTTTTCATAATTGTTTTTACCTTTCATTTATATTTAACATATTTTGCTAAAATGGTCTTGTTCCATAGAAGCAATATGATTTATCTTGTTTAAATCTTTCCCGTTACTGTTTGTTCTTTTAATTTAATCATAATTTTAATTTAATCATAATTTTATTTTAAAGTATATATTTATTTTCTAGGAGGTAATTTTTAGTGGCTAAGTGGTTATCACTAAAAACTTAAAAACTTCTGCCATTAAAAATAAATTTAACTAGCAGAAGCAATCAGGAGTTGTTTAGTTCAAAAATACTAACGTTTCTATGCTTTAAAATTTAAATATTATATTAAAAATCTTGATTCTAATTACCAAGATAATTTAGGCAAAATAATACACTCAAATTTATTCTAAATTTGAGTGTATTATTAAGACCTATAATTCTTTTTTAGTTTAATTTGGTAATTTTTCTGCTACTTAGTTTATAAACATTATCATGTAATGCCGCAATTTTTTTGTCATGCGTGACTGTCAAAATTGCTTTTCCTTCATCTTTTATTTTTTTAAATAAATCAATGATTGTCTTGGCATTCTCTTCATCTAATGATCCAGTAGGTTCATCCGCCAATACAATGTCTGGATCGTTAATTAAAGCCCTTACTGCAACGGCCCGTTGCTTTTGCCCACCTGATAGTGTACTTGGTTTCCTTTTTAAAAGAGATTCTATGTTCAAATATTTGGTCAATTTATGCATTCTGCTTTTAATTTCTTTTTCATTCCTTGCTTTTTTGGGCAAATAAACTGTTGGTAGCAAGATGTTTTGTTCAACAGAAAGTCTTTGAATTAAAATTGGTTCCTGTAGCACAAAGCCAATTTTTGTGTTACGCAACTGCGACAATTCCCTATCATTACAGAGTGATAGATCTTGTCCTTCAACAATAATTTGACCACTATAAGAATTGTCAAGTGAGCCAATCAAATTTAGGAAAGTTGTCTTACCTTCGCCAGAAGCGCCTATTAAAGCTGTCATTGTTCCTTTTTCTAACGAAAAATCTATGTCCTTTAAAATAGGTTGTTCCTCGAAGTTTTTACTTAAGTGATTAACATATACAGCTTTACTCATAACTTATTCATCATCCTCAGATTTAAAGGTATTTTATTGAATTTATAAATGATTAACATTGATGAGATAGTACCAATTATTAATAATGCTAAAAAGCTTAAAATCATACTAATTGATTCAATTCTAGGAAGAGGAGTTGACAAAATAATCTGAGCATCTATACCAGCTCGGTTTGAAGCTAATAAATAGGCATTTCTCATCACATAGATGGTAACTGGTATAAATGAAACTATTGTAAGTAATAGTTGGTATAAAAACGTTATAATATATAATTGATCTTTTCTTAATCCAAGTGAAATTCTAATGGCGATTTCTTGTCTCGATTCTGACAAACTTTTCCAAATATTCCATAAAAATAGGCTCAGAAAAATAATCAGCATAATTATAGATACTAATAATAACAATAAAACTCTTGGTTTATATTCTGCATAGAAGTCGTTAATATTATCTTTTACTGAAATAAATTTTACTGTAGCAAAAAGATCTTTTTTAATAGTTTTAGATAATTTTAAAGCTTCATTTTTAGATGCATTATAAATCAATAAATCCTGAAAAGCTGAAACTAGTTGAGTTGCATTAACCTGCCTTTTATCTTTATCAGTCAAAGGTCTAAATACAGTCTTATTAAGTAAACGACCTCCATCCATATTATAAACTGATGGTAGCCTCAGATTTTCTTTCAAAATGCCGATAACTTTATAAGTTTCATTTTTTCCATTTGCTGGATTTAAAATTTTAAAAGTGGATCCGAGCTTTATATTTTTTAAACCTGGACCAACAATCGCTGGGATTTCTTTAGTGTCAGCAACATATTCTGAATTTGTAAACAATCTGCCTTTTTGCACTTTAAGAGGATAAAATTTAAAGAAATTACTGTTAATTGTATCTAAATTTATGGATACAGAACTATTAGGAATTTCAGTATTAAATGACCATCTGGATGAATAATGATAGTTGTGATCTATATAATTAAATAACTTTTGTGCTCTCTGATTTGTTTGTTTAATATTTTTCTTATTGAAGTCATAATGCAATTGACTGCTAGTCATCTGATTATTCCCCATAAATACGTCTTTTTTAATTAATTGTTGTAAATCATTCTTACCTTGTAAGACATACAAATTAGAACGGATAAGGGTATAAAAGATAAAGCTAAAAGATATCATAGTAACTAAAGTCAAAAGCACTAAAACCAAACGCTTTAAAAATACATTTTTGATGAATTCCCTATACACTATTTTAAACTCCTACTATTAATCAAGCTTTAATACAAGTAATCACAAGTAGTATACATAATCTGAGCATACTAATCACAATAAACATTAGGCAGACTTTACTTAAAAACAAATAATTAAAGGACATTATTATACATATAAAAAGCACAGATACAGTATTAGTGATTAACAGCAATGAAGGAATTTGATATTTCATTCGCCATATTGTCGATCCAACTATTATTCGTATAAGTTTCTCTTCTTTCATACTTTCATTTAAATGATATATATAAAGAAGAGTAATGGCATTAACAAAAATTGGGATGAATATAACAAGGATATCGCTATCAAAAATCAGCTGCAAAATACCATGAATATCCTTTGGAACAAGATTATTTAAAACATATATTGCAATTACAATGTTATTTAATAATTCAATCAAAAAGCTAAAACAAAAATCGGTTAATTTAAGAACATTTTTAGTCACTAATAAATCAATACCTTACATATATTATAAATAACCCTAAAAAGAGAAGACCGCATCTAATAAAATTAATAATATTCTCGCATCTGTCTCTTAATTAAAATTTTAATAAATTTTATTTAAATTATACAATTATAGAATATCATAAAAGTAAATACATATCCTAGATATTATAAAAAGTTTTACAGAAATTTTTCATTTTATTTTGTAGCTAAAAAAGAAGCCTTGCAAAACAAGTTTTCTTTGAAAACAAGTAATTATCCAAATTTTGATTAATTTTCACCTGCTCTAATTATTAGCAGCAGACTCTGCTTGGGCTTGATCCTCGACTTCTGCTTTTGTGTTACTTGGCTTTAATTTGATGCTATGAACGAACTTGACATCGTTTGTTTTCGCATAGCGATCGATTACTTCAATTCATTAGGTATGCATGGTTACCTATAGATACTTTTAACTCTTTCTCTTGCTAATCCTGAGATGTCAACAACATAATTTTAGCCTACTACCAGCCAAACACTGAATAAATCAAAAAAGTACACGCAACAGCGACAATCATATAAGAAATACGACAAATAATATATAATCTCCTTACTAATTTTGCCCGTTTTGCATTATAAATATAGGGAATACTTGTATAATGCTCTCTTTCTTTTTTAGTTAAATCTGCGTTCATATATATTTCTGCTAACACGTCAACAATGAAAATCAAATTTCCTATAAATAGAATAACAACTTCTGATGTAAAAAAAGCCCAACTTAATAACAGAACAATAGCCGCAATAAACCGGCTGGCCTTTATCATTACCACTTCTCTCTCAATTCCAGGCTTTGCTACAAATTCTACTGTAGAAGCTGCGACTTCTTTTCGTGATTCCAAATTAAGCTTATGCCAAGCTTTTGACTTGAGATAAATAATATATAGCGATGTTATAAATGCAATAGTAAAGAATATTAAAATAATAATTTCGTAAATCAAATCGTAATTCGTAGTATCCATAAAAAGCTCTCCTAGTCTATTATGTTTTGCAACTATTTAAAGGCTTGCGAAGTTTTGATTATTTTAGCAGTTTAAATACTGTAAACTTTTTTGTTTCATACACTATACACTGTCTTAAGCTTTAGCATATCATTTATTATTGATATAACAAATACCCATTGAAATAAAATAATTACAAAAAGTCTAAAATCGATATAACTTCGAGAAATTTTGTGCTCTGCTTTTGTAACTGTTAAAAAGAAGATTATAAATGGCAACATGCAATCCCTGACTCAGTCCACTTGTGCAAAATTAATTCAGTCATGATATAATGTAATTGTAAAGAAAAGAGGTCTTGCGCTAACAAGACCTCTTTGAAAACAAGCAGCCGCTCTAAAGGCGGTTAGCTATGTGAGAAATAGAAGACTATCCTCGACTTGCTAAAGTATGATTGGGACGGTCTTTTTTATTTCTTGTGATTATTGATATAATCTAACAGCACAATAATAAACGTGGCGAATGCCAACATTATTTGTAATGCCTGGTAAACGCTCACTTCTCTTTCTAGCTATGCTAGTCCTATGCTAGTCGCAATCATTACTCAGCTCGTTGTGCAAAATTAATTTAGTCATGATATAATGTAACTGTAAAGAAAAGAGGCCTTGCCACTAACAAGACCTCTTTGAAAACAAGCAGCCGCTCTAAAGGCGGTTAGCTGTCTAGGTAATAGAAGACTATCCCTAACTAGCTAAAGTATGATTGGGACGGTCTTTTTTATTTCTTGTGATTATTGATATAATCCAACAACACAATAATAAACGTGGCGAATGCCAACATTATTTGTAATGCCTGGTAAACGCTCATTAACTGCTTCTCTTTCTAAAAGATTTCGTGCCATAGGCACCATCTCCTTTCCAGATCAACAGCCAACCGCCCTCAAAACAATTTGCTTGAATTCTAAATTAATTATAACAAATACTGTTTGCATATTGAATAAAAGAAGAGCTATATAATTAACTAAACGGCTTGGTGTAAATAACTTTCACTCACCTTAAAGAATCAACAGAATAGTTGGTTTCTTCCAGCTGATGAATTAAAAAGTTAATAGTGAGTTGGCTTTAACGAAACCATTCTAAATACTTTTTACTCTGTTTAATAAATTTCAATTAAGGATTAACTTTCGATATTTAACGAAGCTAGTCCTTTTTGTTTTGTCCTGGGTCTTTTTTAACTGAGACTTTTTATAACTATCCACTTGCTATTTACAATAAAAACAGAAATTAGCCTTATGATCTGATATAGATTATGATCTCCAAAATTAGAAGAAGTTTATATCATCTAAATGAGTTATTTGTTTAATTTTATGTTGGTTTTTAGGTTATTTTGACTTTTAATTATTTATCTGCCTATAATTTATCTATTAACCACAGGCTAGTTATATTAATATGTAATTTTATTTGTAAGGACTTACTTATGGCAAATAATCAGAATAACGAAAAAAATGAGAAAACAAAACAATTTTATGATTTTTTAAAATATACAATAGTCTTATTTGCGATTTTTATTTTAATTAATTTTTTACTGACAAAATATTTAATAGTCAAATGTTCCGTATCTGGTATCTCGATGCAACCAACTTTTGAAAATCAAGAAAGAGTTATAGCTAATCGCAATAGCAAATTGAAACGAAATGAAATTGTCATTTTAAAGGCTCCGGATGAACGTAATTCCTTTTATATAAAAAGAATTATAGGATTACCCGGTGAAACTGTTACTGGAAAAAATAATAAGATTTATGTTAATGGCAAAAAAATAAATCAAGACTATTTAAAACCTGGATTTAAGCTGACGGATAATGAAGACGGTTTTTATGGTACTAAATATTCTTATACTGCTGACTTTTCAATTCGTTCTTTAGCAAGAACAAAAGAATATAAAAGTATTTATTCCCCTTCTCAATTAAAAGAAATGAAAAATACTAACAAAGTTCCCAAAGGCTCGTATTTTGTAATGGGAGATCATAGGAGTGTTTCAAAAGATAGTCGTTATATAGGAGCAATCCCTAGAAGTAAAATTGAAGGTGTTGTTAAATATCGCTATTGGCCACTTAACAGAATCAAAGTATATTAAAAAGGATTAAGTCCAAATTTAGGACTTAATCCTTTTTACTTTCACCTTTTATAACTCTACTAATCGTTTTTCATCCAAATGAAACATAATCATACAGTAAAGTAATAATATTGCAGTCATAAATACCACCACATAGATGTTAGTCATAATTCCAGGGAGTTCACGTAAGAAATCAGCAGGTGAATAACTTATGAGATATGGCAAATGGATAGTTGCGTTCATTAATAATAAAACTATTTGCAAAACTAAACCTGTACACATGGCAGCAAACTTATTTTTAATCCACAAAGAAGTAACCATTGCGAATACAGCGAACAATCCACCCCAAAGAGAAGAAAATATAATTGACAAAATAGCGTGGACAAACGGATGGGAATAATAAAGGGAGACAAACAGCATAGTAAAATTCATAGAACCAATATTAATATTAAGTAAGTTATCGGGCTTAATATTAGGTAATATCATAAACCAAGATAAGAAGTTAAACAGTAAAGGAACAGCGATCACAATAAAACCTGTCATAAATGCGATTTCTAGGTATCCTAACAAGATTTGTTTAATGGACTTCTCCATCTTTAATTTATAAAAATAGCCGTTGGTAAAATCTTCTTTTAATAATGTACTGGCAGGTAAACTTGCTATTAAAGGTAACAAGATAAAAAATATAGTAGGTACAAAAGTAAATCCATCTATTGACATCCACATAGTATAAGGTGAGTTTGTCGCAAAAATATATTTAGACACAGAAACAGCACATTGTACAACGCTAATACTTAACCCTATTGCCAATGCTAAAAATAACCATAATTTATTCAAACGTGACCACAAAAATTTCATTTTATTCTCCCTATTCTAGCAGAAGCGAATATTTGACATAGTGCTTCTTAGTTGGTACCAAGAAACTGAAACGTAATTTTTGATTGCGCATGTCATATGAATAACGCGGAATGGTAAAAAATATTGTAAAAGGCTGCTTGCCGTGCGCTAATGCTTTATCAGGATTAATTCTGTGGTGACTTTTGTCATACAATTTTATTGAGGGATTGCTTATACCATAAGGATTATTTAGATACATATTTTCTATAAAATTAGGATTGTTTTTTTTCTCGCCATAGAATGGCTGGCCAGTTTGACGTATATTAAATTTGACTTTGGCTTGTACAAAATCCTTACTTTTCTTAACTGCAGCTTCATGAACAATAAAGTTAACATGATAGGCTTTTACCAATTCATTTTTGTGAAAAAGCTGTTCTTTAGTCACACCATACTGCTGAGGATGGGCGTTTACCTGGCGGTAGCGATAAAAGCCCACGCAGCCAACTACAATTATTATCACAATGAAGAAGCTCCATAATAATTTTTTATTTTTCATAATTTATTGTTCCTTCTTGTACATATAGCTTTTGCGTGGCGACTTTGTTTACAAATTCATGATCATGCGAAGCAATAATAAAGGTTGAACCTTTATGGTTATACCCATCAATCAATCTGATTAATTTACCAATACTTTCATGATCCAGCGCATTGGTGGGTTCATCCAAAACAATTAACGGATAGGCTCCAAGAAAAGCCTGCGCAATTCCTAATTTCTGCTTCATCCCCAGTGAAAATTTCTTAACTTTTTGTTTAGGAAACCTGGTTAAATCAAAGTATGCCAATAAATCATTAATCTGCTTTTCTTGAATATCCGGATCTAATTTTGCCAGCAAATCTAAGTTTTTATAAGCAGTAAATTCTTCTATTAAACTGGGATTTTCAATTAAAATTCCCGCTTTAATTGGATAAGGCTCTTGGACCTTCATCTTCTTACCATTAACTATGACTTCCCCACTGGTATTTATTAAACCTAAAATTGCTTTTAAGATTAACGTTTTACCAGAACCATTTATTCCTTCTAAAACAGTGATACTGCCTTCTGGAATATCTGCACTAACATCATGCAATAGTGGCCGTCTTTTCACTATTTTTCCTACTTCATTTAATTCAATAAAACTCATTTTTTGCTCCTTACTCTACACTAAAGAAATGGTCAATAATCCCATAAACAATCACCATAATCAAAGTTGCCAGCAATAATAATAAAAAGCCAGGGAAATTAAATCTCAAAATTATCAAGAAATTCAAAGGATTTAATTGCCACTTTAAAAGAGATGTCATTATCAAAAGTGAAGCTGGAATAATCAGACCCAATGCCGAATTAAACTTTCCAATTGTACCTTGCAAAAGAAGCGTCAGATATATTCCCAAAAAATTGTTTATGAAAAGTAGTGGGATCGCCTGCCAGTCAGTTAAATCAAAAAAAGACAAAGAGGGCAATTTAAATAGAGCCGTAACAAGCAACATAACTAAAAGTGTAACAAACACATAGGCAAAAGCTATTACTCCCATTAACAACATAGTGACAACAGTAAAATTTCTCGGTGGAATTTGTAATCCTCTTAGGTGCATAATGGTAGTTTGCCAAAGCAGTTTAAAGCTATTTAATACAATGAGCAGCGGTATCAAGAAATAGACCAGCCACAAAATAAAATTAAAAGATGCGCCTTGACTGGTATCGGCAAAGAAAAGATTAAATATAGAAGTATGTGAACTATTAATTAGCTGCGTACTGAGAAAAATAATTGAAAAGCAGATCAAACTTAGCCAGCAAATAAAACGGAAGCGGATTATTTGCCATAAATATAGTAATTGATTCCAAAACAAACGTTTCATAAAGACCTTCTTTTTAAGAGTGAGGACAGCCGTAGCAATATTAATGATTTAATTTGACTATTACAAATAGCCAGTTTTTGTTTCTTATTTTTTAATTATCGTTTAATTCTATACATTCATAGTACCATTTTAGAATTATTAAAAATAGTAGAATTAGACTTTTAATAATCCGGTTCACTGTAACGGTCAGTAATTAAATAGATAATTAGCATTAATAGCGTTGTAGCTAATAACAGCAGAATATTGTTCTTATTGACACGCAGAAGCATTAAACTATTGAGCGGATTATATTTCCAAGTGGTATAAATAGCCATTATAAGCCAACTAAATGGAATAATTATGCCCAGTGGAGCATTGAAGCGACCGATAGTGGTCTGAATTATCAACAACAGAAATATTCCTAAAAAATTGATAATGACCAGTACTAATAAAGCTGATAATCCGTGAAATTGTAATAGTTTAAAATTTTTTAGCCAGGAAAAATCAGTCACTAAAGTTATGATTCCTCCTGTTAGTGCCACATAAATGAGGGTGATCAATCCCATTAACCCAACATTAACTACAGTGAAACTTAATGGTGAGTATCTCAGACCTCGCAATTGCATTCCTCTTACTTGCCACAATTGTTTAATACCGCTTAAGACTATCAATAGCGGCACTACAAAATAAACAAACCAAAAAACAGGCAAAATAACTTGGTTTGATTTAACAGCTCTAAAATCAACACCCATGAAAAAAATAGGAACTATAGCAGAATTCGGCATTAATTTCAACATCAGTATTACAAAGCTTATTAAGCCTAACCAAAAAAGAAAGCGTGATTTTATTAGTTGCCACAAAAATAAAAATTGGTCCCAAAATAAATTTACAAGAGATGCCTTTGAGTCTACCGCTTTAGAATGCAATTGTTCTCTCCTTATTTGTTTACACTTGCACTAGTCAAAAATGAAATAGCTTACGCCAATATTACCACTTGTATAGAATTAAAAAAACACTATTAAATTTGGCAGTACAACTTTAATAGTGTCTTTATTATATTTAGACATACAAAAGAACTTCCTATCTATTATTGAGAGCGCTAAAATAACTTTAACTCATAAAGCAATAAATATAAGAAAGGAATTTTCATGATTAGAAAATGTGAAGTTGCTGACAGTCCAGCTATTCAAAAAATCAATCAAATTGAACTAGGTTATGATTATCCTGTAGAAAAAACGGCTGCCAACATTAAAAGGCTGCTAAATGATCCTGCGCATCATTATCTCTGGGTCTTTGAAGATGATAATACCAAAAAAGTTGAAGGTTATTTGCATGCAGAAGTTTTTGAAGAAACCTATTTTGACCCCATGTTCAACGTTTTAGCTTTAGCAGTAGATTCTTCTGTGCAAAAGAAAGGCATAGGCAGTCAACTTATGCACACTTTGGAAAAACAGGCTAAAAATTTAGGCATGAAAGAAATTAGGTTAAATTCAGGAGAATCACGTTTAGGTGCTCATAAATTTTACGAAAAGCTGGGCTATACCAGCAATAAAATGCAAAAAAGATTTGGTAAAACCATAAAATAATTTTATTTAAACTGTAATTGATTTTCATTTTTTATAAATGTTTACTAGCAATAATTTAGGCAATACATTATATGTAAATTTAAGGCATTTAACTATACTTTATACATCTAAGTACATCTAAAGTGCTACTATGCATATGAGGTAATCAATAATGCTAAGTCCAGAAAAAACAAAATTTCGATTTCAGTTAAAGTTAATTCAGAAGATAAAAACCGAGTTACAGAAATATTTAACGGCCTAGACCTTAATCTTTCGACTGCCATTAATATATTTATAAAGAAAAGTATTGCTGAAGATGGTTTACCGTTCGAAGTTAGAGATCCATTTTATAGTGAGGAAAATCAAGCTGAACTAAATCAGCGTTTCAAAAAGATTAACAATAATCAGGATATCCATTCACATCATCTTTTAAGTAGTGAGCAGAAGAAAGAATGACAGTAGAGTTTTTAGATGAAGCTTGGAATGAATATGTTAATTGGCAAGCCGGAAAAATTATAATATCAAATTGGTTGGTCAAGAAGAATAAATAATGTAGATAGATTAGTTTACACAGTTAAAAATGAACGATTAACTATTATAGCTTGCAAAACTCACTATAATTAAAGCTAAAAATCCTCTTAGTTAGATTTCAATTTAACTAAGAGGATTTTTATATGTATAAATCTCTACATTCACAAAACTAGTAATTTCTTTAAATATACTATTCATCTAAAAGTCTGATAAATCTATTGGTGCGGACACCTTTCCTTTTTTTAAATTGGCAACAGATTCATCCATTGCTTTTAATCCCTTATCAGAAATATCTTTTGATTTGACTAATTCTCTATGTTCCAATATTAAGCACCCGTTATTATATTCTTTTGCATAGCATAATTATATTTTAATTTAAGCAGTATAACTAGTTTTTGCTATCCGTATGAGCAAAGTAATTGTTAACAACCTGCATAATAAATTTCTCCCTTTTCTGTGGGATCTACTACGAAAAGCATATCATATTGAAATTAATAAAAGAAGAAATAACACCATAAAAATAAAAATTGCAAATAGTATTTTCCCGACAAAAACCCGCCTTATTTATATGATCAAAGGCGGGTTTTTATATTACAAAATTTTTATTAATTATATTAGCATTTGCGTAATTTCCAAAACCAATGGAACAACTATTACGAATAAAACTGTTGAAGTAGTCACAACGTTGGTAGCGTATTGCACATCCCCGTGCGATTCACCCACTAATATTGGCAAAACTGCCAAAGCAGGAGTAGCTGATTGCACAACCAAGGTTTGTTTAGCTAGACCTGTCAAGGATGGCAGCCAATTTGCACCAACAACAATTAAAATCATCATTAAAGCTGGTACTAAGATAAAGCGGCCAAGCAATGCCCAAATGGTATCGCGGTCAAGGTGGATTGACTTCAAACCAGCATCTGCCAATATAATACCAATATAGATCAGTGACATCGGTGTGACGATGCCGCCAACCATGCTTAACACAGCCGTAATCCAGCTAGGAATAGGTACTTCAACTAATAAGCAAATTAAAGCAATGAGAAAACCAACTAATGGTGCTGGCAACAATTTTTTCCAGTTGAATTTTTGTTGTTTTCCTTTTTGTTCAGTTGGGTCATCGCTAGAAATGAAGAAGACACCAATTGCCCAAGTAGAAACCGTATTTAACACATAATAAATTAAAAAGTACGGCATACTTTTTTGTCCAAATAAGGCAATATTTAAAGGCAGCCCAATAAAAATGGTATTGGCATTCGTAATGGCATTAATAAAAGTACCGCGACGACCCTTGCGGATCCGCAGAACCTTACATAATATCCATGCGAACAAATAACTTAGGGCAAAACAGATAATGGCATAGATCAGACCACCTGTTAAGCCAAATAATTTTTGCCTGTTTAAATATTTTAAGACGGAAACAAAAATTGAAGCTGGTAAAGCAATATTCATAATTAAATAGGAAATATTGCCTTTAAACTGATCGCCCAGTTTGCCACTGGTGCGCAGCCAATACCCTAAAGCAATTACAAGCAACAGTTCAACAACGCTAGTTAATGAAGTAATAAAGGCTTGCATTTATTCTCACTCCTGCTCATCTTTATATTCAGGCACCCAGCGAAGCGCAGCCACTGCCTTGTCACCATCTTGAAAATCATTTTGGTTGAGGTGATCGGCAATTGCCTTGTTAGCCACAGCTTTTGCTACAGTTTGAGAAAAGACATTTAGTTTTTCAACTGGTGGCAAAACCGCTGCGCCTGGTTTACTTGAATCAACAATGCCGCCAAGTGAGTGGGCCGCTACACTAATCATTTCATCACTTAAAATCTTAGCATTAACTGCCAGAGCGCCAAGACCAAGTCCCGGGTAGACCAAAGCATTGTTGGCTTGTCCGATTTCATACTTAGTGCCTTCATAATCAACTGGATCAGCGGGAATACCAGTTGCTACTAAAGCCTTGCCTTTAGTCCAATGAATTAAATCTTCAGCTTTTGCCTCCGCTAATTGAGTTGGGTTTGACAATGGGAAAATAATTGGCCGCTCGGTATGGGTTGCCATTTCCGATACAATATCCTGAGTGAAAGCACCTGAACGGGTTGAAGTTCCCACTAAAATATCAGGATGAACTGCTTGCACAACGCTCTTTAAGTCCTTAAGTTGATCAGCATTACTGAACTCTGAACGTTTTCTAACAAATGGTTTCTGCGCTGGCGTTAGTTCAGGAGTATCTTCAAAAAGCAGACCTTGTTTATCTACCAAGTAAAAATGCTTACGTGCTTCTTCAGGTTGTAAGCCTGCTTGCAGCATCTCGGCATAGACTTGCTCAACGATTCCTGTGCCAGCTGTTCCGGCACCAAAACAGACATACTTTTGATCTGTTAATTTCTGACCACTAATCTTCAATGCTCCGAGAATTCCGGCCAAAACAATGACACCGGTGCCTTGAATATCATCATTAAAGGTTAAAATATGATCACGATAATGTTTTAAAATATTATCAGCATTATCCCGACCAAAATCTTCAAAATGTAAATATAGTCCCGGAAATAATTTTTCTACAGCTTGCACAAAGCGATCAACAAATTGATAATATGGTTCACCATTTACGCGACGCTGATGGTTGCCTAGGTAGAGCGAATCATTAAGTAATTTGTCATTATTAGTGCCAACATCTAGCACTACTGGCAATACACACGCTGGATCAACACCAGCTGCAGCAGTATAAACCATCAACTTGCCAACAGAAATGTCAACTCCCTGTGTACCCCAGTCACCAATTCCTAAAATTTCTTCACCGTCAGTAACCACTATTAGTTTTATATCACGGCCATCAGCCGCATTTTTCAAACTATCTTCGATTTGATCAGGTTCATTAATTGACAAAAATGCGGCATATTGCGGATTCACAAACAAATGACTGTAATTTTCAATAGTTTCAGCTATCGTCGGGTCATACACAATCGGCATAAATTCGGTAACATGCTCACTGAAGACCTTAAAAAACAGCACCCGATTAGTATTAAAAACGGTCATCAAAAAAATGCGCTTTTCCAAATTAGTTGATTTTTCCTGATACTGCAGGTAAACTTCCCGCGCCTGCTCTTCTAATGACTGCACCTTAGGAGGTAACATCCCTGCCAGTCGATACTTTTTTCGCTGCTCTTCTGTAAAAGCAGTACCTTTGTTTAAAAATGGGTCATTCAACCTGTCTTGTCCTGTTTTAGCCATTTTTTCACTCTCCGTCTATTTAATTATTATTAGCACGTACTATATGATTAGACTATAACCAGCATCTAAAAAGTGCAATAAATTAAGCTTATATTAACAGTATATAGTATATAATAAGTGCTTAAATATACTTTTATTAAAAACTGTGCAAATAAAAAACCAATTCAACTTAATGAATTGGTTTTTTATTCTATATAATAATTAATAAGCTGCTTTATGCCTGGTAGCGTGACTCACCATTTAAATAAGTTTCACTTAAAGTCATGTCAGGGTTTAATACTAAGAAATCGGCATCTTTATCAGGTGCAATTGAACCACATTTATCTAGTACGTGCGCACTCTTAGCAGGAACATAAGAAGCCATCATAACAGCATCTTCAGGGGTAGCAACATTCCAGTCAACAACATTCTTGACCGCAGTCTTTAATTGCAAAATACTGCCGGCTAAATTATTGCCACCTTTCAAACGAGCCATGCCCTCTTTAACATAAACAGGCAATTCACCTAACATATAGTCACCGTCAGGCATCATGCCAGCTTCCATACAATCTGTGATTAAACAAATGTGTTCAGCACCTTTAAGCTGAACCAATGCCCGTACCATTTCTTTTTGAACATGGTGACCGTCACAGATCAACTCATCGGTTACATTATGCAGAGCCATCGCAGCGTTAGAAATTGATGTATCGTGGTGTGACGGATCAGGCATTCCGTTAAAAGTATGAGTAAACATTGTTGCACCAGCTTCAACACCGGCTTTAGCTTCTTCAAAGTCAGCACTCGAGTGTCCCAAAGAAACAACCACACCCTCTTTAACAGCAGCACGGATAAATTCCCGGGCACCTTTTCTCTCAGGCGCAAGAGATATTTTATTCAGCAGCCCTTTAGATTCTTCACGCCACTCATTAAATTGATTAATATCAGGATCAATCAAATATTTAGGGTTTTCTGCACCAGCATGTTCTGCAGTAAAGTATGGTCCTTCAAAATGCAGCCCTTGAATTTTAGCACCAGTTTCTTCACCTTTATGAGCACCAAACATTCGGCAGATTTTAGTTAGTGTATCTGCACCGGCAGTATAAGTCGTTGGCAGCCAGCTGGTAACGCCAGACCGTAAAAAGCCTTCTGACAGGCGATTAATTCCCTCCCAGTCACTTTTCATCACGTCTTCTTTTAGTGAACCATGTACATGCGTGTCAACCAGTCCTGGTGCAATCCATTTGCCTTTATAGTCTACTATTTTGCCTGCAGGTTTTTGATCTTCAGTATAGTAAAAGCCAAATTTGCCGTCATCTTGAACTTCTAGGTAACCACCTTGTTCTGTCACATTTTCAAGAAAGAATTTATCTGCATGAATATAATAAGTCATAATATTTTTGCCTTTCTTTTTAAAATAAAACTCGTATTTATAGCTTAATTTTAGCTTAATCAACTGGTATTTACCAGTTCAATTTCAAATAGTACAGAAACTTTTTATTTTTTAGTTATAATAGTGGTATAGGTAACTAATTAGGAAACAAGAAATATGATTCAAAATACGCAAACAAATCAACATCAACTAGGAGCACTTACTGGTGCCAGCAAGTGTGACCATTATTACGAATTACATTTTGCTACAGGCGAAATTGCTCGTTTTTACGTCTTATCTGACGGCATTTTTCGTCTTTTAATTGATCCCGAGCAAAATTTTACTGAAAATCGAACGGAAACTATTCACATAGCCCAGTTTGATAATTCTGCCTTTGCAAAGTCGCAGGTCAGAGCCACCAATGATTCCTTAATTATCCATACTGGCAATTACCAAATTATTTTTGGACAAAATCCAGCTGTCATAAGTATTTTTGATGAATCATTGCACCATAACAGGATGCACCAAACTCAGCCGCTTGAACTTAGTTCTACCAGAACCCGTGAGTTTTTAACAGAAAATAAAAATGAATTTTTTTATGGTGGTGGCTTGCAAAACGGTTACTTTAGTCACAGAGGACACAAAATCGCAATTAAGCATGACCAAATAACCGGTAAGGGTGGCGTCATTATGCCTGTCCCCTTTTTCTGGTCGAATGCTGGTTATGGCGAATTAAGAAACACTACTGCAGCAGGAACTTATGATTTTGGCAAAACTAAAAGAGGAGTTACTATTCTCACCCACCAAGATGCAGTTTTTGATGCATTTTACCTTCTTGGTACTAATCCTCAGGAAATTTTGCAGCACTATTATACTTTAACGGGTAAACCAATGTTACTGCCCAAATACGCCTTAGGCTTGGGTCATATTGGCAATTTCTGCACAACCTTATGGCAGCCAAGTCAGGCTAAAGAGCGCAATGCCAGTAAAATTGGCAATAATTATTATACTCGTACAAAAGATGAAAAAGCCGCATCGGGCAAAGCTTCACTTAACGGCGAAGAAAACTACCAGTTTTCCGCGCGGGCACTAATTGATCGCTATCACGCCATGCATTTTCCTTTGAGCTGGTTTGTGCCCAATTATGGTGTTCAAGCCAACAATCAACAAGCTCTCAGTTTCTTTAATGAATATGCGTTAAACCAAGACGTTCATCCCGGATTTTGGCACCAAAGTGAAGTTGAATTACCGGAAAAAACTGCTTTTACTTTTACTACTAATGAAATAGCGACTAAAGATAAAGCACAGCTTCAAAGCGATTCACAAACAAAGCATTCACTAGTGCTGGCTGACAGCGGCAGTACCGGCATGCAAAAAAACGCCGCACTGATCTTCGGTGATGTTGGCGGCAACTGGGGCAATGTTGCTACACAAGTAGCTGGTATGCTCGGAGCAAATCTTTCAGGTCAGCCTTTAGTTGGTGCAGCAGTTGATGGACTAGAAGGCGGTGGCAATGCACAAATCAATGTCCGTGATTTTGAATGGAAATGTTTTACCCCACTGCTCTTTAACTTCGATGATCAGGGCAACTTCAGTAAAAACCCGTTTGCTTATAATAGGAAAATAACCGACATTAATTTGGCTTACCTCAAATTACGCCAGCATTTGACTAACTACCTATATACACTAAATGAACAGGCAAAAAATGGCGCATTAATCATGCGTCCCCTTTTTAGCGACTTTCCAGACGAGCTGGCTAATTACACAGCACAGTTTGGCAATGAATTCATGTTAGGCTCCGATTTGTTAATTGCACCAATTACTAATGGTCGTGAAGATGAAAACGGAGATTCACGCAAAGATAATCTGTATTTACCCGGAAAGAAGACAATGTGGATTGATCTTTTTACAGGTAAAAAATATGCCGGTGGCAAGGTCTACAATAATTTATCTTTTCCATTATGGCACCTGCCAGTCTTTGTTCGCGGCGGCAGTATTTTTGACTGGGGCAATCGTGATTTTCTGCTTTACCCACAAGATCAAAGCGAGACAGTTATATACAACGATAACTCTCAAGCCGCTGAATCCTATAATTCCACTACAAAAATTTTTAGTAAAACTGAAAATGAAACGTTGCTGGTAACTATTCCACCAGTTGAAGGCAACTGGGAAAACCAAGATGTTGAACAGCCTACTAAGCTGACTATTATGTGTGATTCCTACCCTGATCGCATCACTATTAAAATTAACGATCAAGTTGTCCCAGTGGAAGAATACGGCTCGCTGGACGCTTTCAACCATGCTCGTGAAGGTATTTTTTACAATACTAATTATGGCTTAGATGAATTTAAGCAATATCACAAGAGCACACAAACTGCCCTGCAAATAAAATTAGCAAGTCGAGACATTACCACAACTAAAATCGAAATTACAGTGCACAATTTTAATTATGGCAAGAAAGTTTTAGTACATGAAATTACCAGTGGCGTATTGCCTTCACCTAAATTGCCGGCAGTTGATTCAAGTAAAATTTCAGCTCATTCGTTCGAACTTGCCTGGCCTCATGAAAGTGCAGTTCAGATAGAAGTTAATAATCTCCTTTATGTGGGCATTACCGGCAAAAATTTCACTTTTCACGAATTAACTCCCAATACTCGCTATATCATTAGAATGCGGTATGTAATAGGAAATAAAGTTTCTGAATGGTCTGATCTTTTCGGCGTTATTACCAAGCACGCTGCTAAAGATTATGCTATTGAAAACATTGATGTGACTTGCAACTATACCAGCAAAGAAAATCATCCCCTGTCTTATTTAACTGATCTTAAACTGGCAAGCGAATGGCAAACAGATCAATCAATTTCACCTGAACAACCACTGGAACTAACCTTTACTTTTGAAAAGGTTGAGAAATTAAGCAGAATGGTCTATGTGCCACGAAATATTGATCATAATGGTGATCCTCTTGCAATATCAATTGCTGTTTCAACGGATGGCGAGCAATATACTACCTATGCAGACCACTTGCAGTGGAAAGCTGACACGAAAAACAAGGTGGTTGGTCTGCGAGATGTCCGTGCAAAAAAAGTGCATTTGACTATCTATCAATCATCCGGTTTGATCATTGCTGCAAGAGAAATTATCTTTTTCAGGGCAAAAAGATAATAAATATAAACACAATATGTACTGAGCCTCCAAAAGTTGTTCTAAATTTGGGGCTCTTTTATTTAAAAATTATATTAGACATTTAATTAAGCTTTTGGCTCATGATTTATCTATATATTTTTGTTTTAGGGCATTATCACATTGAAAATATTATATTAAATGTGCTAAGTCGCTATTAAGACTATATTGCTACTTAAAATCAAGATCACCTAAATTTTCCAGAGACATAATCGAAATCTCATCGGGTGCGGTGTATACTTGTACTAACATAAATTAGGGAGTTGATAGTAATGGAAAAGAAACTAGGTAGCTTTTCTGTTAGAAAAGTTGGTAATTCCATAGCCCTCACGGTTCCAAGTAAGGCGGGGGTTAAACTTGGTGAACGATTTGAATTGTTTCAAAAAGATAACGATACTTTAATCTATAAGAAAGCTATTGACTCTAATCCGTGGTTTAATGGAAAATACGACGATATTGATTTTAAAAAAGAAATTGAACAAGTAGGTAACCCTGATACTATGCAGGCTGGTAAGGAGAATATTCCGTGGTAGCACCCAAACAAGGAGATATTATTTAAATAGATGCTGAATCACATGCAGGACGAGAAGAAGGCGGTCATAATTCCCAATCTGGCAATATTCAAAGACCAGCGATAGTTATATCAAATAATGCATATAATCAAAAAACAGGACTCGTTATCTGCATGCCTCTTACTCATGATCTTAAAAAAGATAATCGTGGTCTATACTATCGTCTTGCTGATATCAGCAGTGGGATATCTGGTAGTGTAGTTACTTTTCAAATGCCTAATTATGATTTTTCCGGTCGAAATGGTAAAATTGTTGGACATGTTAGTGATAAAGACTTGGATAACTTGCTATCTAAAGCATATCAAATTTTAGATAAGCGTTAATTTTTATCAAAATGTTGCTTAACCTAAAACAAAACCCCGAAATTGAAGTAGAACTAAAAAGTGAAGTGCTCCGTAATAGTTAGACATTAATCCGATTATTAGGAGCACTTTTTTCATGACTAAATATTCGATTGCTTTGAAGATTAATTTGAGGTTCACATCATTATTTAGGAATAAGGCAATATTTTCTATAATTAAATTTGAATTGATAGTAAGGGGTTGAATTATGGAATTTTCAGTTGATGGTACAACTCTAACTAATTTTCCAGAATTATTAATTTCAAATTCTAGAGTTGCATTTTTTGTGCTTTTATTTATTAAAAAATGATCCACTAATAAGTTGATTGATGGACTATTACTTCTTGAGCGGAGAAATATTCAGTCTGAATAATAACCTTTTTAACATCGTCATTAAGAACATATTTATTATTTTTAACTTCTGTATACGGGTCAATTTTATTTACAACGTCTTGACTTAAGACATTAGATAGTTGAGCGTAAGCAGAGTTACCAGCAGAAGCTGCTGATACAGTATTTGTGTCAGCAAAGGCATTATTATATGCTTCTCTTAATCATATATGATTAATTACAATTGCTGGATCCTATAATAAAGTTTTTGGAGGAGCTAATTAAAGCTCAGATCCATCGTCACGATCAAACTCCTGCTGTTTTTTCTTAGGGGCCTCATATTCTTTCTGTAACTTGTCTCAATCAAGTTGACTGTTTTTGAAATCTTTTTGAGCTTCCTCTTCATTTTTCTTAGCATATTGCAGACTCAAAATCCGATTTTTTAGTTCTGTTTCTACATAATCAGCGATTAAATTTCTAAATGGTTGAGGATCATTATTGGGCTGCTGGGAAACGGCTAAGGCTTTCATGTATTGCTCTCGTGCGGGTTTAGCTGGATTAACATTAACCACTGGATAACCATTTTCAGTTAAGACTAAGTTCATTAAAAGCCGTGCTGTACGTCCGTTGCCATCTTTAAACGGGTGAATAGTAACGAATTTTTGGTGCAAGTCGGTCGCATACTGTACCGGGTGCAACTTGTCTTGTACTTCATTACTCCAAGCTTGTAATTGCTGCATTTTCTCGGGTATTTCATAAAAGTAGGCATAAGGACGTGATTCTGAGCCATAAGGATATACATCAATATTGCGATATTTACCGGCTTCTTCTTGAGGTTGGATTGTTGTCAAAGTTGCAATTCGGTTCAAGTTTCTAATATCCTCATTGCGAATCGGCTGTTTTTTGGTTGCTAAATCTTGCATATAGCTATAAGCTTCATTTAAGTTAATAATCTCCAGTGTTTCCTTGATGGTTTTACCGTGAATAGTTGCGTCTAGCCCATCATTAAGAATCTCGGCAGTTTCAGCTTCGGTCATCGTATTGCCCTCAATTGCAGCAGAAGACCATACGTGCTTAATTCTGATATTTTGCTCAAGCTGCTTTACTTCTAGCGGGGATAATGGTCTATAGGTATCCATCTTATTTTTTAGGTTTGCAAGCGCAGCTAACTTTTGTCCGTATTCCACTGTAATACCTTCTTAATTTAAGCTAATATTTTTAGCTAACTAAAGCTCAAGTCCATCGTCACGATTAAGCCTCTGCTGCTTTTTATTCTGTTTGCTCTTCTTAGCTGATTTGAGCATCTTTTTAAATTCGGCAATAGTTTCTTTTTCATCAGTAGCCGATTGTTCCTGGCTCTTGTGCTGTGCCCGCGCCTGCAAATTTGGCTCCATACCGAAAATACCATTTTGATAGGTCCAGTCCTTGAGGTCAGTCATGTCATTGGAAAAGTAATAATCTGCCAGCTTTTGCTGCCACGTTGGCCACTTATCAAGCGGTACGTTAATCAGACCGGCTCCGTTATCAATCATTATCTTGTTAGCTGCAATTGTGGCGGTTCGCTTGTTGCCATCGTAGAACATTTGCTGGCGCATATTGTGATACATCAGAGTTAGTGCCTTATCGGTGGCAGTACGATCACTGACTAACAACTGCTTTAAATATTTCTGTTCCTTGTTCTCTTCGATCAAAGGTGGTTCAAACTCGCCCCAGTAAGTTGCTACACCGCCTGAACCATTACGCAAATATCCTGGAAAGGCAGCCGTATCGCGTGCAACAATCGCATTAAGCTTCTTTTCCATATTTAAGTCCAGGGGCTTCTTTTCATTGATAGCGAACTGCCAGCCTCGCTTCAATTGAACAATAATATTAATATCATCGATTGGAACGCCGTCAACGCCCAGACCATCAATGATTGTCTGGGTCTGTGGCATAGTGGTAGTCAGGCCTTCAAAGCGTGAGTTCGTGAAGACTAATTTGGTTAAATTAGTTTTGGCAAAGCGTCTATTTTCTTCAGGCGTTAGTCTGAACTTGTCTTCATACTTCAATTGATTTATCCTGCTTTCTAATCTAATCCAAAAACTTCATCTTAATCTGACACATGTTGTTCTTTGCGATACCTATTAACTAATATAGTAAAAGCATTCTCTCGGCTAGGCATATTTTGAACCTTAATTAATTGTGAAATTCTTGCCAAATCAGCGTCCATTTGCGCTGGGATCAACTCTTCATTTTTTCGTGGGTAGTCAATCACTTGGCCATGGTTTGCAGCATATGCTGAAAGAAAAACTTTACAGCTTCGGCCGTTGCCCTCTCTAAACGGGTGCATAAAGTTGATTTCATCTAACAGCTTCGCATAGTCTTGGGCTTTTAAGGCCTTCTTTTGCGGCAGATTTTCCATAATATTATTAATATTGTCTTCCGCATATCCAAATCTTGAATAATCACAAAAGTCATAACCGTTTTTTGGAAAATTACCCGGCCGATATTTTCCGACCCAATCATATAAACGACCAAACATGATTTTATGAATCTTTTTTATATCCTGAATCTTTTTAATTTGGGGCTTAGAGTGGAGAAAAATTGCTGCTCTCCGTGTTGCTTCCAAATACTCTACCTGTTCAAGCTTTTGCTGATCTCGAATATGATATTTGTTTTTCAAAGTGCCGTTAGGATACAGCGTATCTTTTATCCAGTCACTCATTGTTACTATCCCAAATTGCAGCAATTTCCTTAACTTCTTCTGGATCAGGGTTTACAACCCCGTCCAAGACGGCTTGAATATCTTCCTTAGTGGGGTTCCAGCCCTCTAAATGACTGGCTTCCACTACTCCCCGAATTTCGAAGTACATTTCTTTATCTGGTATAAAGACACCCTGAATGGTCTGTGTTTCGTCATCAATTTCTAAATTATATGATTGCGGTTTTAACATATTTAATAAATCACCAGCTCTTTTATCTAAACCGACCGCGAAAGCGTCAAGAATTCTGATTGACCAAGCTTCAATAGGCCTGGCAATTGCTTTTCTCAGTGTACTTTCTGAAACGTGACTCTTTTCGGCAACTTCCCTTACCGAAACGTGTTTACTATTTAGTAATTTTGTAATTGTTGCGCTCATTTTAAAATACTCATTTCTCAAATTATTTTCCAAATATATTATACCATATTTGGAAATATTTATTCCATTTATGGAAGTTTTAAGCATGCTGAATTTGTAATTCTTTTAATGGTCGAGATTTAGAGTCAGATAAGCCCTATAATTGCGCCTACTCTACTTCGAGAAGAGCAATCAAGTAAATTATCTAAAAAGTTCAACAGCTTTATAATTTTTTGGTTCGATAAAATATATTTCGTATTTTGATGTGCCTTTTTTATTTTTTTGCTAAAATCGCAATAATTTGAATTGATATAGTATATACTCAAAATTAAATTCAAAAAAAGTCGTTTTTATGATTTATTTATAGAAAAGCAACAAAATTATGACTAAATATCACTTATTAAGAATTTATTCTTACCAACATCCTGGTCAACCAATTGATAATGAATTAAATAAAAGATTTAAAGGCTATGGCACAATTAAGTTTCCGTTAGCAATAAACCCCATAGATGTGCACGAACAAATTAGAATACCTACACAATTGCCACTTTTTTTGGTACAAATTGAAGATTATAATTCACTGCTAACTGTCATTAGAGAGAACTCTGCTCAAATCAAAGCATTCATTGGCAAGCTTCCAGATGTTGCCAGAGAGCAATTTTTCATTGATTTGTTAATTAAAGAAATTAAAGGTACAAATGATATTGAAAATGTTGCTGCTACTATACAGGAAATTAACAGAGCCGTAGAAAATATTAATAATCATAATAAAACTGTGCGTTTCCAATCTTTTGCTAAAATGTATTTTGATATTGAAAACGGTAAAACATATCAACTTAATGAGCTAAAAGATATCAGAATATTATATGACTCTTTATTAAAAGGTGAAATAGCAAAAAGTAACTTACCCGACGGCAAACTATTTAGGGATGGTTTTGTCAGACTTGGCAACTCAGTTCAAACTGTTCATCTTCCCAAAAACAGCGAAGATGAGATAAATCAGCAATTAAAAAATTGGCTAAAATTTATTAATTTGGATAAATATGATCCTATTTTAAAGGCCTGTGTTGTTCACTATTATTTTGAATATATTCATCCTTTTTATGACGGCAATGGCAGGTTAGGAAGGTATCTCTTTTGCAGTTATATTGGAAAAAAAGTTGACCCTTATACTGCTGTCAGCTTTTCTTATCAGATCAATCAAAAAAAGGCAAGATATTATAAAGAATTTCAAGAAGTTGAAAATGAAAAAAATTACGGTGAAATCACACTATTCGTTATCAGTTTGCTAAAATACTTAGTTTCTGGACAAAAATATGTCCTAGGTAATTTAAAAGATGACCATAACATTTTAAATTTTGTCAAAAAGAAATTAGAAGATTTGGATTATCTTAACTTTGAATTCAATATCTTATATGTATATGCACAGTCATTTTTATTCAATAGTTTTGATGGCAGCGTTCAAGACACAAGTTTAATTAGTTTTATCAAAAGCACAGAAAAAATATCAACTAAAAAGGTAAAAACTGCTATAGAAGATTTAGAAAAAGAGGGTTTAATTAAAACCGTTAAAGGAAGGCCAAAAAAAAGAAAATTGACTGCCAAATTTTTAGATAAAATTGGTTTGAATATCTAAAGCTTAAACAATTTCATAGTCAAAAGCTTTTTAGATTAAAGCCCAGTTATTTGTATATTTTTCTATAAAATTTCCAGAAGCCAATTATTAATTGTGTAATATCTATTAAGCAGTCAAAAATATACATTGCTCTTGGAATTCGAACGTGTTATACACATTAATGGTGTATAATATTTGAAAACTAAGAAGGAAGGTTATGAGTATGCCATGGGAACTGGTTAAAAATTAATGTTTCTTACTTGGCATATTTAAATTAACATGAAACAAGAAATTGCAGCTTATCCTGTTATTATAGAAAAGTGTAACGACGAATCAGGACATTATTATGCAATTACGTCACCTAACATCCAAGGTTTAGTCACTGATGGTCAAACAATAGGTGAAGCTCTTTATCATGCAGAAGATGCAATGGCAACAATGCTTGACCTTCAAGGCTATCCTAGAGTTCAGGATCCAACAAAGTGGAAGTTGGAAAAAAATCAGCAAATATCTTGGGTTAAAGTTAATATGACAAAGTGGCGTAATAAATATAGTAAAACTGTCCGGCGAAATATTTCATTGCCAGAGGATCTAAATAATTGGGCTAAGAAAAATAAAATTAATGTATCAAAAGTTACAACGGAAGCTTTGCGTCAAATGCAAGCTTAATAATATTATTTTAATTCAAACAACTCAAATAATAAAAATAGTTTCACTTTAAAGAGTCTGGGAAAAAACTCTAACCTAACTAAAAAAGGCCGACAAATCACGTCAATAAAACGTTGATTTGTCGGTTTTTTTAAATTGTGAAATTTTTTAATTTAACTTCAAAGAACACTTTTTTCCCAGACTCTATGTTTTTTTACTTATCCGTATTATTTTTTGAAAAACCAGTGATACATTTTCCCATCGAGAAAGTCACCAATCACAAATATCAACGTCCACAAAACAATTCCAATAATGCGCACAAACAAGGATGTTACATAATTATTCCAGCTATTATCATATGGCAGAAGAAATAAAACAATAGGAATTACAAGGAAGAAGTACTTAACTTTAGCCCACCGTAAATGCTCCTTCTGATAAAATTGGATAAGTTTAGAATTCTGCGGTGTTTTGTGTGTTAATCTGATACAAACTAGATATATTAAGTAAATAGCATCAACTATTAGCAAAATCAGAACGATATCATTAAGCATAAATAATCCCTTCCTATTTACAATTTAAGTCAAAAAAAATTTTAAACAGATGATATTTTTTATTTAACTTGATTCTAAACTCAAACCTATACTTTTACAATATTAAGTAAAAAACGCTCCGAGGTAGTTAAAATTGCAATTAAAACACAGGGTTTTAATTTATTTAACTAGTCGAAGCATCTTATTTAAAAATAATTAAGCATTAAACTGAAGAGTCTGAACTGTGTCACCGTGAGTCGTATCACCGGCGGACACATCAGAAACAGATTTTATGACATCCATATTAGTATAAACAACTATTACTGTATCATCATAATTTTCAGTCGTAATCAGTTCTGTATTCATACTTGCCAAATAATCATCCTGCTTAACAGTGTCACCCTGCTTAACAGCCACTTTGAAGGGCTCACCTTTTAATTCAACAGTATCAATTCCTAAATGAACCAATATTTCTAAATTATTATCAGTAGTAATGCCGATTGCATGCTTAGTGGGAAAGACTGTGGTGACTGTTCCTGCAACAGGAGAATAAATTTTGCCAGCTGTAGGCTTAATAGCGTATCCATCTCCTAGCATTTTCTGAGAAAAAACTTCATCTTTCACATCTGTAATTGGCATTAGTCTTCCATCACAAGCTGCAACCACTGTAAAACCGCGTTTTTTAAATATTTTAAACATTAATTCTACCTATTTTCTAATAAATATACTAATCGTTAAAACTAAACAAAAACCAAAAATAGTCAAAAAGATAAAAGCAGGTAATTTGATAAAATTGTTTTGACATTTTAATTTGTCAGATTGCTCATTAATACGTATGATCCCAAAAAGCGCCAAAATCAAGCAAAAAATGTTACCGACCATTAACTGACTAATCGCCTGACTGAACATCAAAAAGCGATAATTGCCCTCATGTTTAAGAATCAAATCTTTCTTGAGCCAAATATAATAACCCATAATAAAATCCGTAAGAGCTACTATCATATCTATTGCAATCAAAGGTGTATTATTCAAGACTACATTGATGTTTTGATTAGCAATAGATAATGCAAAAGTTATAAAGCTGCCGAAAAACAAGGGAATTAAAATTAAAGCATAGATATAGGTTGTCAAAATTTTTTTGGTGTCTAAATGAGCTCTATCCAAAAAACCAATCAAAAAGTTATTTATCTTACTTACCATTTTTATCACTTTTTTCTTTTTGCCAAATGCCAAACTTATTTATGATGAAATCAACTAAGGTATAAGCCAGTATAAATGAAACGTCATTTCTAGACGAAAATTTTATGGTGGGATAGTAGAAATTATAATCAGAAAGCGAAGCAAGCTTATTTTGCTTTAAGTCTGTAAAGGATACATAACGCAATTTGTTGTTAACCATCTCAAATTTACCCAGTTCATCGTTAATTTCTTTATTATTGCCCGTGTAAGAAATAATAAAGAGCATGTCGCCTTTTTCTGCTATTTTTCCTACCATTTCCAATTCACTGACAGCGGCTGGCAAAACTATTGATGAAATTCCAAATAGTAATAACTCATGAGAAAGATAATTGGACAACATCTGTTGGATCCAGCCGGTAGAGTATATATAAATATGCTTAGCGTTATTTAACTCAATGTAAAATTCATCTAACTTAAGAATTTTAAAATTTTTATGTAAGTTTTCGATTTCTTTTATTACGTTTGCGCCAAAGTTGTCAGGCACTGCTTCATTTCTAGAATTTTGCTCTTTTTCCTGGATAACTTCAATTAAGTAAAATTTCAATTCATTATATCCGCTCAAACCCAAGTGCTTACACATACGAAAAATAGCAGATCGAGAAACATATAATTTTTGGGATAATTCCGAAAGGCTTAATTTTTGACATAGTTTTGCATTATTGATAACAAACTGAATGATTCTAATCTCAGAATCATTCAATTTACTACTATTTTGATAGACTAAATATTCTAATTTTGACATAGATCAACGCTCCATATAAAGTAATTTTACATATGACAAATTTCTTTTACCTATACAAGCGTTCTAGTCATAATTAATTTTACTTGTTATCCTGCTTTCTTAATTCTTGCATTGCCTCTAGTACTTGGGCGACATCTAAGCCAACTATTATCTGTACTGCTTTGCCGTGATGGACAACATTAACGGCCTTAGCTGCCTTAAACTGAGCATCAGAGCCCATCTTATCAGGATCTGCCACAGTGACACGCAATCTCGTAGCACATGAGCTTATTTCTTTAATATTGGAACTTCCACCTAGTAAATCTAAGAAGGCAGTTGCTCTTTCAATGTATGGATCAGTTTCTTTCTCTTTTTTGACTGGCTGTGCAGTAATTGTTGCTGCAGCAGCTGATTCTTTTTTAGCTTGATATTCCTTTTTATTTAGTAGATGTACATCTTCGTCATCTTTTTCCCTTCCTGGAGTAGCATAGTCAAACTTAACAATCATAAATTTAAAAATGAAGAAGGTTAAAATTGCAAAAATAATACCAACTGTAAATTGGACTAGAAATGTTTGCCAGTGATTGGCCCAAAGTGGTATCCAATTTTCTGCTGCCATATCAATACTGCCAAATATAAAGTTACCCACAACACCAAGACTGAACATAATAGTGTTCATAGTTGCTGAAAGTAAGGAATAAATTACCCATAAAACAGGAGCCGCAAACAAGTAGGTAAAGTCAATTGGCTCAGTAATGCCAGCAAAAAAGGAAGTTAAAGCTGCTGGAATTAACAAAGCTGAAGTTTGCTTCTTTTTACTTTTTTTGGCAGTTGCATAAAACGCCAAGCAAATTACTGGTGCGAGGAATACTTTTTCATTGCCCCATAATTGGAAGCCCATTTCAGGAGCTAATTGCTTTAATGGACGTGTACTTAATGCAAATTTGGTTAGGTGTTTCAACCAGTATGGTTGTAAGCCCCCTGCAACAACGGCTGGACCATATTGGAAGGGGATATATACCAAATGATGGAGACCAGTTGGAATTAAGATACGATTAAGAAAATTATAGATCCATACTCCAATAACGCCACTATTAGTGATAAAATGCTGCATTCCGGTTATTCCTAACTGCACTTTAGGCCAGCCCCAGCAAGTAATAAGTGCTAAAGGTATCATGGTAAAAAAGCCCAAAATATAAACATATGTGGATCCTTGAAAGGTTCCCAGCCAGTCAGGCAATTTTTTATCAAAATAATGGTTATGCAGCCAAATTACTATACCAGCAACTACTAGAGCACCAATAATACTAGTGTCCAGAGTTTTGATACCTGCTATTTCTGTTAGTCCGTGGTTAGTGGAGTTTTCCACAATCTGGATCTTATCAAAGTTAGGAATACCAAAACTGGCACCCCAGTGAGATAAAATCGCACCTACAAAATAGTTGTAAGTCATGTAGGTAATTACTGCTTCCATGGCAGCTCTACCTCTGGATTTATTTGCTAAACCAATTGGCAGACCTACAACGAAAAGCAAAGCTTCTTGCTTAAAAACTGTCCAACCACCTGCGCTAATCGTATCCCAAATCGAATACCAAGTCGTTCCTGGATTTGCCAGAGAGCCGAAAACTGCCTGATTGTTAAATAAGCTACCTAAAGCGACCACAATACCAGCAAATGAAAACAAAAGCACTGGTACAAACATTGCTGCACCAAACTTTTGAAACTTTTGCATCATAAGACTTCATCCCCAATCACTAATTAAGTTCTGGCCAGTATGGCTTGTTTTCCGGAATCATATCATCAAGAATCTTCTTAGCAACTAAGGCATCTGGTACCGTCTTATTAAGAGCAAATGCTTGCCACATCTTGATATATGAATGTTGTTCATAAGCATCAACTACCAATTTTTCACAAGCTTGTTGTTCTTCTATTAATCCCTTTTGGAATCTGCCGGCCATCCCAGTTGCCATTGGTTGAACTCCATCTGCACCAAACCAGCAAGGTACTTCAACAATAGAATCAGGATCGATGTTAGCAATAGCACCGTTATTAGGAATGTTAGCAAAGAATTTTTCGTGAGTGTTATAAGCAATCGCATGACAAATGTCAACAATATAGTTAGAATGCTCGACATTGGCTTCCCAAATATTGCCTTTAGCAGTACCTGTTTTTACAATTCTGGCACATTCATCAAAGACAATCTTTTGGCGATATTCACGAATTTCATCTGTTCTAGTGTGACTAGGATCCGCGTTTTGAACTTCATATTGTGGATAATAGTAGTATTGCATATAAGTGTTAGGTAAGGTTTCTGGATCAAGAGCATAGCAGTCCTTAGCTTTTTTAAAAGTTTCAGCCCAACTTTTTTCTGTCTCTTTATCAAACTCACCACCGATCCAATAGCCATTTTGAGCAACGTATTTTTTGAGTAATGGCATCAGGTCTTTGCCAGTCTTTTTATTACGAACTTCTTTCCACCAGCCAAAGTGGTTCAGACCATAGTAGTTAACATCAAGATCATGGTAGTCATTTAAACCACAAATTTTGGCCATTCTAGTCATAATTTCCACTGGCATATCACAAATATTAATTACTTTAGCATTTGGTCTTAATCTGCGGCAAGCTTCTGCAACAATAGCTATCGTATTAGTATAGTTAATCATCCAAGCGTTCGGCGAATACTTTTCCATCCAGTCGATTATCTCAATAATAGCTGGAATAGAACGCATCCCATATGCCATTCCTCCGGGTCCGGTTGTTTCCTGACCATTAACGCCATATCTTAAGGGAATTTTTTCATCAAGTTCGCGCATGTGATATTTACCAACCCGAATTGATCCCATAACGAAGTCAACATCTGTGAATGCTTCTTTGGGATCGGTCGTATACGAAAATTCAATTTGCGGTACACGTTCTTTCATAATGATTGCGCATGCATCACCAATTTTCTTTTGTCTTTCGGCATCGTTATCATAAAATTTCAGCTTTCTTAGTGGAAATCTGTCCTGGTTTGCAATTAAGCTCAAAACAAATCCTGGGGTATAAGTACTACCGCCACCTGCAATGACTACGGAATAACGTTTATCTTTTTCGGACATATTCTTCTCCTTTATTCACTCTGCCCAACTTGAGCTGTTATTTTCTAAGCTAGCTTACTTTTATATTTATAACATCTTTCTTATTTTTTGTATCCGCTTTCTATGAAAGTGAATACGTATTTCACAACTTGGAATATTTGTTTCATTTTCAGAAATTAATTTCACAAAAAAACTAGCACCACTAAGGTGCCAGTATTAATGGTAATTAAGTTAAATATTATGAGAAGACTATTTTAAACAAATCTGTCCTTTTTAATTACCCGGTAAACTGAAATAACTAAAACTAAAATTGCGCAAAGCATTGCCACATAGGCCATGGGTCCGACACTAATGGCAGCCTGAGCTTGACTACTTGCCATACGATTTTCGACGGCGTATTCTACAATCCACTTACTCAATAAACGAGGAGTTAATACGAAGCTGACAGTAGCAATGATTGAAGCTACCAAAGCCGTATTGCGCGAATATGGTTCCCGAAAAAATTGTGCTAAAACGCAAAATGCTGGTGCAATCATTAAAAGCAAAACCCACATAATAATTAAACGACCTGCACCACTGCTCATCATTTGGGCACTGTTAGCCGCATAACGATATTTACCCCACAGCTGTCCACCAGTTAGGGTATTTAATAAACTCAAGAAGTATGATCCCTGTTGACCATAGACGCCACCACGATTAGACAAGATGCCCTGAACGACTTGCAAGCCATCAGTCGAACCAGCTGTGGAAAAATTAACTGTTACCACTTTTTTCATATAAGTTGCCAGAAACATGATAATCGAGCCACCAAATTGCAAAGCTCGTAACATGCTTAATTTCCGGGATGACTTCATTTTAAATTCGAGGCTAAGTACACGGTTAGGATGATGACTGCGGCCAATCACAAAGATGCCAATTGCGACCACAATTGCCAGCGCAGCAAGAAGCCACCAGAGTTTAGCCATAACTAAGAAAATGGCCAAAACAACTATTGCCACCGCGATGTATGGCCGATCTGCAAAAATATCCCAGAAATTTAACTTTAAATGGCGGTAGTCAGCACGAGTTTGAGAAGTATTATTTTCTCTAATCGTTGCCTTTGGCGCTTTGTTTGTGTGCGACTGGGATTTTTGGCGGCATTTTTGACGGTATTCCTGCCTAGTTAAGTGCGAATCTCTTCCCATACCAACATCCCTTCCTTTCAGAAATAATATCCTAACATGTTTAATATGAAAATATCATCTATTTAGCAAATTCTTAGCAAATTTATTGTGCTAAAATATAAAAGATATCATATTTTTTAGAAAAATATTAAAAAGAAAGCGAGGACGTTTTGACAATTTCCGAAAAATTTCCGGCTGGCTGGCATAAAGCTTTTGTCACTTTATGGCTAGGTTGCTTTATCACAGGTATGGGCTATTCCATGACAATGCCCTTTATCTCACTATTTATCGCTGATCTGGGCCACTACAGCAAGCTGCAGATTAGCATGTATTCCGGTCTTGCATTTGCCATGACCTTTATTGCTCAGGCAATCGTTTCACCTTATTGGGGCAACTTGGCCGACAGAAAAGGCCGTAAGTTAATGTGCATGCGAGCTTCTGGGGTCATGGCTTTAACTATTACTGCTACCGGTTTTGCCCCTAATGCTATTTACATAATTGTAATGCGTTTTATTCAGGGCGCTTTTTCCGGATATATTAACAACGCCACCGCTTTAATCGCAGGGGAAACTCCCCACAGAAAAAGTGGCTGGGTAATGAGTCAAATGATGACTGCCGGTACTGCTGGAAACTTAGTCGGACCACTTTTAGGTGGTGTTTTGTCAAATTTCTTCGGTAATTGGCTTGGCGGCGTCTGGGGCTACCGGATTCCATTCTTCATCACCGGCTTTTTGATGGTGCTCGTCTTCTTAGGGTCGACATTCTTAGTTCATGAAAACTTTACCCCAATTTCCCGCGAAGAAATGAAGCCTATGAAAGAGATCATGCACTCTCTACCCAATGTTAAATTGATTGTGGTCATGTTCGTAACTACCCTGTTAGTGCAGGCCGCTAACATGTCAATTGATCCAATTGTTTCTTTGTATGTCAAATCGATGATGCCTAATAGCAAAAACATCGCATTTGTGGCGGGCGTCGTAGCTGCAACCCCAGGTCTCGGAACATTGCTGGCTGCTTCCAAAATCGGACATAAAATGGATGAAATTGGACCACTAAAAATATTACGCTTAGGTTTAATAGTAGGTGCAATTCTTTTCGTACCTATGGCTTTAACACACTCACCTTGGGTGCTGGCAGGATTGCGTTTCCTGCTGGGAATTGCCAGTGCTGCAATGTTACCGGCAGCACAGACTGTTTTGACATTGAACACTCCTGCCGAAAGTTTTGGTCGCATCTTTAGTTACAATCAGTCTTTTCAAGCAGTTGGTTCTGTGTTTGGTTCACTAATGGGTTCCACCATCTCCGGTTTGTCCAACTACGCTACAGTTTTCTGGACTACAGGTTTCACGCTACTGATTAACTTTATTCTCATTATCTTTTTCAGTTTGAGAAAAAGTCCTAATAAATAAGAGCTAACTTACAATTAATAAAGTGTTCTAATTTTGATGGTCACATCATATTCCGTTCAGGATACTTTTTTGTCTGATCTTTGTAGATAAACATTGTATAATTTTTGGGATATACATTGTTTATTTTTTTCAGGGGGAAAATATGATTAGAGCTGCCTTATCTAATAGCGTAAATCTAAAGACATGCTATTAAGTCAAGCAGTCTTGCAAGCATTAAACGCTACTTTAGGAGATTATTTAAACATTAAAATTGAGGACATCAAAGTAATAATGGCAAAACAAGAAGATACACATGTTTTAACTTTTGAAGAACTTTTTAAAGATTATTCAGGGAAAGAATTTTATACCAAAATTAAGTTACCGAATGAGAGAAAAGGAAATGAAAAATGGTAATTAAGCAAGGATCTATTCTATTAATGATTTACGCCTTAAGCAGGGGCATGAACAATCTAGCAAACGACCTTATTTATATTTAAGCTATAAAGAGGTTGAAAAATACGCTTATATTGCTGTGTTTGCTCCTATATCAACTACTAAAAGACGCTACCCATTATATCCTGCTGCATCTCAAACAAAAGGCGTAGTCATGCTAGACCAACTAATTACAATCGATTATCATAATCGACCATTTCAGTATTTAGAGCAACTACCTGATGACTATATGGGAAAGATACTCAAAATTGTAAAAGTAGTTTTTCAGAAAGATTAGCCAAACAAAATAGAATTGAAATCAATTATATTTGGGATGATTATCAAATCAAATACTGCAAATTTACCAGCTAAACAGCTGTTTAATTTCCTTTTTGTGCGGATTTTCTCATTACCAATAAGGTAATTACAAAGAGCAGAACACTGACGATAAACAGGCCCCAAAGAGAATAGATGACGCTTGTCACAGCCGATAAGGTAGTAAAGGCGGTTGTCATTAAGGGACTGGCAATTAATAAAATTGTATTGATCAGACCAATGGAAGACGCAAGAATTTTATGATCAACTGCACCTACCATCCACTGGGTTAATTTTGGAGTAGCAGTTCCCGCAAAGAAGCCTAAGATACAATAAGTTATTAAACAGAACCAAATTTGTTTACTTAAAATAGCAATTATGACACTTGCTCCAGCAATATTGGCAAACATAATAATGATATAAAGGCTAACATTTTTAAATAAATTAGTACCAAAAATACTGCCTAAGGCAGCGCCGATTCCTGCCATAGCACCGATTAACGCGATTGTAAAACTATAGGTACCAATGACCATCACCTGACGATTGCCCGCAATGACAATAGAAATCAAGGGCTCGATCGTGCTGAGAACTCCGTTTAAAACGGCGATTACCAGTACGGTAGTAATTAAGCCACTAGCCTTTTTAACTTGCTTTAATGCTAAGGCCAGGGTGGACCAAAAGCCGCGATCATCTACTTCTTGTGTGACAGTTGGGATACCCTTTTTACGCTGACTTCCAGCTATATTGCAATATATCAATCCCGCCACAACGAAAGTCAGGCCGTTAATCACAGCCAGAGCAGAATATGACATAAACAATAAAAGTCCTGATCCAACAAACTGACTAATCAAAGTGATTACTTGTGAGACACCGCTAGTAAAGCCCTCGGCTTCAGCGATCTCATCTTTTTTAACCAGACTAATAATTAGTGGCGTGGTCAGTCCGCCAGAATAAGTTCCGGCCGTATCAGAAATAAAGTTGATGATAATCACCATAATTACCAGATTCCAGCCAGCGATGTTCTGGCTAAAAAGAAAACCAACCAGTAGATAAAGCGCACCTCTGATCATAGCCATCCAGACTATTTTTTGAAATTTATTCTGTGTTCTGTCAGCTAGATAGCCACCAACACTGGAAAACAGCCGGGGAACTGACTCCGAAATAGCAATTAATGATAAGGCCAGCGAATAATTTTTGAGCCGACTGGCATAAGTCATCAGCGCTAAATAGAATAAAATATCTCCCGCACTGGATAAAATACTGGCAATTGAAAACTTGCGATATTCTTTGTTTTTAAAAAAGATAGTCATAATTTTTTCTCCCGTTTAACTCTCTTCTTTTTTAATTGTACTTGAGCTAAAATTAAGAATAAGAAAATTTCATATATGACACAAAAATTGGCAAGTGAGGTAAATTATGACTATTGGTGCGTTACTTAAGCAATACCGTCTAGAAGCTGGCAAAACTCAACGCGCATGGATTGGTGACGTTATCAGCCCCTCTTTTTACTCCAAAGTAGAAAAAGATCTGACGCGCATTTCAGCGGCAGACCTAATTGAATTATTACGGCAAAATCACGTTGAAATTGCTGGCTTTTTTAAACAACTTGATTACCAAGCTGAAAATGAGACTAATTTAAAAAATAAGATTGATACGCAAATTATAGATGCTTACTATAATTTTGATATTAAGCGCCTAGAAGAAATCAAACAGGCAATTGCCAATAGCAGGCTTGCTAGTAAAAATGAGTTAATGCTAAGTGTGAATGCAATCTTAGCTATTATAGATGGTACCAAAGAAAAATTAAGTACTGCAGAAATCCAACAATTAAAAAATAAATTTTTTAACGAGGAGAACTTTACTCGCAAAACACTCACAATTTTCCTGAATTGTATGTATTTCTATGATTTTGACAGCAACTTGATTATTACTAACAAAATTTTTCACCAATTTAAAGACAGCGATAATAATAAGGTACAGTTTACGGTACTGGGAGTTCTAATCAATATGATTAGTATGTGCCTAGATAAAAATAAATACCAAGAAGCCAAGCATCTAATAGCAAAGTCCCACGAAATTCATACTCAGCCAATAACTTGCTTTAGTAAAATGTCACTTTTAATTTTAGAAAATATTATTGACTATCATTTTGACCCTAAACAGGTTTATTTGGATAATTGCGCAAGACAAATAGAAGAATTTTACTTAATTGGCATGACTGAACTTAGTAAGCAATGGCAAAAAGTGGTAGATGAGCAAATTGGCAACTAAACCCTATTTCACATTTGCCATCAATTTAATTTTTGAGTAAAACAAAAACCAGGCCTTCTAAACAAAAAGCTTGGTTTTTCTACATGCAGCAATATTTTCTAACGTAGAAATGTGACGTAATAATCAATTATTTTTTAACAAACAACTGCGCTACTTGATCTTTAGCAGCAACTTTACCATTTTCTAAAACTTTGACATCTAACAATCTGTCAGACAGAGTAGCTACGAAAATAACGTCAGTTGCTTTTCCAGCAGATTTAATTTCTGTTAAATTCATCTCTGCCAGTTTGTCGCCCTGATGGACTTGTTCTTTTTCAGAGCAAAGAATTTTGAAGCCTTTGCCCTTAAGCTCAACAGTATCTAATCCCATATGCAAAAGATACTCAATGCCATTTTCTTCTTTCATGCCAATTGCATGTTTGGTAGGAAAAATAGATGTTATTGTGCCATCAACTGGAGCGTAGATATTGCCATTTTCTGGTAAGATCGCAAAGCCTTTACCTACCATCTCTTTGGAAAAAACACCATCATTTAAGGTTTGCAATGATTCCAGCTGTCCATCAGCAGGTGCAAAAAGTGCGATTTCTTGACTTGAACTCTTGTCAACCACTTTTGGAGCAGTTTTTTCATCAGCCATCGGCTCGGGATTTTCTACCGGCTTAACTGCATTTGCAACAGTTTTTGGCGCTTTGCCACTATTAATCAAATCCATTACATTTGTTTTAATGTTGCCGACAGTAGTGCCATAAATTACCTGGACAGAGGCACCGTTAACTACTGTTCCGGCTGCTCCCGTTGAGGTTAAGGTTTCTTTATCTACTAAATTGCCGTCTTTAACTGTCACCCGCAGCCTTGTGGCACAGTTGTCAACATTCACTAAATTATCAGTTCCGCCTAGAGCTGCTACTATTTCATAAGCTACTTGCTCATCTTTAGTTAGAGCAGTAAATTTCTTATTATCAACATAATCTTTCTTGGTTTTTAAAGTAGTATCATCTTTACGACCAGGCGTATTGAGATCGAACTTAGTAATTACAAATCTAAACAAGAAATAGTAAACAACGAAATAAGCAATACCTAAGAAGATGATTGGAACCCAATTAGTTCTGGCATTTCCGGGTAACACACCATAAAGAATAAAGTCTATTAAGCCACCGGAAAAGGTAAAGCCTACTCCTACTTTTAGCAAGGTTACAAAGACTGCAGAAAAAGCAAAAAGTACACAGTGAACGCCAAAATACAAAAATGGTGAAGCAAATAAAATAGTAAATTCAAGTGGTTCGGTAATTCCAGTTAAAATGGAAGTTACCGCAGAGGATACTAAAAGTCCTTTAATTTCACTCCTTTTATCTTTACGAGCTACAGAGTACATTGCCAGGGCAGCAGCTGGCAAGCCAAAAATCATTTCTGGGAACTGAAATGAAAAGAATCTGGCAGCTTCATACGAAATTTTCCCGCCGGCAGCTAATTGTGCAAAGACAATATTTTGGGCACCTTGCACGGTATGACCAGCAACAACAGCCGTTCCACCTACCGCTGTTTGCCAAAATGGCAAATAGAAAATGTGGTGTAAACCAAAGGGTATCAACATTCTGTAGATTAATCCGTATAGAAAGGAACCAACTACCCCAGATTTAGCAATGAAGAAGCCTAAAGCAGAAATTCCCGCAGCAAAATAAGGCCAAATATATGAAAGCAAAATTCCTATTATTACACCAGAAACCGCAGCGGCAATTGGCGGAAAGTGAGTACCGCCAAAAAATGAAATTACATCAGGCAGTTTAATATTGTAGTACTTATTGTGTAGCCATACGACTATTAAACCAATGATAATGCCCCCGAATACTCCCAAGTTCATTGTGTTGTTAAAACCCAACACATTTGTAATTAAGCCATTAACTTGTTTGAGCTGATTTAAATTTCTGAGATTTTTGATTGAACTGGTTAAGGAGGCGTACATTAAAAAGTAGCCTACAACCGCAGAAAGCGCAGCGACCCCTTTTTCACTTTTTGCCATTCCCAACGCTATAGAGACAGCAAATAGCAAACCTAGGTTGTCAAAGACTACAGAGCCACAGTCATTTAAAATGCTTAAAAACCTGTTTAACGGCATCCCTGGCGATAAAATGCTCTCCAAGTGATACAACTTTATAAAAGTCGGACCGGTAAAAGAAGCACCCAATCCTAGAAATAATCCCGCTATCGGAAGCAACGAAATTGGCAACATGAATGTCTTGCCAACCTGTTGCGCCTTAGCATAAATTTTTCCCTTCATTATTTTCCTCCTGTATCTGTTTAAATACTCCAGATCAGATGTTCTCATTAAGACAAAATATAAACAATCCTTTGTGAATCGTAAAAACTATTTTTTTCTGTATTTATAATGAAATGCTTTTTCCTATGCTTAATATCCTTCAAATTAATACTAACTTGACCTGCCTATTTTTAAAAAATCTTTCTATAATTTTTCACGCAGAACTATCAAAATAACTATTATTTTATAATTTTAAAAAATATAGCTATATTTTAAAATAGTTCTTTCGCTTATAAAATATTTAGCATATAGCGAGAAGACATAGAAGAATTTAAAATAATTAACTACTTTTACTTATGTTTTTTAGAATAGAAAGGATGTTTATATTAATAGAAAAGTGTAAAAAAGGTACAACAACATTGTTAAAGTGATTGATGATCACTTTTGATTTTAGAAAATATTATTGACTATTATTTTGACCCTAAACAAGTTCATTTGGATAATTGCACAAGGCAAATAGAAGTGTTTTCCTAATCGGCATGACTGAATTTAGTAGGCAATTGCAGGAAAAGACCGGTGACAATTTAGTATAAACAACAGTTAGTTTCACCATTTAATTTGGAACTAGCTTTTTTTAATTAATAATATTTTTTCTAATTACCTGTTCCAGCACATCACTAATCCAGCCAGCGTTACCTGGTTCATCGTCTCTAAGATAAGTCAGCCCATAATAATAAATACTTTTATATTTTAAGGGGCGATAGGAGACAAAGTTAACATTTTTGTTAATGCAAAAATTGGGAATTATTCCAACGCCTTGTCTTGCCTTAATAAAGTCATACATTAAAAAGTACTCATCCACCCATTTAATCTGATCAGGTCCTAATTTAGACAAAACTGTTTGATTAAGCTGATAAATATCTGGCAAAGAACGGTCAGTATACGGTAAAAGAATTTTTTGACGACAAAGTTGGTTAAGGGAAATAGTTTCATACTTTTCTAGAGGATGGCCAAATGGTAATGCAACCCAATATTTGACAGGTACATACGGCTTAAAAACGACATCATCTGAGTCCTTAATTACATCACTGGTTAAAAGTGCCAAGTCTATCTTGCGCTCTTGCAACTGGGATAAATAATCAACCAAAAAATTAATGATGAAAGTAAAGTCGTAATCCTTACACTGTAAATTAAATTTTTGCAAAAACAAAGGGATAATGTAGTGTTCTAAGGGATTAGCCGCCATCCCTATCCTTATCTGAGTGAGATCAGCAGATGCCGACCTATGTTGTAAATAATCTACAGCACTATCTCTTTTTTTTAAGATATCTAAAGCTATTTGATAAAAATATTTGCCGGCATCTGTAACCATTAATTTATGGGGAGAGCGATCCAGCAACTTTACATTAACTTCTTTTTCCAATTCCTTGATGTTTTTGGAAATAGCTGACTGTGAAAAGTCTAATTTACGAGCTGCCACGGTAAAACTTAAATTGTCGACAACATAGATAAAACAGCGCAATTGTGAAAAATTCATATTTTATTATTCCTTTTTGTACTTTCTTATTCCATTATGCGTTAAGAAAGTGCCTTTAGCAATGATACTATGTGATTAAATTCATTAAGGAGGTAATTTTAATAAATGAAACAGAAAGTTTATCCGTGGCTAATTGTCCTGTTTTCCGGATTGATGTGTGCGGTGATTGCCAATACTTATACTGTCATGATGAGTCTCTTTTTAGACCCATTAGTACATGCATTGCATGCACCTTTATCAGCAGTATCATACTTCATGACTATCACCATTATTTCAATGTCATTTGGATTCGTTCTGGTAGGTCGCTTTATCACAAAAGTCCATTTTAATTGGGCATTAGCATTAGCCGTCATCATGACAGCCGCAGCGGTAGCAGTTTTATCACAAGCCCGCAATCTAATCGTATTATATTTAACTGCTGTAATCATAGGATTAGGATGTGCCTTCACGGGTTATATTGTTCAAGGCATTTTGGTTAATAATTGGTTTGTTGCTAAGAAAAACTTTGCATTTTCATTGTGTGCCGTTGTTGTTTCTGTTTATCTAATGTTTTCTAGTTCTTTTACTACTATCTTAATCACCAAACTGGGTTGGCGTTCTGCACTTCTGACACTAGGATGTATTAGCCTAGTTATTGGCTTACTTGGCGCTTTCATCATGAAACTTCGGCCTGAAGATATCGGGTTAAAAGCATATGGAGCTGAGCAAGTTCAAGGTAATACAGAAACAGCGTCTATTCATGCAGCACCGCAAATTAAAACCAAGTCTGTTATTTTTTCAGCAGCTTTTGTTTTGGTGTTACTATTCTATGCCTTGGTCGAATTTGGGGGCAATATTCAAAGTTTAATCCCGGTTTTTACAACTCGTAGTGGTTTTGGCCCTACTGCAGGAGGATTAATTATTACTCTAATCAGTGCAGCTGAAATTTTTGTTACTCCCCTTTTTGGGATTACTACAGATAAATGGGGTAGCAAAGCCGTAGCTGCTTGGCTGATATGTCCAATAGCAGCAATGTTGCTCTTCATTTTAGCTGCTAACACAAAATCTTTTGTTTTACTGTACTCTGCTGCCTTACTAACAACTGCTTGTGCGACAGTCATGGGAACTGGTGAGCAAGTATTTGGTGCTGAAATGTTTGGGCCAGCGTTTGATATTGGCTACTCTAATGTTAGTGCCATCACAGGTGTTATAGGAGCATTTGCCACTCCTGTCTTTAGTTACATTTATGAAGGCAGCAATTCATTCACAGTAGTTTTCATTGTAGTAGCAATAATTTATTTCATTGCTTTAATCATCCCTCTAATTGGACCAAAATTCCGCTTAAGATTTGAAGATAAAGGAGAATAATATTATGACTAAAAAATATGACGTGATTATTATCGGTGGTGGTCTTGCAGGTTTCGCTGCAGCCACAGATGCAGCAGACAGAAATTTAAATGCCCTAGTGCTAGAAAAAGGCAGAACAACTGGTGGAACTGGTAATTATGTTGAAGGTGTTTTTGCTGCAGAATCAAAATTGCAAAAAGAGGCAGGAATTGATATTAAGCGTGAGCAAATTCTCCAGTTGGAAATGGATTATTCACACTACAAGGCTGATCATGAAATGTGGCGCCATTATATTGACCACTCTGCAGAAAATGTTGATTGGCTTCAAAAGCACGGTGTTCAGTTTGACAAAGTTACAGAAATGGGCACTGATTTGCCAACTTGGCACTTATTCACAGGTCATGGAAACAAGGCAATCCATGAAGCATTAGAGCCGTATGTTGAAAAAAATAATATTGCGATTAAAACTTCTACTCAAGCAGTTGACTTAAAGCATGACGCTGACGGCAGTTGGACTGTCATCGCTAAAGACTTAGCTGCAGATAAAGAAGTGGCTTTACAAGCCAAAAATGTTATTTTAGCTACTGGTGGCTATTTAAATAATCCTGAAATAATGAAGAATGCCAATAAATTCAACCCTGAACGGATTGTACCAGTTAACTCTGGCAAATCTACAGGTGATGGTCTAAAAATGGCATGGAAGCAAGGAGCAAAACACTTTTTTACCGGCATGACAATGAATTTTGGTGGTCAAATCCATGACTCACAAACTCCGACATATGAATTTGCATCATGGGATCTGGGCAGCGCTGTCTGTGATGAACCTATTTTATGGGTAAATGAAGCTGGTAATCGTTTTACCAATGAGTTTGATTGCGTAAGTAATTGGGCTAATGAAGGAAATGCTATGATTCGCCAAGATCGCGTTTTTGCTATTCTAGATCAAAAGACTATTGATGATTTTACTGACAAAGAATTTCCACTAGATTTACACCCATTTTATGAATTACCCAATTATCCGCACTTGCGCGACAATGTTAAAGAAGCCATCACTAAAAACTACGACTTTATGAATTCTGCTCCAACGCTAGCGGAACTGGCAGAGAAGATCGACGCTTCTAATCTTGAAGAAACGATTAATCATTATAATGATCTTGCTGAAAAAGGCGTTGACACTGATTTTGGTAAGGATAAGAAATACTTACTGCCAGTTGCACAAGGTCCGTTTTACGCAATAGAATTGGCTGTGGGTGCCTTTACCACCGGAGACGGTTTAAAAGTTAACTTGAATAATGAAGTATTGAACGACAAAGGTCAGCCAATTGAGCATTTATATGCAATCGGCAGTGACGGCTCAGGCGTAATTTATGGCGATACCTATGGCGTTAAAGTTCCTGGTAGTCATGCCGGTTACTGTGTTTACTCAGCCAGAAATGCGGTTAAAAATTTAACGGCTAATTTGTAAAATAAGCACTGATTAAGATAATCAGAAAACAAAACCAAACTTTCTTATTGAAAAGTTTGGTTTTTATTTTCGCTGGAATTAGACAGACAAGTTTTAAACTTCGTTAATTAATGCAAAAATGCTAAAGCATTTTACTATATCTAATCAAAATTGTAGTTACCATACCATTAAAATAAATATAAATATTGCAATATTTTAGTAAGCTGACAAAACTTTTCTTTTTAAAATATAAGCTTCATTAATCAATACTTAAAATTGATAATAGTTGTATAATATATTCATATAAGGAGTTTAAGATTAAGGAGTTAAAAATGAAAAAAGTAAAAATAAAAAAACTGTTTTCTCTTGTGATTATCTTTTTCGGGCTCGGTACTTTAGGTTTAACAACTGCGGTTATGCGTGCAAGTGCAAACGGTGAAAATAAAGTAGAAACTGGTAATAAATACGGGTATTTAAAAAAGCCCGTCTTTCCTAAGAGCTGGAAGGGCTATTGGGGAGGAAAGAGTAATTACCGCTATATTATCCATGAAAAATATGGTGATATTCTTGGTAATTGTGGTATTTCAGAATACGGTTATGTAAAAGGGACTCATAAATATCCTTGGCAGATGTCTGCAGAATGGAAAAGAAAATGTACTGAAAAAAGACTATTTCTTCACGCTTATCGGAGAACATGGACTCATCATAATGGAATCAAATGGGCTATTTTAGGTGATCCTTTATCTAAACCTATTCAAAAATATGATTTTGCTATTACCTGTCGCACTGAAACGATTAAAGGCAAAAAATACCGTGTGTTATTTGAAGCTAGCCCAATAAGCTTCAAGACAACTAGTCAATATTTCAGAACAAAAAAATTAACAAAAAAATATGGTCATCATCAGTTTAAGGATATGAAATATTCAGCTAAATTTAAATAATTATAAAGCAAAAAAGGCGGCAAAGGCCGCCTTTTTAGTTGTAATTATAACTTTTTACTTTTGCTTTATTTCACTAAATTTAAAAAGCAATTGAACCTTCTGAATTTATCTTCAAGACCATGACAAATAAAAAGCCCCGAAATTGAGATGTCTTAGTTTCGGAGCTCTTATTAATCTGTCAAATTTACCCTAAATCAGCACCGTTAGTAGAAATAACCTTCTTGTACCAGTCAAAAGACTTTTTCTTGTAACGCTTAAAGCTTCCGTGGCCTTCATCATCTTCATCAACATAGATAAAACCGTAACGCTTGGACATTTCACCAGTTGAAGCACTGACCAAATCAATACAGCCCCAAGGAGTATAACCCATAACATCAACGCCATCGTCTATTGCCTGGGAAATAGCTTCGATGTGTTCACGCAGGTAGTCAATCCGGTAATCATCAGCCACATAATGATTTGCATCAGGCTTGTCTACTGCACCCAGACCATTTTCAACAACGAAAACTGGCTTTTGGTAACGATCGGACAATTGGTTTAAGGCAATTCTTAATCCTGTGGGATCAATTTGCCAGCCCCAGTCGCTGCTCTTTAAGAATGGGTTCTTAACGCCGCCCATTAAGTTGCCGTTAGCAGTTTCTTGGTTTTCATGAGTAACATCAACTACAGATGACATGTAGTAGCTAAAACCAATATAGTCAACTGGGTATTGAGCTAGCAATGCCAATTCACCATCTGTGTAATCAATGTCAGATAATTGCACGCCTTGACGAGCCAACAAGCTCTTAGTATAGGCAGGATAATGTCCTCTTACTTGAACATCGGCACAGAAGAAGTTATTAGCCTGATTATCTTGCAGGGTAGCCAATTGGTTCTTAGGATTTGAATCATAGCTGTAAGTAGTAGCGTATAAAATCATGCAGCCAATTTTCATATCAGGATTGAGTTCATGGCCAATTTTAACAGCTTTTGCACTAGCAACAAATTGGTTATGCCAAGCCTGGTAAATATTTTTCTTATCGTCAGCGCCGTTACTTGTAGTTAAGCCCTGACTCATTATTGGAAAGTGAGCGGCACTGTTAATCTCGTTGAAAGTCATCCAGTATTTGACCTTATCTTGGTAGCGGGTTAAAACGGTGCGGGCAAAGCGTTCATAGAAGTCAATTAACTTCTTATTCTTCCAGCTCCCATATTCAGTAATTAAATGAAGAGGTAATTCATAGTGAGAAATAGTAATTACAGGCTCAATATTATGCTTTAAGCATTCATCAATTAGTGAGTCATAAAACTTAAGCCCCTCTTCATTAGGAGTTTCTTCATCCCCATTAGGGAAAATTCTGGACCAGGCAATTGAAAAGCGGTAGCACTTAAAGCCCATTTCGGCAAAAAGTGCAATGTCTTCTTTATAATGGTGATAGTGATCAATACCAATGTGGTTAGGATAAACGTAATTTGAATTAATCTTAAAATCAAAATCAGGTGAAGCAATGATTTTCATTCGATCCTTACCGCCAGGCATAACATCTGGTAAAGATAAACCTTTACCTCCCTCTTGGTAAGCACCCTCTAATTGATTGGCAGCAGTAGCACCGCCCCATAAAAATCCTTTAGGAAAATTATTTGTAGTCATTGTTATCTCCTTTCATTATTTCAGGTCTAATAATGGATCCCCGATAGTTATTGTACCATTCGCAACTACATTAACTTCATGGTAATTATTAGAATTAGTAACAATTACTGGTGTTGTAATTTCAAAGCCAGCTTTTTTAATAGCTTCAAGGTCAAAATTAATAAGAGGCTCACCTTTTTTGATACTCTGACCTTTTTTAACTAAAGTAGTAAAGCCTTTGCCATCAAGTTCAACAGTATCCATACCAATATGAATCATTACTTCTGCGCCACTAGTCGATTTAAGACCAATTGCGTGACCGGTAGGGAAAACCATCACTACTTCTCCATCAAGTGGTGAACATACTTTACCTTCTTGTGGTTCAATCGCAACGCCTTTACCCATTGATCCACTGGAGAAGACTTCATCTTTAACCTCGCTTAATGGCACAACCTGTCCATTTAACGGAGCTACCAATTTTTCTTCCTTATTATATGAAACTTCTGGTTTAACATTTGCGGAACTTGCAGAATTGTTTGTTGCAGCATTATCTGTACCTGCATTTGTAGCTGTCGCTAAAGCAGTTTGTTCAGTTATTGGTGCGTCAACGCTGTTTTTACCAAATAGCATTTGAAAAGCAAAGCCTAAAATTGTTGCTATAACCATTGCTAAAATCAAACCGTAAACACCAGTATCAAAGCCATTTTTGCCAATTGCATCTGGAACTGAGAAAATTCCCATTCCGGCCATCTGGAATACTTTTACTTGGAAGAAACCAATGATGCCGGCACCAATTGCAGAGGCAATACAACTTAAAATAAACGGCTTCTTTCTTTCAAGGGTGACACCATAAATAGCCGGTTCAGTAACCCCAAAAATACCAGAAACAAAGGCTGGAATTGCAATACTGCGGGTTTTTTCATTTTTAGTTTGGAAAATAATTGCCAAAACAACACCTGTTTGGGCAAATGAAGCTGCTAAAGATAAGCCTAAGATTGGATCATAGCCTAGAGCAGCAATATTGGTCATCATAACTGCCACAAAGCCCCAGTGAACGCCAAAGATAACAAATACTTGCCAGAATGCTCCCATTAAAATGCCGGCTATAACAGGACTAAAGTTGTAAACTCCACTAACAGCTGCTGCGATAGCGTTACCAAGCCAAGTAGCAACAGGGCCAATGACAATAAAGGTAACAGGAATAGTAATTAGTAAAACCATAAATGGCACTAAGAAAGTTTTGACAACATCAGGGATAATCTTTTTAGCCAATTTTTGCACTTTAGAAGCAAACCAAATTGACAGGATGATCGGAATGACTGATGAAGTGTAGTTCATCGAAATTACCGGAATTCCCAAAAAAGTCATGTGAATTGGTGCTTGGAGAATAGTACCTTTAAATACAGTAAACAGAGTGGTTTTACTGCTGGCCATTGCGACAATTGAAGGATAGCAAAGCGCAGCACCAATTGTTGCACCTAGATAGCCGTTCATGCCGAACTTTTTAGCTGCAGAAATTCCTAAAATAACTGGCAGGAAGTAGAATAAACTGTCACCAATGGCATTCAAAATAATGTAAGTACCAGAAGTTTGTGCTTCCCAGCCAAAAGCTAAGAACATAGCATTAAAGCCCTTGATCATACCGGCAGCACACATTGGCCCTAAAATCGGGTTGAAAATGCCAGAGATTAAATCAATAAACTTATCTGCTAAACTCATGTTGCTGGTATCTTCATAATCATCGGGTACGCTGCCGCCACCAGAAAAGCCGCCTACTTTAACCAGCGTGTCATAAACATCAGCGACATTATTGCCAATCACAACTTGGTATTGACCACCAGATTTCACAATAGAAATTACGCCATCGGTGGCCTTTAATTTGTCATCATCAGCCTTTTTCATATCTTTTAATTTAAAACGTAAGCGCGTAGTACAGTGCACAACACTGATCACGTTATCTTTACCGCCAACATCAGCGATAATTTCACGACTTAGATCCTCGTAAGCCATTTTTTCCTCCTAAATATCAAAACCCGAGGACCTCAAGAAAGCACCTCACTAATTTATTGTGAGATTTTCACCTGAAGTTCTCGGGTTAATGCCTGTAAACAGTAACACACCGTTTAAACTTATAAATTATTAAAATATAGTAAATTTAATTCTTCTGCGATTGAGCATCTTTTTGTCTATGCGTTACCCGCCAGACATGAAGAGTTAAATATACCTGATCGTCAGGCTGCAATTGCCAGCCTGCCTGCTTGTATAAGTACGTGCCGATTTTTTGGACAGTATCATACGCCTTTTTGTACTTGACTTTCATTAATTCAATTAAGGAATGATCAAGCTCACTGCCTGAATCCTGGTCGCTTTCACCACACATATGCCCCTTACCATAAAAGCACGTAAATGGGTCATGAACCTGTTGAAGTTAAACGATTCAGTATCTAGCTGCATCCCGTATTGGTATTGAATAATATCAATTACTCCCTTAATCAGTTTAGTAATTTTAATCGTGTCCTGCAGCTTTGTTTGACCAGAACCTGCATTAATGAAGTGATACGTCAGATAAGCTGCTTCGCTTTGAGGAAAATCTAGCTTGGTTTCTTCCTTCATTAACTTTAAGGCTTCCTGAGCCGTGCCATATTCCTTAGGAAATATTTTTTTCATTTCCCAGCCAAGCGTATCTTGGCCTAATTCAATATTTCCTGTAGCACGGGTTAACATAAAATCAATGTGATCAGCTAATACCAAAAATTCATAATCAGAAAAAGTGATCTGTAATTTTTGACTGGCCATGCTAATCACTTCAGTCGTTAACTTCAAGGTTCGCTGATCAATATCTTTCACACTGTCAATCATCTTAATGTTCTTTTCAACAGCTACGAAACGGCGTGAAATTTTGTCCTCATCAATGGGATCGCCGACTTTTTTGCCAAAGCCAATCCCGTTGCCAATCACCACCCAATCTACTCCGGCTTTATCAGACACCAAGGCAGCGTTGTTGTTAAAATTTTTAACAAATTTCACTTCAACTACTTCCTTTCCAATAAAAAAACCTACAAACAGTACCAAAAAAGTATTGTTCATAGGTAATGCCTGATCAAATCAGTAACACGTCTACTTACAGCTGATATTATAAATCAGTATTAAAGCGATTTCAATACTTATTTGATTATTTTTTTTAAGTGTTTCAATTCGAGATAAATAATTGTACTTTACGCAAATTTATACTTAAATAGTAGCAGAAGACTAATAGTAGTTTAAAGAAAAGGGATCAAATGGCAAGTAAAAAGCAAGCAAAATCTTCAAAACAGCAAATATGGTCTACTATTCGAGTGTTACTTTTAGGTGCCCTTTTTTATCTGGGCGTAACTTTAATCTTTTTCGGCTCCGGTTTTGGCAACTCATATGTAGTTCAGCAAAATGCGGAAAAAGCAAATACCACTTTAACACAAAAGAAAGCAGATAGAAATAAAAAACGCAAAACAAGTTATGATGCCAGCAAAACCAAATCAGTTAGCGCAGCCAGCGTCCTTAGAGCCAAGCAAATCAAGGCATACGCTATTGGCCGCATTGCTATTCCTGCTGTTAATATTCATAATCCCCTTTTTGCCGGTTATGGCGATCAAAACCAGAACTTGGAATACGGTGTCGTTACCTGTCTGCCGGATCGCGTCATGGGCGGCGCTAATAATTATGTGCTTGCAGGACACTATATGGGGTCTTATGGTCCTGCAGTTTTGGATAATTTGCATCTGGCTCACCCTGGTGACCTCATCTATGTCACAGACTTGCATCATATTTATGTATATAAAATAAAAAGGATGTCTTTTGCCATCAAACCAACTCAAGTTGAAGTTGAAAACAATGTGCAGGATAAGAGTATGATTACCCTAATTACATGTTCAGACTTTAACACTTCCAAATACGGTTACGGTCAACACCGTACAGTTGCACAGGGCGACTTGATCAGCAAAATGAAAGCAAGTCAGCATAATTTAGCTCTTAGCGAATTGACTGCTAAGCCAAAGCATAGTAAAAAAGAACATCAAGTATCTTTGAAAAACAATAAACAGCACAAGAAAATTAACAAGGCTGTTCAAGTCCGCGCAAATGCTAAACCAAAATTTTATCAAAATATGACTTTCATCAGAGCAGTAATTATTATCTTTAACATTGTTTTTGTCCTGGCCATAGGCTGGCGATTTGTTCACATCTGGTTTTTAAGATAAAGATTAAAAGGTTAACTATATAATAGTAGTAAAATTATCTATTTCGAAATAGTCATCTTTGTTAATCCATGCTATACTGAGGTTAACACAGTATTATGAGGATAGTATTTGGTTGCGGTTACTTTGGTGTAAATAATTATGTTTATTTTTACAAACTTCTTTAATTTAATCATTATAATAATCATGTTATTTCAAAGTAAGCGTTCTATTAAAAGAAAAAGCCAAATTTACTGCTATTTGGATTAGTAAAGAAGATGATGACTAAATGACGACTAAAACCCGAGAATCAAGCGACTTGAATGATACAATTGAGCCTGCATTTAAACTGCAAAATTCTGTCTCAAATTCCAACACACTTGACAGCTGGATGCCAGATAAAGTTTTACAGAAAATCGTGGCCGCTAATTTAGGTCAACCAATTAAGCAAATTACCAAAGAAAGTCTTGCCAATCTGACAGAACTCAGCTTAATCGCACCAAGCGAAATGCCTATCGTTCATGGCAAACGGAAATATGCTATTTCCCCTGCTGAATATCGCTTGCGTTTGCGGCTTAAATCACTGGCCGGATTAGAATATGCAACTAATTTGGTTAAAATAAATCTGGCTCCTGACCGTCAGCTAAACAGTGATTGGTGTCACCGAGCTGTTATTAATTCAACTTTAGCGGATATTTCTGCTTTAAAAAATTTGTATAAATTAACCAATATTAATTTAGAAATGTGCAACTTGCATGATATTTCTGCCTTAGCAAATAAGCCACAATTGGTTCAACTAAATCTCTCATATAATGCAATTACTGATTTTTCACCATTAAAATCGAATAAGCAATTAATTGAAAGTGGTAGTCTAAAGCTAAGAAAACAAATAATATTGGCAGAGCCAGTTCACCTAACTGCAGGAACTACTTCTTACACGTCGGGCCCTTACCAGCTGCTTGATTTTAATGGCAAAAACATGACACTTAAGGTTGAGACTGGTAAGCACCTTAGTTCTAAATATCCAGTCAAGCAATATTCCAGCAATTGGAGTGATCATGTCGGTCAAGTCAATGGTAAACAAACCGTAACATGGGATCTTTCAGGATTACAGTCAGATGATAGTGCAGCAATGACCGTTAAGTTCTGTAGTAGTAATTCAGCGCAAGAGCCAATAATTTCAGGCTGGTACATTATCCCGTTTAGAATTGTCAGCGGGCAACCTATTACTATTCACTTTAAAGATGACGCGGATAATACCATTGCATGTCAGCAGAAACTATATGGTGATGTTAATACCAGCAGTACTATTACTATTCCGACATTTACTGGTTATTCAATTAGTGCCAAAGCAGTTGATGGGACTACGACACCAATTAGTCAGGGCTCTGTCACTGCTACTATTACCGCCCAACCACAAGAAATCACTCTAATTTATACTCGTAACAAGGCAGCAGATATCACCGTCCATTATCAAGATGAAACTGGTAAGCCAATCGCTCCTGAAAGCACAATTAGCGGCGTCTTTAGTGAACAAAAAATAATTCAACCGCAGGATATTTCTGGCTATACACCGAGTCATTATCAAATTGACCACAATGGTATTTCACACCATCCGGGAAGCGTAGCCATTGTACTTAACAATCAACCGCAAGAAATTACCTTCTATTATAATAGGGAAAAAGTTTCAAATGTGATTGTTCATTATCAAGATACTGCTGGCAAAAAAGTTGCTCCAGATGAAATTTTAAGTGGCTTTGTTAATGATCAGCAAACTGCTTCGGCATTAAAACTGCCAGGATATACTGTTAAACTTAAAGACTTTAACGGTTCACATATTGATACTGATTTAAATACAACTGCAATTACGCTTAAGCAAAAGCCACAGGAGCTAACCTATATTTATACTAAAAATATCTTAAGGAGTAAAAACACCGTTAAAGAAGAGAAATCGCAAAAATATAAACATAGGCAAAAGACTCATATTAATAGTAAGATACAATCAATAGTTAATAAGAAAAAAGACGTTCGCCAACCTAGTGCTAAAGCAATAAAAGGCTGGCAATTAGGACTGTTAGCACTGGGTTTAATATCATTATTCAGTGTTTTAGGATTAGCTATTATTTATTACAATAGAAAAAGCAAACATTAAAAATTAGCACTCTATAAATGTACTTATAGTGTGCTTTTTATATACAATTTTATCATTACTATGCAAGTACTTAGGACAATCTAGGTGTAATAAATAGTCAACAAGTAACTTGAAATGTAAACAAACTTACACCTAATATACTAGTGAAATGTTTTACATGACAGTTGAATACACAGGTTCAGCTAGTGAAGGTGGTTGGTTAATAGTTCCATTCATGGTAGTTGATTAATTTAGACTATTAAAAAATTAGTCATGCAGGTTGGCTCTTTTCATCATATTTAGTAAAGAGCACATAATTTAAGATTCATAAAATATCACTGAAACTATAGTTAATTAGACTGCTGTGTAAAAGCACTACAAAAAGTATCCGAATAAGTTATCCAAGTCACAAAAATAGTAGGAAAATACTTAAAGCAGTCAATATGAGTACTGGGTTTTTAGTCTAGCCTAGCTGAGTTTGACTTTCGCCTAAGCCAGCCATATACTAAACCTATATTAATATGCAGTTTAGAAGAGGAATTATATGAATACACATAAGAATGCTAACAAGCAAGGAGAAAAAATATTGCTCGGCGGCGTGGCCGCAGCTGCTTTAGGCTTAATTAATGCCAAACCCCAGACGGTGAAGGCAGCTAATCAGAATGGCACTCGTGCCACCAAGAAGACTGTGAGAAGAGCAGTCAAGACTAAATTAAATTACCAAACAGAATCCACTGGAACCAATTCGGAAACTGAGGGTGAAACTGCTACTGACGATAACCACACTGACCAAAAGAGCGACAATCAAGCAGCTGATAGCGAGACTAATGCGGGTACAGGTAGTATAGGTATCTCAAGCAATACCTCAGAAGCTGGACAGAATCAAGCTGGTGCTAATAGCAGCACAGCAAATGAAAATAATCAAGACACAACTGCAGACAATACAAGCTCTTTAGGCACAAAAGACAGTATAAAAACTGAAAAAATCGAAAAAGATGTCAAAAGAGATAGCGGAAATCCTACCATATTAACTGGTGTTTGGCTTGGTGTCGATGTAACTTTTCAGCCAGGACGTGGAATATACACCATTAAAGGTAATAATCAAACTATTGAGGGCATTCCCGGCAATTCTATTAATATTTTTTCACTAGCAAAAGATGGTCATGATCTTTTTGCTGAGCCTCTCTTTTCAGATAAAAATCAAATTAAAGAAGTCGACTTTACAGGTCCTCTTAACTTTAGAGGTACGATGCAAAGTATGTTCTATGATTTGTCAAGTTTAACCAAAATTACTGGATTAGAAAATCTGAATACATCTAATGTAATTAGTATGAATGGTATGTTTGCCAATTGTTCAAGCCTTAGTTCAATTGAGGGAATAAATAAATTAGATGCTTCCAAAGTAACTGATATGTCCTATATGTTTGAAAACTGTGGCAGTTTATCTAGCTTAGATTTAAGTGGTTTAAATATCGGTTTAAATATTAACAAGAATGGTAATAAAGATGATCCTATTACCATGAAAGAGATGTTTAGGGGTTGTTCTAACCTTAAAAACCTAATTTTACCAGATAAAATCGATACTTCTCAATTTACCGATATGACTGGTATGTTTTATGACTGCTCAGACTTAGTTTCTGTAAGTTATCCAAGTTCCGAAAATTCAGCAGATCCAGAAAATCCAAAAGTAGACCTAACCAAGTTTAATACTAATAGCCTACAATATATGGCTTACATGTTTAGTAAATGTTCTAACATAAAGGACTTAGACTTATCTAGTTTCGACACTGGGAATGTCACTTTAATGGACGACGCATTTAGTGAATGTAGTAGTTTAACTGTGTTGAATATTGCAAATTTTAATATGGCGAGGGTCGAACATTATGTATCACTTAGTAATCTTCTAAATAATTTGACTAAGTTGAAAAAACTAGTGTTAGGTAAAAATTGTAAGTTTACAAGTGAGGATAAAACTGCTGGTCTTAATACTCCGGGAACGTGGGTTAATGTTGGTAACGGTACTGAAGGGGACCCAGAAATGAGTAAAAAATGGTCTTCCACCGATTTAATGAATAATTATAATGGTGAAACTGATCACGATACTTATATCAGATTCTATGATGGCTACCCTGTAAAAATTCATTACGTGTACCTTGATAAAGAAGGAAAACAACACCCAATTTTAGATAAAGATGGAAAATCCTATGACTATGTAGTTGCTGGTGATAACGGTAAAACCAGCGACCCTATTAATACTAGAAATATATATGGTTATACTATCAATTCCATTTTTGTCAATAATGATAAACAATCTAGTACTGACAAAGTCACAGTCACATTTACTGATCAGGAACAAGATGTTTACTTCGTTTATGACAGGGCAAAAGGTAACTCTATTACGGTTAATTATTTATACTATGTGGATGATAAAGGCCATACAAAGCCTCTTCTTGATAAAGACAATAAGCCGATGAAGGAAGAAGTTGACGGTGTACTTTATGGTGATCAGAAAGATATTATTCCAAAACCAGTACCTGGTTACACCATCAAGCAAATTAACATTAATGGCGCTAAACAGCCTGGAACTGATAAAGCAACTGTTGGCTACTCCGAGAAAGAGCAAAATGTCGACTTTATTTATGAAAGAAAACAAGGTAAATCTATTACAGTCAATTATTTATACTTGGATAATAAAGGCCACACAAAGCCTATTCTTGATAAAGACAATAAGCCGATGATGGAAGAAGTTGACGGTGTACTTTATGGTGATCAGAAAGATATTATTCCTAAACCAATACCTGGTTACATCATTAAGCAAATTAACATTGATAATGTTAAACAACCTGCGACTGATAAAGCTACTGTAGGCTACTCTGATAAAGATCAAAATGTTTATTTCATTTATGACAGGGACACAGGTAAACCTATTACGGTTAATTATTTATACTATGTGGATGATAAAGGCCATACAAAGCCTATTCTTGATAAAGATAATAAGCCGATGACAGAAAAAGTTGATGGTGTACTTTATGGTGATCAGAAAGATATTATTCCCAAACCAATACCTGGTTACACCATTAAGCAAATTAACATTGATGGCGTTAAACAGTCTGGAACTGATAAAGCAACTGTTGGCTATTCCGATAAAAAGCAAAATGTCGACTTTGTTTATGAAAGAAAACAAGGTAAATCTATTACAGTCAATTATTTATACTTGGATGATAAAGGCCACACAAAGCCTATTCTTGATAAAGACAATAAGCCGATGAAGGAAAATATTGCCGGTGTACTTTATGGTGATCAGAAAGATATTATTCCAAAGCAATTATTTGGTTACACGACCAAGCAAATTAACATTGATGGCGTTAAACAGCCTGGAACTGATAAAGCAACTGTTGGCTACTCCGAGAAAGAGCAAAATGTCGACTTTGTTTATGAAAGAAAACAAGGTAAATCTATTACAGTCAATTATTTATACTTGGATGATAAAGGCCATACAAAGCCTCTTCTTGATAAAGACAATAAGCCGATGAAGGAAGAAATTGACGGTGTACTTTATGGTGATCAGAAAGATATTATCCCAAAACCAGTACCTGGTTACACGATTAAGCAAATTAACATCAATGGTGTTACACAGCCTGGAACTGATAAAGCAACTGTTGGCTACTCCGAGAAAGAGCAAAATGTCGACTTTATTTATACTAAAAAGCCAGACACTAACAACCCTAATACTAATAAAGTTAGAGCAGCAGATGTAACTGTTCACTATAAAGACGAATTTGGTAATACTATTGCTCCCGATGAGATACTGAGTGGTTATGTTGGTGATAGCTATACTACTGGAGCTAAAAATATTTCTGGCTATACATTAAAGACGAGACCAGATAATGCCACGGGGCTCTTTAACACTTTCCCGCAAGATGTAACTTATATTTATACTACGATAGGTACAAACAAGACACCAAATATTAATGAGCCTACTACTCCTACTACCCCTAATACCCCTTCTAAAACGCCTAAAGAAAATAATCGGAAGGTAAAAAATGAGAAGGAAAAAAAGAAAGGAAAAAAGAAAAAAGCTTTCAAACCAACAGTAAACAAAAATTTGTCTCAAAAGCAAGGCAGTTCAAGCGTTACTAAAAGTCAACAAATTGTTGCTTTACCACAGACAGGTACTAATAAGCATTCCAGTCTGGCTATGCTCGCATTAGGAAGCTTAACTTTAGTTGGTGCACTAAGTGCAGCCTGGTTTAGTCGTAAGAAAATTAAATAAAACTCATCAGTAAAAATATGAAGTGAAACTAAAAAGTTAGACATTTTAATATTACGCAAGATTCAATGCACGATTCCGATATTTGATCGGAGTCGTGTATTTTAGTTTGTTTGATCTTCTAATATGATTGAACCAGTAAACATAATCATGCAGTACTCCCACTTTTCTTCTAGTGAATTGATCTTAGTTTTCCCGGTGCATTATCATGATAATTGCCCTTGCATAATATGCTTTGCTTACGTCAGTCAAAGATTTTTGGTGCGTTAAATACATACAATCAACTTCAACTTTCAAAACAATTGTATATTTAGTCATTAAAAAAGTACGCCCAATAGTTAGATTTATGTTTAACTATTATGAAGCGCTTCAATTTTAACAGGTGCTTTTCTTTTATGCAGTTTGACATTGATTTAGCCCAGCCATATACTAAACCTATATTAATATGCAGTTTAGAAGAGGAATTATATGAATACACATAAGAATGCTAACAAGCAAGGAGAAAAAATATTGCTCGGTGGTGTGGCCGCAGCTGCTTTAGGCTTAATTAATGCCAAGCCCCAGACGGTCAAGGCAGCTAATCAGAATGGCACTCGTGCCACTAAAAAGACTGCGAGAAGAGCAGTCAAGACTAAATTGAATTACCAAACTGAAGCTGAGGGTGAAGCAACTTCTGATGATGAGCCCACTGACCAAAATAGTAGCATCCCAGAAACTGGACAAGTCCAGGCTGGTACCAATAGCAGCACAGCAAGTGAAAATAATGCAGATGCACGCAATACCAGCGATCCAAGCACTACAGACAATGCAAAAGCTGATTCTGCTGACTCTGCACAATTTAATTCTGTTAACGCAATTCGTGACAGCAATACTATCTTCTCAAGTACTTGGGAAGATATACCTCTCACGCTTAATAATGGTGTTTTATCACTGGGTGAAAAAGGCAAAACCTATACGATAAATAATTCAGACAATAAGGATATTAGTATTAGCCAAAATGTTAGTGGGGTAACTGCAGACGATATTACTGAAATCGATATTAATGCTCCCATTGCAATTAAGGGCAGTGCAAATGGGGTTTTTAATAATTTAAAAAACATAACTTCAATAACTGGCTTAGATAAATTAGATACTTCTCAGGTTACAAACATGCAACAAATGTTTGCTAGTTGCCCTAAATTGACTGAATTAGATTTATCTAGTTTTAAGACAGACAAAGTGACTAACTATACTGGCCTTTTTCTCAATGACACAAATTTAACTAGTATTAATTTGTCCAATTTTACAATTGCAGATGACGCTAAAATGCTAATTATGTTTCGCTTCTGTTCAAATTTAAAAAAATTAGTCTTGGGTAGTGGCTTTAAAATTCCAGAAATTAAAGGAAAACCAGGTTCCTTTTTGCCTGATTTGGGAACTTGGGTAAACATGGGGGTTGATCAGGGCTCTCCAGCCAAAGGCACTAATAGGTGGTCTTCAGCCGATTTAATGTCCAAATATCAGGGCTCTACTGATCACGACACTTATGTTTGTTTTGCTAATCTAGGCGGTACCGTTACTGTCCATTACCAAGATGAAGATGGCAAGCAGCTAGTTGATCAAGATGGCAAGGAAATTCCTGATGAAAAGCTCTTTGGCAATATTTCAGACTCGGTAACTGTTGACACCAGCAAAGAATTTAATGGCTACAAGTTCAAAGAAAATCAAAATCCTACTGTTACAGCATTTATCTCTGACCCGCAAGATATTACCTTGGTCTACTCTAAGAGTAAAACTGATAATACTACCATCTCAAGTACTTGGGAAGATATACCTGTCACGCTTAATAATGGCGTACTATCAATTGGTGAAAAAGGCAAAACCTATACAATAAATAATTCAGACGATAAGGATATTAGCATTGACATGAACATCGACAATGTTTCTGGAAATGACATTACAGAGATCGATATTAATGCTCCCATTGCCATCATTGGATCTGCTGAGATGCTTTTTTCTCGACTCACGAATCTTAACACAATCAATGGCTTAGATAAACTAGATACTTCTAAAATAACGAGTATGCCATGGATGTTTTTTGACTGTAAAAAAATAGTTTCTTTAGATTTGTCCAGTTTCGATACTACTAATGTAACCAGCTTTAATGTAATGTTTGCCGCAGACCCCAGCCTAACTAGCGTGGATCTATCCAGTTTTACTGTTGCAAATGATGCCACAACGATGGGGATGTTTGCATTAAGCAAAGATTACACTCCCAGTTTGACCAAATTAATTTTAGGTAAAGGTTTTAAATTCACTACAAGCAATGGTAGACCCAACAATTCACTTCAACAGCCAGGAACTTGGGTAAACATGGGTGAAGGAAATGGCTCTCTGGCTAAGGGTACTAATCAGTGGTCTTCAGCTGATTTAATGACCAATTATCAAGGTGATAGAGACCATGACACTTATGTTAGATATACTGGTGGCACAGTAACTGTTCATCGCCAAGATGAAGATGGCAAGCAGCTAGTTGATCAAGATGGTAAGGAGATTCCTGATGAAAAGCTTTTCGGCAACAGTTCAGACTTGGTAACTGTTGACACCAGCAAAGAATTTGCTGGCTACAAGTTCAAAGAAAACAAAAATTCTGATGTAACAGCATTTATCTCTGATCCGCAAGATATTACCTTGGTCTATTCCAAGAGTAAAACTGATAATACTTGGGAAGGTGTTCCTTTTACCTTCAATAATGGCGTCTTATCTCTAGGTGAAAAAGGTAAAACCTATTCAATTGACAACTCCGCCGAAAATGAAATTGGCATTAATAATAATATAAGTACTGTAAATACTGACAATATTACTGAAATAGATATTCTGGGAAAAATAACAATTAATGGGCCGGCTGATTCATTATTTGATACTCTTCCTAAATTAACTCAAATTAACGGTTTAGATAACCTCATTACTTCAAATGTCACTGACATGAGCTACATGTTTGCCAATTGTCCAAAATTAGTTTCATTAGATCTCTCAAGTTTTGATACTAGCAAAGTTACATTCTTTTCTTCTATGTTTTATGCAGACACCAACTTATCTAGCATAAACTTATCTAGCTTTATAATTACTGATGATGCTATATTAGATGGCTTGTTTGATTCATGTACAAATTTAACTAAATTAACTTTAGGCAAAGGGGTTAAGTTTCCTCTAGACGGAGAACAGCCTGAAGATTTACTTAAACAGCCAGGTACCTGGGTAAACATGAGTGAAGAGAATGGTTCTTTGACCAAGGGTACTAATCAGTGGTCTTCAGCTGATTTGATAACTAAATACCAAGGAGATAGAGACCATGATACTTACGTTAGATATACTGGTGGCACAGTTACTATCCATCGCCAAGATGAAGATGGCAATCAGCTAGTTGATCAAAAAGGTGAAAAGATTCCTGATGAAAAATTCTTTGGCAACATTTCAGACTCAGTAACTGTTGACACCAGCAAAGAATTTGCCGGCTACAAGTTCAAAGAAAACAAGAATTCTGATGTAACAGCATTTATTTCTGATCCGCAAGATATTACTCTAGTCTATTCTAAGAGTAAAACCGATAACACTTCTGACACTTCGGATGGTTCTAACAGCTCCGATGGTTCTGATAGTTCCAACAGTTCTGATAGCTCTAATAGCTCTGACAACTCCGATGGTTCTGATAGTTCTAACGGTTCAAATAGCTCTAATGGTTCCGATAGCTCCAACACTTCAAACGGTTCCGACAGCTCTGATAGCTCTAATGGTTCTAACAGTTCCAATAGCTCCAATAGCTCCAACAGCTCTGATAGCTCTAATGGTTCTGACAGTTCTAACAGCTCTGATAGCTCTAATGGTTCTGACGGTTCCAACAGTTCCAATAGCTCTAATAGTTCTAACAGCTCTAACAGCTCTAACGGTTCAAATAGCTCCAACACTTCAAACAGCTCTGATAGTTCTAATGGTTCTAACAGCTCCAATGGTTCTGATAGTTCTAACGGTTCAAATAGCTCCAATAGCTCTAATGGTTCCAATGCTTCTAACAGCTCTGATAATTCCAATGGCTCTAATTCTTCCAATACTGCTGGTTCAATTGTCAACAGCCCTGCAGCCATAGCACCTGCAGTCACAGTTCATTATCAAGATGAATATGGCAACACTGTTGCTCCTGACCTCGTAATCCAAGGTCGCATTGGTGATGGCTATACTACTGGTGCCGAGACTGTTTCTGGCTATACTTTAAAGACCCGGCCTGATAATGCGACTGGTTTCTTCATCAACAGTCCGCAAAGCGTGACCTACGTTTACAGCAAGAGTGATGGCCAAACTAATAATTCCACTACTACTCCAGCTGGAAACCAGACACCGACTGACAATGAGCCGACTCCAATTCCGACCAGCAAAAAGACCAAGAAAAAGAAGGCACCTAAGAAGGCAATTAAAGGCCTTCATGCAAATAAGCAGAGCAAGAAAGCACCAGCCAAATCAATCAAAGGTCTCACGGCTAACAAACATCAGGCTAACCGCCCTGCTAAACTGGCGGCTGCAGGTCGCAAATTAAACAAGACTGCTAGCGCTGACCCACAAAAAGGCAAGCTGAATCAGGACAGCAGCACTGATGCATTGCCGCAAACTGGTGCCGAGAAGCACAATAGTTTAGCCATGCTGGCACTAGGTGGTTTGGCCTTGGCCACTGCTCTGGGTGCTGCTTGGCTTGAGCGTAAGAAAGACTAATTAAATTCTGACAAATAAAAAACGTCCTATATTATCAATTATTATCAATATAGGGCGATTTTAGTCTAGCCTAGCTGAGTTTGACTTTCGCCTAAGCCAGCCATATACTAAACCTATATTAATATGCAGTTTAGAAGAGGAATTATATGAATACACATAAGAATGCTAACAAGCAAGGAGAAAAAATATTGCTCGGCGGCGTGGCCGCAGCTGCTTTAGGCTTAATTAATGCCAAGCCCCAGACGGTCAAGGCAGCTAATCAGAATGGCACTCGTGCCACTAAAAAGACTGCGAAAAGAGCAGTCAAGACCAAGTTGAACTATCAAAGTGAAACTGGTTCGGAAACTGAAGGCGAAACAGCTGATGATGGCCATACTGGCCAAGACAGCAGCAGTCAAACTGCTGGCAGCGAAGCTAACACAAGTGCTGCAAGCAGCACCCAAGAAGTTGGACAGGGTCAAGCTGGAGCCAATAGCAGCACGGCAAGTGAAAATAGTGCAGATGCAGGCAATACCAGCGATCCAAGCACCACAGACAAAGCAAAAGCTGACAAGCAAGAAGCAAGCTCTTCACAATTTGTTCCTGCTAAAGCTACTCGTGATGGCGCAATTTCAAGCAGATGGAACGATATCCCCGTTACAGCTGATAATGGTATATTAAAAATTGGTTTACCTGACAAGCAATATACTATTAAAAGTGATAGTTTACTTAAAAAAATTGGCATTAATAACAACATACCTTGGGTAGACACATCAAAAATTACAGAGATAGATATATTAGGAACATTAGAAATTGAAGGATATGCTAATAATTTATTCTCTGGACTTTCTAGTTTACAAACTTTTAAGGACTTGGAAAACTTAAAAACAGATAAAGTAACACGGATGGACGATATGTTCGATAGCTGTTCATCACTAACTTTCCTGTCCCTTCCTGAAAGTTTTAATACAAGTAAAGTAACTAATATGGAAAGTATGTTCGGTCAGTGTACTGCTCTAGAAACTTTAGATTTATCATATTTTGATACTTCTAATGTAGATGAAATGATGGATATGTTCAACGGGTGTACTAATCTAAAAAGCTTAAACCTGCAAAATTTCAATACCGACGAGATAGATGATTTTAATGGCTTAAGTTCTATGTTTGAAAATTGTACCAATCTTGAAGAACTAAATATAGAAAACTTTAATATTCCGTCTGCTAAGTCTAGTGATTCAATGTTTGATAATGACCCTAATTTACGAAAATTAGTTTTAGGATCTAAGTGCGATATTTCAAATTCTAATCTTAATGTTCAAGGCACTTGGGTAAACATGGGTCTAGGAAAAGATTCCCCTAAAAAGGGTACATGCAAATGGTACTATCCACAGGCATTCTTAGACGAATTTAATCCTTCGACTCAACATGATACCTATGTATGTTTTGCTGATCTTGGAGGACCAATTACAGTTCATTATCAAAGTGATAACAAAGATATTGCTGATGCAGATGAGCAATTCGGGGACATAGATACTAAACTTGTCAACGACAACTCATTCACTGCTTTTAAGCCCCAAGAAATTAAGGGTTATAAGTTTGACCACGCGGACTTCAATGGATCGACAACGGATATAGATAGCTTTCTGTTCACAAGCAAGCCTCAAACCGTTAATCTCATATACACCAAAAATGGATCATCTACTCCTAATGGCTCTGAAGGTTCTACTGGCTCTGACGGCTCGAATGGTTCCAACAATTCTGACAGCTCTAACGGTTCCAACAGTTCCAATAGCTCAAATAGCTCTAATGGTTCCAACAGCTCTGATAGCTCTAATGGTTCTAACAGTTCTGATAGCTCTAATGGTTCTAACAGTTCTGATAGCTCTAATGGCTCCAACAGCTCTGATAGCTCTAATGGCTCCAACAGCTCTGATAGCTCTAATGGCTCCAACAGCTCTGATAGCTCTAATGGTTCTAACAGTTCTGATAGCTCTAATGGCTCCAACAGCTCTGATAGTTCAAATGGCTCCGATAGCTCTAACGGTTCTAACAGCTCTGATAGTTCTAATGGTTCCAACAGCTCTGATAGCTCTAATGGTTCCAACAGCTCTGATAGCTCTAATGGTTCTAACAGCTCTGATAGTTCAAATGGTTCCAACAACTCTGATAGTTCTAATGGCTCCAACAGCTCTGATAGCTCTAATGGTTCTAACAGTTCTGATAGCTCTAATGGTTCTAACAGTTCTGATAGCTCTAATGGTTCTAACAACTCTGATAGCTCTAATGGCTCCAACAGCTCTGATAGTTCAAATGGCTCCGATAGCTCTAACGGTTCTAACAGCTCTGATAGCTCTAATGGTTCTAACAGTTCCAATAGCTCTAACAGCTCTGATAGCTCTAATGGTTCTAACAACTCTGATAGCTCTAATGGCTCCAACAGCTCTGATAGTTCAAATGGCTCCGATAGCTCTAA
>NZ_JACFRN010000002.1:20782-24560 GCF_016100975.1 Lactobacillus sp. W8174 | reverse complement strand
TCTAACGGCTCTAACAGCTCTAATAGCTCCAATAGTTCTAATGGCTCTAATGCTTCTAACACTGCTGTTTCAATTGTCAGCAGCCCTGCGGCCATAGCGCCTGCCGTTACTGTTCACTATCAAGATGAATATGGCAACACCATTGCCCCTGACCGCGTAATCCAAGGTCGCATTGGCGATGGCTATACTACTGGTGCCGAGACTGTTTCTGGCTATACTTTAAAGACTCGTCCTGATAATGCGACTGGCTTCTTTATCAATAGTCCGCAAAACGTGACCTACGTTTACAGCAAGAATGATGGTCAAACTAATAACTCCACCACTGCCCCAACTGGAAACCAGACGCCGACTGACAATGAGCCGACTCCAATTCCGACCAGCAAAAAGAACAAGAAAAAGAAGGCACCTAAGAAGGCAATTAAAGGCCTCCATGCAAATAAGCAGAGCAAGAAAGCACCTGCCAAATCAATCAAAGGTCTCACAGCTAACAAGCATCAGGCTAACCGTCCTGCTAAACTGGCAGCTGCAGCCGGCAAATTAAACAAAAAAGGCAAGCTTAATCAGGAAAGCAGCACTGATGCACTGCCACAAACTGGTGCCGAGAAGCACAACAGTTTGGCCATGCTTGCACTAGGAGGTTTGGCCTTAGCCACTGCCCTGGGTGCTGCTTGGCTTGAGCGTAAGGAAACTAATTAAACTCTGACAAATAAAAAACGTCCTATATTATCAATATAGGGCGTTTTTAGTCTAGTCTAGCTGAGTTTGACTTTTGCCTAAGCCAGCCATATACTAAACCTATATTAATATGCAGTTTAGAAGAGGAATTATATGAATACACATAAGAATGCTAACAAGCAAGGAGAAAAAATATTGCTCGGCGGCGTGGCCGCAGCTGCTTTAGGCTTAATTAATGCCAAGCCCCAGACGGTCAAGGCAGCTAATCAGAATGGCACTCGTGCCACTAAAAAGACTGCGAAAAGAGCAGTCAAGACCAAGTTGAACTACCAAAGTGAAACTGGTTCGGAAACTGAAGGCGAAACAGCTGATGATGGCCATACTGGCCAAGACAGCAGCAGTCAAACTGCTGACAGCGAGAATACTGCAGGCACTTCAAGCAGCGCCCCAGAAACTGGACAGGGGCAAGCTGGTACCAATAGCGGCACAGCAAGTGAAAATAGTGCAGACGCAGCTGCAGGCAATACCAGCGATCCAAGCACCACAGGCAAAGCAAAAGCTGACAAGCAAGAAGCAGATCATGCACAATTTGATCCTGCTAAAGCTACTAGGGAAAGTTTCCCAACTAAATGGCAAGGGATAGATATCAGTTTCAATGATGAAGGTGATATATTAAAAATTAGTGGTGGCACAATTGATAACAGTGATAATCATTCTATCAGCCTATTCCACTATTTAAATAATCAAAGTCCAGTGTTAGCCGCTGACATTAAAGAAATTGATATCACTGGCAAACTCAAAATTATTGGCTCTGCAAATGATCTGTTTAATAGCCTTGGGGTATTAGAAACCATCAAGGGGTTAGACAATCTTGATACTTCTGATGTTACCAGCATGGAAAACATGTTTAGTGAAAATAAAAAACTAACGAATATCGATTTATCTAGTTCAACTTCTTTCATAACCACAAAAGTGACAGACATGTCATACATGTTTTATGGTGACGAGTCTTTAACCAAGTTAGATTTATCTCACTTTGATACTTCAAATGTCACAAACATGGCGCATATGTTTCAAGAATGCAGCGGACTTCGTAGCTTTGCATTCCCAGCTACTTTTAAAACAGATAAAGTGACAGACATGTCATACATGTTTTATAACTGTAATCAAGTTTGGTCTATTGACGTAACCAAATTCAACACTTCTAATGTTGAAAACATGGCATATATGTTTTATAGTTGTCAAAGTTTTCTTACGTTAGACGTTTCAAGCTTTGATACGTCAAAAGTGACAGATATGTCATATATGTTTGGTGCTTGTCGTAATTTGCTTAAATTAAATCTGCCAACTACCTTTGTTACCGATAGTGTTCAAAACATGAAGGGAATGTTTAGCGGTTGTGAGTACATAACTGAGTTAGACTTATCACTGTTTAATACTGCTAAAGTAACTAATATGGCCAATATGTTCGGAGGTTCTAGCAGATTGACAGACATTAAAGTTTCTGATAACTTTACTACCGCAAATGTTACTGACATGAGTAAAATGTTTTCTGGTATCCCAATTACTACTGATAGTATAAACAAATTAATATCCAAATTTGATACTAGCAAAGTCACAGATATGACGGGAATGTTTGCTTCCTGCTCACAAGTAACTTCACTTGATTTGTCAAAATTTGATACTGCAAATGTCGGAAATGTTTCTGAAAAACTTTCTCGTGCTGGTATGGCAAGTATGTTTGGTAGCTGTGGTAACTTAACTACCTTAGACTTAAGCAATTTTGATACTAAAAATGTCCGTGATATGAGTAGGATGTTTTTCTACGACAAAAAATTAGCAAGTATAAAATTTAGTCCTTCTCTTTTCAATACCTCTAACGTTATTGACATGAATCACATGTTTGAGGATTGTCAATCATTAACTAACATTGATGTTAGTCATTTTGATACTTCAAACGTCCTTGATATGAATAACATGTTTAATGATTGTTTTAAATTAGCTGCAATAGATGTTAGTCATTTTAATACTGCCAAAGTAAGTAACATGTCGTATATGTTTGTAAATTGTGAGTCTTTAACAAGTTTAGATGTCACTAGCTTCAACACGGCAGCTGTGAGTGATATGACTAATATGTTCTGGCAATGTTCAAATTTAACCAGTTTGGATCTACACAACTTTAATACCAGAAAAGTTTCTAAATATGATGCCATGTTTCGAGGCTGTGATAAACTAGCAAAACTTGATCTTAGTAGTTTTGATATACAAAATTCATCATCTATTGTTGATATGCTTAGGGTTCTTCCATCCCTTGAAGTGCTTATGCTAGGCAGAAGAAATGATTTGAAAAAAGTCGTAAATACATATGGGGACGGTGGTTTAGGTCACAATCAGGACGGCCATGATGAAGAAGATATTTGGGTTAACATGGGAGTTAATGAAGATAACGGTGGTCTTCAGCCTAAAGCTCATTATTGGACTGGTGCTGATTTAATGGAAAATTATGATGGCAGTAAGGATTATGATGTGTATGTTAATATTAATAAAATTCCAAATCCTTGCAGTATTACCATTAATTATCAATTTGAGGACGATAAAACCGCCAAACTCTCACCAAACGATTATCAATTCGGTACTGCTGGTAATGACGTGGTTATTCCAATCACAGCCAGAAAGTTGCCTACCTACAAACTTGCTTACGTTGAAATTAATGGCAACAAATACGCTACTGATAAATATGAAGATGCGTTGAGTAAGCTAAAGTTTACCAATGATCCTCAAACTGTTACCTTTGGATACGAAAAGAATAACGCTGGTAAAGGTAATGACTCCAGTGGTTCTAATGGTTCTAACGGTTCTGAGAGTTCTGATGGCTCTAATGGTTCCAACAGCTCTGACAGCTCTGATGGCTCTAATGGTTCCAACAATTCTGACAGCTCCGATAGCTCAAATGGCTCTAACGGCTCTGACAGCTCCGATGGCTCTAATGGTTCCAACAGCTCCGATAGCTCTAATGGTTCTAATGGTTCTAACAACTCCGATAGCTCAAATGGCTCTAACGGCTCTGAAAGTTCCAACGGTTCTGAGAGTTCTGACAGCTCTA
>NZ_JACFRN010000002.1:13144-20686 GCF_016100975.1 Lactobacillus sp. W8174 | reverse complement strand
AAGTTCCAACGGTTCTGAGAGTTCTGACAGCTCTAATGGTTCCAACAGCTCTGAGAGTTCAAATGGCTCTAACAGCTCCGATAGCTCAAATGGCTCTAACAGCTCCGATAGCTCAAATGGTTCCAACAGTTCTGAGAGTTCTGACAGCTCTAACGGTTCTAACAGCTCCGATAGCTCTAACGGTTCTAACGGCTCTCACAGTTCCAATGGTTCTAGCAGTTCAAATAGCTCCAACAGCTCTGATAGCTCTAACGGTTCCAACGGCTCTCACAGTTCCAATGGTTCTAGCAGTTCAAATAGCTCTAATGATTCCAACAGTTCTAACAACTCCAATGGTTCTAGCAGTTCAAATAGCTCTAATGATTCCAACAGTTCTAACAACTCCAATGGTTCTATCACTCCAAACGGTTCCAGTGATTCAAATGGTTCAGGATTAAATAGCAGTAATGGTAGCAATACAGTTAACAATAACAATAATAGGCCTACGCCAATCCCGAACAGCAAGAAATCAAATAAAAAGTCTACCCAGAAGTCACATAAAAAGCACCGCATAAGCAAACATGATCAAAAATCTGCCACCAAATCAGTCAAAGGTCTCACAGCTAACAAGCATCAGGCTAACCGCCCTGCTAAACTGGCAGCTGCTGACCGCAAACTAAACAAAAAAGGCAAGCTGGATCAGGACAGCAAAACTAATTCATTGCCGCAAACTGGTGCCGAGAAGCACAACAGTTTAGCCATGCTTGCACTAGGCGGTTTGGCCTTAGCCACTGCTCTAGGTGCTGCTTGGCTTGAGCGTAAGAAAGACTAATTCAAACTTTCTATGAATATTGAATGGTATTAATATTTCATTACAAGAAGTAAGAGGAAGATATTCATCTTTTTTATAGTATCAATTAATATATATTTAATTCTACTTTACATTTGCCATAATATAGCTATACAATATATGTGTAAATAATTAATGCTATTTCGAAATTAGAAAGGTTTAAAATATGAATAAACATAGCAAGCAAATGCTATTTAGTGGAATTACTGCTGCTGCCCTAGCATTAGTTACTGTTGGTCCACAAGCGGTTAAAGCTGACAGTGTATCAGGCAGTACATTAGCAGCAAGTAGTTTGAATATCAAAGCAACTGACAAGAAGCAAGTTGTTGGCTTGAATCAGACACATGATAAAAGCTCAGAAAATAACACAGTTTTAATTAATGGAAAAAGCTTGAAAAAAGAAAGCAATCATATGCTTCCTAAACAAACTCAAAACCAAAAGCCACAAGTTGCTACTAAAGCAAGTGAATCGGTTGATTCCTGGATGCCCGACAAAAATTTACAACGTGTAGTTGCTTATAATCTTTATTCTAATGAATCCGCAACAAGTAGAATTAATAAGCAAGATTTATCAAAGCTTACTACATTGCAATTAACCGGGGACTACGAACGTAATAATAGGGATTACTATTCTGCTGCTCTCAATATTGAATCATTAGAAGGACTGCAATATGCAACAAATCTAGAAGTGCTTGATCTTTCTCCTGATATTGATTCAAATATTAATTTCTTTGGAACTGCATATTGGCACAGTCACTTACAAGATATTAGCGCATTAAAGAACCTTAATAAATTAACTGATGTCTACATGGAAATGTGCAGTATTTATGATATTAGTGCTCTAAGCAACAAACCTAATTTAAGGAATTTGGGTATTTCGTATAATGGTGTCACAGACTTTTCTCCTTTAAAGACTGATACTAATCTCCCAACTTATGTCACAGCCTACTATCAAACGATAGTTAATCCCCAAATAATGGTTAATAAAGTTAGACCTTATATTACCGCAACATATAATTTTAAAGATATAGATGGAAGTAACATACCTATCCGTATAGCAAATGATAAAAATAAAGACTATTATGTTTCAAACTATCTTAGTAATTGGAAACAAAATCCTGGAACAGTTTTGACTGATGGTAAAACTATAGAATGGGATCTTTCTGGATTACCTTCTGGATATCAAGGCTACATGACTGTAAATTATAAGGGCAAATTTTTGGGCCAGTCGGGTTATGAATCTGGTGGCTGGTTGATTATACCTTTTAAGATATATTAATAACATAATCAAAATAACACAAAATAACCAAGTCTAAACGTCCTATTATAAATATATAATTTAGGACGTTTTTGTTATCTCCTCACAACTTTAGCTTAACAATAATCAACTTGATTTTCATTGTACCCAGACATATACTGATTTTATAATGTTATTTAGGTAAGAAGAGGAAAATTAATATGAATATTTACAAAAAGTCAAGTAAGCAGAAAGAAAAAGTGTTACTTGGCGGAGTAGCAGCTGCAACACTAGGTTTAATTAATGCTAAACCCAAAATTGTTAAAGCAACTACTCTGTCTAATAATAAAGTAACCAGGAATAGTCAGAGAAAACAATTTGAAACCAAAATAAACTATAAAACAGCAAGAAATAGCACCAAGGTTAACAGAGTCTCAGTAAAACAAACTGAATCTGCTCTAAGAAGCAGTGAACCAGATAAAAGCAATTTGTCAGACCAAGCGCAAGATGCAAACTCGAATGTTGATACAAATCCTGAACAAACAGTCGATTCAGTTGGCAATTCACAACATAAAAATAATTTAGACCCTGAAACAAACAGAAATACAAATAGTAATACTTCAACAAATACATACCAAAATAATAACAGAAAAAATATTAAACCAAGATCTAATACTGAAAACAGCTCAGTGATTGAAACAGATTGGTGTACTGTACCGATTACTATTAATACTGATACAGGAGTTTTAACAATTAAAGGTGGAGAGGCAATTTTTACTTACTCTCCCCAAATCCCAATGGATATTGATGATGGCATTGCTGCAATTTTGGAGGGCACAGCAGCAATAAATCATTCTTTTGATGCTGACATTGTTAACAAAATTACAAAAATTAATATAGTGGACACGGTTATAATTAATGGTGATGGCAAATACATGTTTCGAAATTTACCAAATTTGACCGAAATTACTGGGCTTGAAAACATAGATACCCTTACCCATCAAACAGTAACTAGTTTAAAAGGCTTATTTGAAAATGATAAAAGCCTAGTTACTATTAAAGGTTTTGAAAAAAATCCTAAAACTAAATTTGATACATCAAAACTAAAAGATCTAACTGAAATGTTCAAAGGCTGTTCTTCCCTATCTACTTTAGACTTATCAGGTATTGATATGTCTAAAGTAAACAACTGGACGAATATGTTTGCAGACTGCTCAAATTTAACAACTTTAACCTTAGGTGATAAGTCCAAATTTGATAAAACTGCTGGTCTTACAGTACCTGGAACTTGGATTAACATAGAAAGCGGACAAAATAATACAAGTACAAAAAGTTGGTCGTCTGATGAGCTAATGAGTGATTACAACGGTAGCGAGGACTCTGGTACATATACCAGATATACCGGTGGTAAAATTACTGTTCATTATCAAGACCAAGATGGCAAAGGTATTCTTGGCTTGAATGACACTGTTCAATACGGCAATGTTGACGATAAGCTTATTGATAATACATCAACTAATCCCTTCCAATTTAAAGAAAAGCTGAATGACAGTAATGGCAAAGCGTACAGTTTTAGAGAAGCCAAAATAAAAGATACTACTGTAGACTTAAAAGATGTAAAGTTTTCCGCTGATCAGCAAGACGTTACATTAATCTATGCACCAGAAGAAGCTAAATCAGTTACTGTTTACTACAAGTATAAGGATGAAGCTGGCAACCTGCATTATATTCTTGATGAAAATGGCAAGCCAAAAACTAAGACTGTTTCTGGCTATCTTGGTGACAAGTCTTCCGTGGCATTTGATGATCTTGCTAATTACAAGAAAGATTCCTATCAAATTAACGATGACCCGGTAACTGAAAGCACCGATAATCCTGCTGTTACGCTCAGTGACCAGGAACAAAAGGTTACCCTGATTTATGACCAGATTCCTGCTAAACCAGTTACTGTTTACTACAAGTACAAGGATGAAGCTGGCAACCTGCAAGATATTCTTGATGAAAATGGCAAGCCAAAAACTACTACCATTTCCGGTTACCTCGGTGACAAGTCTGCCGTGACATTTGATGACCTTGCTAACTATAAGAAAGATTCCTATCAGATCAATGATGACCCGGTAACTGAAAGCACCGATAATCCTGCTGTTACGCTCAGTGACCAGGAACAAAAAGTTACCTTGATTTATGACCGCATTCCTGCTGGAAAAGTTACTGTTTACTACAAGTACAAGGATAAAGCTGGCAACTTGCATGATATTCCTGATGAAAATGGCGAGTCAAAAACTACTACCATTTCCGGTTACCTCGGTGACAAGACTACCGTATCATTTGATGACCTTGCTAATTATAAGAAAGATTCTTATCAAATTAACGATGACCGGGTAACTGAAAGCACCGATAACCCTGCTGTTACGCTCAGTGACCAGGAACAAAAAGTTACGCTAATATATACTGAGAAAAAGACTAGCAATGGCTCTGAAGGCTCGACTGGTTCTGAAGGTTCGACTGGTTCTGAAGGTTCGACTGGTTCCGAAGGTTCAACCGGTTCTGAAGGTTCGACTGGTTCTGAAGGTTCGACTGGCTCGACTGGTTCTGAAGGTTCGACTGGCTCTAACGGTTCCGGTTCCAACGGTTCCGGCTCGAATGGATCTGGCTCGAATGGTTCTGGCTCCAACGGGTCCGGCTCTAATGGGTCTGGTTCTAATGGCTCTGGATCTAGCGGCTCCGGTTCTAACGGCTCGAATGGGTCCGGTTCTAATGGCTCAGGTTCCAACGGGTCCGGCTCTAACACTACCGGTTCAATTGTCAACAGCCCAGCAGCCATAGCGCCTGCAGTCACAGTTCATTATCAAGATGAATACGGCAACACTGTTGCTCCTGACCGCGTAATCCAAGGCCGGATTGGCGATGGCTATACTACTGGTGCCGAGACTGTTTCTGGCTATACTTTAAAGACCCGGCCTGATAATGCGACTGGCTTCTTCATCAGCAGTCCGCAAAGCGTGACCTACGTTTACAGCAAGAGTGATGGCCAAACTAATAATTCCACCACTGCCCCAGCTGGAAACCAGACGCCGACTGACAATGAGCCGACTCCAATTCCGACTAGCAAAAAGACCAAGAAAAAGAAGGCACCTAAGAAGGCAATTAAAGGCCTTCATGCAAATAAGCAGAGCAAGAAAGCACCTGCCAAATCAATCAAAGGTCTCACAGCTAACAAGCATCAGGCTAACCGCCCTGCTAAACTGGCGGCTGCAGGTCGCAAATTAAACAAGACTGCTAGCTCTGACCCACAAAAAGGCAAGCTGGATCAAGACAGCAAAACCAATTCATTGCCGCAAACTGGTGCCGAGAAGCACAACAGTTTGGCCATGCTGGCACTAGGTGGTTTGGCCTTGGCCACTGCCATAGGTGCTGCTTGGCTTGAGCGTAAAAAAGAATAGAAAAGTGTAAATATTTTTAAAAGCCCAATGGCAAAGCGCCATTGGGCTTTTTCTGCTACTATATAATTATCCTAAGTCAGTTTGACTTTCACCATACTCAGCAATATACTAGCCTTATATTAGTATGCAATTTGGAAGAGGAAATATATGAATAAACATAAGAATACTAATAAGCAAGGAGAAAAAATCCTGCTTAGTGGAATAGCAGCTACCACATTAGGTTTAATTAGTACTAAACCTCAGATAGTAAAAGCAGACAGTCAGAATGGCAATCGCGCTACCAAAAAGACCACTAAAAGAACAATTAAGACTAAATTAAACTACCAATCTTATTATTCAAAAACAGCAAAGAAGACAGTAGGTCTTGAAGCAAGTAGTTCACAACAGAATGATGCAAAAGCTGGTAATGGAGAAGGTTCTTCGAACAGTAATGAAATTGCGAATACCGAAAAAAACTCTAGTTCAAATTCTGGAACTAATCAAGATAAAGATACTAATCAAATCTCTACTTCAAATACTGACAAGGCTCAAAACACTACACCTGTTTCAAGTGAAAATAACAATACCAATGAGCATAACAGTACAAGTGATTCAAAAGTAACTTCTAATAAGAACAAAGACATAAAAAACACGGACACTGCGAAAGTAACGAGAAGTGCAGATCTATATCATGGTTTAATTTATGGCAAAATACCATTTACATATAATACGGACGGAAAACTGACAATTACTCCAAGTACAAATGAATTGATTGGGACTGACTATGAAAGAACCCTTTCTTTGAGGAACGCCTGTCCCTTAACTGATGCTGGTGACTTTGACTATAATCCTACCCTAGATATTAAACAAATTGTAATTGACGGTGATCTTACAGGTAATATATATGTTCGGGGCTTATTTTCAGGTTTTAAAAATCTAGAAAGTATTGTTGGATTAGGCCACATTGATTTTTCCAATACTATTGATATGCAAAGTCTTTTCCAAGACGACCCAAAATTAAAAACAATTGATGGGCTAAATGCAATTAAAACTTCCAAAGTAACAGATATGTCAGGAATGTTTCAAGGCTGCAACAAACTAGGCTTATCAGAAAATGAAAAAGATCATTTTAACATAGATATATCAAATTTTAATTTCAGTAATGTGGTTTCATTAAACTCAATGTTTAATGACTGCACAAACTTAACATCACTAACTTTACCTGAAAAAATCAACACTTCAAAAGCCACTAATATGGGAGGAATGTTCTTTGCATGTTCGTCTTTAAAACAACTAGATCTTAGTAAATTTGATACTAGCAACGTGCTCTCTATGCAAATGATGTTTAAAGGCTGTCAAGCTTTAAACTATTTGAATATTAGCAGTTTTGACACATCAAAACTAGATGAAACTCATATTTCAGGTATGTTACAAAATCTGCCCTCTTTAAATACTCTCGTTTTAGGTAAAAAGTGTATCCTGAAATCAGGTCGGCTGGATGTTGGTCTTGGTACTGACGGAACATGGGTAAATGTTGGTAATGGTACTCTTGAAAAGCCAGAAGCAAGTAAAAAATGGTCTTCACGTGACTTAATAAAAAACTACGATAGTGAAAAAGATGCTGACACTTATATTAGGTATAGTGGTGGATTAGTAACTGTGCATTATCAAGATCAATACGGCAATCCAGTCCTAGATGATTCAGATAAGCCGATTCCTGACGATTATTTAGTTGGCAACATTGGACAAAGTATTCCAGTTGACACAGATAAAAAGATTCCGGGTTATCAAATTGCAAAAGATCAGGACTTTGGTACATTTACGAGTGACCAAAAAACAGTTAATGTTATCTATAACGCTGATCTTGGATATGTTAATGTACATTATCAAGATGAAAATGGCAAGCCGCTTTTAGATAAAAATGGCAAAGAAATTGAAGATACAATTTTACAAGGAAAAATTGGTCACGATAAATGGAACATTGATCCCAATGACTATAAGCTTCCTGGCTATGCTTTTGTGAAGGCAGACGGTAAGACTTCTGGTATCTTTGA
>NZ_JACFRN010000002.1:0-13049 GCF_016100975.1 Lactobacillus sp. W8174 | reverse complement strand
CCCACTGTCACTTTAGTTTACACTGATCAAGGCAAGGTCACCATTCATTATCAAGATGAAAATGGCAAGCCGCTTTTAGATAAAAATGGTAAAGAAATTAAAGATTCATTTCTTCAAGGAAAAATTGATCAAGATAAATGGAACATTGATCCCAATGACTATAAGCTTCCTGGCTATGCTTTTGTGAAGGCAGACGGTAAGACTTCTGGTATCTTTGATGCCACTAACCCCACTGTCACTTTAGTTTACACTGATCAAGGCAAGGTCACCATTCATTATCAAGATGAAAATGGCAAGCCGCTTTTAGATAAAAATGGCAAAGAAATTGACGATACAATTTTACAAGGAAAAATTGATCAAGATAAATGGAACATTAATCCCAATGACTATAAGTTTCCTGGCTATGCCTTTGTGAAGGCAGACGGTAAGACTTCTGGTATCTTTGATGCCACTACTCCTACTGTCAATTTAGTATACACTGATCAAGGCAAGGTCACCATTCATTATCAAGATGAAAATGGCAAGCCGCTTTTAGATAAAAATGGTAAAGAAATTGACGATACAATTTTACAAGGAAAAATTGATCAAGATAAATGGAACATTAATCCCAATGACTATAAGCTTCCTGGTTATGCTTTTGTGAAGGCAGACGGTAAAACTTCTGGTATCTTTGATGCCACTACTCCTACTGTCAATTTAGTTTACACTGATCAAGGCAAGGTCACCATTCATTATCAAGATGAAAATGGCAAGCCGCTTTTAGACAAAAATGGCAAAGAAATTGACGATACAATTTTACATGGAAAAATTGATCAAGATAAATGGAACATTAATCCCAATGACTATAAGTTTCCTGGTTATGCCTTTGTGAGTGCAGATGGTAAAACCTCTGGTATCTTTGATGCCACTAATCCTACTGTCAATTTAAAATATACTTCCAAAGCTCAACCTATTAAGGTTCATTATGTAGATAACCAAGGGAAATCCATTAGTGAAGATAGAATCATTTCTGGAACAATTGGTCAAAAAATACCTGTAGAACCTAAAGAAATTCCTGGTTATTCCGTTTCTGAAATCAATGGTAAAAAAATAACAGATAAAGGAAACATAACCCTTTACTTGAGTGATAAGCCTCAGGAAATAACTTATACATATACTCAAAACTCAAGTAGTACGCCCAATAAAGCAAAGGCACCTAATGTTACTGTTCATTACCAAGATGAATATGGCAATATTTTAACTCCAAATGTTGTATTAGAGGGCTATGTTGGTGACGGCTATACTTCTGAAACTAAATCTATTTCAGGTTACACGTTAAAAACCAGACCAAATAATGCTACTGGCTTCTTTACTACTTTTCCACAAGATGTAACTTATATTTATAGTAAAAATGAAACTAATAGTAACCAAATCACTGACAAACAACCCGATAATAATAAGCCGACTAAAGTCCCAACTATAAAGAAACCTAAGCGTAAACCAACAAGGCACTTAAGAAATATTAACAGAAGAAAACAACTTGATAAAAAATCAAGCATTCCTACTAAACTAGTGCAAAGAAAAACTATTACGCAACAAGCAAACAGCACAAACAATAAACACTCTAGTTCTTTGCCACAAACTGGGAAAAATCAACATTCCAGTTTAGCGATGCTGACACTTGGAGGCATAGCTTTAATAAGTGCCTTTAGTTTAGCTTGGTTAGATAGAAAAAAAGAATAAATAATTAGTAAACATACTTTTACAGATTAAATGACTGTATAAGTATGTTTTTTATATTTTCTGATTTTTGTTATAGAAATAGTATATTAACAAATATCATCTTGATTTTAACTGTCTACCAAACTATACTAAAATTGTATAGATATAAAATTTAGAAGAGGAAATATATGAATAAACTTAGGAACACCAATAAGCAAGGTGAAAAGCTACTGCTTGGTGGTATGGCAGCTGCTGCTTTTGGTCTAATTAGCACTAAGCCAAAAACAGTTAAAGCTGCTAACTTGAATGGAAACCATTCTACGTTTAAAAAGACTAAAAAAGCAGCAGTTAAAACTAAAATTAATTATCAAACAGCTCGTTCAAAGTTGACTAGGGACTCTGGTTCCTCAAAGCCACAAACTTCTTTTGAAAATCAGGATGAGCTTACTGATCAGAATCAAGAAGATTTAATAGGATCAGATAGTAATACCAATATTACAAAACCTACTAATAGTGAACAAAATCCAGTTTCAAATAACGATAGTAGTCAAAATATAGCTGCTAGCAAAAACAATAACAAAGAAAATAGTTCTAATAGTAACACTATTCAAACCAGCAGTCAGGATACTGATTCAAATAACTTTGACCCAAATCAAGCTGCTAAAAGTGCTGTAACAAGTAAATGGAACGGGTTAACTGTTTCCTACGAAAGTAATACAGATGAGCTGACTATATATGGTGGAACAGATACTCCAGCAGTTATTTCTAACAATATTGAACCAATTAAAAAAATTAGTATTGATGGAAACATCAATGATGTAGCCTCAAACTATGTCAAGACTATAACAATCAAAGGCAAAATTAAAATTATTGGTTCTGCTGATAATTTATTTGCAGATTTATTTAATTTAGAAACCATAAATGGACTCGAAAACATAGATACACAAGAAGTTACCAATATGGCAAACATGTTTAGTGGCAGTTATAAACTATCTAGCTTAGATTTATCTAATTTTGACACTTCTAACGTTACTGATATGAACTCTATGTTTTATGGATGTTCAGCTCTGAAAAATTTAAAGTTTGATCCAGCTAAATTTAATACTGCTAAGGTAACCAACATGGCATCCATGTTTAAAAGCTGTGGCGTCCAAAGTATAGACCTTTCACGTTTTAATACGTCCAATGTAACTAATATGGCTGATATGTTCTCCGGGTGTGCAGTTACTAGTTTAGATTTATCCCATTTTGACACAGCTAAAGTAACCGATATGAGCGGTATGTTCAATTATAATGTTCTTCAAGCTTTGGATGTTTCATGCCTTGATACTGCTAAAGTAACTAATATGGCAAAAATGTTTGCCAACAGCAGAAATTTAACAAGCATTAATTTTGGAACTAAAGATGCAACCAAGTTTAATACTTCAAATGTAACTGATATGTCAGATATGTTTAATACCAGCGAAAAATTGACTGATATTGATTTATCTACTTTTAATACTGCCAAAGTTGCAAATATGGCCAACATGTTTTTTTCTTGCAAAGCATTAACTGGGCTAGATTTATCTCCCTTAAATACTTCTAATGTTACAGACATGAATGGTATGTTTGAATACTGCAATGGATTAACTTCTTTAGACGTATCTCCTCTTGATACTGCAAAAGTTACCAATATGGCCAGAATGTTTCATTCCTGCCAAAAATTAACTTCTTTAGACGTTTCTACTTTTAAAACTTCTAATGTAACAAGTATGGAAGATATGTTTGACTATTGCAGCAGTTTAACAGACCTTAAATTCGGCAATCCTGGCACCACTACTTTTGACACTTCTAATGTAGTCACCATGAAAAATATGTTCGCTTACTGCTCGGCAATGGTGAATTTAGACTTATCTGCATTTGATACTTCTAAAGTAGAAGTATTCACGCTCATGTTTGATAATTGTTCACGACTGTCTAATTTAAATCTTTCTAGTTTTAAAATTACTGCCAAAACTAATGTAAGTGGCGGCATTAGTATGGATTATATGTTTCGAAATTGTACTTCTCTAGCAACCATAGATGTTTCTCACTTTGATACTTCAAATGTAGGAAATATGCGGGGAATGTTTGATACTTGTTATTCCTTAACGAGCTTAGACCTGACAAATTTTGTCACATCTAATGTATCAGACATGTCTGATATGTTTAACCAATGTGCAAGCTTAAAAAGATTAAATTTATCCAGTTTTGATACTTCAAATGTTACTAATATGTGGTTTATGTTCGCTAATTCTGGTTTAGAAAGATTGGATATTAGTAACTTTGATATGTCTAATGTTTCAACAACAGAAAGCATGCTAGGTGGTCTACAAAATCTGAAAATATTGGTACTTGGCAAGAAAAATAACATTGGTACAAGTCCTTTCAATGATAAATTAAATTCTGGATTTAACACTTCAGGTACTTGGACAAATATGGGTAGCGGACAAGTGCCAAAAGATCAGAATTCCTGGTCTGCTGATCAGCTGGTTAATAAATACGACCCAAGTAAAGATTATGATACATATGTCAATTTTTCCGCTCCTTCTCTAATTACAGTTAAATACGTAGACAACAATCAAAAAGATATTGTACCTTCTGATCAGCTATATGACTTTAAAAATACAGCTTTACTTGACACTTTACCAACATTTAATTCTATAAAGTTAAATAGAAATACGGATTACCAGCTAGAACATATTAAACTTGATGAAAAAACAGTATCTGATCTCAAAAATGTAAAATTTGGTGACATTCCGCACACTATTACTTTTGTTTACAACGCAATTCCAGCTGGAGTAATTACTGTTTACTATAAGTACAAGGACAAAGACGGTCAATTGCGGAACATTCTTGATGAAAATGGCAAGGCAAAAACTGCCACCATAAATGGTTCTCTTCATGATCGTTCAGCAAACATTAAGTTTGATGCACTTGATGGCTATACTAAAGAGTCTTATCAAATTAATGATGAAGATCCAGTAATTAATACTGATGACTTTACTGTTCCACTTACCAAAGATCCTCAAACCGTCACTCTTATTTACAATCCAATTTCAGCTGGAACAATTACTGTCAACTATAAGTACAAGGACAAAGACGGTCAATTGCAGAACATTCTTGATGAAAATGGCAAGCCAAAAACCACTACCATAAATGGTTATCTTTTTGAACATTCAGCAAACATTAAGTTTGATGCACTTGATGGCTATACTAAAGAGTCTTATCAAATTAATGATGAAGATCCAGTAATTAATACTAATGACTTTACTGTTCCACTTACCAAAGATCCTCAAACCGTCACTCTTATTTACAATCCAATTTCAGCTGGAACAATTACTGTCAACTATAAGTACAAGAACAAAGACGGTCAATTGCAGAACATTCTTGATGAAAATGGCAAGGCAAAAACTGCCACCATAAATGGTTCTCTTCATGATCGTTCAGCAAACATTAAGTTTGATGCACTTGATGGCTATACTAAAGAGTCTTATCAAATTAATGAAGGAAAGCCGGTAGATAATACTGATGACTTTACTGTTCCACTTACCAAAGATCCTCAAACCGTCACTCTTATTTACAACCCAATTTTGGCTGGAACAATTACTGTCAACTATAAGTACAAGGACAAAGACGGTCAATTGCAGAACATTCTTGATGAAAATGGCAAGCCAAAAACCACTACCATAAATGGTTATCTTTTTGAACATTCAGCAAACATTAAGTTTGATGCACTTGATGGCTATACTAAAGAGTCTTATCAAATTAATGATGAAGATCCAGTAATTAATGCTAATGACTTTACTGTTCCACTTACCAAAGATTCTCAAACCGTCACTCTTATTTATAGTCAGACTTCTGGAAGCAATAGTTCAAACGGCAGTAATGGCTCAAACAATTCCGGTGATAATGGCTCTGGTTCTAATGGTTCAAACGCTTCAGGTAACGGTTCCAATTCCAACGGCAATGATTCCGGTTCTAATGGTTCAAACGGTTCAGATAATAACGGCTCAGGTAACAATAATTCCAATAACTCAGGTAGTGGCAACAACGCTGGGTCTGGCATTAACAATAGCTCCAGTAATAATTCCGGAAACAGTAGCAGCAGTTCGGGTAATAATTCCAGTAGCAGTAGTAATAATAATGGTGCTACCGGCAGTATTGGCAACAACTCAGATAACAATTTAAATAACGGATCCAATAATACTGGGTCTAATGTATCTTCAGGTAAACACAAAAATACTAGTAAAAAATTAAATAAACACAGAAATAAACCAAGTTCAAATAATAAAGGTTTTACCAAATTAAAAAATAAATCAAATAAATATAACAATGGTAAAACTAAAAATATGGAAAAAGCTGGTAGTTCAAATATTGCTACCCACAAAGAGAAGCTATTACCACAAACTGGCTCAAATAAACGTTCCAGCTTAGCAGTACTTGCTTTGGGTGGACTTGCATTAGCAAGTGCATTAGGTGCTATTTGGTTTAATCATAAGGAAGATTAGTTAGTAAAGAGGTTTAAGATTAATATGAATAAACACAAAATTTCTGGTAAAAGTAGTGAAAAGTTATTATTTGGCAGTATGGCTGCTGCTGCTTTGGGTTTAATTAATGCCAAGCCAAAAACAGTTAAAGCCGATTCTATAAACAAAAGCAGGGCTACTTTAAACAAGGCAAATAAAAGGGCAGCTAAAACTAAATTAAATTATCAAACTGCTGTAAAGGTTAAGACCGCTGATACTACAGAAGATGACCAAAAAATTGAGAATGATCAAGGCACTGATAATGAAGCTGAAAGCGAAAATAATAATCAATCCAGTGTTACTACTCAAGATAATAATACAAATACAACACAAAATAGTAATGTAGAAACTCGCACTTACACACCAAATTCAGCTTCAAATCAATTTGATTCTGATGAAGCAAAGAGAGATGATACTACTAGTTTGCAGGGTACTTGGACCCAGAACAAAATACCTGTAACTTTTAATACAGATACAGGTGTGATGGAAATTGGAGATAAAACCAAAAAAAGCACATTTAACTGGGATGGTAATGGCAGCGCTGGTATTGCCAACCACATTCAAGGTATACCTAATTTTGATCCTACTTCAGTTAAAGAAATACATATAATTGGGGACTGGGATTTCACGAACAATGCTGATGGGCTATTTGCAGGACTGACAAACCTTACTAAAATTACAGGGTTGGAGAATATTGATACTTCAAAAGTATACGATATGGAGAATATGTTCAATGGCTGTGCATCTTTAACAAGTTTAGACTTATCTAGTTTCGATACCAAACAACTCAGCAAAGACGTTTGTGCCAATTACTCTATGCGAAATATGTTTGAAGGTTGTACTAGTTTAGTTGAACTAAATATACTAAACTTTTACCCTAACAATACAGACGCTACAAAAGATATGTTCAAAGGTATCACAAAATTAAGAAAATTAGTTGTGGGTGCTGATTTCTGTTCCAACGGTGTAACCTTAGCTAACACGGGGCTTGGCGGTGAAGGTTCTTGGGTAAACATGGGAGAAGGTGAATATGCTGATTCAAAAGGAAAACATATTTATCAAACTACCGCTGATTTTATAAAAGAGACTTACCTTAATGATACTTATATTCGTTTTGAAAATTTAGGTGGAAAAATTACTGTTCACTATCAAGACAATGAGAAGAATGCCATACCCGATATGGATGATGACAATCAATTTGGCAACATAGGTGATAGCCTTGTTAATGATGACCCAATTACTGCTTTCCAACCTAAGGATAAAGTAACCATTAATGGCAAAGCATACACTCTCAGTGGAGCTAAAATAAAAGATAATCCTGTAGACTTAAAAGATGTAAAGTTTTCCGCTGCTCAGCAAGATGTTACATTAATCTATGCACCAGAAGAAGCTAAATCAGTTACTGTTTACTACAAGTACAAGGATGAAGCTGGCAACCTGCAAAATATTCTTGATGAAAATGGCAAGCCAAAAACTAAGACTGTTTCTGGCTACCTTGGCGACAAGTCCGTCGTGACATTTGATGACCTTGCTAACTATAAGAAAGATTCCTATCAGATCAATGATGACCCAGTAACTGAAAGCACTGATAACCCTGCTGTTACGCTCAGTGACCAGGAACAAAAGGTTACCCTGATTTATGACCAGATTCCTGCTAAACCTATTACTGTTTACTACAAGTACAAGGATGAAGCTGGCAAGCTGCATGATATTCTTGATGAAACTGGCAAGCCAAAAACTACTACCATTTCCGGTTACCTCGGTGACAAGTCTTCCGTGACATTTGATGATCTTGCTAATTACAAGAAAGATTCCTATCAAATTAACGATGACCCGGTAACTGAAAGCACCGATAATCCTGCTGTTACGCTCAGTGACCAGGAACAAAAGGTTACCCTGATTTATGACCAGATTCCTGCTAAACCAGTTACTGTTTACTACAAGTACAAGGATGAAGCTGGCAACCTGCAAGATATTCTTGATGAAACTGGCAAGTCAAAAACTAAGACTGTTTCCGGTTACCTCGGTGACAAGCCTGCCGTGACATTTGATGACCTTGCTAACTATAAGAAAGATTCCTATCAGATCAATGATGACCCGGTAACTGAAAGCACCGATAATCCTGCTGTTACGCTCAGTGACCAGGAACAAAAAGTTACCTTGATTTATGACCGTATTCCTGCTGGAAAAGTTACTGTTTACTACAAGTACAAGGATAAAGCTGGCAACTTGCATGATATTCCTGATGAAAATGGCGAGTCAAAAACTACTACCATTTCCGGTTACCTCGGTGACAAGTCTTCCGTGCCATTTGATGAGCTTGCTAACTATAAGAAAGATTCCTATCAGATCAATGATGACCCGGTAACTGAAAGCACCGATAACCCTACTATTCCACTTAGTGAGCAAGAACAAAAAGTTACGCTAATATATACTGAGAATAAGACTAGCAATGGCTCTGAATCCAACGGCTCCGGTTCTAATGGATCTGGCTCTAACGGTTCCGGTTCTAATGGTTCCGGCTCGAATGGCTCTGAATCCAACGGGTCTGAGTCGAATGGCTCAGGTTCCAACGGGTCTGGCTCTAATGGTTCCGAATCTAACGGCTCCGGTTCTAACGGCTCTAATGGATCTGGTTCTAATGGTTCCGGCTCGAATGGGTCCGGTTCTAATGGTTCTGGTTCTAATGGCTCCAATGCTTCTAACACTACCGGTTCAATTGTCAACAGCCCCGCAGCCATAGCGCCTGCAGTCACAGTTCATTATCAAGATGAATATGGCAACACTGTTGCTCCTGACCGCGTAATCCAAGGTCGCATTGGTGATGGCTATACTACTGGTGCCGAAACTGTTTCTGGCTATACTTTAAAGACCCGGCCTGATAATGCGACTGGTTTCTTCATCAACAGTCCGCAAAGCGTGACCTACGTTTACAGCAAGAGTGATGGCCAAACTAATAATTCCACCACTGCCCCAGCTGGAAGCCAGACGCCGACTGATAATGAGCCGACTCCAATTCCGACCAGCAAAAAGAACAAGAAAAAGAAGGCACCTAAGAAGGCAATTAAAGGCCTTCATGCAAATAAGCAGAGCAAGAAAGCACCTGCCAAATCAATCAAAGGTCTCACAGCTAACAAGCATCAGGCTAACCGCCCTGCTAAACTGGCGGCTGCAGGTCGCAAATTAAACAAGACTGCTAGCTCTGACCCACAAAAAGGCAAGCTGCATCAGGACAGCAGCACTGATGCATTGCCGCAAACTGGTGCCGAGAAGCACAACAGTTTAGCCATGCTGGCACTAGGTGGTTTGGCCTTGGCCACTGCTCTAGGTGCTGCTTGGCTTGAACGTAAAAAAGACTAATTCAAAACTATAACTTTCTAAGCGTAGGATTATAGCCTATATTTATATAGTTCACTAAAGCAATCATAAAAGGCATTATGATTTCCAGTTAAGCAAGTATCGAAAGAAAGCTAGCTTTTATTAATTAGCAAAAGCACATTTTTTATAAACGTCTCTCAAAAAATTTTAGTAATTGAGAGACGTTTTTATATGCTATAAAAACTTTGTCTTAAATAAGATATCAAGAAACTTTTTACTATTTTTTTATTTTACATATATATTTATTTACTAGTATCGCTGCTACTGTTCTATGTTTACTTGCAACTAATCCTGAATCTGTTAAGGCTGATACCTTGTCTCATAATGGCAATATGTATCCTAATTCTACTAAGAATATTATTAATACGGATGCAAATAATACTGAAAATGACTCAAATACTTCTATAGCAACCAAAACTTCAGAGAGTTCTAGCTCCACTAGTTCTGCAGAAGATGATAATACTAATAACAGCACCTTAGACATCGATAGCGCTAATACGAAACCTTCCACAGTAACTACAGGATCAAAAATTCTAACTCTCCTATTACTTTGAAGATGAAACTAAAAGGACGCCACTCCTACTCCTGATCTAAACTGGAATGGGATAAAACACAAGGTTTATTAACTGTTTACAATGGTACTATTCATAATGAAAATAATGATATAGACTACGCTTTTCACATTAAGGGAGTTAAAAACGATACTGACATCAAGAAAATTAAGTTTAAAGGAAATATTAAAATTTACGGACCTGCCAGTACACTTTTTAATGGACTTAACCAATTAATCGCAATATAAGGACTTGACAATCTCGATACTTTTGAAGTTACTGACATGTCTAATATGTTTGCTTACTGTAAATCATTGCAAAAGCTTGATATCAGCAATTTTGACATAACAAATGTGCCTGTTGATTTGACGGGCTTGAAGAATAAGGACAAGAATAAAACTATAAACATACTTGCAGGATTGGATAGTTTATGCGCTATAAGTATCAGTAGAACAAATAAATTTGAAGGTATAAGTCTACTTACTAATGGCTATACAAATACATGGATCAACGTGGGTAATGGAACTGAAAAAGAATCTGAAAACAGTCTATCCTTAGATTCGCCAAAATTACCTGGGACTTTACAAGACATAGTAGACAATTATAAAAAAATAACTAAAGATGAATTTATTCGCTATAACGTTATGGCACATTATGAGGAAGAAAACGGAAACCAAATTTCACCAGATGGTTATGTATTCGTGGATAAAGACCCTGTTGAAGTACCGGTTAAGAATATAGCTGGTTATACTTGTACTGTTGCAAAATCTATAAAGATAAATGATATCCAACCGATCCAACTAAAATATTAGAGCACATATATACAAAGAACACAAATAGTGGCTCAGTCAGCAACGTTTCAGGTGTTCAACGTAAACTGAAACACAATGCTTATATTTACACTAAAAAGCCAAACCAATTAATAATAAATTATTAAAGAAAAATCAACAGATAAAAGTGTATTTCAGTACCATTAAGTTTAACAATTAATTTTACTATATCATAGGTAAGAGTCAATTTGTTAAGAAAGTAATCTTTTACAAAGTAATAATATATTACAAGAATTCAATCAGTAGTCAGTACTGCTTATTGAGGTCTTTTTTATAACTTAAAATAAAAATAGTAATTACTTTTCTTAATAATGCAATATCTACTATTAGATACTAAAAAATCAGCATAGCTAAACTTGCATTTTATCACAAATTAGCAATATTAGTATACTTGTATAGCAATTATTCATCTTTTGGTATGTGTGCAAAAAGAACAGTTAAACTTTAAGTAAATAAAATAACGTTCTATCAAATTTAATATAAAATATTTTTTATCTCTAAAAGTCGCGTTGACTTTCAAAAAAACCCGCAATATACTAAATGCGTAATAAAAACCTGATTATAAGAGGATTTATATGAAAACACACAAGAATATATATAAACAAGGAGAAAAGTTGTTTGTTGGGGGCATGACAGCCGCAGCTATAGGATTTTTCAGTGCTAACCCCAAGACTGTTAAAGCCGATAGCTTATCGGCAGGGTATTTAATGGCACAAAATGTCCAAAATAGCAGTAAAACTCAGCTTTCTAAAGCAGTTCTTACGGAATCTACTTCGACTGATTCTTCCGAAACAGAACAATCAGAAACTATGGATAAAGATGCTGCTAATGATCAACAATTAAATAACAGTAATTCAAGTCAAGAGACAAATGATAGCAACAATATCAACGGCAATGACAATTCAGCAAATTCGTCTGCTGCTTCTGAGAAAAATAATACTGATTTAGTTCATAGTGATATTAGTAAAAGAGATACTGAGAACCCTAATATTGTCGAAAGCACTTGGAACAATATAAAAGTCAGTTATGATACCACTCAAAAATCGTTGACAATTTATGGCGGCACCAAAGAAAAGCCAGTTGCAGTTAATAATCCTAACCCAATTTTGGGAACCTCAGATAAGGGATATATTGCAGGAGTTAATCCACTAGATATTACTGATATCAAAATAGACGGTCAACTTAAGTTATCTGGATCAGTCAACTTCTTATTTCATGGCTTAACCAAATTAAAAACGATTGAAGGCTTGGATAATCTTGATACTTCAGAAGTAACAGATATGTCGGAAATGTTTTCCGATTCAACAATGTTGCTTAAATTAGATTTATCAAACTTTAATACTGTCAAAGTGACACGCATGTACAACATGTTTCACAATTGTATTAATTTAAGGTACTTAGATATTCACAGCTTTAATATGACTAACACGTCAAACGTCGCGGGAATGTTACTTACCTTGGAAAGCTTAAAAGTATTGGTATTAGGAAAGGATAATAAAATTGGCCTTTCCGATTTTCAGAATAAAGCGCGCTGGAACAGCTTAGGATCTGGAAGTATCAGTAACCCAGCAGGTAAAGAAAATTGGACTTCAAAACAGGTTGAAACAAATTATCACAGTAATAACATTTCTGATATCTTTATATCAACCATAGCTAATCCAGTTTTTGTCCATTTTCGTGATGAGAAAGGTAATCAGGTTACTGATCAGAATGGCAAAATTGTACCTGATACTGTTGAGGTCGGTGAAATAGGAACACAACCTAAAGCTGCTGAAGAATTTGACTGTTATAAGAATGCACATATTACTAATTACAGTTTAAAGAAGATTTTAATTAACGGAAGCGAAGTTACACCTGGTTCAGCTGAAGATATCGTTGATTTCAAACTATTAATTAATGATGACGGACCTGATATTTACGCTAATCAAGATGTTACTTTTGTTTTTGCCAAGCAGCCTCAAGGCCAAGTCCTTATCTCCTATCAGGACGAAAGCAAAAATGACCTGCCTGATGCTAATGGCAAGACTTCCGATCACGGCACT
>NZ_JACFRN010000013.1 GCF_016100975.1 Lactobacillus sp. W8174 | reverse complement strand
TGTCCCTTTTGTGGCTCACAGGATGCGGACACAATGGCCGTTTGAAAACCGAAATCCGCTATCCTGCTGCCAATGCCGGTCAGCCAGTCATTATTAGACTTTTTAAGCAGAGAGTCTGGTGTCGCACCTGCAATAAACGCTCAATGGCTCAATCTGACCTGGTAGGCAAATACTGCTGTATTTCCCAGCCTGCAAAGCTTAAAATTCTCAGTGCCTTAACAGAAGACCGTTCAATGACCAGCATTGCCCGGGAAAACAATGTCTCTGTCAATACGGTGCAAAGAGTGCTGGGCTCTTGCTCGCATCAGTTTAATAGCAGCTATGATTATTTGCCGGAGCATCTAGCCTTCGACGAGTTTAAAGGCGTTGACCGCACCCTGCATTTTATTTGTCTTGATGCCGACAAGCACGAGGTGGTGCAGATTCTCCGCACACGCTATAAAAAAGCAATTATAGCCTACTGCAAAAAGTTTTCGCCTGCGGCAAAACAGTTTCTCTGGACCTGAATTTTTACTATCAAGACATTGTACGAGCATGCTTTCCCAACGCTGAGCTTGTG
>NZ_JACFRN010000001.1 GCF_016100975.1 Lactobacillus sp. W8174 | reverse complement strand
TGTCAATATTCCAGCTAATAAGCTAATAAACAATTTTTTGTTAATTTTCATTGTAATTACTCCTTTATCCTTAAATTCTAATAGCTATCTGGTTAATTGTCTATTAAGGCTAACAATTTCACCTAAAGCATCAAAAGTAGGAAGAAGACCGCTTTCTTTTGCATAATATTTAAATATTATTATTTTTTATAAGATAGATGATATTTATTCAAAATTATACCTATTTAACTGTTCTCAATTTGCAGCTTTTATCATTTATTTTTGCCTATTTTTTGTACTAGCGATAGTAGTTTCACATTATAGTATAGACCAATTATAAAAATAAAGCTTGACCAATTTTGCTAAAAAGGCTAATATTCCATACGTAAGTTGAATTAATTGATTAGCCCAAATAAAAAATATTTTACTAGACCAAAGGAGAAATATATGTGTGGAATTGTTGGCATTGTTGGAAAATCTGCTAGAGAAATTGTTTTAAATGGCTTGTCAAAGCTTGAATATCGCGGATATGATTCTGCAGGAATTTATCTCAATGATTTGGCAGGAAAAGAATATTTAACTAAAACTGCTGGCCGTATTGAGGACTTGAAGAACAAGATGAGCCCACAAGAACAGGGCATGGTTGGAATTGGCCACACTCGTTGGGCAACACATGGCAAGCCCACTGAAGCTAACGCTCATCCCCAATTTGATGAAACCGAACGCTTTTATTTGGTTCACAATGGTGTAATTGAAAACTACCAGGACATAAAAAAGCAATATCTCAAAGATGTTTCCTTTAAATCTGACACAGACACTGAAGTGATTGTTCAATTAATTAGCAAATTTGCTCGTGAAAAGAATGAAGATACTTTTACTGCTTTAAAACAGGCCCTACAAGTAATAAAGGGATCATATGCCCTTTTATTAATAGACAATCAAAATCCAGACCATATTTTTATTGCTAAAAATAAATCTCCTTTGATGTTGGGACTTGGTAACGGTTTTAATGTAATCGCATCTGACGCATTATCAGTATTGGATCAAACCAAAACTTTCGTTGATTTACGAGATGGTGAAGTCGGAGATATTACTAAAAACGATTATCAGCTTGAAACTATTACTGGTCAAAAAGTTGAGCATCAACCTTATGAGTTAAATATTGACGAAAATGCCGCTTCTAAAGGCACTTATGAATTTTACATGCTTAAAGAAATATGTGAGCAGCCAAGTGTTTTACGGCACTTAGATCAATATTATCTTGATCAAAATGGTGACCCAAAAGTAGATGCTAAAATTATTAATGCTTTATCAAAGGCAGATAGATTATATATCTTTGCTGCCGGTACAAGTTACCATGCGGGTTTAGTTGGTAAACAACTTTTTGAAAAGCTGACTAAGATTCCAACTGAAGTAGGTTTTGCTTCAGAAGCGGGCTATCATTTTCCAATGATGTCAAAACACCCATTCTTTATTTTCTTATCGCAATCAGGTGAAACGGCTGATTCACGCGTTGTCTTGCAACAGGCGATTAAACGGGGCATTCCCAGTCTGACTTTAACAAATGTGCCTAATTCGACTCTGGCGCGCGAAGCTAATTATGCTATGTCACTCGAAGCAGGTCCGGAGATTGCTGTAGCCTCAACTAAGGCTTATACTGCCCAGGTTGCCGTTCAAGCTATAGTTGCCAAGGCATTAGGAGAAAAATTAGGCATTAAAGATGCCGCAGCGTTTGACTTAAAAGAGAATTTTGCTTTAGCAGCGGAAGGAATAGAACAAGTAATTTCCAGCCAGGAAAAAATTGAGCAGCTCGCTCAAAAGGATATTATACCAAGTCGTAATGCCTTTTATATTGGCAGGGGGATTGATTATCCAGTTGCTTTAGAGGCGGCGTTAAAGCTTAAAGAAGTTTCTTATATCCAAACTGAAGGTTTTGCGGCAGCAGAACTAAAACACGGAACAATTTCATTGATTGAAAAAGGCACGCCAGTAATTGCATTGATTAATGATCCTGTCACAGCGGATTTGATGCGGGGTAATATTCAGGAAGTGATTGCTCGTGGAGCAACAGTTATTACTATTGCGCGTAAATCATTAGCTAAAGCTAGTGACGATATTGTTTTACCTGAAGTTAATTATTATCTGTCGCCACTTGTTAGTGTGGTAACAGCACAATTATTTGCTTATTTTGCAGCAAAAGATAAGGGGTTGGATGTGGACAAACCACGAAACTTAGCTAAAAGCGTAACGGTAGAATAATATTTTGATTTTTGGAAAAAGATATTGGCAGAAAAGAAGGGTTAAAAAATTACCTTCGAAAATTAAATTACATTATTAAATAATCCTTGACAAATAAAAGAGTAGGCAAACCACTCAAAATGATATGACCCTCAAATTTGATAGTTATATCAAATTGAGACTTGTCTACTTTTTTGGTATGGACAATGACCTACTTTTTTCCCGGACACTTTTGTATAATAAAGAAAATAGTGAAAAAGTGTAGGAGGATATTATTTTGGCAATAAAGTTGATTGCGGTTGACTTAGATGGCACTTTGTTGACAACTACAAAGCAGATTTTACCGGAAACTGAAAGAGTTCTTAAACAAGCAGATAGTCAGGGTATAAAAGTGGTTCTGGCTACAGGTCGACCATTGTCTGGTACAATTGAATTTAATAAACAGTTGGGTTTGCAAGGAAAAAGGCAATATGACATTGTTTTCAATGGCGCTGTGATCCAAGATTTAGCGGGCAATATCTTAATGAATGAAGAAATGAACTATCGCGATTTTACTAACATGAGGAAATTACAAAGATTAGCTCAGGTTAACCTTCATTTTGAAACCCCAGAATGCTATTGGACATGTGATCGTGATATAGGAGTTAACCTGGCACGAAATGCAACTTTTACTAATAATGTGCTTAAAGTACGTAAAGCTGAAGAAATAACACAAGATTTTGCTTTTAATAAAGTGGGTCTTAGCGTCCTTGATGATGAGCGAGAAGTTGATAAACTATGGAATAATATTCCTCAATGGGCTTTTGCAAAATATGATATTGTTCGCAGTTTTTCGTCAATTGTTGAAATCAACATTAAAGATGCTTCCAAGGGAAATGCTGTTTTACAGCTGGCTGACAGATTGAAAATTAAGCCAAGTCAAGTTATGGTGTTTGGCGATCAAGGCAATGATGTTTCAATGTTTACGAATCCCGACTTTATGAAAATAGCCATGGGTAACGCAATCGAAGAGATAAAAGATTATGCCGATTACGTAACAGAAGATAATGACCATGATGGAATTGCCAAAGCAATAAAAAAGTTTGTTCTGTAGTAAAATAAAGTTGAGTTGATTATTATGGTAGAAAAAAATAGAGAACATAATATTTCCGAAGCTGAGTGGGAAGTTATGAGAATAGTGTGGACTTTAGGAGAAATTCACACTGGTGAAGTGATTCAACAGCTTCAGGCAAAAAAGAACTGGTCTGAATCTACTATCAAAACTTTGATGGGACGTTTGGTCAAAAAGGGTCTGTTAAAAACCCGTAAAGATGGCCGCCGTTTTGTTTATTCAGCTACTGTTACTCAGATTGAAATGATGATTGAGGTCACAAAAGAAGTGATGAGCCATATGTGTGATATGCATAAAGGTCAGGTAATGATAGCTATTCTTAAAGATATGCCTCTTGCTCAGGGTGACATTGCTAAAATAGAAAAAGAACTTGCTTATAAAAAAGAAAGTGCTCCTGAAATGGTTAATTGTAACTGTTTAGCTTCGGGTCAACATGACTGCTAGATTAAATAGTTAATATTAATGTGGGAGGTTGATTTAATGAAAAAATTTGCTAGTATTCTATTCCGAGTGATTTTTACTGCAGTGGTTTGTATTTCTGGCTTTCTGTTACTGGAATCTCCAATAACTATTAATGTGCAAAATGTTCGTGGCATGGCACAGAAAGTAATTAAAAAAAGTGTAAATGATACTGGTGATTCAAGGCTAAAGGGTACCTTGAAACTGGCTAAGGATTTTGGTGTTGAAGACAAAATTTTAGAACAGTTACCCAAAAAATATCATAAGGATATGTCTTATGTTAGTCTATATAATCTCGGTGTTACTTATCAAGAAAATGGAGAAGTATCTGCTAAGAATTTGTCTTTCCCAGAAAATAATGAAGTACAAAAAGCTGTAAGCAACCTGCTGTTAAATAAGATTAACAATGGCTTGAATGAAAACAAAGATAAAGTTAACCAAACTATTAGTATTTTTCATTATTGCCTCTTTGCAACAATATTAGTTTTTATTCTAGCTGCTTTGTTGATGTTATTTGGTAAATATTGGGCTTCAATTATTTTATTGGTTGCGGCCATAGGATCATTTGGAGCACTACAGTTTTTAGCAAACCAATTAGTTCAATGGCTACAGAACAATGTTGTTAGTGGAATTTCATTAACTACCTCTCCGATTTTGTGGTCCGGGTTAGCCTTGGGGATAATTGCTGCAATTATCTGGCCTTTAATTTTAAAATTAACTAAAAAGCAGCAGTAATTAATTTATAATTCAACTAAAGTATTAGCCGAATATTGATCGGTTAATGCTTTTTTGCATTTAAATCCATTATTTATATTTAAAAAATATATGCTAAAATTGACTAAGATAGTTTGAATATAGGAATAAAGGACAATTTATGTATTACTTTTTAGATAATAGATTAGATGCGAATAGTTCGGGAATAGAGCACGCAGAAGTCAAAAGATTAATGCTTTTCAAACGCAATCACGTTAAGGCAAAAATAGTGACATCAGAATATAATCGGTTTGCTCATCGTAATTTACCTTTGTATAACATGACAGATGATGATTATGTCAATAAGTTCGACTTTTTTGCCGGCACAGTAAAATTTACTAGTCGTATTGTAACTATAAAAGATTTGCCGATTCCGAGTGGTAATAATGTGAAACAAATTGACAATGGTTATGAAGTCTTTGAAGGTCAACGTAAAACAATGACCGTTAATATGTTGCCTAATGGCAGCATTGATACAATAAAATATTTTAATGCTGATGTCCACTGTATTAAGCAGGAATTTTACGATACACGTGGATTTAAGAGTATGACCCAAATTTATGATACAGTTGACGGTCATTTGATTTATGAATTGTTCTTTCGTCCGAACAATACCATTTACTATGAAATTTCATATGAAAGAAAACCAAATGTCTATCCTGCTACTAACATTCAAATGACCGATATTCATGGCATTGTCCATTCACTAATGAATAATGGTCAGGCCTTTACTATTATGCTCGATGAATTGAATGAGCAAGATGGGGATGAAAGATCAACATTTATTTCGGATCGTAGCAATATTACTAATGTACCAATGATTAATATGAAGACGCCTGCCAGAAAAATTGAGCATTTTCACAGTATTCATTTTAGAGATTACTGGGATCCTACTTCACCTCTTACCTACAACTCAATTTCTAATAATGAGCTACTTAGTAAAACCGATTTAGTAATTACTCCTACAAAACAACAAGCAGATGACATGCGTAAAAGGCTGAGGACGCAAGTACCAATCGTTGCTATTCCTGTTGGAATAGTGCCAGATGAGCAGCTACATGCTGAACATATACCAATGAGTGAGCGCACAAAAGGTAAAATAATAGTAGTGGCTAGAATATTTTATGAAAAACGGATTGATGATGCCATCAAAGCTTTCAATCAGGCTTATCAAAATAACGACTCGTTGACTTTAGACATTTATGGTTACGGAAATGGCGCTGATAATTTCAAGGAAGAAAAAAAGTTAAAAAAATTAGTGCAGGACCTGGGTTTGGAAGATGTAGTCCATTTTATGGGTTATGCGAAAGATATGAATTATATTTATGATGATGCGCAGCTTGCTGTTGTTACTTCCCGGTATGAGGGCTTTAACCTTTCTGTACTTGAAGCTCAATCTCACGGTGTTCCAGTAGCTTCATATAATTTTAATTATGGAGTAGAGGATTTAATCGCTGACGGAAAGAGTGGCTTTATCGTACCAAGTGGTCATATAGATGATTTAGCTGCCAAAATTACTGAGTTTTTTGCTAGTCCTAAAATACGCAGGAAACTGAACGATGGTGCATATGAAAATGCCAAGCGTTTTTCAAGCGAAAGCGTTTGGCGTTATTGGCAAAAATATGTGATTGACACAGATAAATAAGTATTTTAAAAAATTGCTCACCTTGAAGTTTAAGGTGGGTTTTTCTTTGCTTTAAATTTATTGCATTTCAAAAAAATGTGAGTTACTATGGTTAATTAGTTAGCTTGCTAACTAAATTTTAGGAGGAATTTGAATGCAAAGAAAATTAGATGCAAAATTAATTTGTTCAATTTTCGCAGCCGGATTAATGTCTTTTTCAGGTGTGCTAATTGAAACAGCAGGAAACGTTACTTTTCCCGTTTTAATGAATGATTTTCATGTTAATATGGCTACCGTACAGTGGATGACAACTGGTTATTTGTTAGTTGCTTCTATTATTATGCCATTATCTGCATATTTAAAAAGAAATTTTAGTTCAAGAAAACTTTTTGTGACAGCCGCTACCTTATTTATTTGTGGTTTAGTAATTGATGCAGTAGCAAATCAATTTATTTTTCTGGTACTTGGTCGTGTCATCCAAGGAGCAGGTGCAGGAATAGCTATTCCATTAATGTTTAATATTATTTTGGAACGGACGCCATTAGATAAAATTGGACTGCTTATGGGAATAGGAACAATGATTACGGCGGTTGCTCCAGCTTTAGGTCCAACATTTGGCGGATTAGTCGTCAATACTTTAGGTTGGCGCTACATATTTATTTTTATCATTCCTGTGATGATTATTTCTCTACTAATGGGTATAGCTTCAATTAATGATGAATCCAAAAAAATTGCACATACTCAACTCGATACAGCAGGATTTCTGAGTATTGCTTTAACATTCATAGGTTTTATTTTTGCTTTTAGCAATTTGTCTACCATATTACAAAAACCATTAATGTTCATTTTGCCTCTGGCAGTTGGTGTTATTTGTTTAATTATTTTTATCAAGCATTCATTAAATACCGCTACTCCGTTAATTAATATTAGAGTTTTTAAAAACACTAAATTTACTCAAGGCATAACAGCTTATTTTATTTTTCAAGTTAATACTTTAGGATTGTCGTTTATCTTGCCTAATTATGTTCAAATTGTTAATCATTCTACAGCAATGACTGCAGGTCTTCTGCTTTTAACCGGTGGACTTGTTGGAGCGGTGCTCTCACCAATTAGTGGCAGATTGCTCGACAATTACGGTCCCAGAAAGCCAATTATGACGGGTGCTTTTTTTGAAATAATAGGCGGCATTCTTTATTGTTTATTTGCTTCCTCACTATCATCTGGCAAAATTATTCTGTTCTATGCTATTACAATGATGGGTATAGGTCTGGTAATGGGTGACACGATGACTGCTTCCATTGGTCAACTAGATGAAAAAGAAAATACAGATGGCAATGGGCTGTTCAATATGGCACAGCAATTTGCTGGAGCTGTCGGCACGGCAATTATTTCAGCTATTATGCAATTTGTAGAACAGATGAGTAGTCAAAGCTCTACTACTGGAAAATACATTGAGGCTGCTCAGGTAGGTTTTATTTTTATTCTAATTATTGTTCTTGTTGGTGTATACTTACTTTACCAAGCAACAAAACCAATGAAGGCAAAGGAATAGATTAATGAACAGATTAGGATTAGCCTTACAGCGTGTACAAAATACATTTAATCGTAATGCTGATTACTACGCCAGAAAAATTGGCTTAACTGGAACACAGATGTTGATCATTGAATATTTGGCTTCATTTGCCCAAAACAAGTCAATTTATCAGAAGGATATTGAGCATGAATTTAACATTAGGAAGTCTACTGCTACTAATGTATTACGCTTAATGGAAGAAAAAAACTTAATTACCAAAAAAGTTGATCAATATGATACACGATTAAAGGCAATAATTCTAACTGAGAAAGCTGTCAAGCTAAGACCAAAAATAACTAATTATTTTGTCAATTCTGAGAATAGTTATGCCAAAATTTTAGGAGCTGATACGAAGAAAGAATTGGTAAAAAATCTACAGAAGCTGAATGAAGCCATATCTGAAAAATAGATCAAAAAAATAGTTATTGCTTTCACGCAATAACTATTTTTTAATTTAAATTTTTATCTTTCGTAATTAGGTGCTTTTTTTGTAATTTGGACATCATGTGGATGAGATTCCCTTAAACCAGCATTGGTAATCTTCACAAATTGAGCATTCTCACGTAGTTCATCAATAGTGGCTGCACCCACATAACCCATACCTGAACGCAAACCACCAATAATTTGGAAAATAATATCAGAAACATCACCTTTGAATTCTACGCGTGCTTCAACACCTTCAGGAACTAATTTATTAGCTTCATTGACACCACCTTGGAAATATCTATCAGAGGATCCATGGGCTTGAGCCATTGCTCCGACAGATCCCATACCCCGATAGGTCTTATATTTTTGACCATCGCTTTCAAATATTTCTCCCGGTGCTTCAGTGGTACCTGACAACATGCTCCCAAGCATGACAGCATTGCCACCCGCTGCGAGGGCCTTAACAACATCACCTGAATACTTTATTCCACCATCTGCAATTATTGGTTTGTGGTATTCTCTTGCAGCAGTAGCAGCATCATAAATTGCTGTAATTTGTGGTACGCCAACACCAGCTACTACGCGGGTTGTGCAGATAGACCCAGGGCCAATACCCACTTTTACGATATCCACACCAGCATCAAAAAGTGCTCTGGTAGCATCGCCTGTAGCAACATTACCGGCAATTAACGTAATATTAGGAAAATGATCACGAATCTCTTTAATTTTGCGTAAAACACCAGCTGAGTGACCATGGGCAGTATCAATGACAATTGCATCTGCACCTTTTTCAATAAGTGCTTCAGCCCGCTCAAAAGTATCACTGGTCACGCCAATCGCTGCAGCGACGAGCAGATGATTGTCATCATCGACAGCTGCTTTAGTAATGTTAGATGGAACAACAACATTTTTGACGTTTGCAACTTCGCCAGCTTGGGCAGTGATGGACATATTTTTATGGATCACTCCTAAACCACCTTGCAGAGCGATTGCTATTGCCATTGCGCCTTCAGTTACGGTATCCATTCCGGCACTAATAATAGGAATATTGAGTTTCAGATTAGGCGCTAATTGAGTATGAAGATCCACTTCATTTGGCAATACATGGCTTTCCGCTGGAATCAATAACACATCGTCAAACGTTAAGCCCTCTTTAACAAATTTTGTTGTCCAATTTGACATTTAATGCACTCTCCTTTTCAAAAATATTAAAGTTAAATTGATTACACTTTACTAGTGATTTTAACCTTGGTCAAGATAAAATTATAGATCGTATTGTTAAAATTATAGTATTACTAGCGAAGTATTTCAATGTAAAAATCGAACAAAATCACAATATTAATAGATATTGTAAGTTATAAATAAAAATGTTATGATTTTTAATATTGATTTATAGCTATATAAAAGCTTAAATGATAAAGAGGGTAATTAGACTTCACTTAAAATGTTCGTATTTAAAATTATTTTGTTAAGGAGAAAAAGATGATCCAAAAATTATCTCGTAAGTTTGTTGACGGATTGCCTAAGGCTGAACTGCATGTTCATATAGAAGGAACACTAGAAGCCGAAATGGAATTTGCCATCGCTAAGAGAAACCAGATTGATATCGGTGCTAAGACTCCAGCGGATATTGACAGGAATTATGGAGTAGGATTGCCGGAATTTCTAAAGGCATACTATAGAGGGATGCAGGTCTTGCGGACAAAACAAGATTTCTATGATTTAACTGCAGCTTTTTTGCGCAAAGAAGCTGACAGCAATGTCAAACATCTTGAATTATTTTTTGATCCTCAAGCACACACTAGTCGCGGCATCCCTTTTGCTACAGTAATTGAAGGCATTCATGAAGCGATTGTTGATGCAGCATCATTAGACATTGATGTAAGGTTAATAATGTGCTTTTTAAGAGAGTATTCACAAGAATCAGCAATGCAAACTTTAAAAGAAGCTGAACCATATCATAAAAAAGGCTGGATATTAGGTGTTGGTCTTGATTCAGATGAGCATCATAACCCACCGTTGAAGTTTATGCTGGTTTTTGCTAAGGCCCGAGCTCAAGGTTACTATTTAACAATGCATTGTGATCTACACCAAGTTGATTCAGTTGATCATATCAAACAAGCTTTAGAAATTATTACGGTGGATCGTTTGGATCATGGCTTAAATATAGTTGAAAATGCGGATTTAATGGCATTTTTAATAGACCAAAAAATTGGTATTACAGCATGTCCCATGGCTTATTTTTACACCCGCAAAGTTATGGAACAAGAGGCCATTAATAAGCTTTTTAATAGCGGCGCACTGATTAGTTTTAATTCCGATGATCCGGCTTATAAGGGTAGTAATTATATTAATGATGTTTACTATAAATTTGCCCAAAAGTGCGATTGGAGTGAAAAAGAACTGATTCGAATAGCACAAAATTCATTTAAAACATCTTGGATCAGTCAGCAAGAAAAAGAAAGCTATCTTGCCCAAATAGATGAATATATCTCAAGTAAAAGGTGATATTTTCTAGATAGAAAATATATTTTGTGCCAAAAATTAAATTATATTTAAAAACTGTTAAAAATGTGGTAAAATTTATCTAATTGTTGCTGATTTAAAAACTATAAGTAATAAGGTTAAACCAATGACAGTTTCTAAATGTATGATGATAGGTGTTCAAAACTTAAAGCAATTTTGTAAAAAGGATTGTCCTTTTAAAAATTGCTTTTTTGTGCTGGCTAGATAACTAAATGAGGTCAAAAATGAACGAAAATGCAATTGAAGTTCATAATCTTTCTAAGGATTATTTTATTAGCAGCAGGGGTGAAAACTGGCGTGCAGTTGTTAAAAATATTTTTAAGCCTGAAAAGACGGCAGTGCAAGCAGTCAAATCGCTCAATTTTACTATCAAGAATGGTGAAAAAGTTGGCTTTATTGGCAAAAATGGGGCAGGTAAGACCACGACCATTAAGATGCTGACTGGTACCTTGTTTCCATCAGCCGGAACTTGCAGGGTAAATGGCTATGATCCTACAAAAAGGATAAATGATTTCAAGAAATCAATTTCAGTCGTTATGGGAAATAGATCGCAACTTTTTCCTGATTTAACCCCTAGAGATTATTTAAAATTATTGCAGTCAATGTACGATATACCGGAAGAAATTTTTCAAAAAACGGTCAATGATCTGGCTCAGATATTAAATGTAACTTCAAAATTAGATGTACAAACCCGCAAATTATCACTGGGAGAACGAATGAAAGTAGAATTTCTGGCTGGCGTAGCAACTAGACCAAAAATACTCTTTTTAGATGAACCGACTATTGGCTTAGACGTTTTGGCAAAAAGGGATATACGCAAGTTTTTGTTAAGGCTGAATCAGGAAGAAAAATTGACTGTCTTTCTTACCTCTCATGACATGGAAGATATTGCTACTATCTGTGATCACCTGATTATTGTAAATTGCGGTCAGATAATGTGGGATGGACCAAAAACAGATTTATTAGAGAGGTTTAATCAAAATAAATATATTACTTTTATTAAATCGGAGAACTTCAACGAAAGTAAACTGGGCGCCAAGATTATTGATCAGGATGATTTGACTGTGACAATTAAAGTTCCTGTAGAAAAGGTAGATGATCAGGTTGTTCAGCTGGCAGGGGATAATCAAGGCTCCGACTATCAAATAAATGACCTGAAGCTTGAAGACATTATCTTAGAGCTATTTGCTGAGGAGAAAGAAAAATGATAAAAACCTATTTTTCAGTAAGCAAGATCTCATTGAAGTCTATATTAGCCAATAAGAGCAGCGTCATAATTTTGCTTTTGCAGGCACTGGTACCAAGTTTAGTGATGTTTTATTTATGGTCTTTAATATTGAATCATGGTCAAACGATTGGTGGTTTTAGCAAAAATCAAATGGTAATTTATTATATTGGGGTTAATTTTATTAATTCTTTTGTATGGTATGCAGTTGACTGGGAATTAAATGATGATATCCATTCAGGAGAATTGTCTAATATCATCCATAGACCAATAACAATTGAAAAATACTATTTTGCTAAAATGCTGGGCGACAGACTGGCAAATTTGATTTTGCTTGCTCCAATTTTAATTATTGGATTTGTCTATATAGTTGCGTGTAATTTAATTCATATTTCTTTACTTGTACTGCTTGAATTTGCATTTAGTTTAATTATGGCAGCCATATTATGGTTTCTTTTTTCTTACATTATTGGATGTGTAGCATACTGGTTTGACAATCTTTTCTTTGTTTTACTGGTAAAAGAAGTTGTAGTCAATCTGCTGGCAGGTTTTTACTTTCCCTTGGAAATTTTGCCGCCTTTTTTGGTAAAAGTAATTAAACTACTGCCATTTCAATATTTCAGCTCTTTTCCAATTGATACGCTTGTTAAAGCATTACCATTAAATATATGGCTTAAAAACACAATCATTGAAATTGTATGGATGATAGTTTTTTATTTAATAGTAAAAATAGTTAATAAAGAAGGGCTTCAGAGATACTCTGATGTAATGGGTTGATTATGAAAAGTAAACTTAAAGTAGTCAAATCGTTAATTAAAATTGCCTTATTGCAAACCATTAGTTTCAGATTAGACACATTGTTTGGTATAATCTCTTCTATATTGTGGTTAGGCATTCCGATCGCTTTTTTTAAGGTAATTTATTTAAATGTTGATACTATTGGTGGTTGGACCTACAAAGAATGTTTATTGCTAGTTGGCGTTTATACTATGCTTGACGGCTTCTTAATGGCTTTCTTGGTCAAATCGATGCCTAAAATGGAAAAAGACATTAGAGAAGGAACCTTAGATTCAATTTTATTAAAACCAATTAACGCTAAGGTATATTACTTTTTTAGTGCAATTGAATTTACACAATTAATTAATTCGGTGCTGGGACTATTTGTAATTATTTATGCATGTCAGGGTATAAGTATTAATATAGGCCAGGTGTTGTTATTTTTGCTTTCTTGCGTTTTTGGCTGCATTTTATACTATTCTCTTTGGTATTTATGGACAATTTCGGCATTTTGGTTTCCCACAAATTTTGGCAGAAATGATTTATTTTTAAGTATGATACAAATGAGTCGCTACCCTGCAAGTATTTATCGGGGACTGGGTAATATTATTTTTAATTTCATCCTGCCTTTTGGACTAATTGCTTGTCCTGCAACAGTTATTTTAATAAAACCACGGCAATGGCAAATAACGTTATTGCAACTCTTGATAGCTTCACTATTCCTTTTCTTAGACCATTGGGTATGGAATTTAGGCTTGAAGAAATATAATGGAGCAGGTAGATAAAAAGAATTAAGATTTTGAATTAAATACTTGCATAGCATTAGAGGTTTTTCTAAAATAATCCTGTTAGTTTTTATTTAGAATATAGAAATGGGATAGACTTTGAAAGACGAACTTCTTACAATTAGTTTAGATGATACAGTAGTAAAAGCAGCTAAGGCTAACCTGGAAAATTATGGACTTTCTGTGGCAAAGTATCTGCAGTTAATGCTCTTTTTGGCCGCTAATAATAAGGCCGAACTTAAGCAAATAATGGTGGAAAAAAATGATCTGACTCATTGGTTAAAGCGATTAGATGCAGATTAATGAGGTAAAACTTACTGAAAAAAATCAGTAAGTTTTTTTTGAGCATTTATGTTTACATTTGTAGATACATAATTTATACTTAATTTAGTTTACAAATGTAGACATTAATAATAAGCTTCATCGGGGAGGAATTATCATGAATAAAATTATTATCCTAGCTTTGGGTCTTGCACTAATAGCTTTTATTGCATGGTGGTTCTTTGGTAGCCATCAAGTAGAAGAGGAGAAAGCCACTATGAAGTCAAACAAACAGAGTGTTGATATTGAAGTTAAAGGTGGTTATTCACCAGAAAGAGTCGTTCTTAAAAGGGGAGTACCAGCTACTTTAAACTTTAAGAGAACAGACTCCTCCAATTGTTTAGATCATGTTGTATTTTCAGATTTTGGCATAAATCAGAAATTACCTGAAGGCAAAGTAGAAACGGTTAAAATTGATACTTCAAAACCAGGTGAATATCAATGGGAATGCAGTATGAACATGTTTCATGGTAAGGTAATTGTCAAATAGCTAAGGAAAAATAATGAAAATTACAACACGTTTTTGGACGTCGCTAATATTATCACTGCCAATGCTTCTGGAAATGATTATTCATCCTTTTACTGGATGGATGTTGCCAGGTGGCGAATGGACCATGCTTATTTTTACAACAATAATTATGTTGATTTCAGCAGGTCCATTTATTACTAGTGCCTGGTCTGCCTTTAAAAAGCACCATTCAAATATGGATACTCTCGTTGCTTTAGGAACATCGATAACTTATATTTACAGTATTTATGCGATGTTTACTAAAAGGCCTGTTTTCTTTGAAAGTGCTGCTTTTGTTATTACTTTCGTCTTATTAGGGCAGGTTTTAGAAGAAAAAATGCGGGCAACTGCTTCTGACGCTATGGGGAAATTGCTTAATTTGGGCGCAAAAAATGCCTTAGTAAAGCGCGATGATCAATTTGTCAGTATTCCTATCACTGAAGTTGTGAAGGGCGACTACATACAAGTAATGCCTGGGCAAAAAGTACCAGTTGATGGCAAAATTGTTTCTGGCAATTCAAGCATTGATGAATCTATGGTAACTGGCGAAAGCATGCCAGTTAAAAAAGTGACAGGCGATCAGGTAATAGGAGCTACAATCAATCAAACGGGATCATTTGTAATGCAAGCCCAAAAAGTTGGTAATGAAACGATGCTGGCGCAAATTATTGAGATTGTTAAAAAGGCACAGAACAGTCATGCACCGATTCAAAAATTAACTGATAAGGTTGCAAATATTTTTGTTCCAACAGTTTTGATTATTGCAATTGTAACATTTTTAGTTTGGTATATTTTCCTAGGTAAAAGTATAGCAACTGCATTAGTTTTTGCCGTTGCGGTTATGGTTATTGCCTGTCCTTGTGCTTTAGGGCTGGCAACACCAACTGCATTAATGGTTGGAACTGGTCGTGGTGCCAAAATGGGAATCCTAATTAAAAATGGAGAAATTTTAGAGGCTGCAAACAGCATTGATACTATAGTTTTTGATAAAACGGGAACGATTACCAAAGGTCAACCACAAGTAACAGATATTGTTGGAGATAAAGAAAATGTCCTACAATATGCTGCCAGTTTAGAAAAATTGTCTGAACATCCTCTTGCTCCAGCTATATTAGCTGCGGCTAAGAAGGCAAAGTTGCAGTTAAAAACGGTAGAAAATTTTACTGTAATTGAGGGATGGGGTGTCACTGGTAAAATTTCTGGTACAAATTTTGCGGTCGGCAGTCCCAAAAAACAAAAAGAAATTAAAATTGCTCCAGAATTAGAAGAGCAAATAGTGGCATTGCAAAATGAGGCAAAAACAGTAGTGTCTGTTGTTCAAGATAATCAAGTGCTGGGTCTAATTGCAATTCAGGATGCTCCTAAAGTGAATGCCAAAAATGCGATATACGACTTACATCGTTTAGGCTTGAAAACTGTCATGTTAACTGGAGATAATCAACAAGTAGCCGACGCTATTGCAGAACAGGTGGATATCGATCAGGTAATTGCTGAGGTTTTGCCGGTTGATAAAGCAGATGTTATTAAAAAATTGCAGGGGAAGCACCATGTCGCCTTTGTTGGTGATGGGATCAACGATGCACCAGCTCTAACCCAGGCAGATGTTGGAATTGCCATGGGTTCGGGTACGGATGTTGCCATCGATGCGGGTGGTATCGTGCTTATCAAAAATGACCTAGAAGATGTTGTTCGCGCTTTGAAACTTAGTCGCAAGACTTTTAATAGGATAAAGCTAAATCTGTTTTGGGCTTTCATTTATAATGTACTGGGCATTCCAGTTGCCGCTGGTGTTTTTGCAGGTGTGGGTCTCACACTTAGTCCAGAAATAGCAGGATTAGCAATGGCCTTTAGTTCATTATCGGTTGTAATCAGTTCAGTTTTGTTAGGAAAAACAAAAATATAGATATAAAAATAGCAGTCGCAAATCTTGCGACTGCTATTTTACTGTGTAAGCTTTAATAATGGTGTTTACCTTTAGCCAGAACTGGCTTGATTTGGCTAATATAAGCTAAAATTCCAATAATGAGCCAAATAAATGTAATTAATGCACTGTACATCAAATTGGCGCTACCAGTTTTGATGTAAGTAACAGGTTCTGCAAAAGGAAATAGTAAAGCAATTTCTTTTAACCATTCAGGATAAGCTGAAATTACAACTAGGACTCCTGATACTAATTCGGCTAAACTGCTAAAAATATTCTCCAAAAAGTAAGGATCATTCATTTGCCATGAGATGGCCCAAGATACAAAACCTAAAACGCAGCCATAAATACATAAAAGCGGTAGCATGAGCAAAGCTCGTTCAATAATGACTATGGGAGAGCCGGCTAAGTACAATAAAAATAGGTTAATTAATGCTAAAGTGCAACCTATAATAATGGCAACAATGCATTTAGAAAGCCAATACATGATACTAAAAGGTCTTTTGGCAATTAATTCAAAGTCAATTTTTAAATCTGCATCATTAATCACGGCAGAACAAAATGTTTCAAGAGCAAGTACCGCAGCATCTATTGCAATTGAACTGATCGCAACATCCCAGTTAAATTGATTAGAATACTGCATATTGATTAATACTAACAGGGCCAGATTTATCATTGGTGTGATAAAGAAATAAGTTAGTTTGGTACGCCAATTATTGAGAAAAGAAAGGCCAGAGAATTGTGTAGCAAACATTAGATAATTTTCAGAGCTCCTTTCTTTCTGACAAGGTCGTTAATTTTTCTCACAATAATCACAATTAACAAAAGCCAAAAAAGTAAACTGCAAAAATAAGCAGTCCAGTTGAGCCTTTTATTATGGGACAAAGAAGCAATTGGTCCAGTTATAGGAATAAACCACTGAGAAAACTTGGTTAAGGGATTCAAAATTGTCTCATTGCCAAATAATCCTGCTAATAACAAAATAGGAGTGCCAATTAAGCCCTCATAAACCATTGCATTAGGTGAAAGAGTAAGAAATGAAGAAATTAAAATTCCCATTACTGAGCATCCGATCCACAGTAGTAAAATTAGCAAAATCTGGTACAGAAAAATTTTACCAGTAGCTACTCCTAAAATTTTGGCAAGAATATAAGCAATAGGAAATGAAAATAAACCATAGCTCGAAGCAGGTAAAAGTAAAGTAATTAAAGAAGCACGCTCGTCATATTGACTGTTTAGCAAATATGGCAGCGTTCCTTTGTATCGTTCAAAACCGATACAACCGGCAACGGTTGTACACGAGGTCCACATGCCAAAAATACCACTTTGCAGCCACAATTGTGGATTATTCAAATCGTGAGAAGCATAGGCCATAATATATTGCATCAAAAAAATGGAAACAGTACTAGTGATTGTTAACCAGACAAAGTACTGATCGGAAAGATAATCTTTTACATGAAAGAGGAAAAGACGAATAAAACGCATATCTAATTCCTCCTTAGTTTAGGTGCTATTGCCAAATAAGCTTCTTCCAAATTTTTAGGTTTTTGGTTAATTTCTTTTTCAGCCAAACCCAAAACAGCAGAAACGGTGCCAGTGAAAAAAACTTTTCCTGCACCTAGAATAACTACATTTTTAGCTAGCTTTTCAACTTCTGACATTGTGTGACTGGTTAATAAAATACTAATGCCGGAATCTGCTAATTTTTTAATAGTCTTCTGAACGCTTTGCGCTATTTCAACATCTAAACCACTAGTAGGTTCATCTAAAAGTAATAAACTTGGACTATTTAACAAGGAACGGGCGATATGCAGTCTTTGCGTCATTCCTTTAGAAAATTTCCCTACCTTTTTATTTGCGACATTATCCAGCTCAACAATAGACAGAACTCGCTGTATTTCTTTTTTTTGCTTACGAAAGGGTACTTTGGCCAGATCTGCAAAAAATTGTAAATTTTGCTTTGCTGTGGCGTTACGGTAAAACCCTAGATCTCCACCAAAAGAAACGCCTATGTTGGGTCTTTTACGAGCAGTAGTAATATCCTGTCCGTTTAAAATTACCTGACCAGAAGTAGGGAGCAAATAGCCACCTATAATTGAGACTGTGGTAGTTTTCCCTGCACCATTAGGTCCCAATAGAGCTAATATTTCTCCTTGATCAATTGTAAAAGAAACATCATCTAGAGCTTGAAACTTTTGGTTTTTATCTTTGTATGTTTCTATTAAATGTTTAACTTGTAAAATATTATTCAATTTTATCTCCAAAATTAATTTATTGAAACTTCATCAATTAAAAAGGAAGGATGATCAAGTTCTTTATCCACGTTAATTTGAAGATCTTGTCGAGAACATTAAATCTAATGAGTAAAGTATAACATATTTTTATTTAGTTTTTAATTTTTGCAGAAATAAATAGAACTGTTCTTGTGAGAGCAGTTCTACTTATTTAATCAACTGATTTTAAAGCTTCAAGCATATCAAGGTCTTTTAATTTTTTGTTAACAATAAATCCTAGAACTATTGTAATGATACCGATAACTCCTAATGGCCACAAAAAACTTGAGACAGATAATGCCGGATTAAACATGACATTGTCAGGTGGCACCACATAAAGAATATAGCGGTAAAGTAAATCTCCTGTGAGGTAGCCAACTAAAATGCCAATACCTGTTAAAAGAATAGTTTCGCGATAAATATACATCGTAACTTCATTATCGTAGAAACCTAAAACTTTGATGGTTGAGAGTTCGCGAATTCTTTCGGCAATATTGATGTTGGTCAAATTATATTGAATTACAATTGCTAAAAGTCCGGCAACTACAATCAAAACGACCATGATCAAGTTCAGAGATTTTACTACCACATCCAGCTCTTGGCTAATTGCAGTGTTTTGCACCACTCCTGCTACACCATTAAGAGCCATAAATTCTGCAGCGATTTTTCTCGTGTTTTTGCGAGTAGAATTTTTTAAGTTAACAAGGTATGCATTTGACGTGAAGCGTTTGTTAAAAATTTTCTGATATTGCGTTTTGTTCATGAAGACAAAATGTCCCATGTACATTTCAGTGATGCCAGCTACCTTCATTTTCCTAGATTGATTATTCTTATCCGTTAAAGATATATAGTCACCTTTGTTCACTTTGAGCAATGTTGACAATCGTTCTGAAATAATAACCCCGTTGTTTGATAAGTGCAACGTCTGCTTGGTTTTACGATTATTTAAATGAACATAGTTCTTCAGTACCTTGCTAGAAGAAGGAGCAATTAAGGTAATATCTTGTGTATCGCCAGTTTTACCAGCAGTTTTAGACATTGACTCATAGTAAATTGGTGTTTCTGACTTAATACTGTCTTCTTTTAATTTGCTATTTAAAGCTTTGTGCTGATGGTTTGAAATACCAGGCTTCTGGGCGACGATCATGTTGTAGTGAATAAGATCGTTGAATTGCCGGTTATTCATATTAGTAATCGAATTTTTTACAGCAAAACCGGCAAAGAGCATAGTAGCGGCACCACAAACACCAAAAATAGTCATCAGCATGCGCTTTTTATAACGAAAAATATTACGGGCAGTAACTTTATGAGTAAAGCTGAGATGGTTCCAAATAAAAGGAATCCTTTCCAGCAAGATTTTAGAGCCTGCTGCAGGAGGCTTAGGCAATAGTAATGCGGCCGGTTTTTCTCTAAACTCATTTTTAGCAGTTAAGTAAGCAGGCAAAACGGAACTGATCCAAGACAAGAATAAAGCGATCAAACTGATTTGCCAATGAAAGTGTAATTCAATGGGTGGGATAGTCAGTGACTTGTAATAAGCATGGTAAACAATTTGTGGCATCAAAGTGTGTCCCAAATAAACGCCCAAAATAGTGCCGATTGTACCTGAAATAAAGCCATAAGCGATGAATTTATTAATAATGATTTGATCATTATAGCCTAAGGCTTTCATTGTACCGGAATTGATTCTTTCTTCATCAATGAAGCGGTTCATTGTAGTAAAGGTAACTAGAGCCGCAACGAAGTATAGAAAAATAGGGAATACTTTAGCTAAATCTTCCACTACTTGCGCAACTGTTGTGTAAACTAAATTACCTTCACCGCCTGGTACCTCGCGCCGATTGTATACGCTATAGCTCGGCAGAGCCAATTTCCGCAATTGTTTTTTAGCTTTGCTGATTTTTTCTTTACCACTTTTAATTTTTTTATTGGCTCTCGCAGATTTACGGGCAAAGATCTTTTTTTCTTGTTTTAATTTTTGCTCACCTGCAGCAATTTCTTGCTGAGCCTGCTCTAGTTGCAATCTTGCTGCTTGAGGTAAATTAGCTCCTGCAGCTTCAGTCTGTGATATTTGCGCATTTAATTTACTTTTTTGGAGGGTTAGTTGTTTTTCTGCGGAACTAATTTGCTCACTTGCAGTCTCTAATTTCTGCTCTGCTTGTTGAATTTTCTTTTCTTGAGGGGCAATTTTTTTGTTAGCAGCAGATAATATTCTTTTTTGCCTTTGACGTGCGGTGTTTTTTAACTTATCTTGTAAAACTTTTTTATGGTGCTTAACTTTACTAGTGTAGACTTTGCCATAAGAGTCAAGGCCACGCAAGTCTTTGTATCTTAGGTTAGCCACTGTATAAACCGTATGATTAAAGGCATTAGGGCTGACTACTGCATAACCTTTAAGTTCTCCAGTACCACTGTTGCTTTGCCCTAAGTTTACATTTGATAAAATTTGACTGGACCGAACGAAACCTGTAATTTTGAAGCTTTTTCGTTTTAGCAGAGTGCTTCCTAAAATATTCTTCTTCTCTGTAAAACTGATATTTTGGCCAATTTTATATTTATGTGAATAATGGTCTGCCAAAGCAATTTCATTTGTTTTTACCGGCAAACGACCTTTACGCAATTCATATTTGCCCACTGATTTTGGCTTTGAAAAAATGCGAAAACTTTCCCGGCTGTTTTTAATAACCGTATCTGTCATGTAGCCAAATTCAACGGCCTGCAAGCCTTTAGTTTTCTTGATTTTTTGCGTATCTTTGTGGTCTAAACCATAATTACAGATAACGGTCAGGTCAGCTGTATTTAGTTTTTGCGCATAGTGATTGCCGGTATCACGCATGTCAGGTCCTGTCACCATTAAACCAACTAAGGCAAATGCACCAATCATCATTAATCCCATGATAGAAATAAATTGTCCCTTAGTATGTTCAATTGATCGCCAAAAATCTTTCAGAATAACTTTATTCATGATTAGCCTTTTCTACCATTTAACGCTGGCAACATCTGCTGGCTGTGTATTTTCTTCAATTTGCGTAACCTTGCCGTCATGGAAGTGAATCACACGGTTTGCAAGGGGAGCTAAAGCACTGTTATGAGTAACTATGACTACTGTAGTGCCATTGTCACGACTCATATTGATAATGGTTTGCAAAACACTTTTTCCAGTTTGATAATCAAGTGCGCCTGTCGGTTCATCACAAAGTAAAATTTTAGGGTTTTTGGCGATTGCCCGAGCAATTGCCACTCTTTGTTGTTCACCCCCTGAAAGTTCTGCAGGAAAATTATTAATGCGGTTTTTAAGACCAACATCTATTAAAGTTTTGACCGGATCAAGTGCATCTGGAACTATTTCTGATGCCAACTCTACGTTTTCTCTTGCGGTTAAATTTTGAATTAAGTTGTAAAACTGGAATACAAAGCCAATGTCAGTGCGGCGATAGCTGGTTAATTGTCTTTTATTGTATTTGGCAATATTGTTACCGTCGATAATGACATCACCAGAGCTGTTGGTGTCCATTCCGCCTAAAATATTTAGAATAGTGGACTTACCAGCACCGGATGCACCCAAAATAATAGCCAATTCACCTTTTTCCACGGTAAAACTGACATCATTATTGGCTAATATTTCAGTATCTCCAGTTTGATAGCGTTTGTAGTTGTGTCTTACGTCAATATAACTCATGAAAATCTGTCCTTAGTGATTTTAAAATAACTGATATAAACTTATTTTAATCTAGAAAACTTTCTAATACTTGTAAAACGCCCATGTCATTATTTGATGGTGCTTCATATTTTGCAATCTTTTTAAGTTTTTCATGACCGTTTTTCATCGCATAACTGTACCCAGCCAATTCAATCATTTCACGGTCATTCATGCCATCTCCAAACGCTATGAGTTCTTCTGGCTTAACATTAAAATACCTCAAAAAATATTTAATGCCTTGCCCTTTATTAACATTGTTGGGCATAACGTCAATATTATCGAAACCACTGGTAGTACAGTGAATATGTTCAGGGTTTGTTTGATTGAACTTTTTTTCTAGTTCGCCAGCGAGCTTGGAGGAACAGTTTAGAGTTAGCTTTGTTAAACTATCGCTTGTAGGTATATCAACTAATTTCGCAATCTCTACTACATTGGGGTAAAAGAAATGCATCATATTTTTAAATTGAGTCGGGGCTTTTTTGTTAATATAAGAATGATCTAACCCACTAGCAGCAATATGTACTTGTGGATAATTATTTTCAATAAAACTGATCAGTTTAATACCCGTTTTATAGGTAAAAACATGACGAACAATTATCTTATTGTCTTGAGTGAGAATTGAACCATTATCAGCTACAATATCTATCCTGTCCAAGAAATCATAGAAATCTTGGCGCAAACGTGATAATGGCCTACCACTGGAAACTATAAAATGAACGTGGTGTTGTCTCAACTTGGTTAAAATTTTTTCAAAGCGTTGATGATCATATTGTTTGTCATCATTTTCAAAAGTACCGTCCATGTCTACTGCTACTGCTTTAAAGGGAATACGTGTCATTTTAATCTCCTTAATAAGTGTTACTAGGTATATTATATAGTAATTAGCGTCAGGTTTAACTCTAGATATTCATTAATTTAAAAGAAAAAGCAGAAATGTTACTGGCAACGTTTCTGCTTTTTATCTATATTTATTTAGTTGTAATGGGTTTTCTTTTGCCAACTAGCCAGCAAATTAAAATGGCACATATCGTTTCAATAATAATCAAAAAGATATTTATACCGATTTTTACCTGGCCGAAATTAATAACTGCATTATTAAATAAAGCATTTTTTTCTCCTAAATAAAGGTCAAAGATAATTGAACCAATGATTAGGATGAACATGGTGATCCATTGTTTGCGGTTAAATGCAATGCCATACTCTTCTTCACGACGTCTGATGCTTGGTAATATCACACCCAAGCCGATTAAGACAATAATGGCAACGATGTTGATAATTAGTTCATACCACCAATAACCGCTGAATTTTTTAATATCTTGTGGTGCAATGCCTAAAATAGTAGCTGCAGCAGTAACTATTAGTAAAAATAGTCCTGCAAGATATCCTAATTTATCGTTTTTAATAAAGACATAGTCTGAAGTAAATTTTTTAGAGTTTTTCCTAATTTGCATGAAGGAGAAAAATATCCAGCAAGTTACTCCTGGTGAGATGATGCCATTTAAGTTCAATAGCCAATTAAAAATGTCGTTCATGTCTGGTAAAAAGATACCCAAGAGCATGATAAATGCTGATAAAGAAACGGTTAATACGTAGCCATTGATAGGAAGGCCGTTTTTATCTTTTTTCTGTAAAAATTTAGGCATGTACTTATCACCAGTATCAGAAATAAGCATTCTGGTCATGGCGTCAAGCAGCACTGCTAATAAAGCAGCATTGTAGAAAACAGAAGTCCAAGCCCATACATAAAGCAAAGTCTTGCCCAGACCGTATTGATGCCCCACCATATCAAAGACATAGTATGCACCATTCATTTTTAAATCGTTTGGAATATGATAACTGTTAAAATATATTCCCAAAGCAAATGAACCGAAAACTGTTAAAAAAATAGTCATTAAAGCAAGTGCGATCATTGCTTTAGGAAAGTCAGACTTAGGCTTTTTCATTTTGGTCACATAAGGAGCAACAAGTTCACAGCCATTTAAGGCATAAATGAGCATTGCGATAGTTGTCCAATAATGCATGTCAAACTTGGGAATTAATGTCCGCCAGGTAAATGGTTGTGTAGCCATATGACCGCCTGATTTTGCCAGTCCTAGAAATGCGAGAAAAACAAACATCAAGGTCATAATAAGCATGAGTCCACCACCAATAGTAGATAAGACTTCCATTGAGTGAGAAAAGTAATGTTCAACAATAATGAAAATAATAAACATGGCAAATGTCATTAAAGCAAATTTTGTGTTAGAAATTTGGCTTTGAAACTTTTCAGAACCTGTCAGTGCCCAACCAATGTCAACTATAATTTCATTAGCAGAATCAACAGCATAGGGAATAGATGCAGCCCAGTATGTCCAGGCAGTAAAATATCCCAGAAATTCGCCATTAGTCCCACGAACCCAAGAAGATAAACCTCCACCTTCACTGTTGAAAACGGATCCCAATTGTCCAACCATTAAAGAATAAGGAATAACATAGAATAAACACATGATAATCCATGAAGTTACAACCGGCATTCCCTGGTTTTGGAAGTTGTACATTATATCGTCTAACCCAATAACGGTACAAAAAGCCATTAAGGTTAAAACGGGCCAAGAAATATATTTTTTGTTTGAATTTATTTCTTCCACTAAAGTTCTCTCCTTTGAAAAACAACTAATGTTTTTATTTTACTAATTAAATAAAAAGATGACCAGAGGCTAGACAAACTTATTTAATGAAAGCACATTCATATTTAATTAAAAAAGCAGGAGAAATAGTTGCTTGTATTGAAATTTATGGTCCTCTGCGGTAAGATAATAACGTTAATGATAAGAAAAGAAAGAAGGATTCTTAAATGTCAGGACACTCAAAATGGCACAATATTCAAGGCCGCAAGAATGCACAAGACGCAAAGAGGGGTAAGATTTTCCAAAAATTATCTCGTGAAATTTACATGGCTGCAAAGAACGGTGGTCCTGACCCTTCCGGAAATCCTAACTTGCGTATGGTAATGGACAAGGCTCATGCCAACAATATGCCTAAGTCAAATATTGACCGTGCTATTAAAAAGGCAGAGGGCAATTCAGAAGAGCATTATGATGAAATCACTTATGAAGGATACGCACCAGGTGGTGTAGCCATCTTTGTTGAAGCACTGACTGATAATAAGAACCGGACAGCTTCTGCAGTTAGAGTAGCCTTTACTCGTAACGGTGGTTCTTTAGGAGCAACTGGTTCTGTTGCATATATGTTCAATCGTAAAGGTTATATTGTCATTGATCGCACAACTACTGATGCTGATGAAGATCAGATGTTACTTGATGTAATGGATGCTGGTGGCGATGACTTGCAAACCAGTGATGACGCTTATGAAATTTATACAGATCCAAAACAATTTGCACAAGTTCGGGATGCATTAGAAAAAGATGGCTATAAGTTAGCCAATGCAGAATTGACAATGATACCTGAAAACACAACGCCTGTTCCAGATGATAAAAAAGAGCAATTTGACCATTTAGTTGATGCTCTAGAAGATGACGATGATGTTCAGAATGTCTATACGGCTGCAGCTGACGAAGAATAAGAAAATATTCATTTAATTTAATGGATTCTCTAGAATCGAAATTTCGGTTCTAGAGAATTTTTTATATTAAAAATCAATTTTCACGTTTTTCCTCCTTATCTTCTTCCATAATAAAGCGAAGCATTTTAATATATTTTTCTGGCACTTCATGTCCCTGATATAGCAATTGAATGTTTTTGTCAGCTATATCCACAGGATAGCTTTTTGAGTTATCTTTTTCTTGACCAAGAAGGTAATCAGTTGAAACATGCAATTGTTGTGCAACCTTGGTCAAAGACTGGATTGACGGTTTGATTGTCTTCCAGCGATAAATACTATTTTCACCTATATGGGCTTTTCTGGCCAGTTCTTTTATTGACATTCCGTGTTTTTTAGCGGAGTCGTAAATACGAGAATAAACATTCATGCTATTTTCATCCTTAAAAAAAGTATCACAAATGATTGTATTTGAGCTTGACCGCTATCATATATGGTAATATAATAAAACCATCCACAAAGTGGTCGGGCACAAACTTTTCATTATTGTGTTAGTTAATTTAGTAGCCTCGGTTCGAATTTGACTACTTTTTTAGTGTACCTAAATAGTATCACTTATGGTAGCGGAGAAGGCAATAATATTTATTGCGTGTAAAAAGAAGATTGGAGGTCAGAATAGGTTTAAATCAAAGAAGAAAAATGTTTCAGGTTTTTTGCTTCTTTGTTAATGATATATGCAAGGAGACAAAACCGCAATAAAAAAAGTCTTTTTATTGCATTATATTGGTTAGCAATCACAACCAATTGATAATTACACTTATATATTTACCTAGCATATAAAATCCTTAGAGGTGTAAATGATTTAATTAGTTGGTTTAGGTAGTGACCAATTTAATTTGATTATTACCTAGATTGCTAATCAATATTTTTTTAATAAAAATATTATATATATGTATAATTTTAGAAGCCAACAAAGTAAAAGTGGTTTTTACTGTGCTTTTAATTGCAAGATGGAGGAAAATTTTGTACAAAAGATATAAAAATAAAATGTTAGCTACTGTCCTATCAGTTCCTGTTTGTTTACTTAGTGTTGCTTTACAAACTAATCAAGTTAAAGCTGACCAGACAGTAAATTCAAATCAGAATGTTCAAACAGAAAAAAATGATATAGGTGATAGTAATAAAGACTTGAATCAATCTAAGAACGACAATAGTGAAAGTGACCATGAGCCATCTGATTCAGTCGCAAACAATCAGGATTCCACTAGAACTGGCAATAATGATAGTCAAAATGCAGATGATTTGTCGTATATGTCAGTGTCAGTCACTTCTGATCCTAAAAGTGCATTAGAAAAGCCACTTGATTTTGGTAATAAAGCATACATGCTAAAATTTAAGGTCAAAAATACAAGTATGGACGATAAAGTTATTCCTAAAGGTACTAAATTTAGAATAAAAGTTCAACCTGATTCTCGTGTTCCTCATAATAAATTTCTTAACTTTGCTTCCATTAATCAACATGAGAATGATTTTTCTGTAACTGATAATAATGATGGTACTTATGATATTTGTATTAATAATGATTTATTAGCTGGAGAATATAATTTTATTGTAAATTTTGCTACTGCAAATCCTGGATATGATTGGGATAAGCCAGAAGGCACTAATACTAAAGATCCAGATGTTGTTCCAGGGAAAGTTTTAGTTACTTACCAAAATGCAGGAAAAAGTAAGACAATTTTTACTGACAATGTTTACATCAAACCTTATGGATATCAGAACGGAAATAATTCAGGCATACCCGGTTATGGGGACACAGGTAATGGTGGTAATGCTAAACTAAATGATGTGAATGAATATCCAAATGAAACTCTTCCAAATAGATTACCTAACGATTTGGTTTTTAGAAATCCTAATGATAAAAGTAAATCAGGTTCGTTATTCTTTTCTTATCTAGTCAACTATCAAGCTTCCATTGGTGGACAGGCAGGGGCTAAGTTAGGTATTAAATCTAAGGATAAATTTGACTTAAACCATTACCATCTGTTCATGGATAAAGATGGAGAAATTGTTGACATAACTAATGATCCATTGTTGAAATGGACAATTACTGATAATGAAATTGAAGTTGACGCAGGTGATTATCTAGTTAAAAACAACTTGTGGCATCCTTTGTTTTTACGTGCCTATGTGCCCGAAGAAACAATTAATGCTGTGAACAATGTAAATTATGTAACGGGATGGTATAAAAATTTTAAAAATACTTCTCTGTTTCAAAACGTTGATGGTGACATGAACACTCCGTTTTTTAGAGGCGTTGATACAGTTATTTATGACACTCAAGATTACGATGCAAAAAAGGATGTTTATGCTTTTGAAGGATCTAAGGTACTAACCGATAAAATTACAGTAACCGATTATAATGGTTATCCAACAGATGGCAAAAAGCCACAGGAAGATGAATACTTAATTAAGTACAGTGTTAAAGATGATGCAGGTAATGTTGTTACTTTTCACAGAACAATTACTGTTAAACATAACCAGTCTGAAATAAAAACAAAAGATACTACTTTTGTAGCAGGTCCAAATAGTCAGTGGAATATGGCAGATAATGTTGATAAATTAGTAGGCAAAGATGGTGAAAAGCTTGATTTGAGTGACATTAAAGTTTCCGGTATTGCTGACACAAGTAAAGCGGGTGATTACACCTTAACATATACCTATACTGATTCAACTGGCTTTGTAGCAAAAAGCGAAGCTATAGTTCATGTAGTTGAAAGCAAGGCAAGTATTAAAGCACATGACGTAATTATTTATCAAGGAGATAAATGGTCACCTGAAACTGCATTTGATGCCGGAACTGATGTCGATGGAAAACCAATTAAATTTGATCAGGTCGAAGTTAACGGGACTGTTGACAATAGTAAAGCTGGTACCTACCCAGTGAAATACACTTACACAGATGCAGCTGGAAACATTAAAGAAGCTGATGCAAATGTAAATGTATTAGCTAACCAATTGGCAATTGAAACCAAGGATACTGTGATTGTTTCTGGTCCATCATCAACTTGGAAACCGGACAATAATTTTGTTAGTGCTAAAGATATTGATGGTCATCCTTTGAAGATAAAAGATCTTCAAGTTAACGGGTCTGTTGACCCACAAAAGCCGGGTGAATACCAAGTAGAATATGCATATACGGATGCCACAGGACACTCAATTAAGAAAACAGCCACAGTAAAAGTAGTTGAAAGTAAAGCAAGTATCAAGGCGCACGATATTACAATTAATCAAGGACATAAGTGGGCTCCAGAGGAAGCTTTTGATGGTGGTACAGATGCTTTTGGAAATATGATAAAAATAAATCAAGTGAAAGTTACAGGAAAAGTTAATGATAATGTTCCTGGAACTTATCAGGTAAAATATACATATACTGATGAAGGTGGCAACACCAAAGAAGCTAATATTAAAGTTACAGTTAAAAGTAGAGAAAACGCTCCCGTAAAAGCTGCTAATGTTACCATTCATTACCAAGATGAAAACGGTCAGCAAATAGCTCCTGATAAAGTTTTGTCTGGCAATATTGGTGACGGCTATATAAGTTCGCCTATTCGAATTACTGGTTATACCTTCAGCTATGGCAAAGGCAATAGAATTGGTTACTTTAATAATACCCCTCAAAATATAATTTACATTTATACCAAAAACAATTCGCAAAAAAATCCGAATCAAGATAATAATAGTACTCCAACTGATGTTTCAAAAATTCCTTCAACCGATAATTCAAAACCACAATCTCCTGATAAAAAAGATTCTGTAAAAAGACCACATCTTGTTCCGGTAAAAGAAAATGAACAAGTTGTACACTTAGTAAATAAAACTCCTTATGTTCCCTCAAAAAATCAAAAAATAAATTCTAACAAAAACAAATTACCTCAAACTGGTCAAAAAGATTCATTGGAAAGTTCACTCTTAGTAGCAGGAATAATATCACTCTTCGGTTCAATTACAGGTGCTTTAGGCATCCGTAAAAAGAAAGGAGAGTGAGGTCAATAAGCTCAAGCGTTAAATACTACTTAATTAACTGCAAATATATGATTTTATTATTCCTAGTGTTTATTCATATTAATAAAAAATTTTTCTATCTAAATAAGTATGTGTTAAATGCAGTTCAGTAAAGTATTTAATGGGTAAAAGCAGCACTTTGGTGCTGCTTTTTTGTTTGAGAAAATAAAGTATAGTCAAAGCTTGAATAATTATTTATATCTATTTTATAAATTTAATTGAGAAGATTTCTAGTTTTTTTGAATATATCTGAAAAAAGTTTGCTTTTTTGCGTAATTAATTATGGTCGCAAGGAAAGGAGGTTTTTTATGAAAATCAAAGAAGCTGCTAATTCTTTAATTGAAGACGCGATAAATGAGCATTCGAGTGACATATTCTTTTTAATAGTTGGTGATAATTTGGTTGTTAAATTCCGCACAATAACAGGTTTAGAAAATCAAGCTGAATATTCTATAAATGAAGGCAAGGAAATGATCAATTTTTTGAAATTTGCTGCTCAAATGGATATTGCTGAACATCGTAGGCCACAGGTAGGAGCTTTTGAGTATCATTTTCATGATCAAATATATTATCTGCGTTTATCCAGTATTGGAGACTTTAATGACTGTGAATCACTGGTAATTAGAATTATTTATCAGATAAATACAGGTGAATATTTTTTTAATGAGCAAATAGAAATTCTGAAAACTTTGGCACAGCAAAGAGGTTTAATAGTCACCAGTGGTCCAACTGGCTCTGGTAAGACTACAACTATGTATAACTTGGCAAAAATGATTGGGCAGAACCAGATGGTCATGACAATTGAAGATCCAGTGGAAATACATGAAATAAATTTTTTGCAAACGCAGGTTAATCTCACAGCAGAAATTACATATTCCAAATTGCTTGAGGCAGCATTACGTCATAGACCAGATATTTTAATAATTGGTGAAATCAGAAATGCAATAACGGCTAGGCTTGCAGTAGATGCGGCTTTAAGTGGCCATCTTGTTTTAGCAACAGTCCATGCTAAGAGTACTCTGCAGACCATTTCGAGATTAGAAAGTCTACAGATTAACACGGCAGATCTTTATAACTGCCTGACCGCGGTTAGTTATCAACGACTATTACCAACTGACAAGGGTTTTGCCTGCTTAATGGACATTGATAGTGGCCGCCAATTACAAGCGGACATAAGCAAGCATAAGCGAGGTGATTATGTTAATTGGCATCACAATTTGGTCACGTTAAGGGAGAGGAATAAAATTAGTGAACAAGTCTTTGAAAAATTTCAGGCAGGATAAATTATCAAATAAAGAGCGCTTAGAATTTCTTGAATATTTGCAAAATAGTTTGTCAAATGGTTTTTCATTAAATACGAGTTTGGAAATGATGCCAATAATATGGCCTAAAAAGAAGATTTTATTTAATAGGTTAAGTAAAAGAATTAGGTCAGGAAAGAAACTAAGTTCTGAAATGTTGAATTTGGGTTTTTCCAAGACTATTGCTACTCAGATTGAGCTATCAATGGTACAGGGAAACCTAATTGAATGTTTAACCCAAATTGCGACTCTTACTCGTTTGAAACAGGAGCAAATAAAAAAGTTGAAATCTGAAATGACATACCCTTTCATTTTAGTGTTAATGATGATTTTTCTTCTGTTATTTATGCAAACTTTTGTATCTAATCAGTTTGCTGAATCTGGCGAACATACTGGAGACTATCTGTTATTGCTTTTATTAATTTTGAGTTTAAGTTTAGTTTATTTCATGAGTAGAATGATTTTCTTATTGAGAAAACAAGATTATCGCTCTTTGAAGAGACTTAGTAGCTTTCCAATTGTTGGGCCGTTAATTCAAATTTATGTGAAATATATCTTGATCTATGACACCGGACTACTACTGTCTAGTGGCTTTTCCTTGCAAAAGATTTGTGACTATTCAGCTATGCAAGTTAAGGGATCTTTACAGCAATATGTAGGAAAAAAGGTTGGAAAACAGCTGGCTAAGGGGATGAATCCTGAAGAAATCATAAAAAAAGAGCAATTTTTGCCTAATGAAATTTTATTGCTATTAAAAGCCGGATCAACAAGAGATGACTTGAGTAAGAAGTTTTTATTATTAGGACGTTCTTTTTTTAACGATCTAACACAAAAAATAGAAAAACTAATAGTAAATGTTCAACCCATTTGTTTTATTTTAATCGGTTTATGCATTATTGGATTATATTTGAAACTTTTATTGCCAATGTATGCAATGATGCAGGAAATATAGGAGGAAAAAGTGAAAAACATCATAACAAAATCTACAACTGATAAACGTAAGGTAAAAGGCTTTACTTTGATTGAAATGGTAGTAGTGGTTGCAATCATAGTGATGCTGCTTATAATCATTGCACCAAATTTAACTAAGCAGAAAAATAGTGCAAATGAAAGGACTAATGATGCTTTTAAAATAACCTTGCAAACTCAAGCTACACTTTATGAGGATGATAAAGACCGTAATGGTAAAGAAATTAACTTTCAAAATATGTTTGATGATGGCTACTTAACGAAGAAACAATTCTCAAAGTCTAAAAACTATACGGTTACTGATGGTGTAGTTGAAAGAAATGCTAAATAAGTCTAAGTTACAGGGTTTTACTCTAGTTGAAATGGTTGTTACCCTCACTATTACGCTTGGTTTAGCCGGTTTAGGTGCTATAAAAATAAATGAATATAGAGAAAAACTAATACTGGAAAATACAGTTAAAGAAATTAAGAGCTCTATTGAACATGCAGCAAGAAGATCAGCTATACAAAATCGGACAAGTATAGTCAGATATTATCCTCCGTCAAAAAAATTGATAATTATTGGTGGAAAAAAGCCGCAGATAATAAAAATGAAACCGCAAATAAGTATAAGTAACTTAAGTCTATTAAAAATTTCAATTAGTGGCTCGTTACCGCCTCACACAATTACTGTTACTAACCATCAATATACAAGAAGAGTGAAGTTGCAAATGACTTGGGGACGAGCAATTGATGATAAATAGGAAAAAAAGCGGTTTTATGATGGCAGAGAGTATGGTTGGTTTAATGATTGCATTAATTAGTGTTACAACTTTAGCATTAACTATTAGAGAAAGTAGAGTAATCGAACGCAGAGTAGAGCAAAAAACTGACCGAACATATGCTTGGAGTGTTTTGAAAAAGCATGAAATAAAAAGAATATTAATTCACGATCATATTTATAAACTTTATGGTAATAATAGCATTTATGATGAATCAGAAAGAAAGATATACAAAATTAAATACTAAAGGTTTTATTTTGGCAGAAGCTGTATTTGCAGTCTTTGTGACGCTATTAGTAGTTCTCATTTTACAAAATTTAGTAAAAAGTCTTACTCTAGCAAATAAAGTTCAGCATCGAACAGATGACGTTGTATTTTCTTATGTGCAGCTCAACCGGTTTATTAAAGAGAAACAAAATGAAAGAATATATACTTTACCAGAGCGATCCAATTCTGAAAAGGCAGTTTTTAAAAAGAGCGATGCGCAGGGAAAAGATACAATATATCGTTTGACACAATATAAAAAGATGTTGCGCGTTACTACTCCTGAAGGCGGACACATGCCGCTATTATTAAATGTAAATAAGTCTAGTTTTACCACTGCAAATAGATTGTTGAAAATAAAAGTTACGGAAGCAGATGGCAGAACATCAGAGTTGTATTTTAAATTTGGCTCTAGACCAAAGAATAAAGAGAAGGAATTAAATGATCAAAAGCAAAAGCATAAGACTAAAAGCTAATGCGTTTCTGAGCAGTATTCTGGTATTAATCACTTGTTTAATTTTTATTCAATTTTATCTGGATATTTATCAAGAGAGTATGGAAAATGATTTTTTATTAATTGAATATTTAATTAATGATTGATTCTCTTGCTCTAATTACCTTTTTTCTATTAAAATGTTTAAGAGATAAGGGGAATAAGCAATGGATAAAATTGAAAAACTGTTTAATGATTTCTTAGACTGTGTTAACTGTTTACAAGAGGCATTAAATGTCTCGTTTGGAGATGCTCTGACGGAAACTTTTGATAACCTTGAAAATAATCAAATTAAGGTTGAGCTGGGTGCTCCCGATAAAAAAGCTGTTCAAGAATTGAGTCAAAAATATGCAAAATTAAATTATAATAAACTTTCCAATAAATTAAAGCTGCAGATTTTTACCTATTTAACTTTAAAAGCGGTTAATGAGGATGGATTGGATGTCAATCAAATGCCAACACCGCCTGCGATTTCAACAGTAATTGCAATGTTTATGTTAAAACTTTTACCAAAAGAAAAATTGACAATTGTTGATCCTGCAATTGGAACTGGGAATTTATTATTTTCTGTAATCAGTCAGTTAAAAAGTGCTAATCACTCAAAGTCTAATTTTGAACTTTATGGTATTGACAATGATGAAGAAATGTTAAGTTTTGCTGATATTGAAGCTCATTTGAATGATATTAATATTGAAATGTTTTGCCAGGATGCTTTAACTCCATGGATGTTTAAAAGCCCTGATGTTGTAGTAAGCGATTTGCCAGTTGGCTATTATCCACTTGATAAAAATGCTAAAAATTTTGCTACCAAATCTGAAAATGGTCACTCGCTTGCTCACCTTTTATTTATTGAACAGATCATTAAAAATCTTAAAGCCGGTGGCTATGCTTTCCTGATAGTGCCTCAAAATATTTTGTCTGGCAAGGGTGGTAGTGACTTTATGCCATGGCTAAGTGATAAGGTTTTTTTGCGTGCAATAATTGAGTTACCTGATAGTGCCTTTCAGAATAAATTTAATCAAAAATCAATTTTAGTTTTTCAAAATCATGGAAAAAATGCCAGAAATAGTGAAGTTTTTCTCACAAAGTTAGACTCATTTAAGAGTGAACAGGACCTAATAAAGCTTAATGTCAAACTAAATGAGTGGTATACTAAAAACATTAATTGATTTGTGAAATTTATAAAGTCATGTTTATGGAGGAATTAGATTTATGAAAAAAGTTTTAGCAATCAACTCAGGCAGTTCTTCATTTAAATATAAGTTGTTTGCGTTACCTGAAGAAAAGGTCTTAGCTAGTGGACTTGCTGACAGAGTTGGTATTGATGGCTCTTCCTTTGAAATTGAATTGGCTAATGGTGAAAAACACACTGAGGATGTGGCAATTCCAGATCAGGAAACTGCTGTTAATTTGCTGCTTAAGGCTTTAAAAGAATATCATGTGATTAGCGATTTGAGTGAAATTGTAGGGGTTGGTCATAGAATAGTTGCGGGAGGAGAAGACTTTAAAGATTCTGCTCTAATTGATAAGAAAAATCTACAAAAAGTTTATGATTTGAAGGAATATGCACCACTTCATAATCCAGCTGAAGGTAAAGGTATTGAAGCCTTTATGAAATTACTGCCTGGTGTTCCAGAAGTAGGCGTTTTTGATACTTCATTCCATCAGACTTTGGATCCCGTACATTATATGTACTCAATTCCCTATCAATATTATGAAAAATATGGTGTGCGCAAGTATGGTGCTCATGGCACTTCCGTTCGTTATATTGTTGGTCGTGCTGCTCAAATGCTTGGTAAGGATGCCAAAGATTTGAGACTGATTGTTTGTCACCTTGGTTCAGGAGCTTCAATTACTGCAGTTAAAGATGGCAAATCTTTTGATACATCTATGGGCTTCACTCCATTAGCTGGCATTACGATGGGTACTCGCTCAGGTGACGTTGACCCGTCTGTTTTGCAATATATCATGAATAAAGATCATATTGATATTAACGAAATGATTGACATTTTAAATGATAAGTCTGGTCTGCTGGGAATTTCTGAAATTTCTTCTGATATGCGAGACCTAGAGAATAATTCTGATAAAAAAGCTGATCTTGCAAGAGCTATTTTTGTAAATCGTGTCATCCAATATATTGGTTCTTATATGGTGGAAATGAAAGGTGCAGACGCGATTATTTTCACCGCTGGTGTAGGGGAGCATGATTCAGGTATTCGTGAAAATGTTATGAAATCCTTTGAATTCATCGGCTTAAAGCCAGACTTAGAAGCTAATAAATCCAATGGCGAGAAGTTTATTACTAAACCAGATTCAAAGATCAAAGCTCTAATTATTCCAACTGATGAAGAATTGATGATTGAACGTGATGTTGTTCGATTAGCACATTTAGATTAATATATTTAGAAAAATATATGGACCGTTAAGAAAGTTTCTTAACGGTTTTTCTTTTGCTTTGAAAATGAGCTAATATGCGGTAGATTTGCTGATCTTAGAAGTGACTTAGTTATAGAATTTACATATTTTGTGTTAACAGTTAACATAAATAAATGTTTAAAATCGTTTAGATATACAATTTTTTATTTTTAAAATTTCTGTATAATGAAAAGTAAGCTTAGAAGCCACGATATATAATAACTAACTGTTAGAAAGAAACATAAATGATTAAATTAGTAGCTGTTGATGTTGATGATACTTTATTAAATAGTCAAGGTAAGATTCTAGAATCTTCTCGAGAAGCAATTACAAAAGCAATTAGCAAAAATGTTAAAGTGGTCTTATGTTCAGGAAGACCCTATGCTGGAGTTAAAAAATTCATTGATGAATTAGCGTTGAATAACAATAATCAATATGTAATAACTTTTAATGGTGCCGTAATTGAAACAGGGTTGCACGTAAAATTACTTGAGAAATGTTTGTCTGCAAAAACTTATGAAGCAATTGACAAATTTAGTCAGAAAAACAAAGTTTTTTATAATATTGTGAATGCTGACAGTCAAATTATTACCAGCAATTTGAATGTGGGTAGAATAACAGTAACGCAGGCATGGGAAAACAATGCCGGATTATTGATTAGGAAACCACAAGATTTATCAAGTAATGAAACTGTTATCAAAGCCGTTTTTGGCGATGAAAAAGAAAAACTAGATAAAATTGAAGCTGAAGTTAAGCATGTTTTTGGTCAAGATAATTATGTTGTCAGAGCAGCCGTTAATTTTTTAGAAGTAATGCATGCCAATGTTAATAAAGGTATTGCATTACAGTACTTAGCACAAAAGTTAAATTACAAAACGGAAGAAATAATGGCAATTGGGGATGAACGAAATGACATACCAATGTTTCAAGTAGCTGGAACTTCAGTAGTCATGGATAATGGTTCTGCAGAAGCAAAAAAACAAGCTGACTTTGAAACTGCATCGAATGATCAAGATGGTATAGCCTTGGCTTTTGAAAAATTTGTTTTTTGATAAATAAGAAAGGATTTTATAATATTAGGCAAGTTTGCTATATTATGCTATAATTGTTTTTACCCAAAGCGGGGGTGTTTTGGGATTCGACAGGCGTAGATTCGCATTGACTGCGGTTCGTAGGTCACGTCTACGTAAAAACGTCACAGTTTTATAACTGCAAATAAAGAAAATTCTTACGCATTAGCTGCCTAATTTAGGCGCATGTGTTGCTTGTTTTCGGATTACTCACGTCTGAATTCAAGTATCAACTTAGTGAGTTACGTTTAACTACCTCATCTGAATAGTTAAAAAGAGTCATTCCAGGTTAGCTAGTCCATACTAGCCCTGTTATATGGCGTTTTGGACTAGTGAAGTTCAAATAATATAACTATGATCGTAGATGTCAGTGACGGAATGCGTTTGGACAGGGGTTCAATTCCCCTCACCTCCATAAATATTTAAATATAGAGTCTGGGAAAAAACTCTAACCTAACTAAAAAAGGCCGACAAATCACGTCAATAAAACGTTGATTTGTCGGTCTTTTTAAATTGTGAAATTTTTTAATTTAACTTCAAAGAACACTTTTTTCCCAGACTCTTTATTTTGTCTGCGAACGGTATTTGCACTGCATAAAAGAATAAATAATCTAATTATTTTATTCTTTGAATACGGAAATTAGATTGAAGCATTTGTTAATGGATAACAATCCATTTTGATAAACATTTTCTGTGAAAGATTATTCAGTAAAAATAATATGAAACAATTAATCGTGTAGTAAAAATGCTTATTAACTATATAGACAAAGGAATTAATAGAGTATTATGATGAAGGAAAGCAGTAAAAAAATAAGTAAGTGTTATAAAGTTAAAAAAGTGAAAATAATTGTTACTTGTTATTCACCGAGTGTTTAAAAATGATAATTTATATGCTTATTTATTTCAGTATCAAAATTATATAATAATTGTTTAATGACTAGGAAGTTGATGAAATGGATCCACACAAAATGACATTGCAAGAGTTAGGAAAACTTTTTTATGGTAGAACAGTTCAATTTAATTTAAAAAATGGTAAAAAGAAAACAATATTTGTCCAAGATATTATGAATGAAGAAGATGATGAACCAGAATTAACATTTATAGGAGGATCTGAAGAAAATGAAGTTCGCATCTCAGAAATTGTGAGTGCGTGTGAAATCAAGAAATAAATTGTTAATCAAAAAATATAACCTCCAAATATTTTTTGAGTTTTGAGGTCACATTTTGTAATAATTGTATTTTAATTGAATAGTTTAATTTTAGTTAGTTGTATTAAAGTTTACCATTCCACTTGTAATTATAAATCCGCTTATTTAAAATCCTCTCAAATTAGGTAAAGACCTTTTTGTCTTAATACCTGTTCAGATGTTTTATCAGCAGGAAAATAACCATTATTTAGTAGTTCTGATATATACCAAGAATTATATTTGACACAGGTTACAATTCTTATAATTAATCCTATAATTCCAAAAGAACAAAATTCAAGTAATGAATAATTCCAAAAAGAATGGCAAACTTCCAATCTCCTCTGAAAATTGGTACCCACGCACCAAAGAAAAGGGCTGTCCAACTTGCCCCAACTTTTACCTGTTTAATTACTCATGTTTTATCACTTTTCAAATAAGTTATTCTATTTATATATATTTATTATACTAAAAATAAATCAAAAAACGATCTGATTTAAAAACTATTTTACTAACAATAAAACTACTCAATTTAATTTAAACTAAAAAAAGAAAAATATGTGCATTATAATAGTTAAGCACATAGTTTGTCGTAAATTTAAAAAAGAAGTCACAATGAAAAATTTAACACAAAAAAACAAACTACTTTTAGGCTATGCCATTTCAGGACTGGGTGATCAATTTTACACTTTTGCAATTCCATTGCTGATGCTGTCTAGAACCCATTCATCAGTCATAATGGGACTGTTAACTGCAGTTGAATATCTGCCGACAGCTCTATTTGGACTAACAATTGGACCCATTTTTGATATATATTCTCGTAAGAAAATCATGCTCTTTTCTTTAATAATGCAAATGGTGCTAATTATAATTGCACCATTTTTGGCTATAAAAAACATTTCATTATATTGGCTTTTATTAGTAGTCTTTATACTTGGTACATTTGATTTAATTACTTGGACTGGATATCAAATATTCATAGCCGAGTCGGTTAAAAAAGAAGAACTTTCATCTGTTTCAGGACAAATGGGATTAATTTCGTCGATTCAAAAAACTTTTGGTCCAGGTATTGCTGCTGTCATTATTAATTTAATTAATTATCTTGGTGGCTTTTTACTGGATGCCTTAAGCTTTGGTTACTTAACTTATGTTATTAAAGATTATGAACCTTTACATATAGAAAAAAAGTCAGTAAAAGGTGAAAAGTCATTTAATAAAAGTGCAAAAGAGGGAATCACTTTTTTATCTAGAAATCATGATATTAAATGGCTGATTGCAAGTTTTTTCGTGGCAAATATTGGCTTTCAAGCAGTTGTTCCCATGCTTACTTTTTTGTTAAAACAAGAAATGAAAGTTTCTGTTAATATGGTCAGCATCTTTTTCACGGTAGCAGCGATTGCAAGTATTCTAGGCAATTTTATTTATTTATGAATTAATAAAAACATGAGACTAGGTATGCAAATGATTCTGATAGCCTTGTTGATAATGGTAGGCTTCCTAATTATGCTTGATGTCCAGTCATTTTTTTGGGTCACTTTTGGTTACGCATTGGTTTCGTTTGGTAGCGTCTGGTCGCAAGCCAACTTCTTTACTGTTATTCAAGCAGAAACCCCAGACCAATACAAAGGCACCATAACTTCGATTTCAACTTCGTTAACCAGGATTATAGGACCAATTATGTCTTTAGTTAGTGGATTTTTAATCAAAGCAGAAGTACATTCAATATTCGTTGTTGCCGCTATCTGTATGTTCTTTTCAATGCTTATAACTATAGTTACTGGTTTAGGTAAATTAGGAAAACTATGAAAATTATTATTTTGTCTCTAAAAAAATATTTTATTAAACTCTAGTAAAGGACTAACCTCAAATTTTGGATTAGAGATGGTCCTTTTTAATTTTATCCTGAATTTTTTCCTTAAAAAACATATACATACATCAGAGGCTAAAACTTCGTTTCTAAGTAAAAATTTAATCAGCTTATTATTCTATAAATTTAGTTTTAAATATTTGGTATTATAGGTAAAAGGGTTGTTGTTTGTAAACTTTGATATGTTTTTTCTTCAGAGAATAAGAAGGGATATTAAATGAATCCAGTCCAAGCAAATATTTTAGGAAATTTGACAAAAACTATCAGTGTTGATTCTAGCGATATAGATACAATTTTAGCTGAGTATTTTATTAGCCATTATTATGAAGCAAAAAACTTTAATATTTATACAATAGCTGAGAAATGCAACGTATCTCGATCCAGCATCAGAAGATATTGTCAGCGAATTGGTTTTGAAAACTTCTTTAATTTAAAAAAAGCAATGATTGAAAATAATTCTATGGGGGATGTAGTTACTGATTCTGCATACAGAAAAAACTTAACCTCAGAAATTCTTGCAATTATACGAGAGTTGGACAATCGAATGAATACTGACGAAGTGGGTAGAATAAGTGAAAGAATAAAAAATTCTTCTAAATTCTATATACTCGCGGAAAATACTGAAAATAATGTTTCTAAGGAGTTTCAAATTGAATTAGCAAGGTGCGGAAAAATAGTTTTTCCAATAACAACGAAAACACAATTTTTAAAAATAAAAGAAAATTTTCAAAAAACAGATTTAATATTTTCTATCTCTGTTACAGGAAAATACGCAGAAAAGATTGGGGATTATGTTCATAGCTGTCCCTCTAAATCAATTTTAATAACCTGTAATAGACTTAAAGAATTTACAAACAAATTTACGTACGTATATTTTATGAGTCATGTTGATCAAACTGCTAATGCTCAAATATACAGAGAGTTTGGTGTCCCTTACTTCCTTGCAATTTTGGCTAATAATTACAGGAATCTTTTTTTGAACCCTACAGATAAATAGGGTTCAAATGCTGATGCGCCTTGCTTCCGAGTCAAATCTATAATTTGGATAGATGAGGAAGAGAGGAAGATAGATATGAAAGAGTACATTGAAAAACCGATATTTCCAAAAGGATTTTTATGGGGAGGGTCATCATCCTCATGGCAAATTGAAGGAGCAGTTGAAGAAGACGGAAAGACTTTATCTTTAATGGATTTAAACTCAAGAAAGAAAAAGCCCTATGCCGATGACACATATGCTTCTGATCATTATCACCACTATAAGGAAGATATACGCTTGATGGCTGAAGCAGGTCTAACATCCTATAGATTCTCAATATCTTGGTCTAGAATTTATCCAACTAAAGATGGTAAATTGAATCAGCAAGGAATAAATTTCTATAATGATTTAATTAATGAGTTATTGAGATATAATATTACACCAATTGTTACCATTTATCACTATGATATGCCAGTATGGATAGACCAAGAATATGACGGCTGGTATGGCAGAGGGATAATAAAAGAATTTGATAAATATGCCAGAACGCTTTTCTCTGAATTTGGCGATCGTGTCAAATATTGGCTTTCAATTAATGAACAAAATATGCAAATTTGCTACGGTGATTGGTTGGGTATAGATAAACATCCAGACACATGGTTTAAAGACAAATGGAAAGTTAATCATGTTATGAATTTGTGTCACGCTAAAGCAGTTATTGCTTGTCATGAATTAGTCCCTGATGGCAAAATTGGACCTGTTCCTGGATATGTTCCTATTTATCCATATTCATGTAATCCGCAAGATCAAATTGCCGCTATGAATGCCGAAGAACTAACAGAAAAAGTTTGGAATGATCTTTATGTGCATAGAGAATACAACGGTTTTATAAAAAACTATTGGAAACAATATCAAATTGACCCAGATATTCGTCCTGGAGACATGGATTTAATAAAACAAGCTAAAATAGACTATTTTGGTTTAAATTGCTATCGTTCAAACACGGCAAAATATTGTTCTCAAAATGATACATCTCAAGCATATATACTCAATAAAACCGGTAAAAAGGGCGGATTAATATTCCCCAAAGTTCCTGGTCTATATCAATTGGTAAGAAATCCATATGTCGAGTATACGGATTGGGATTGGGAAAAAGATCCTGTTTCTTTAAGATATATGTTGCGCTATGTTTGGGATCACTATCAATTACCAATGATTATTACTGAAAATGGTTATGGAGAACATGAAAAAGTAAGTGATGATGGAAAAGTTCACGATCCAGAAAGAATAACCTTTTTGCGCGAACAAATTAAACAAGTTGGTTTAGCAATACAAGATGGCTGTAAAGTGTTTGGATATAATCCTTGGACTTTTTTAGATGTGCTAAGTACAGGTAATGGCATGTCAAAACGATATGGCTTTGTTTATGTTAACACTACCGATGAAAAGAAACTTAATTTTAGAAGAATACCTAAGGATTCATATTACTGGTATTCAAAGTTAGTTAAGTCAAATGGAGAAGATTGGGGTGAATAACATGCTCAGCTATAAAAGTTTGGCGCAACAAATTTATGACAATGTTGGAGGAAGTAAAAATATTGAAAATATAAATCATTGTGCTACGAGACTACGTATACGTGTTCATAATGTTCAAAATATAAATGATACAGCAATTAAAAATATAGAACAGGTGGCAGGCACTGTAAATCACGGAAAAGAATATCAAGTAGTTATCGGAACAGACGTAGCAAACGTTTATAACGAAATTATTAAGATTAATGGTACTAATGATAAAACAGATCACCAAAGCCATGAAAAAACAGATAATATAAAAAATACTAATTTTTCGTGGTCAAATCTTGGGCATACTATAATTGACTTTATATCAGGTACTTTTGTACCAATACTAGGAGTTTTAGTTGCTGCTGGATTGATTTCCGCAGTTTTAAATATTGGAACATCATTTTTTGGTTTAAGTACAAAGAGTGGGACTTACACAGTTTTATTTGCTATTTATCAAGCAGGCTATTTCTTTTTACCTCTTTATTTGGGGTACAGTGCAGCCCGGAAATTAAATCTGAATCCTATGATGGGTGGATTTTTAGGTGCTGTTTTAGTATATAAAACCATTGATTCGGCAAAAGGTTTGAGCTTTTTGGGATTACCTATTCCACAAATACAATATAATACCTCTGTAATTCCTGTTTTGTTGGGCATTATCTTTATGAAATTGGTTGACCTAGTTTTGGAAAAGGTAGTTCCGAAAAGTATTAAATTTTTCGTAAACCCGTTAGTTACAATGCTAATTGTTGTTCCAATAACTTTATTATGGTTAGGTCCTCTGGGATTTCAAATTGGTTCTATTATTGCTAATATTTTAAAATTTATCAATTTAAAATTTGGCTGGTTTTCTGTCGGAATCATTGCAGCGATCACTCCATTCCTTGTTATGACTGGTACCAATCAGGCCTTATTTCCAATTTGTATTGCAGCCGTTTCAACTACTGGATATGATGCCTTTATTCTTCCTGGTATGTTAGCTGCTAATGTAGCAGTTGGTGCATCAGCTTTGGCTGTAGCTGTATATAGTAATAATAGTAAAGAAAAACAGTTAGGCCTCTCTTCTGGCCTGACAGGTTTAATGGGTATAACGGAACCGGCATTATTTGGTATCTTAATTAAAAATAAAATTGCATTTTTAAGCACAATGGCTGCTTCAGGCTTAGTTGGGATTTTAGCAGGATTTTTGGGATTAAAACAATATGCAATTGTTTCGCCTGGAATAGCAGCTTTACCAACTTTTATACATGCAAATAATGGACAAATGGATATGAACCTATGGGTTGCAATATTAGTTCTTTGTTTATCAGCTTTATTGTCTTTTGGCTTAACATTATTTTTTAGCAAACGAGGCCAACGAAAGGCTACAAATAATATATATTTACCAGTTAAAGGAAAAATTATCCCTTTAAGTAATGTAAAAGATGACATGTTTTCAAAAGGTATGCTCGGAGATGGTTTTGCTGTTATACCAGAAAGTGAGGAGATTTATAGTCCTGTTACTGGTGAGGTAACAATGATTGCAAAAAGTAAGCACGCTTTAGGGTTAAAAACCAAAGATGGTACTGAAATCTTACTTCATCTGGGAATTGACACTGTTGACTTAAATGGTGAACCTTTCGAAGTAAAAGTAAAAAAAGGACAGCAAGTAAAACACGGAGATATTCTTGTTAATATGAATTTGAATAAAATTAAGGCAAAAGATAAAGATCCAATAGTTATTGTTGCTTTGCCGCAAAAAAATAAAAGAGTTAAAAATAAAAACTTTTCAGTTAATAATTTGAAACAAGACATTGGTCAAATACTTTTTAGTGAATAAAGTTATAAAACTAGCAACCTGCAAAAATATCAGCAAGTTGCTTTTGTTTTTTATAAAACTTTATCTCTATCTCAGGTATTTTAACAAGAACGAAAATAATTCTGCAATAAAAAGTATTATTTCTAACTTCGTTAATAAGAATAATAACTATATGATATATGATATAAAATAAATTACTTAATCTACTGATAAAGAGCGGTCTAATATATTAAAAATAGCTGGATTTTTATATATCGCAACAACATCGTATTTTAGTTTAGGCAAGTTTGGTAAAAAAGTAACATAACTATCATATATTTTTGGCAAGGGCAATTCCTCCGGATAAATTGCCATACCGTGATCTAACACAACGTTGGCTAGAGCGGCATCGAAACTGTCTAAGTAAATTATTTGGTCATAACTGATATTCATTTTTTCCAGAATATTTTTAATTTTTGTTTGTACGTCGTTATTATCAGTAGCAGTCCATTTTTGTAAAAAAAGGGGCTGCTTTTTTAGTAGGTCTTTTTTAAACTTTTCGTTAGAATCAAAAGAATTCTTATTCAATAAAATGCCAAAATTGGCAGTTCCAACTTTTCTAACATGGATATTTTTAATTTTACTGACGGCAGTGGAAAATCCAATCAATACGTCATAATCGCCTGCATCAAGTTTAGGGATGCTAGCGGCAAAATTTTCAGTATCGAGTTGTAATTGTAAATCAGGATTATTTTTTGCAAGAGAATGTGCTAGTTCAACAGCCCAATAATCAAAAGCGTGTAAGTAATGTATTCTTAACGTTTGAAAAGAATTATTCAATTGACTGATTTTTTCGCTAAATTCATAGTATTTATTTAACACTGGCACTGCACAATGGTACAAATTAATTCCGGCCAAAGTGACTTTGAAATGAGAAGTTGACCGATCAATCAGTTGAACGCCCAGGTCTTTTTCTAAATTTTTAATTGCATTGCTAATTGCTGTTTGGGAGACAAAATTTCTCTTAGCGGCGGGGGTAAAACCTTGAGTTTCAACGACGTCAATAAAGTACTTATATGTTAATAAACTGTATTTCATCACATTATGTCCTTTTGCTTATAACTTTAACTAATAAGTTATCATCATTATATGTTAGCGCTTCCCAAAAAGCGAGGGTAAAATTGAATTTGTAACGACAGTTACCTTTACTAAATTAGTTTTAAGACTAAAAAGGAGAAAGTATAATGGCTGAAAAATATATTTTAGCGATTGATGAGGGTACTACTAGTACAAGAGCAATTATTTTGGACCATTCTGGTAAAAAAGTAATTGACTCACGGAAAGAGTTTAATCAATATTTTCCTAAACCTGGCTGGGTAGAACATGATGCCAATGAAATTTGGAACTCAGTTTTGTCCACAATTGCCAATTCATTTATTAACTCAGGGATTAAACCTAACCAAATAGCAGCTATCGGTATCACAAATCAGCGTGAAACGACCGTTATCTGGGATAAGAAGACCGGCTTGCCGATATACCATGCTATTGTCTGGCAATCGCGTCAGACTTCGGATATTGCCGATAAAATTATTGCTGATGGCTATTCAGATATGATTCATGAAAAAACGGGATTAATTCCTGATGCCTACTTTTCAGCTACCAAAATTCGCTGGATTCTTGATCATGTTCCAGGAGCTCAGGAACGTGCAGAAAACGGCGAATTATTATTTGGTACCATTGATTCGTGGCTGGTATGGAAATTGACTGGCGGCAAGGTTCATGTGACAGATTATACGAACGCCAGTCGGACAATGCTGTTTAATATTACCAAACTTGATTGGGATGATGAAATTCTTAAGTTATTAAGCATTCCAAGAAAAATTTTGCCTGAAATTCGGTCTAACTCCGAGATTTATGGTACTACAGCTGAATTTCACTTTTATGGCAGTCAAGTACCAATTGCCGGCATGGCAGGTGACCAGCAATCAGCCTTGTTTGGACAGTTGGCCTTTGAGCCGGGAATGGTTAAAAACACCTATGGCACTGGTGCGTTCACCGTTATGAATACTGGTGAAAAGCCTAAATTTTCAGCTAATAATTTGTTAACTACTGTGGCTTATGGCATCAACGGCAAAGTAAATTATGCTTTGGAAGGTAGTATTTATGTAGCTGGTTCTGCTATTCAGTGGCTGCGTGATCAACTAGGAATTATTGACGATGCTCCTCAATCAGAAGAAGCTGCCAAGCGCTCAAAAGACAATAATGAGGTTTTCGTTGTCCCTGCATTTACCGGCTTAGGTGCTCCTTACTGGGATTCTAATGTCCGTGGAGCTGTTTTCGGTCTGACTCGGGGCACAACCAGTGATGACTTTACCAAAGCTACTTTGCAGTCTCTAGCTTATGAAAGCCGTGACGTTATTGACACGATGCATGAAGATACTAAAATTAAAATTCCTAAATTAAAGGTCGATGGCGGTGCTGCCAATAATGACTATTTAATGCAGTTCCAAGCTGATATCTTGGGTATCGAAATTGAGCGTGCTGCCAACCTCGAGACAACGGCATTAGGTGCAGCTTTTCTAGCTGGTTTAGCTATTGGCTTTTGGAAGGACTTTGATGAAATCAAGAAAATTCAAAAAGTAGGTAAAACCTTTAAACCGCAAATGAGCAGTGCAGAAAGAGATCACCTTTATGAAGGCTGGAAATCAGCTGTTAAAGCTGCTCAGAGCTTTTCATATAAGCCATATCAGAAAAATAATTAGAAATTTTTATTAAAAAGAAAGAGGCTAAATCATGGCGTTTTCAATTGAAACCAGAAAAGAAGAAATTGAACGTTTAAAAAATGAAAAATTAGATTTGCTGGTTATCGGTGGCGGCATTACCGGAGCAGGTGTGGCTCTTCAGGCCAGTGCGGCTAAAATGAAGACAGGCTTGATTGATATGCAAGACTTTGGTGGAGGCACATCATCAAGGTCTACCAGACTTGTACACGGTGGTATTCGCTACCTGAAGACTTTTGATGTCCAAGTCGTTTCTGATACAGTCAAGGAGCGTGCTGTTATCCAGCATATTGCTCCGCATATGACCCAACCTGATCCTATGATTTTGCCAATTTATGACGAACCGGGGACAACATTTACTATGTTCTCGGTAAAAGTGGCAATGGATCTTTATGATCATTTAGCAGGTATTGAAGGAGACTCACCTTTAATTAAATATGCCAACTACATGATGGATAAGGAAGAAACATTAAAACGAGAACCACAATTAAATAGTGCTAACCTGCAAGGTGCAGGTGTTTACTTGGATTACCAAAATAACGATTCCCGCTTAGTAGTAGAAAATGTTAAAAAAGCGCATGAATTAGGTTGTCTGGCTGTTAGTCGCTTAAAATGTGTAGCAATTTTGCATAATGATCAAAAACAAGTTAATGGTGTGCGGGTTCACGACAATTTAACTGGTGAAGAATTTGATATTCATGCTGATGTTGTTATTAACACTTCAGGACCTTGGTCAGACTTGGTAAGACAAGAAGATAAAGAAGTTTACAAGAAACCACGTTTGCGTCCTACAAAAGGTGTCCACCTGGTAGTTGACCAATCCCGTTTGACCGTGCCACAGCCAACATATTTTGGTTCTGGTACGGCTGATGGCCGAATGATTTTTACCATTCCTAGAGAAGGCAAAACTTACTTTGGTACTACAGATACTGACTTTTCTGGTGATTATGCTCATCCAACAGTTGAACAAAGCGATGTAGATTACTTGTTAAATATCATTAATAAAAAGTATCCTGCGGCTCATTTAACAATTAACGATATTGAAGCCAGCTGGGCTGGCGTACGGCCCCTGATTGAAGTTGAAGTTGAGGGTAACGAGGCTGCAGATGCGGCAACAGGTGCCAGCGTTTCTGATAGTACTTCAGCACCATCTGCAGTATCACGTGGTAGTTCGTTAACCGAAGCAGAAGATGGATTGATCACCTTAGCCGGCGGTAAGCTGACAGATTACCGCATCATGGCCAATGGTGCAATGAAGAAAATCCAGCAAAAGTTTCATGATGAGTTTTCTAAAAACTTTACGTTGCAAGATTCAGCTGAAATTAAAGTTGCTGGTGGCGATTTTGATTCTGACAATGCAGAAGCAGAACTTGCTCGCATTGCTAAAGATGGTGTGGCTGCCGGCCTTGCAGCTGACGATGCAAAAGAGATTGCAAACTTATTTGGCTCTCAGGCGGAGCAAATTTACGATTATGCCCAAACAATCAAACCAGAAGAAGGATTGAGTATTGGTGAAACTGCAGCTCTTGATTACTCGCTGGCAGAGGAAATGACATTAACACCAGTTGACTATCTATTAAGACGTACTTATCATATTTTATTCAAGAGTGATACATTAGACCAAATAAAGAATGGCGTGATTAAACACATGTCTGATTATTATGGCTGGGATAAAGCTCAAAGAGAAAAATATGAAAACGAGTTGGAACATGAGATTGCAGAATCAAGACTGGAGGGATTAAAGAGTAAGAGAAAGTAGCAGAAAACATTAAAAATAGTAGTAAATTATTCCCCATTTAAAAAGCCTGTCAAATCAATCTGACAGGCTTTTTCTTTGGCCTTTTTAAAGCAATATATTAAAATAAACGAGATTATTTATTATAAGTATTTTATAAGGATATTAACTCTTAAAATAATAACAATTGTTTTCATATTTGAAAAAATAGTTTTAAATTTATAGTTTAAAAGCTTAAACTAATAGTGAGGTGATCATAATGGAACCATTTTTTCTTACCCCATATTTTAGACCCAAAATTTGGGGTGGACGCAAATTAAAAACCATTTTTAATTACGATATACCAGATGGTAAAGTAGGTGAAGCTTGGGTTATTTCCGGTTATAAGGATGATGCTTCAACTATTACAAATGGTGACTTTAAAGGACAGAGTTTACGTACAGTGTATTATGAAAATCCGGAACTGTTTGGTAACCCCAAGAGTAAGGAGTTTCCACTTCTCGTAAAATTTCTGGATGCCAATGATAATCTATCTGTACAGGTTCATCCCAACGATGATTATGCCCGCAAAGTAGAAAATGACAGTGGAAAAACAGAAAGCTGGTATGTTTTACAGGCAGATCCAGGCTCATATCTAATATATGGTCATACTGCTAAAACACGTTCTGAACTTGCGGATATGATTCACAAGGGCGAGTGGGAAAAATTGTTGCGCAAGGTTCCTGTCAAAGCCGGAGACTTTTTCTATGTCCCTTCGGGAACGATACATGCTTTGACTAAAGGGATTTTAGTCATTGAAACGCAGCAGTCAAGTGATGTTACCTACCGTTTATATGATTATGATCGTGTAGATCAAAAGACTGGTAAAAAAAGGGAGCTGCACACGCAGAAGTCAATTGACGTCACTCAAGTACCTCATGTGGATCCTAAACTTAAAATAACATCTAGAAGAAATCAAGATGCCATCATTAAAACCTTGGTGGAGCCACCATTGTCTCCTCATTTTTATCTGTGGCAAATAGATTTAAATGGACAGTGGAATACTGGCTTAAATGGGCATCCTTTCTTATTAGTAACAATTATTAATGGTTCAGGTACAATTGAGTGTGAAAACAAGACTTTTAATTTATCTATTGGCACAAATATGATAATTCCGAATAATATTAAGGAATTTAAATTTTCAGGTAATATGAAAATGGTTATTTCTACTCCTGGTAATCAGGATTAATTCTTAAGGTGGAAAGGAAAAGAGAATGATTTATATTGCGTGCGGTTCGATTATTATGGTAGTTGGACTGTTATGGCTGATATCGCCTCCAAAAAGACCACGTCCATTTTATAGTTATTATTCCTACTTGGCCCAAGTTAATAAAGCTAGTTTCAAATTTGCTCAACACAAAGCAAGTTACTATTTTATTATATTTGGTTTAATCCAATTAGTATTGGGGATTGGAATCCATTTACTTAAATGGGATCGATATTTTTTACTTTGGCTGCTGACATTTTATCTTTTCATTATCTTTCCAATCATGGCTACAGAGAAAAGTTTAAAAAGCTTTTTGCAAAAGCGTCATGAACTGCCAGCAGATTACATAGACCCTGACAAAGTAAAAAAGGAGAGAACAAAAGGATTTAGGGACCGGAAATGAAACTGAAAATTTTAATGGTCGAGGATGATCAGTCAGTTGCAGAAATGATGGAGATGTTCTTTGAAAAAGAAGGATGGACCACGGATATTGCAACTGATGGAGAACAAGCCGTTAAAATGTTTGCTAAAAATCCAGATCAGTATGATTTAATAACATTAGATCTTAACTTGCCAAAAAAAGATGGCATAGAAGTTGCTAAAGAAGTTTGTGCAATTTCACCTACCATACCAATTATCATGTTGACTGCTAGAAGTAGTGAGGAAGAGCAGATTCAAGGATTTAATGCTGGTGCTGATGACTATGTGTCTAAACCATTTAGTCCATTAGCTTTAATAGCCCGCATTAAGGCTTTACAACGTAGGATTAGAATTGATGATAAGCAGGAACAAACGAAAGCGGTAAAAAATACTGAAAAATTTGATGTTGAAACTGATCACATCAAAATTTCTAAAAGTCGGCGTGAGGTGCTTTATGATGGTCAATATGTTGAAAATATTACACCTAAAGAGTTTGATTTACTCTATACTATGGCACAGAAGCCCAAACAAGTATTTTCTCGTGAACAATTATTAGAGTCTGTCTGGGGTTATGATTATTATGGTGAAGATCGCACCGTGGATGCACATATTAAAAAACTGCGCCAAAAATTGGAAAAAGTAGGTGCAAATGTCATCCAAACCGTTTGGGGCGTTGGCTATAAATTTGATGATTCGTAGGTTTTAACATGAAGTTAATTTATCAGCATATGCTTAGTTTTTTACTAATCATTCTTACTACGGTATCAATAATCGGTTTTTCTGAAATAAATAATGCAACTAAACAATCATATGAATATAATTATCAGAGAATGGAGGATTTTGCCTCAGCTTTAGGTACTTTAGCCGCAAGCGATGAAAAAAATGGCTCAGCCATGTTAAACCCCAAATTTTTGCATAAATTGGAATTCGTTCTTCATAGCGATAGGGTTTATCTTAGTGTTTTTGACAAGCATGGTACTCAAATCTATCCTGAGAAAAATGAAGACATACGCCTAACTTCAAAGCGCGTTATGCAATTAAAACAGGGAAAGAAGCTTCATATCAAAAATAATAATGAGGCTCTTTCCAGCTTAGGGCATAAAAAAGATGCTTGTACCGGCGTTCTTTTACCATGGAAAGACAAAGGTAAATTTATCGGGGCGATTTGGTTAGGTGTCCGAGTTGCCAAGGTTGAAAAGCCAGTGACTATAGCCAAGCAAAATTTATTTAGTGCTCTTGTTTCGGCAATAATTGTGGGCTTGATGCTTAGCTTTATTCTTTCTTTTTATGCAACTGACAGAATAAAAAAGCTGTCACGAGCTACTAAGAAAGTTGCTGCTGGAGATTTTGACGTCCAAACAAATTACAGTGGCAATGATGAGATAACCCAGCTTGCTGATAACTTCAACCAGATGGTTCGCGCTTTAAAGAAATCAAACCAAGAGGTTAAGGAGCAGGAAAAAAGGCGTGATCAATTTATGGCTGATGCAGCTCATGAAATGCGTACGCCTCTGACTACCATTAATGGTATTTTAGAGGGCTTGCAATATGATGCTATTCCTGATAAAGCAAAGCCTAAATCCATTGACCTGATGAATAGGGAAACTAAGCGTCTGATCAGATTAGTTAATGAAAATTTGGATTATGAAAAAATTCGTAATAATCAAATAAACTTAGTTAAGACCACCTTTAATGCTAGAAAAACGCTAGATGATGTGACAATGCAGCTTAAACAAAATGCTGCTAAGGTCAATGATACTATTACTATCAATGCACCAAGAGATTTACCAATTTATGCTGATAAAGATCGCTTTACTCAAATAATGGTCAATTTGGTCCAGAACGCAATTCAGTTCACTTCTGATGGCGAAATTCAAATAAGCGGCTATCGGGTGGCTCATGCAACAACTATTATTGTTGAAGATAATGGGATTGGGATGAATCAACAACAAATTAAATATGTTTTTGAAAGATATTTTAAAGCCGATCCGTCTCGTAGCCGCTCAGGAAGAGGAGAATATGGCTTAGGACTGTCGATAGTTTCTTCTTTGATCAAACAACATGGTGGCAAAATAACTGTGCAGTCAGAAATAAATCATGGAGCTGAATTTACAATTATTTTATTTGATCGTGGATATGAACAATATCTCGAAAACTAAAAAATCATTTCCGAGTTTGGAAATGATTTTTTGCTGCTTAGAATTTATTCGCTATCTTTTGTTGCCTCATGCCAGACCTTTGCCATTGCTGGAATGGTTCCCAGGCTGGTAAGGTCGTCTTTATTAACTACGATTAAGTTGTTAGGTCCTTTAGCTAAATTATTAAAACTGTCCAAACTCTGATTTTTAAAATAGCCGTCACTTGCTTTAGCCAGGCTGGCTTGCAACTGATCTATCCGATATGCTTCAGCATCTGCTTCTGTTTTAACAGCTTCCGCCTTAGCTTTAGCGGTTGCAATTAAAGCATCGTTTTTGGCTTTTGTAGTCAGTTCAATATTTTTAGCTTCACCTTCAGCTTTTTCAATAGCTGCTATTTTTTCACGATCGGCAGTTAACTGCTTGTCCATAGCTTTTTGAATTTCAGTGCTGGGCAAAAGCTCATCAATGTTGACCCTGACTACACGAATGCCATAAATGTCCGTTAAATCACCAATAGCATCGGACAGCTGACTATTAATGCTACTTGTTGAGCCTAGAGCATCATTTAGATCCATCCGTCCAATAATATCTCTTAAATGACCACGGATTAGTTCCACCATTGACTTTACCGAGTCGGTATTATTGTAAAAATACTTATAGGAATCAGTTACCAAGTAATTTAAGGTTAAGCTGGTAGTAATTTCTGCGTTGTCTTTGGTGATAATTGAATACTTCGAAATTTCTGCCGGAAACATTGCTAGGGAAACTTTGCGTAACCTCTGTATTACGGGGATGATTATTACTAAACCAGCTTTTACTGTTCTGGAATATTTTCCCAATGTTTCTATTAAACCTTCATTGTTTTGCGGGACAACACGGCACATAGAAAATAATAAAAGCAAAATCAGCACAACAATTATGAAATATTTCATCTTAACCTCCAAAATTAAAAAATAATGATTATTTCTTAATTATATGACTTTTTACGATTTTTACTAGGCTTAATATGCTTTTCAGTTAAATGATTGCCAGAAACAGATTCCGGAATTGTTGTGATTTCTTCTTCATGACCCTTAAGCTCTGTAGCATCTGTTTTGTATAGTCTGGTAGTAGATCTACGCTGCTTGCTTATCAGTGCTGTTGATTTGTTTCTTAATTGTTGTCTGATGTCTTCCATCTGTTTGTAATTGGTTAAATAGTCAAACTGTGTGGGTTCGACAGGCTTAAACCCGCTCGGAGTGTAAAAACGTAACAAATTATGATTATTTAACAAGTCAGAGTATTTCAGTGACTTCTTGCCTTCTTTGGCCAATTTTGTGATTTCATATTTTTCCTGTTCAGTAAAATTAATGATCTGCTTGCCGCTTTGGCGGTCGTAAACAACGCCTTTTAAGCCTTTACCACCAATAATAATATATTTTTGACTAACAATAGTGCCGTTTCTAAAAATAAGCCAGGGGCGATATTTTGGCGCTAGCAGATCACTGCCAAACTGAATATAATTGCGATTTGAAACTCCCAGAAGATGGAGCAAAGTCGGCAAAACATCTATTTCGCCTGCGACTTCCTGTTTGATTTTTCCCTTTAAATTTGGAGCATGAATCATGAAAGGTACACGTTGCATCTGGACATTATTATAAGCATTCCAAGTATCAGAACTTTCACCTACAATTGGTGCCAAAGTTTCGTTTTCAGAATTAGTTAATCCGTAATGGTCGCCATAGATTACAACCATGGTATTTTTAATCAAACCTGATTTCTTCAAGTAATTGAAAAACTCGCGAATAGATTGATCCAGATAATGAGCAGTTTCAAAATAATTGTTAATTGAATTGTCTGACGTATCACTGGTTTTAAAGCTCGGATCCAGATCCTCTTCATCCATGTCAAAGGGAGTATGATTTGTAACGGTAATAAATTTAGTATAAAAAGGCTGCTGCATCCTTTCTAAATATTTGATGCTTTCAGCAAACATAATTTTATCTTTGATGCCATAGCCAATATGGTCATTTTTATCATGACTAAAGTAATTTTGGTCAAAGAAATAGTTATAACCCATGTTTTTATAAACATCATCACGGTTCCAAAAAGTACCGACATTGCCATGAAATACGGCTGAAGTGTAGTTGCCATGTTGACGCAAAATTTGAGGAGCAGCCTGAAAAGTATTTGAACTGCCCATGGCAGTGAATAAAGACCCGTCAGAAATACCATAAGTGCTGGTTTCCAGCATGTTTTCTGCGTCACTGGTGCGGCCAATTCCAACCTGGTGGTAAAAATTGGCAAAACTTAATGTATGTTTATTGTGATAAAGTGAATTGAGATAGGGAGTAACTTCCTTACCATTAATTTTTAAATCAATTAAAAACTGTTGAAAGCTTTCTAAATGGATTATTATTACATTTTTGCCTTTTTCTTTACCAAAATATTCTGTATTTACTGGTAATTTGTTTTTTTGAGTATAAGCCAAAATCTTATTTAAGTCAGCTGTATTGGCATTTTTATTTACCTGCTCTGTTTGTTCATTTTTAACAGCATCATAAACCGTGTAGGTATCAATACCAAGATATTTAACAATGTATGAACGATCGAATGTGGTACCTAACAAGCGTGGTCTAGAAGATTCAGCCAAAAAGACATTCAGCACTAAAATTAAAGCACCAACTGAAGTAACAGCAAATGGTGTAAGAAGGCCAAAGGATTTTTGATCAATTCTGATTTTGTGAGCAATCAGTAATATGATTATGATGATAAGGTCAAGCCACAATAACAAGTCAGAAGGTTGAAGCAATGCGACTGCACTTTTTCCTAGACCAGGAGCAACTTTTCCAGCATTAGTAATAGTCTTTACGGTAATAAAATCGGAAAATTGCCGATAATAAAGAACATTGGCGAATAACAGGCCAGAATTTGCTACATCAAGCAGGACCATTGCGCAATATGAAATGACAGGCTTGGAAAAATATAATCCGATGCTTATTAATAAAATTGCACTACCAACAGGACTTAACCACATGATAATATGTTGATAAGGATCTGAAATACCCAAATTGAAATCATGGTAGGCTGCAAAAATGTACTTGAGCGCAAATAAAACAACCAGAAGGCAGAAAAAGCCTATACGAGTCTGAATGAAGTTAGTCAGATTTTTTTTATTCAAAATGAACTCTCCCTTATCAGACTATTTTAAAAGTTTCTGTCCTTTTAGACAATCTTTTCTGTTTTGTTAGACCTTTTTTAATAATTAATTGCAGAAACTTGAGTATAATTTAAATGAACTATATTTTAGGAATTGAATCAGAATGATATTTTTAGGACCACTATATAACCTGCTTTCGCAACTTTACGCTACTAAAATCAATCATTTTGCTTTGATTAAGTTGATTGTACTGGCACTTGATAAAACTATCTTTTATTTCCTGTTTTTTATGGTAATACGCTTAATCTGGCTAATGACTATTAGGAGTCGGCGTACAATTAAATCTGAAGCGTCAGTATGGTTATTTGCTTTTTATTTAATTTTAGTGCTGATGTTAACTACTTTTCGTAACACTTATTTTCCCTGGAACCTGACCCTTAATCTGCACAGGCCTTTAAACGAAATAAATTTTGTCTTTTTGAGGGAAACCTGGAAAATGTATCATGCCCCCAGCAGGCTAGACTTTGTATACAATTCTTTGGGTAACATCCTGTGCTTTATTCCATTTGGATTTTTATCACCATTTGTTTTTTCCAAAAAACAAACCTTTTGGCGTGTTGTTTTCGCTGGTATCATTTTTTCAGTTTTTATTGAAGGGATGCAGTTTTTACTGGAAACTGGAGTTACAGATATTGATGATGTGTTCTTTAACAGTTGCGGAACGGTAATTGGCTATTTCTGCTATTGGCTTGTAATGATAATCAGGAGAAGGACCCATAAAACTAACTAAAAGCACTGGTATTTGTAAAATAAGATTGCTAAAATGTTCTTGTGAAATACATATTTAATTCAGTAAGGAGAGCGTGATTATGAGTTTAATTAAATTTGATGGTACAAAACTGACACCATTTGTTCACGATAATGAACTAGGCGAGATGCAAGCTTTAGTTAATGTTGCCGACAAAGAACTGAGAGATGGTTCTGGGGCAGGCAATGATTTTCTGGGCTGGGTTGATTTGCCGGTTAATTATGACAAAGAGGAATTTGCCAGAATCAAAAAAGCAGCCCAAAAGATTCAAAGTGACTCTGAAGTCTTAGTTTGTATCGGTATTGGCGGTTCATATTTAGGCGCTCAGGCAGCTATTGAGTTTCTAAATGGTGCATTCTATGGCAAGGGTAAAGAAAAATATCCTACTGTTGTATTCTGCGGCAACTCCTTATCAGGCTCGTATTTACATGATCTGATTGAATGGCTTGGTGACAAGGACTTTAGTGTTAATGTTATTTCTAAATCCGGTACCACCACTGAACCAGCTGTTGCTTTTCGCATTTTTAAAGATAAATTAATTGAAAAGTATGGCGCAGATGAGGCTAAGAATAGAATTTTTGCTACCACTGATCGCGTTAAAGGTGCTTTAAAAACTGAAGCAGATGCTGAAGGTTATGAAGAATTTGTTGTGCCAGATGATATTGGTGGACGTTACAGCGTACTGTCAGCTGTTGGTCTGTTGCCGATTGCAGTTTCTGGTGCCGATATTGACCAATTAATGAAAGGCGCTGCTGATGCCAGAGCAGAGTATACCAATACAGATTTAAGTAACGCGACTCCTTATCAATATGCTGCTTTGCGTAATATTCTTTATCGCAAAGGCTACACCACTGAAATTGTTGAAAACTATGAACCAACTTTAAGAATGTTTAGTGAATGGTGCAAACAATTAATGGGAGAATCAGAAGGAAAGGATAATAAAGGTATTTGGCCAGCCAGTGCCAACTTTACGACTGATTTGCACTCATTGGGTCAATATATTCAAGAAGGCCGCAGAAATCTTTTCGAAACAGTTATTAGAGTCGAGAATCCGGCAAATGATGTCAAAATTCCTTCTGACGATCGTAATTTAGACCAATTGAATTTCTTATCTGGTAAAAGCTTAAACTTTGTAAATGAACGTGCCTATGAAGGAGTAGTTCTTGCTCACACTGATGGTGGTGTTCCTGTTATGACAGTTAATATTCCTGATCAAACGGAACACACTTTAGGTTACTTAATTTACTTCTTTGAACTGGCAATTGCAGTTTCTGGCTATGTTAATGGCATTAATCCATTCAATCAACCTGGTGTTGAAGAATACAAGCGCAATATGTTTGGTTTGCTTAATAAACCGGGTTACGAAGAACTACACGATGACCTAGCAAATAGATTTAAGCAGGAAAAATAATTTTTAATTATTGAAACTTTTTTAAAATAAGATTAAGATAAATATATGCTTACTTTACATGAGTTATGTTTATATCAGAAAAAGACATATCATCCTGTACATTGTATTTATTCATATTAACCATTATGGAAAGGGTAAAAGTTTTTGGCTTTTAGCCTTTTTTATTAAGGAGATTTAATTTTATGGCGGAAAAGAAAGAAACACCCAAGCGGGTTTTGGCAATTATCAGTTGTGCTTTAATGGCTTTTGTTTCCATTTTGACAGAAACAAGTTTAAACGTTACTTTTCCCACATTGATGAAACAATTTCACATTGGTTTAGGATTAGTCCAGTGGACGACAACAGGGTATTTACTAACAATTTCTGTAATTATGGTTGCAAGCTCTTATTTAAACGACCGTTTTTCAGCAAGGCAACTGTTTTTAACTGCCGCAATTGCATTCATTGCCGGTTCAATTGTAGCTGCTTTTGCCTCTAATTTCTGGATCTTACTTGCAGGTCGGATAATTTCTTCAATCGGAGCAGGATTATCAATACCATTAATGTTTAATATGGTTGTAGAACTAATGCCGCAAGAAAAATGGGGCTTCTATATGGGCTTGACTGGTTTAGTCATTATTCTTGCACCATCTTTAGGCCCTACATTTGGCGGTACAGTTGTTTACTATTTTGGCTGGCCCTTAATTTTTGAAATTGTAGCGGTGATTGCTGTATTTATTATGATTTTGGGTTTATTCGTAATTGAACAATACCATGAGAAAAAACATCCGAGTTTTGACTGGCTAAGTTATATTGTTATTGCTAGTGCAATGGTAATTTTTAACTTAGGTTTTAATAGAATTAGCAATGGTTTTACAGATATCGGTTTTTGGCTCAGCATGATTATCGTGGCAATTTTGGTATACGCATTTATAAAATTGTCACGGTCTAGCAAAAAGAAGCTGATTAACTTGAACATTTTCAAAAACAAACCCTTTATTTTTGCCATGATATCTTATCTACTATTGCAGTTTATCAATATTGGCACCAGCTTTGCGATACCAAATTATGTGCAAATTGTTAATCATGCCAGTTCTTTAATCGGAGGCTTGGTTTTACTTCCGGGTTGTATTATCAGTGGTATTTTAAACCCTTGGTTTGGTCATGTTTATGATAAAAAGGGTGCACCATTGCCACTACTTACTGGAACAATATTCTGCTTAACGGCCTGTTTGCTTTTTTCTTTGTTTAGTTTGAAAATCAGTACATTCATGGTTGGTGTTTTTTATGGCATTATGATTATCGGTCGCCAGATGGCGTTTAACAATACTATGGCTGAAGCATCGAAATTACAACCAGAAGAATTGCATACCGATGCGACCGCAGTTTTTCAAACTGGTCAACAGTATGCCGGATCAATGGGAACAACAGTAATGGCAGCTATTATTTCATCTTGGCAAAAAAGACCTGGTAATTATGCAGCACTTACGGCCCAAGGCAGTCAAGAAGCATTTTTATTTTTGACATTTGTCAGTGTGATAATTTTGCTTAGTTATTTAAACTTATTCAGACTTGAGAAGAAATTGAAATAAAATCAAAAATAAATACCAAAATTAAAAATGAACTATTAAGGGAATATTTGCTAAAATATTCCCTTTTTCTATTTTTGGCGATCTTGCACTTAAAATAAAGCTTTGCTAAAATACAGGAGATATAGATATCTATATATTGTCGTAATACGGACGACAGTTTCTACTCGGAACCGTAAATTCCGAACTATGGATAAATCAGCATTTAAAACATTAATTTCTGTTTTTAAAACGGCTTTTTTACCATGGCTTTGGTAGAAAAGTCGTTTTCTGTTTTGAGGAGAAAAAGTGAAAAAACCATTTACATAAAACAAAGTAAAAGTATGTTTAAAAAATAGTCAAGAAATATTACTAAAAAATACTTGAAAGGAAAAAGCAATGACTAAAAATGTTCTATTAATTTGTGGTTCCGGAGCATCTTCTGGCTTTATGGCAGCAAACATGCGTAAAGCTGCAAAAAAAGCAGGTTTGGATTTTAAAATTCAAGCAAGAAGCGAAGCAGAATTATCTGATTATGCTAACGATATTGATGCACTAATGGTTGGACCTCACTTAAAAGCAGAATTTAATGCAATAAAAGAAAGAGTACCTTCACAGGTAAAAGTAATCTTAATGAAGCCAGAATATTATGCAATCCTTGATGGTAAGGGTGCAGTAGATCATTTGAAAAAAGAATTAGAACAATAAAGAAAGAAGGAAAATTTAAGAATGAATGGCTTCATGACCTTTTTAAATACAAAATTTGCTCCTAAGGCACAAAAAGTTGCTAATAATCAATGGATTATCACTATCAAAAATTCTATTTTGGAAGTTTTACCATTTATCTTTGTCGGTTCACTAATTACTTTATTAAATATACCGACAAACTTTTGGAAATGGTGGCCAAATCTTTCGCCAATTAATAGTTTCACTTTTGGCTTGACCTCAATTTTTGTTGCCTTTTTAGTCCCATTTAATTTCATGGAATTTAAAAAGATCAATAAGCAAAGAATTATAGCAGGCCTATCCTCAGTTGCACTTTTTCTGATGCTTGCTAACCCTTCATGGGATAAAACTGGTAATGTAATTTCATACCAATTTTCAGAACTCGGTGCAGGAGGGATGTTTGTTGCCTTAGTTGTTGGTGTTTTTGTTGCTTTGATTATGGAACTATTTGCTAAGTTTAGTTTCTTTAGTGATGATACTTCAATGCCAGATTTTGTGACAGCTTGGTTTGATTCAATGTTGCCTATTGCTGTTGTAATAGCAACAGGTTGGTTGCTTACGGATATTTTGCACTTTAATCTTTATCGCTTAATTGTAGCTATTTTTTCACCTATAGCGACATCTTTAGATACTTGGTGGGGTTTTACATTTTATTTATTTTTACAGTGTTTTATTTATTCAATGGGAATTTCCAGCTGGGTATTATCTGGAATTGATAAGCCAGTAATGCTGGCTGGTATAGCTGCCAATGCAAGTGCATACTCTTTGGGACATGCAGCTAAACATATATTCACTAGTGAGCTTATTTTTAGTTTTCCTTGGATTGGTGGTATTGGATGTACAATGCCGCTTGTCTTAATGATGCTATTTTGGGCAAAGTCGAATCGACTTAAAGCTCTTGGAAAAGCCAGTGTTTTACCAACAATTTTTAATATTAATGAACCAGTTGTATTTGGCACAATAGTTTGGAATCCTTACTTAATGATTCCATTATGGATCAATGGCATTGTTTTGCCTTTAATTACTGCGTTTTGGTTTAAATCAGGTCTTTCTCCTATACCACATTCATTAATGCAAATGTGGTATATTCCATTTCCTTTTGTTACCTGGATTGTTAGTCCAGCAGTCAGCTCTATGATTTTATTAGTAATCCTTTTTATCGTTGGTGGTTTAATTTATTATCCATTTTTCAAAGTTTATGACAGAAATTTGGTTAAACAAGAAACTGAAAGTGAGGCATAGAGGTGGAAGATAATAAACAATTTAGTGAAGAAAATGTTAAAAATACAATGAACATTATTTTAAACGCCGGTGATGCCCGTGATTTTATCAGTAAAGCTCTGGATGATGTAGCAAATTCGAATTACGATAACGCAAAAGAGAACATGAAGAAAGCAAACGAAAAATTAGTAAAAGCTCATCGTCTGCAAACCAAAAAAATTCAAGAAGAAGCTGAAGGTAAGCCAATACAATACTCAGTATTATTTACACATGCTCAAGATACTTTGATGACTATCAACACTGAGTATAATTTGGCAAATAATTTAATAAAGATATTTGAAAAGCGTGATTGTCATTGTATAGGTGATCAGAATGAGAAAAAATAATTTTCCATACTTTCCCAAAAACTTTTTATGGGGCGGTGCTCAAGCTGCAAGTCAAGCAGACGGTGCTTTTCAGGCAGATGGAAAAGGATTAAATTCCTCAGATGTGCAACCCTATCTTCAAGGATTATCAAATGAAGAGTTGCAAGCCGCGGAGTCAGAAGGGATGACGTTAAACGAAGTTAAGAAAAACAGTCAAGATAGTGAAAACTATTATCCCAAACGTTTTGGTATTGACTTTTACCATACTTATAAGGAAGATTTACAGCTTTTAGCTAATGCAGGGTTTACAACTTTTAGAACTTCTCTAGATTGGTCAAGAGTTTTTCCTAATGGAGACGATGAAAAGCCTAATGAAAAGGCACTAAGGCATTACTCAAAAATGATTGATTATATGTTGGAGTTGGGTATTGAACCAATTATGACAATGAATCATTATGAAACTCCTGTAAATATTACACTTAAATATGGGGGCTGGCCAAATAAGAAGGTTATTCCGCTTTTTGTAAAATTTGGCAAAGTTTTATTAGATTGGTTTGGCGATCGTGTAAAATATTGGATTGTAGTTAATCAAATTAATATGGTTCAAATAGAGCCTTGGCTTTCAGTTGGTGTAGCTAATGATCAATATCCAAATCAGGAACAAGCTCTTTATCAAGCAATGCATAATCAAATTGTGGCAGGAGCCGAAATAAAAAATTATGCACGTTCTTTGAATAATCCTAATATACACATTGGAACAATGGTTGCTGATGGTACTGTTTATCCTGCAAGTAGTAAGCCGGACGATGTTATTCTTGCAATGCAGCAAAATCGTATGCAATATTTTGTGACAGATGTTCAATTTAGAGGTAAATATCCCAAATTTGCTTTAAATTATTTTAATGATAAGAATATTGAACTTGATATTACCCAAAATGAATTGAAATTAATTAACGAAAATCGTATGGATTTTTTAGCTATTTCTTATTACTATTCTCGTATGGTTGACTCAACAAAGAATAAGATGCAGCCAGCAGATAATTTACAAAATCCGAATTTGAAGCAAAGTAGTTGGGGTTGGGCTATTGATCCTCAAGGACTATACAATACTTTATCTCAATATTATGATCGCTATCAAAAACCAATTATTATTGCTGAAAATGGCTTAGGTGCTTATGACAAATTGGAAAATGATAAAAAAGTACATGATCCTTATCGTTCAGAATATCTGAGTATGCATATTGAACAAGTAGGAAGGGCAATACATGATGGGGCAGAAGTAATTGCTTATTGTGCTTGGGGACCGATTGATATCGTTTCGTGTTCTTCTCAACAAATGTCAAAACGTTATGGCTTTGTCTATGTAGATATTGATGATAACGGACAAGGAAGCAGAAAACGTTACTTAAAAGACAGCTACTTCTGGTACAAACGAGTAATTAGCTCGAATGGTAAATATATATAAATGAATCAGGAATAAGAAAAAAATTTAAAAGCAACAAATGCACTTTTTGAGATGACTTAATTAATAGCGAAAATTCCTCGAGAGGATTTAGTACATTATGAAAAGTTTTTTGCTCAAGAATAGTGAAAACCAGTTTTGTAAATCTTTAAACAGGTAACAATTTTGTTATCTTAGTTTCTCCCTAAAAAGACTGATTTTAGAATTTTAATGATACTATCATTGATATTATAAAAATAAAATACATTTTTGCAGTATAACTAGACTCCAAGAGTATCTAGTTATACTTTTTTATTACTTAGTATAAAATTAAATTATTTTTAATTTTTCTATGTACTTTTTTAAATAAGATGATAAAATACTTAATAATTAATTTTAAGGAGGAAAAAGCAATGAGGCGAATTAGCAATCAGCATATTTCAATTTTGTCACAAATTATTTTGCTGACAATGTATACCTAAGCACTATTTTATTAAAGGAGTACAAATATGGCTGATACAACCAATACTAACAAACTAACAGTAAAAACATTTCTTAACAACATTTTGGCAGGGACTGCAACGGGAATTATCGTGGGTTTGATTCCAAATGCAGTAGTCAGTGCAATTTTAAAACTTTTTGGTCAAAATCCGGTGACGGCATCTATTAACCAGGCATTACTGATTTTTCAATGTGCCACACCTTTGTTAATTGGGGCGTTAATTGCCATTCAATTTAAAATGGTCCCACTGGACGTTGCAATTGTAGGTGCCTCTGCTTATGTTGGCTCTGGTGTTACAAAATTCGTACCACAAATTGTGAACCCTGCTACTAAAGCTCAAGGCGTCTTTGTTTCAGCAGGGACAGGTGATCTCATTAACACCATGATTACAGCTGGCTTGGCTGTGGGGCTTTTGTTATTAGTGGGTCAACGTTTTGGCTCCGTCAAAATTGTTGCCGCACCGATTGTTGTTGGTGGTGGAGCTGGTTGGATTGGCATGCTGATTTTGCCGTATGTAAGCAAAATTACTACTTGGCTCGGTTCAGTAATTAATTCCTTTACTAATTTACAGCCAATATTAATGTGTATTTTAATTTCCTGTATGTTTGCAATTTTAATCATTTCACCAATATCCACTGTGGCAATTGGAATGGCTATTCAATTAAATGGTATCTCTGCAGGTGCAGCAGCAATGGGAGTCGCGGCAACGACACTGGTATTGGTCGTTCATTCTTGGCGAACTAATAAATCAGGAGTTACTATTGCAATTGCATTAGGGGCAATGAAAATGATGATGCCCAATCTTTTCAGGCATCCAATTATCGTTTTACCAACATTAATTACAGCAGCGCTTTCCGCTATTCCAGTAGCATTATTTCATGTTAGTGGCACGCCGGCTTCTGCAGGCTTCGGTCTCGTTGGCCTGGTTGGCCCTCTGGCATCCTTAGATGCTGGCAAAGCAAGTATTAATATTGTGATGGCGCTAATTGTCTGGATTGTATTCCCAGTTGTAGTAGCAATGGTTTGCCGTTTTCTCTTTGAAAAAGTCTTTCATGTTTATGATGAAAAGGTAGCCTTTGCCTATCTAGGTGAATAATTGTAATTACTTAAATCTGTCATAAAAACAAATCCTTACTTACACCAATTTATTTTAAACATCAAAAAAACTCGTGAAAAACAAATTTTGTTTTATTCACGAGTTTTTATTTGTAAACTGATTCCTAATTTAAATTAAATTTTTCCCATGCAGTTTCGATTTGATCATAATTTAATGCTGCTGTTTTAGGAAAAAGTAGTTTAGCATCTTTTAGATCTGTTTTAGAGCCAACGCCAACCGATAAAGCACCTGACTTGTTGATAGCAGTAATACCTGCAATTGAATCTTCAATACCTACGCAATCTTGTGGTTTAAGATTAATTGCTTCAGCTGCCGCAATAAAAATGTCTGGTGCTGGCTTGCCAGCGGCAACTTTACTGGGATCTGCAATAGCATCAAATGCATCAGTCAATTGTAATTTTTCTAGTATAAATGGACCATTTAAACTAGCAGAAGCCAAAGATAGTTTGACGTTGTTTTTCTTTAGGGATGAAATTAATTCACTAATTCCAGGTAAGATATTTGCGGGAGTTAAACTGGCCAACAAATTGCGGAAAATATTATTTTTTTCAGTGGTCATTTCATTAAATTGTTCTTGTGACACGGAGATATTTAAAAATTTTAAGATTGCCTTTAAAGAATCTGTTCTGCTTACACCTTTTGTTTGCTTTTCAAGTTCATCCGGCAATTCGAGATTAAAATGTTTTTTGATTAATTTTCTCCAAGCTTGGAAATGGTATACGGATGTATCTGCAATGACTCCATCTAAATCAAAGAGAACGCCTTTCATTTAAAAACTTCCTTTCACTTGTTACTGGCGTAGTATCAAGTATTTTGTTTATTTGGTTAAAATCTTCGTCTGAAATATTGATAAATGGCAACAGACTATTCAATTCTACCATAGAATTTTCACCAAATTTTTTGAGATTATCGGGATCTTGCAAAAAGTCAAAAACAGTATGGATTGGCCTTAGCTCTTTAACAAGTTCCGCATCGCTCATTAGTTCTTTTACGGGCATATTGATATTGTAGTATTCAATATAACTTTTTTCAGGCACATAAGAAATTGTAAAATCACCGTTAGTTAATTCCAGTGGCAAAGATGATTGCCTGCCATTAATTTCTACTTTATCCTTCACTCTAGGTAATTTTACGGTTACTCTTTGACCAAAAGGAATGCTTAAGTTGACCTTGATAGTGTGTTGGGCATCAGTTTCAAGTTGGTAAGCCATTTTGAGATCGCCATAAGAACTGTGATAGTGTCCTGAAATCTTTTTAAACCGATAATCAAATTGAGGAGCAAAAAGCACGTTTTGATAGCCATTATTTTGTTTTCTTAAGCCCAAAACTTGTTGATAAACCCACTGCATGATTGCACCGATTGAATAGTGGTTCAGTGAGTTCATTCCTGCGGGATTCATTGAGCCATCAGGCAAGACTGAATTCCAGCGTTCCCAAATAGTGGTGGCACCCAAAATAACTTCATAGAGCCAGCTTGGAAAATCCTCGTTTAGAAAAATTTGCGTTGCTAATTTATGTTCTCCATTTTCTGACAGAACCTGACAAATAAAGGGCGTTCCAATAAAACCAGTTTGTAAATGATTGTGGTCTTTTTTTAGCCTCTGAACAAGATCGTTAACAACGCGTTTTTTCTGTTCTTCTGGTACTAACTCAAAATGAAGAGCTAATGCATAAGCTGTTTGTGTATCAATTGCTAGACGGCCATTTTTTGTAATAAATTCATCTCTGATCGCTTTTTTAATAGCTTGAGACTGTCGGTCATATTCTTGAGCATCAGTGGTATTACCTAAAATGCGAGCTGCTTGAGCAACAATCCAACTGGAATAAGCGTAATAAATTGAGGCAATATAGTCTTCGTCAGTTTTTCCACTAGGTATAGCCGGGTTTTCACCGTCTAAAGACAGCCAGTCACCGAATTGAAAGCACCCTGTCCAAAGATTCTTGGTCGTAGTCGCTTGACCAATCCAATCTACCCAAGCTTTCATACTAGAATAATTTTGTCTTAAGATGGCCGGATCAGCAGTAGCCTGATAAGCTGTCCACGGAATAACAGTCGCGGCATCTCCCCAAATTGCTGCACCGCCATTGTCATTTCCCATAGCTGGCGCGTACATTGTTAACATACCTTGATGGGCAGCCTGCTCAATTTTCATGTCTTTAGCATACTTTTTGAAAAAAGGGTATGCATTCATATTTAAAATTGCAGTGCCTGAAAAAATGTCGGCATCGCCCGTCCAGCCCAGGCGCTCGTCTCGTTGCGGACAGTCTGTTGGAACATCAAAGAAGTTGCTTTTTTGACTCCATAAAACATTCTGGAGCAAGCGATTAACTTTGGTATTAGAGGTTTTGATACCACCAGTAATTTCAAGATCAGAATAGATTACCGCGTCTTTAAAATCTTCTTTTCTTAAAGGCTGAGAATTACCGGAAACTTTGACATAACGGTAACCATAGTAGGTGAAATGTGGTCTGATCCATTTTTGTTCACCGTTTGAAATATAATGAAAGGCTGCACGAGCCTGGCGAAGATTATCCCTGTAAAAATTGCCGTCTTGGAGTATTTCTCCCATTTGTAAGTCAATTTCCTTGCCAGCTGATTCGTGATTGTAAAATTCTGGCCAACCAGCATGATCTTGACCGAAATCGAGGACTGTTTCACCTTTAGGAGTACGTATAATTTCTTTAACAGGTAAATATTCTTTTGTTTTTAAGGGCAAGCTTAGACGATCATGCAATATTTCTTTAGAATGCTGCAATATAATTGCAGGCTGCCAATTAGTTATTTTTTTGGTATCGTCAAAGTCCTCTCCGTAATAAATGGCTGATTTGGTTATTTTACCAGCAGAAGTTTGCCATGTGGCGTCGGTGTTTATTATCTGATTGCTGCCATCATCATAAGCGATATGCAACTCAGCAATAGCCATTTGTTGGTCACCATAGATGCAATTTTGACCGCCGTCAAAACCAAAGTTGCCCTTATACCAACCGTCCCCTAGGGAAATTAAAAGTTCCTGTTGTGATTTTTCATTCAGCATCTCAGTTACGTCATAAGTTTGAATCTGTACCAGTTTGTCATAGGCTGTAACACCTGGTGCAAGAAACTCATTACCAATTTTTTTCTTATTTAAAAAAGCTTCGTAAACACCTAAACCGCTGATATAGAGGCGGGCATTTACTACTTTTTTAGTGATATCAATGCTTTTCTTTAATAGAGTATTTTGAATGTCTTTATTATGATTACCAATCCATTCTGCAGTGAAAGGTTCATTCATTTTACCAGTTTCAAAGAAGCTATTTTTACTTGTTTGAGTATGATTATCTTTTAGAAAAATTGTTATTTCATAACGGGTTCGGGGTTTTAGTTCCAATTCGAAGTCAAAATAATTATTATCATATTGTTGCCAGTGACTATCATAAACAGGTTTATGGGCATTTATTGTTAAACGCTTTTGTATATGACTTGCCTTTTGATTAGCTTCAGCACTGAATTCAATTCTTAAATGATTGTCTAAATCGTAACCAAGAGGTTCGGTATAATGGTTGACTAAAATATCTTTGATTTTTAACATTGATTTTCCTCTTTATAAATGAGTTTCAAAATGGCCACAGAACGGATCTACAGGACTTTGTCCGGTAAATTTGTCATGTCCCGTCATTTTTTCTAGAAGAGCATCAATTGTGACATCATTGCCTGTATAAGCATTAATGTAAGTTGAAACCATTGGAATATCAAAGAGGTGATAGGGATTGCAAGTAGAAACAAAAACTGTAGGGATGCTCTTCATGAACCAGGGAGCGTCAGCTGCCATTAGATGAATCCAATCAAGTCTGGTTGTGGTCTGATTACTTGCCGTTTCAACGTTAGCCACATAAAAGGCCAGGTCAAATTGATCATTTTCGTATTGCACTCCACCTTCGAAAACTTCTTTAAAATCAAGATTTTTGTGGTCAAAAACAGTAACTTTAAATCCTTTTTCTTCAAGCTTTTCCTTGAATTTAGTGGTTACTTTGCCGCCTTCTTTGAAGCCGCCATCATCGGTATCTCCTAAAACAACTAACCTTACTCGAGGATATTTTTCTGGAGTAATAGGCAAAAGTTTATCGCGGTCTTTAACTAAGGTAACAGATTCTTGTGCTACTTTTTTTGCCATCTTTTTATGTGCAGATAATTTCAAATCAATATCTGGCGATGCAGGTTCGCAAAGATTATTTTCTGTATCCATCACGCCTTGTGCAACTTTAGTGGCAATTATTCTGGTAACAGCTTCGTCGAGTCGAGTCATTGAAATCCTGCCGCTTTTGACTGCATCAGTCACAAACTGATAGTCTTCATCGATATCCTTGTTGAATAAGATCATGTCGATTCCTGCGTTAATGGTGGCGGGTAATGCTTCTGAGCGTGGCAAAATTGCATTGTATCCTATCATTGGCGTGGCATCAGTAATTGTGAGACCGTTAAAATGCAAAACAGTCCGTAAAAGTCCATCAGCTAATAGTTTGGAAGTAGAGGCAGGGCGTAAATCCTTATTTTCAATACCTGGTTGTAAACGGCGTTCCCAGGCTGGTTGCATAATGTGGGCGATCATTATGGCAGGCAAACCATTTTGAATTAAGTGACTATAAATTTGCCCGTATGATTCCATCCATTTGTCAGCAGATAACGAGTTAATTGAACTCAAAAGATGCTGGTCTCGCTCATCAACGCCATCACCAGGGAAGTGCTTTGCTACTGGAATAATATGATTAGCATTAAAACCTTTGATTTGTGCGTCAGACATTCTAATTACACGTTCTTTATTGCTGCCATATGTTCTTACATTCATTATTGGGTTACGAAAGTTTAAATCAAGATCTACAATTGGTGCAAAAGCCATGTTGCCACCGACTTGTTTAGCCTCATAGCCCGATACATAGCCTAAATTATATGCATTCTTTTCGTTGTTGGTAGCAGCAATTTGCAAAGGTCTGCCGAACCAAGTCCCTTCGCTTAATAATCCATTCCCTCCGGCTTCCAAGTTGGCAGCAACAAAAAGGGGAGTTTGACTTGCTTTCTGCGAAACTGCTATTTCACGATGCAATTTTTGAGCTTTATCAGGACGGTACATAATCCCGCCAGGTTGATATTTCTGAATAAATTTAGTTAAGTCTTTTTTATCTTCATCTTCACCAATAACAAAGAAAAGTTGTCCTATTTTAGCAGCAAGTGACATATTATTTACTTTATTTTTTACAAAATTAATCTTTGCAGCTGTTAAGTTGTAAGGACTTTGAGTTAAATCCGTCATCTTTTCCTCCCAAATTTTGAAATGTCTTGCTTTGTTCTTCATTTTAACTTAATGTAAAAAAGTAAACTATTGTTAAATTACATGATAATACTGTCTATTTCACAGAATTTAAGTCACTGATTAAAAGGGATCAAAAATGCATGAAAAAATAATTCAAATGTTACGCCAGAATAATGGCTTTCGTGATTGGGAAACTTTATTGGCTAACCTAAAATCGCAAAATGATTCAATTAAAGTTGTCGGTACTATCAATAGTGATCCGATCTATGAATTTTATGATACATATTCAGATAACTTTGTTTTAAACAGTAGTTCTATTACTATTTCTGTTCAACCTGTAAAATCATATATTCCTTTTCATGTTCACGATTATGTAGAAATTAACATACCTTTAGTGGGTAATTGTGTCGTAGTAACTGAGCATGAGCGTATTAAAGTTAATCAGGATAATATGATTTTTGTCGGTTACAAAACACCCCACAAAGTAGAACCAATTGGTAAAAATGATGTGGTTTTAAACATTGAATTACGCACTTCCGCTTTTTCTCTTAATGAACTTGATTTTTTACAATCAAAGGGAAAGGGGATTTCGATTTCCAATTTACTTTTTTCTTTGTTGTCAGATGAAGATTACGGTGAAGGGCGATATAGTTTGTTTGAAGTTGATCATGACCCTAAAATAACTGCAATTATTTATGACATTATTGATGAATATTATGGTGCCCGGGTGCAATCAGACCAGATCATTAAATTAGAAATGCTAACTATGTTTTCCTTGCTGATCCGAAAAACTTATTATCGTGAGGCTCAAGTCACAGACTCAAAAAAGAAAAACAATAATTTGCTTTCCTTGTTACTTTATATTGAGAAAAATTATTCTGATATCACATTGGAACAGATGGCACAGCATTTTGGCTTTAATCCAAATTATCTATCAGATTATTTAAAAAATGAAACCGGATTGTCATTTATTAAACTAGTTCAGTTACAAAGGGTGAATGTCGCTGCAAAATACTTAACCTACACTAAGGCTTCAATCGAAAAAATTGCTAGCAGAGTAGGATATGAAAATGCGTCCTATTTTTATAAAATTTTCAGACATTACTTTGGTATTTCTCCAGCAAAATACCGTTCTAATACCAGATAAGGGATTTTTTTCGTGTTTTCTTTTTTCGTTAAAATCTGTGAAATCAACATAGATTGTCTAGCTTTTGCATATTGTTCGCTTATTTCAATGAACATATACTTTAAGAAATGAAAGCGAATTAATAGGATAGGAGCGTAGAAAATGAAAAATTTTCAAAAATGGCTGGAAAAATATCTGGTCCCGTTTTCAAATAAATTAGGACAAAATAAGGTCCTGCAAAGTATATCTTCCGGCATGGTAATGACATTACCAGTCACTATTGGTGCCTCGGTGTTCTCAATATTTGCCAGCTTTCCAATCAAACCTGTGGCAGGTTGGTTTGCTAAGGTAGGAATAACCCCGTCAATGTCTGCCATTGTTAATGGTACGATGAACATTTTGGCTGTTTTTATAGCTTTTACCATTGCTTATAATTATGCCAAAAGCTGCAAGCAAAACGGAATTGTCGCTGGTTTGTTCGGCTTGGCCAGCTTTTTCGTGCTGATGCCGCAAACTGTTCCCGGTAAAAAGCCTGTTAATGCTTTTCAAATGACCTATTTGGGTAGCGAAGGCATAATTGTGGCAATTATTTTATCAATTTTAATTGGTGTATTTTATGTAAAATTAAGCAAGAATAAGAAACTAACTATTAAACTGCCAGATTCAGTTCCAAGTATGGTCAGTTCGTCAATTGAGCCACTAATAATTGGCATAATCATATTTATTGCTGTCTTTATCGTTAGGGCAATATTTGATTTTTCTCCGTTTAATAACGTATTTGACTTTATTAATAAGTTAATAACAGCACCGTTAATGCACGTCGGTGGTTCACCGTTAACTTTAATCTTGGTTTTTGCTCTCTCAAATATCTTATTTACGTTTGGTATTCATCCGGCTGCTATTCAATCAGTAATTATTCCTTTAGTAATCTCAATGATGGTGGGTAGCACGCCTGCCTTTCAAGCTGGAAAAAGAATTCCTTATTTGAATAACCTGGTAGTCTTTGCTTTTGCTAATAATGATGCAGCTGGAGCAACGCTTAGTTTGGTTTTAATGGGTTTGATATTAAGTAAGTCCAAGCGGTACAAGGAATTTTTTAAGGTTTCTGCTTTGCCAAATCTGTTCAATATTAATGAACCCATTATCTTTGGTATGCCAATCGTTTTAAACCCACTGATGTTTGTACCCTTTGTTTTATCAACCTTTGTTTCCGGTGGTATTGGTTTGTTAGCCGTAAAGATTGGTTTTATTACCAATTACAATCCCAGTTTAGGAATGGGAATGCCATGGACAATGCCTAAAATAATTGCTGATACAATGATTATGGGTTGGCAAGGGGCAGTAGTTTGGTTAATTAACTTTTTATTGATGTTTATGATTTATCTGCCATTCTTTAAGGTTGTAGATAAGCAGGCATTTGAAGAGGAGAATAAGTAAATATGGGTAATAAAATTCATCTTCAAGATGACTTTCCTGAAAATTTTCTCTGGGGAGCCAGTACTTCGGCTTTCCAGGTTGAAGGCGCCGCAAATGAAGATGGGAAGGGAATGTCAATTGCTGATTTAAGATCTAAAAAAAGCAAATTTTTAGATACTTCTGTTTCTGTTGATCATTATCATCATGTTGAAGAAGATGTTGCTTTAATGGCAAAGCTCGGATTGAAAAGCTATCGCTTTTCAATCTCGTGGTCGCGAATTTTTCCTCATGGCAATGACAAAAAACCGAATCAAAAAGGAATTGCTTTTTATAATAAACTGATTAATTTACTAATCAAAAATCAAATTGAACCCATTGTAACAATGTTTCACTTTGATTGCCCCATTTCTTTAGTGGAGCAGTATGGTGGTTGGGCTAATCGTAAAGCCATTAATGATTTTTATAACTATGCTAAAACGCTCTTTAATGAATTTGGAGATAGAGTTAAATATTGGTTAACGATTAATGAACAATCTTTGCTAGCTAATGTACCTGAAATGAATGGCATTAAAGATGAGAATTTGCGCCATTTAAGGGAAAAAGGTGAAAATTCTAATTACAATATGTTTTTAGCTCAGGCAAAAGTATATAGGCTTTGTCATAATATGTTTCCTAACTCAATGATTGGGCCAGCAGTATCCTATATGACTAATTTTCCTTATGATCATACTTCTAAAAATGCACTCAAAAGTAAGAACATGGAAGATTTAATCTCATTTATTGATATGGACGTGGCTTTAAGGGGAGAACTACCAAGTTACTATTTACGGTACTTGAAGGACAACAACATAACCCTTGATTACCATGAAGGGGATGCAGATATTTTAAAAAACGGTCGTGCTAATTTTTTAGGATTAAATTGGTATTCAACGTCAATATTTAAGCTGAGCAATGAAGAAAGCCCTAAAATGCTTGCCGGCGTCATCTCCAATGTAGAAAAAGTAACAGATGACCGGCTAATGAACTCTGAATGGGACTTTTCTTATGACCCTGTCGGTTTGCGTTTTGCTTTGCAAAAAGTCAATGATCGTTATCCCAATATTCCGATTATTATTACCGAATGCGGCTGGCCAGAACGTGACCAACTTGAAAACGGTCAGGTGCATGACCCAAAACGGATTAAGTATCTCAACGGGCACATTTTTGAATTACGTGAAGCTATTAAAGACGGAGTTAATGTCATTTCTTTTAATCCATGGTCGTTTTTAGATTTGTTAAGTGTTAACGACGGAATGGACAAGCGTTACGGCTTGGTTTATGTTAACAGGAACAACCAGTCAATGCTTGATATGAAGAGATATCCAAAGGATAGTTTCTACTTTTATCAAAAAGTAATTGCTACGAACGGAAAAAATGTGACCAAAATGGAAATTGATGAGTAGACTTTGATTGTAATTTGATAAAAAGTTTTTTAAAACAATATTTAAATCACGTCGAAGAGAGTTACGACAATCTAATTATTTTGCATAACAATAAAAGGACTTTAAAAGAATGAAATTAAAGTCCTTTTTCATAGTTTGAAAAGCAATTAAATTACATAACGAATAAAAAGCATTAAAATGCTTTCATCAAAAAAATAATTCTCAAAAAAGTTTACTAATGCTTACGAATGTAAACATTTTGCAACAATAACAATTATAATAAATAATTTCGATAAATATGCTTTTCAGCGATTAAATAACTAAAAAAAGCCCCAATTTTTGCCTAAAAAAAGGTATAATTTGAAATGAATTGAAGGGAGTTTTTTTACAAATGATGTGTGATAATTTGTTTTTCAAAATTTTGTGGGTAGTTGTTTACGCTATTACCGCTTATTTTACCTTTACCGGTAACATGATGATGGCGATGTACTGGATGGCAGGCGGTATGCTGGCTCAAGCAGTAGTTGACCTTGTCTATCATTTTTGGCCAAATCGTAAAAAATGCTAGAAAAGCAGCTTCTATTATATGAAGCTGCTTTTTACTCGTCATTTTCTTTTAAAAAACTCTGAATAATTCTTTCTCTCATAGTTAGAAAGACCTGATTATGACCAGTAGGGTGAATACGATTGGTTAAAAGAATTAAGCCAGACTTTTTTACGCGGTCAAGAAGCATAAGAACACCAGTGAAGCCAGTATGCAGAATCAGGGGATAATGCAACTGAGGGTCAAAGCGTAAGTCCCAGCCCCATGAGCGTGGTTTGACACCCGCCGGATTTTTATTATCGAATAACATTGCGACAATTTTTTGACTGAAGGGCAGAATGTGTTTATCCAAGCCCAAGTATCCTTTGCTTAATTTAACCAAGTCATTCATTGTGGAGAAAAGCCCTGCTGAACCGCAATCACTGCCAAGCTGGCGTGCTTTAGGATCGTGCGGTTCACCTTGCAAAACTTTCCCTTGGTAAACAGCGGTGGGCACACATAAGTTCTTAGGGGGATTGAATGTCGTATTTTTTAAACCTGAGGGCTCAATTATTAATTTTTGACCAACTTCTTGAACTGGTTGACCAAATATTTTTTTAACAACCAACCCCAACAAGATAAAATTCGTATCGGCATAGCGCATTTTATGTTCAAACTCGTCTGTGACAGGTAAATGAATGATAGCATTGATTAGTTCGTCGTGGGATAATTGGTCGCGCTTTTCAATCCAGCCACGGATTCCGCTGGTGTGGGTAAGCAGATGAAAAAGGCGAACACGTTCATCTTTAAATTCAGGAATAAAGTCGTGCAGTGGTTCAGTAAAATTGAGCTGTCCGTCTTGATATAATTTGAGCAAAATATTTTCAGTAATAATTACTTTGGTCAGACTGGCTAAATCATAAATAGCAAACGGGCTAAGTTGCGTAACTGTCGGATAGGTACTTGCAAAGCCGACGGTTGAAGTGAAAACTTGGTCATTTTTAAAAAAAGCATAGTTTACGCCCGGTACAATGCGTTCCGTAACCATTGATTCAATTAAATTTTGGGTGTTTGAGTAGTCAATCATAAAAACTATCCTTTGTTCAAAGTTTCTCACTCTATTATATACGATTCATTGATTTATTTTTGCAAATAAGTGCGAATGAAATTTTAAATGTTAAAAAATAGATTTAATGGTAAATTTTATGTAATCGCTTGCATAAATGGAATTCTAATGTTAAATTTAATTTTGTAAAATAAAAGAACTTTTATTTGACGTGTTACTGGTAATGCAGGCAAGATCAAATGTATGTAATTAAGAACCGAGATTAACGGTTTTATTTACGTATGTTTGGTCTTTTTTATTGAAATAAAAGAAGGAAAATTATGAATAATCATAAAATCGCACTACAAATCATAGATGGAGTGGGCGGAAAAGAAAATGTCTCTGGTTTAACGCATTGTTTTACCAGATTGAGATTTGTTTTAAAGGATGAAAGTAAAGTAAGCAAAGACAAAGTTTCCAGTATAGAAGGAGTGATTCAGGTTGTAGAGGCCAGTGGTCAGTTTCAAGTCGTTTTAGGTAATAAAGTGGAAGAAATTTATGATGAAATCATGCCGCTGCTTGAAAGTACCGCTACGGAAGATGATGAGCAAGACAAAAAAGTTGGTATTGGGACAAAGATTTTAAATGTTGTAACTGCTATTTTTACGCCAACTATTCCGGCCATTGCCGCTTCGGGAATGTTAAAGGGTATTTTGGCTGTTGCAGCATTAATTGGCTTAAATGTCTACCACGTTGATATAAAGACATTTAATACTTATATTATTTTGAATGCTGCGTCAGATGCTCTATTCTATTTTATGCCAGTGATTTTGGCTAGATCGGCTGCTAAAGTTTTTAAAACAAATGAATACATAGCTATGACTCTGGGAGCAACGCTATGTTATCCCACTTTGGTAGAGCTGATGACTGGAAAAAAAGCAGTAACGCTGTTTGGGATTGGAATTACCAAGGCAAATTATGTTTCCTCGGTTGTTCCCATCATCATAGCGGTTTTTGTACTGGCTTACGTTGAGAAATTTGTTAAAAAAATAATGCCGGATGTGCTCAAAATTATTATGGTACCAACTTTGTCTTTACTTATTATGGTACCTGCAACCTTAATGATTTTCGGCCCTATTGGTATTTATATTGGTAACGCTGTTAACTGGGCATATCACTATATCATGAATTTAAGTCCGATTTTGTTAGGTGCCTTTGTTGGTGGTATCTGGTGTGTACTTGTTATTTTTGGTGCTCACAGAGCAATTATTCCGATAGGTATAAACGATGTTGCTAAAACGGGACGGCAAAACCTGCTTGCCTTTGCTGGTGCAGCAAACTTTTCACAAGCTGGTGCGGCTTTGGGAGTTTTCTTCAAAACTAAAAATAAAAATCTGAAAACTGTGGCAGCTTCAGCTACAGTGACTGCATTGTTTGGTATTACCGAGCCGGCTATTTATGGTGCTAACTTGCGTCTGAAAAAGCCTATGGTTTATGCAGTAATTAGTGGTGCTTTAGGCGGTGCCTTAATGGGCTGGGGTGGCTCTTATGGGAATGCTTTTGCCAATCAAGGTGTCTTGACCATTCCCGTATATGCTTCTGCCGGAACTAAAGCTTTCATTTGTTACATTTTGGGTTGCTTAATTGCCTTTGGTGGAGCTTGCATTTTAACAGTTATATTAGGTTTTAATGATTTACCTAGTGATGAACCTCCTGTAGAAAAAAGTAGTTCAAAAACTGACCAGATTGAGAGTAATCAGGAAGAAAATCCTGCTAAAACCATTGATGAAGATTTAGTTGCAGATGACTGCGACTTATCTGTAAATTCTCCTGTTGCAGGTAAAACGATACCTCTAACTCAGGTTTCAGATGATGTCTTTGCATCCGGAGTTTTGGGTAAAGGTATTGCAGTTCAACCTACTTCAGGAAAAATTTTAGCTCCTGCAGATGCCACAGTCAGCATGATATATCCGACTTTACATGCAATTGGTTTAATATTAGACAGTGGAATTGAAATGATGATCCATATTGGTATCGACACTGTTAAACTAAATGGAAAGTATTTTGAAAAGCACGTTCAAGATGGAGATCATGTCAAGAAGGGGCAACTGCTAGTTTCATTTGACATGCAAAAGATTGAGCAGGCAGGTTATGACTTAACCACGACCGTTGTAGTGACTAATTCGAAAAACTATGCAGCCATTGGTTCGACGAACAAGGATAACGTCACTAATAACGACCAGTTGTTATACCTGTTATCGAAATCATAATATCCAAATCTAAGATATGATTATTAGAGGAGTAATTATGGAAAAATTTAACCCAGACTTTTTATGGGGTGCATCTTCATCAGCCTTTCAAATTGAAGGCGGATGGAACGAAGATGGTAAGGGAGAATCAGTAGCAGATTATAATTCTTTTGTTCATGCTGGTCCTCAGCAAGCTGATACCAAAGTGGCCAGTGATTTTTATCATCATTATCGAGAAGATATTTCTTTAATGAAAGAATTAGGTCTTAAAGTATACCGTTTCTCCATTGCCTGGTCGAGAATTATTCCTGACGGTGATGGTCAGGTTAACCAAAAGGGGATAGACTTTTACAATAAAGTGATTGATTGCCTGATTGCAAATGGGATTGAGCCGTTTGTTACTTTATATCATTTTGATTTGCCCCTAGCCTTGGTAGAAAAATACAACGGTTGGGAAAACAGATCTTGCATTTCGGCTTTTAGAAGATATGCCCAAATATGTTTTAAGGAATTTGGTGACAGAGTCAAGAACTGGCAGGTGATCAACGAACAAAACCTGATGGTTCGTGTAGACGAGCGCTTAAACATGTATCATGTTGAAGCCAAGAATAAAGAACGTGTCAGAGCTCAAATGGATTACAATATGTTTGTAGCAAGTGCCTATGTTATGCAAGATTGTCATAAGATGGTGCCAAACGGTAAAATAGGACCTGCAATATCATCCACCATGACTTATCCGGCATCTACCAAGCCACTAGATGTTTGGGCTGCTAAAATGAATGACAATTTCAAAACAAATTATGCTCTGGAAATGTATTGTTACGGACAATATCCGGGGTACTATAGCAATTACCTTAAAAGAGTGGGCATTTTGCCATCAATGCAAGATCAAGATGAGCAAGTATTGCGCGATGCTCGGCCTGACTTCATAGCAGTCAATTATTATCGTACTCTCGTTGCCAGTTACTTACCGAGTGATGCCAAGCACCCTTTTGGTACAAGGAAAAATGATGTGGATTTTGATCTGTATGGCTATTTTAAGATCGAAAAAAATACTAACCTGTCTGCAACGGAATATGGTGCTCAAATCGATCCTATGGGGTTGAGAATTGTACTGAATGAATATTATCGTCAGTTTCGTTTGCCAATGATTATTACTGAAAATGGTTTAGGTACGCCAGACATTATGGCAAAGGATGGCAAGATTCATGATCAATACCGCATAAAATATCTTGCAGATCATATCCAAGCTTGTTATGATGCAATTCAGGATGGGGTAAAGCTAATCGGTTATTGTCCTTGGTCAGTTATGGATCTGTTAAGTTCACATCAGGGATTTAAAAAGCGTTATGGCTTTATTTACGTCAATAGAGCTGACAATGATCTAAAAGATCTACGTCGGATTCCTAAAGACAGTTTTTACTGGTACCAAAAAGTTATTGCAAATAACGGATTGGTCAACTAAACAATTGTATGCAATTAGGCGGTGAGCTGATGAAAGTGCTAAAAGTTTTGAATAATTCGCTTATTTTGGCATTAGATAAATCAGGTGCAGAGTGTATCCTAATGGGCAAGGGTCTAGGTTACCATAAAGCAATTGGTTATCCTGTTAAAAAAGAGGAAATTCAAAAGATTTTTGTCTTAACCGATAATAAAATGCTAAAAAACTTTATTCAGCTAGCCAATACAATAGATGAAACTTATCTAAATATGGTTAGGGAAATAATAGATTTTGCCGCCAGAAAATATCAAATCAAAGTAAAAGATTACCTTTATTTATCCTTGGCTGATCATATTTCTTTTGTGGTAAAACGAGTTAAAGAGGGAAATATTGGTGAAAATTTCAACTATCCTGACGTTTTACTTCATCAAAGAAACGAATATCAGGTAGGGTTATTTGCAGTTAATTTGATTAATAAAAAAATGCATGTTTCGTTACCAAATAGCGAAGCAACGGGCATTGGTCTACATTTTGTGGATGCGGAAATTGACGTTGAAGATCAACAGAAAAACAGGGAAATAGCTGATTTGGTGAGCAGTCTCGAGAAAATAGCTCAAAGGATTATCGGGGGAAAAATCGACCAAAATACTTTCACTTATTCACGTTTTTTGACGCACCTAAATTATTTTTGTGAAAGAGTTTATGAAGACGAACTGTTTTCAGATGAAGATCAAGAGGGACTTTACCAAGACCTGGCTGCAAAAATGCCCAAGGAAGTTGAAATTATTAATGCTTTCGATGAGTTTATTAGAAAAAAATTAACTTGAGGATTACTAAACAGGAGAAAATATACCTAATTGTTCATTTGCACAAAGTAGTTGAAGAAAACTGCAAAAAAGTGTAGTTGGCAAAAAATATGAGCAATAATAAAAAACTTCCGGATTGAATAGCATTCTGGAAGTTTTTCTTTGTGTTAAAAGTACTCATTAGTTAAATTTAGTTTTTGAACTGAAAGTACTTGACAATAACTGTCTCTTCAAGCATAATAATTACTGTTGATTTTGCCCGCTGGTCAAATGGTTAAGACGCCACCCTCTCAAGGTGGAGTTACGAGTTCAATTCTCGTGCGGGTGATTTAACACTGGGATATAGCCAAATGGTAAGGCACAGGTTTCTGGTTCCTGCATGTTTCGGTTCGAGCCCGGATATCCCAATTTTTGTAATTTGTCTTAGTTTCAACTCGTTTGAAGTGTTGGTACTAAGGCATTTTTATTTTTTGCCATTTTTTGAAATTAGCTCAAAATGAGCTAAAAAACTTCATATTAGACTTCATATTTTTAAGCAGACTTGCAAGTGGGCTAATCTTAAATATTTAGCTAAATTGGTATAATTGATTAATGGAAAACGTTAATTTTTAAGTGATTTAAAGGGATACCAAGTAAATTGAAAGTTGTTTAAAAAATGCTAAATTAAATAGTAATACTAGTAAAAAAGACTTCATATTTTGGATAGAACTGCAAACTGTAGTTAAAAATAAAGTTTTAATTAAGCGAAAGGACTTAAAATGGAATATAAAGAAGATGTAAGAACTTTTCTTAAACGTGATTTAAGCGTATTTGCTGTTCGATCAGGGCAAAATAAGGTTGATTTAATCAAAGGGACAAAAGATATATTTAAAGGCGTTAAAACTAACAATAGAATTGAGTATGCTAAGAATATTACCACATGTATTATTAAAGCAATTAGGACTTGTTCAGAAAAATCAGGAAGAATCTTAACTGAAGTGTATATACTTGATAAACCTAATCGTGTAGTAATGAGGGATGTTGGTTACAAGCAATCACGATATTACGATTTAAAGCACATAGCAATTGATGAGTTTATGGCGAATTTTGCTAAAACTCAAAAAAGTATGAATCTTAACCCTTCATTTAAGTTAATAAAATAAGCTGCAATACCATTCTGGGCACTACAGCTTTTTATTTAGACAAAAAAGTTCGCTTTTGGGAAAGTGTTCAAGTTTTAATAAAATATTAGGCAATTATTTTAACTAGGGTTTAATTTGAGAAAAGCAGGTAAAATGTTGGCATTTATTCTGTTTCATCACTACACAGTATTTTATTTTTTAAAGAAAAAACATAGACCTATTTTTAGTAGTAATATAATTGATACTATAAACAGTATGTTTAACCAAAAACCCGTATTTTTATAAAATTTTTTATATTGATCTTCTTTAATCGTACTTATCCAATAAAATAATAATATAGTAATACCCCACATAATTAAACCAAATATTGCGGCAAGAATTAGAGTTTGACCTAATGAAGCTGATGTACTACCAATATTTCGGAATAGGCTGCTAAGCAAGTTCATTCCACCAAAAATAGCAAAAGTAATAGCAGTGAAGATGCCTAGAATTGTAATAAAATCTGGGTAAATGTCTTTTTTAATATTGTTTTCTGACTTTATTCTGTTATCTTCGATTTTTCGATCCATGTCATCGAGTCTTTCCTTAACATTAGCCCAATCCCCTTTGTTAGTTATAATACCATAATACCATTTATATGAAGTAACTACGTTTTTATAAAGGTTTTTAATTTCATGATCTGTATAACCTTTTAATTTTTTTAAGTAAGGAGGTAAGTTCTCTTCAATATCATTCTCTAGATCTTGTTTGTGTTTTGGATATAGTTTGTTAAGTGTTTCAAGTGTTTCAAGTGCATCATAGCATTTATTAAATATCTTAATTAATTTTTTATCATTACCAATAGCAACGCTATAAATAAGATTTTTAATATCTAGATCAATGTACTGGAAAGCGATTTTATTATTTTTAAGTTTTTTAGCAAGGTTATCTAAATTAATGTTCTGTTCCGGTGTACATTTTTTACCTGTAAATACAAGATCAACAAATTCCCAGGCTTCCTGTTCAACATCTGTATCTGTATTTTCTTCTTTATCTTGTTTAGCATCTTTTTCAGTATTTTCCTTTGCATTTAGTTTTTTACTCATTTTTCTCACCTCAAAAAGAATTATACATTAATAGATATAATATTTAATGAATTTTCAGAACAATTGTTGACATCTGGTAAAGTAATTAATAAAAGTAGTTTTGCCAATTTATTCCTGGTTAGCAGATTGTAGAAATTGGCGTAGCCAAAAGCTGTGCGCTCAATTTGTTTAATCTTGCGATTGAAGCCTTCTAAGCAGCCGTTAAAATAATTTGATGTTATCCCGTTGATCACTGCTTTTAGATTATGCTTAAAAGTTAACAGTGTTTGATGCATTTGCCAGCCAACATATGAATGACTTCTTTAATTGCCTGCGGATCTTTGGCGGCTAAAGCATCATAAAATGACTGCAGCAGGTTGTAGGCATTAGTGAGCTCCGTGCTGCAGGCGATGCCTTCGCTAACTACCTGCTCTTGCGTCAGGCTGTCTTTATAGTGCCAATTGTAATGCGGATGAATTTTGTCAAGCTCCTGGTACTTCTTAAGATACAGCTTCCACGGTGCTTTAAGAAGTTTGCACTCTCTGCTGGTCTTTTTGAATTTTTTCATGACCTGCACGCGCAGAGAGTTGAGGGAGCGTGTAAGCATTTGTACCATGTGAAAGCGATCAATCATAAGCTCAGCGTTGGGGAAACATGCTCGCACAATGTCCTGATAGTAAAAATTCAGGTCCAGAGAAACTGTTTTGACGCCTTGCAAAGCCACTGGCGTAAACTTTTTGAAGTAGGCAATGATTGCTTTTTTATAGCGTGTACGGAGAATCTACACCACCTCGAGTTTGTCGGCATCAAGACAAATAAAATGCAAGGTGCGGTCAACGCCTTTAAACTCGTCGAAGGCCAGATGCTCCGGCAAATAATCATAGCTGCTACTAAACTGATGCGAGCAAGAGACCAGCACTCTTTGCACGGTATTGACAGAGACATTGTTTTCCCGGGCAATGCTGGTCATTGAGCGTTTATTGCAGGTGCAACACCAGCCTCTCTGCTTAAAAAGTCTAATAATGACTGGCTGACTGGCATTGGCAGCAGGATAGCGGATTTCGGTTTTCAAGCGGCCATTGTGTCGCAGCTCCTGTGAGTCACAAAAGGGACGACTGGGCTTCAATAAGACAGCTTGGTAAACCTTCCACTTATAGCCGTTAACCAAACGGAAGAAATAATCTTCAAAAACAATGTTTTGATCTTTAATATCAAGAGCAAATTTAATATAATTATTAAGAGAGGACATAATTCAAACCTTCTATAAAAAAATATTGGGTGAAGTTAATATTTTATTACACGAAGCAAGAGGTAAAATGTCCTCTTTTTTTATGCAATAAAAAACCCATTAACAGCTTACCACATAGATAAGCCATCAACAGGATAAATTATAGAGCCAAAATCATTTACTGACATTTGTATTCCTTAAAAAATATTTTAGTAAAACAAAAAGCCCCATATCTGTAATAATACAGAATATGAGGCTTTGTTAGTTCGACACCTACTCCTCGGGCCCTTCGAACTTGATCCATATTCGTATTATAGCAAATTTATTTTTATAGTAAATATACAATATTTGGTAGTTTTTCTGCAAAAATCACCAAAAATAGAGAAGATTACACAACATCTTGTATTTTTTCACATAATAGCTATAAATAAAAAAGTTATATATCTTGAAGCATTTTTATTCAAATTTAATATTTGTATAAATTTGCTGTAGGTCAAGAGTCGCTATTGTAATGGACATTTGACATTCCATTTACCCTTATTTCTTAACTTCTTGCTACAGTTCATACAAACCATATGTACTAAGCACCAAAAGCTAGACAACTATTGTAGTTTTATTTTTCTTTTAATAAAAACTGCTTTATTTTAAATTAGTTTCAGTTTTAGACACTAGTTTATCATCGGCAAATGTGAAACTGGCATTTGCTCCTGCACTTTTTGCTTTAATTCCAGTGAAGTAAACCGCGGTTACATTTTTCTTTCCTAAAACGACATTTTCGTTCAATCCATCGGGTTCACCATAAGTTTTGACAAGTGTACTGTAAGAACTGCCTGTTTTTATTGAATTAAATGCTTTAAGCGTTAGCTTAGTGCTGTTGCGGCTCCATTTAAAGCCCGAGACTGTTTTGGTGATAGCCTTTTTATGACTAAATTGAACCATTATTGTAGACCCATATTTACTCCAAGAATATGATTTTACCTTAAAGCCTTTAACCTCAGTTGATGAAATCGAATTTGGCTGACCCAAAATGTTTTTCACATCTTTAAGAGTGCTTCCACCATTACCTTGCTGCATGACGTCACCGACTTGGATTTTGTCAAAAGATTTCCTAAAAGAAGTTTTTTGAGTGTTTGTTTTCTTCGCTTTTTGGCTGCTTTTTGGGTTATTGCTGTCAGACTTATTACCATTGCTATTGTTAGAGCAACCAACTAAGAATAAGGCTGTTAAGCAAATAGTAGCTACTGACAAAATGTTCTTACGTTTTTTCATTACTTCCTCCTATATTTTTCAGGTCTTTAAAAATATTACAAAGCTTTCGAGATTGTAATCATTAATTTACTTTAGATAGATCAGAATAGGTGATGACAAAGGACCCAAGTACCGATTTTACTTTTTTGATTTTTAGAAAAACAGTATCTCCCTTTTTAGCGTTGGGATTTTCTGGACTAACAAAATTAAGATGTTTGCCGGTTTCCATGTTGTAACCGAAGGAACTTTGAGGTTCAAATTTTTTAATTTTGAATTGTACCGTCTTGCCTTTTAAATTTTTACCTTTACTGAGGTCAGCTTCCGCGTCTTTAATATTGGGATAGTCTGCAACTTTTGGCTTCGGTTTCTTTTGCTGGTGAGTGGTTTTAACAGGTTTGTTAGCACTTCCCTTACTAGTTTTATTGCTAGAACAACCTGCAATTGTCAGTGCCGCTAAAATAGTGGTGCCAATTGAAAGGGTTTTCTTAAATTTAGCCATTACTTCCTCCTGAAGCGATATTGCCGTAGGTTTGTTGTCATTGGCGTGGTGGACAGAAATACCTGATAGCAAAAATTATTGACGATTTTTAGATTTATAATTAATTTCTAATCAAGTATACTTTAATTTTATCGTACATTGTTAATACCGTAAATGATATTCACTAATCTTATTTACGGCCAAATTGGAGAAGTTTTAATTCTTAAATTCCAGTTGCTGTAGTATTTTAATCAATATAGAAATGATATGTTTCTAAAAAACTTAACTGATGAATTAGCAAATTATAAATATTAAATAAAAAGTACTACTTTTATAACTACAGTTAATATTTAAGTTTATAGTTGCTATAATTTTTATAGTTTTTAGGGGTATATAATATTGTGAATATCTATATGCTGTTTGGTTAAATGCATAATTAAGCAGATTCAGTGCTTTTTATACTTCTTGTGATATATTTAAAATTGAATATAAAATAATAGTTTTTAAATTATTAAATTAAAGGAATATAAATATGATTACAAGCAAATATAAGAAAATTTTTATCAGTTGCAGTATGGCTTTTGCAGGCTTAAGTATTTTTCTTTATGCTAACAACAATGTTGTCAAAGCTAATGATTCAGCGGAAAAGTCAAACCAAACTCTTGCAAATAAAATGCCGTCAGCGGGCAATAAAAACACATTTGGATCTATTAAAATTGGTTATCAAGAACTGGATAAAAGAGTAGATGATGATTCTCAAAAACAAAAAAATTCTGTACAAACTCAAGATGAATCAACTGTTGTCAAGTCTGGCAAATGGGGTGCTGACGGTCCTGAATGGAGTTATGATCCTTCAAATAACACATTAAAAGTGGGTGCCGGTACAATTAAGGGTACAGACAATGGCGCGGGTGCATTTGCAGACCCAGATATTTTAAAAAACGTAAAGAAGATCCAATTTGACCAGCATTTAAAACTAGTAGGCGACTTTGGCTATTGGTTTCGATTTGTAAAGGATGAGCGTTTAATAAATCTCACAGAGATCAGTGGTCTAAGTAACATTGATACTTCAGAAGTAACTAGCATGAAAGGGATGTTTTATGCCAGTAAAATTAAGTCTCTTGATTTATCAAGCTGGGACACTTCTGCAGTTACTGATATGAGTTACATGTTTACGGATATGTTCATAGATGGTGATGACGGATCATTAAATATTGGTGGTAATTTTGCTTCCAATGCAAAAAATGTCAAAGATATGACTTTTATGTTTAATGGCTGTGCAAATCTTACTAAAATTGATGGAGTCAAAAATCTTAATACCAGTTCTGTAACTTCAATGAAAAATATGTTTCATGGTGATTATAATTTAACTGAACTTGATTTAAGTCATTTCAATACTGAAAAAGTGACTGACATGGCAGATATGCTTAGTTACTTGATTAGCCTCAACTACTTGGATTTGAGTTCGTTTGATACTACCCAAAGTCCCAATATGAAAAATATGCTGGCAAATGATTTGACTCTACCAGTGGGGGCTATTGTGAACGGCAAGGTAGTATACCAATACGCACCAGGTATAACTACTTTAGTTTTAGGCTCAAAAACAAAATTAAGTACCGATGTGGCTTTGGGGCAACCAAATCCTGAAAAAACACCAAATAAAGAAAATTTTATCAACAAATGGCGATTACCCAATAATAATAACGAGCCTCAACTAACTACTGCTGAATTAATTCAAAAAAGTCAAGATGGATCTCTCAAGCCGGGTGCTTATACTTGGAAGAAACTAGTAACACCACCAGATGATACCGACAATAATAATCCTGCTCCTAATCCCGTTCCGGTTGAGCCGACAAATCCAGTGGAGAATAATGATGAAAATAAGGACAAAGACGAAAACAATAATAAGGATTCAAGCAGTGAAAAGACTGTAGTGTTGATGCACAATGCTTATCTTTATGACAATACTGGTAATCGTGCAAACCAAATTGTTTTAAAAATTGGTTCGCAACTAATGACCTGTGGTAAAACGACTATCAGCGGACGGAATTTTTACGTTCTAAATGATAAGGCCAATAGCAACATAAAATATTACATTGCTGCCGGTAATGTTGATCCTGTTGTCCGTAAATTAAAACATAATGCCTACCTTTATAATCAGTATGGTGATCGCAAGAATAAGAAAGTTTTGAAAAAAGGTTCAACTGTAAAAACATATGGTGATCCCGTCAAAATTAAAAATAAAAAATATTACATTGTAGATAAAAATAGATTTGTTAAGAAAGCAAACTTTTAATAAAACCACACTTCTTGAGTCTAACTTCAATATAGTTATTTAAAAAATTTAATTTTCTTATACTAATAAAATGATAAATTTTAATTTGAATTTATCGTTTTTTTGTAACTTTAGCTTTTAAAATCCACAAAACATCCATCAGATCTAACAAATGTTATATGTACCACATCCTTTTTTAAACCACTTACCTGAAAAAATTAACCTCTTACTCACATGTGATAGTCATTTGTTTTTAATCTTGCTATAATTACAAACTAAATAACTTAAGCTAATATGAGGTAAAAGCATGAACAAGAAAGAGGTAAATGTCACACTAAAATGGGTTTTGCAAAATCTTAATCCCTGGATGATAATTTCTTTATTTATCTTTGGTGTTACCAGTTCTTTTGAAGGAGTATTAAATGGTTATATTTTAGGTTATATTCCCAGACTTAACGTCAAAGATGGTCACAGTTTGATCGTATTTGGCATAGCCGCAGTTTTATCATATTTAACCGTTTATGTTTCTCTTTTCTTATTTAGCCTGTTAATGCAAAAAGCAATTCAGACTTTAAATGAAAAGATAAAAGGCATTTATTTTAGGGCAAATTTTGCCAGTTCATTTAACAATCCTAATTTGGATTCATCTGAAGTTTTGAACAACATGACTAGTATTTCCAAACAGATAGAAGAAAAGTATTTTGAGCCGCTTTTATTGCTTTTTCAAAGTTTGATGACAGTCATATCTTCTACAGTTGTAGTATTAATGACTAATCCGGTTTTAGTCTGATTTATTTAATTTTATCGTTCATGTCGCTTCTTCCCAGTTATTTGGGGAAAGAAAAGATGAAAATTAAGACAGACATGTGGAGTCATTCTAATTCCAATTTTTTGGCGATTACGCGTGACTTATTTGCAGGGCGTTTTGAAATTATGAATTTTGGCGTTAAAAAACTATTTATGCAGAAATTTGATCATTCTTTGCACGATGAGGAACAAAGATATTACCAATTGAATGCTTTCCAATGTGTTCTGCAGTTTATTTCCTGGTTATTTGCCATATTAATAACTTTAACTCCGATTTTCATAGGGCTTTGGATGGCCAAAAACAACTTCTTAGGGGTCACAGTAAGTACGATTCTTACCTTGACTCTTACTGCGGATCACGTGGTTGGTGGCTTTCGGCAACTGACTAATTTTGAAACTCAAATTCAAAGTACAGAAGGAATTAGAAAGATTTATTGGACTGAAACAAAAACAGATCAAAAAATTGCTCAGCCAGTCGCTGACCATAAACTGGTTGTTGAAAACCTGTCGGTTAAACGTGGTGACCGAGAAATTTTTAAAAACCTGTCTTTAAGCCTAAATGAAAACGACAAAATGATTATTACTGGACCCTCGGGTGTTGGCAAATCGACTTTGCTAAATGCAATAGCAGGATACATTCCAATTGAAATGGGTGATGTGAAATTTGGCGGACACAAATTGAAATATTCAGATTTTGTGTTTATTTCACAGAATATTTGGTTATTTGCAGGAACGATTCGGGAAAATCTTTCTCTTTTGCAAAATTTCACAGACGAAGAATTAGTTGCTTCTCTGAAAAAGGTAGGTTTATACAAAGAGCTAGGTAGCAAAGCACTGGATTTTGAAATTAAGGAACAAGGCAAAAACCTTTCAGGTGGGCAAGCGCAGAGACTGGCTGTTGCCAGAGGACTGCTGCGTCATAAGAAGATCTTTTTACTAGATGAAATTACCTCTAGCCTGGATCATCAAAATGCTGATGAAGTACACCGCTTAATTTACCAACTGCCTTCAATTGTTATTAAAGTGGCTCACAACTTTAACGAAAAAATAGCGCAAGAAAACAACGTCAAGATCTTTAACTTAGCACAAAATACAAAATAAAAATAACCCGCAAAATGTTTCATTGCACACTTTGCGGGTTTTCAATTTATATTACTGTTACTTTTACATCCCAGCCTTAATCATCTTTTTCTCAGCCATAGTCTTGCGTAAAGAGAGCATAGCAGTATAGGTAGACAAAATGTAAACCTTTTTCGTTGGTAAATTAGCAATATTGGCAATTACTTCCTCATTGTCGGTGCAGGTAACCATTTTGCCCGGGTCAAAACCGGCAACTTCCAGACGAAAGCCCATGTCGTGCCAGCGCTCTCCACCAACCAGAATTTTTTTAATTTGTTTATGGTTGAGGTCTTCAAACTGACCATCCCAAATCCAGGAAGTGTCGATGCCGTCAGCGTGGTTGGCATTAAGCAATGCTACTAAAGAATAATCATCTTTTTCAGTGTTAAGCATGTGCAGCACTTCATCTAGACCAACCGGATTTTTAACTAAGATCAGGTCAATCTCTTTTCCTTCATATTTAATTAATTCTTGTCTGCCAAAAATCCGCTTGTTTTTTGCAAAAGCCTGAGCAATTTCTTCTTCGCTCAGGTCAAAATAGCGTGCCACAGAATAGGCAGCTAGAGCATTATAAATATTGTAAGTTCCGCCAATGTTAATGCTGTAGTCTTTTTTGCCCATTTGAAATTTGAGTTTATTTGGTGACTGCTCAATAATTTTGTTAACAGAATAGGTTAATTCGGGTCTGTGATGGTTGCAGTTAGGACAGAAAAAGTCTCCCAAATTGGCATAAATACGTTCATGATAATGTAAGATATGATCACACTTAGGGCATAAGATGCCATCCGTATTGACAGGGGCCTTGCTGTCATTTTGCGGTTCATCACTAGGCAGTTTAAAGCCATAAAAAATTTTAGGATTGGGTAAGTCGACTGAAGAAAAGATACTGGCATCACCGTTGGCAATAATAGTAGCTTTAGGTGCTAATTTAATGCCTTCAACAATTTTATCGTAGGTAGTGTATATTTCACCATAGCGATCCATTTGGTCGCGAAAAATATTGGTTAAAACAAAAACGCTGGGATGAAGCAGTTCTGTCACCATTTTGACATTTGCTTCGTCAACTTCTAACACTGCAATTGGTCTTGAAGATTTTTTCTTTTTGTGTGCTAAAAAGGCTGTCACAATTCCTTGTTGCATGTTGGAACCCGATGGATTGGTCAAAACATCGCCATATTTTTCCCGCAGTGCAGCAACGATCAAAGCTGTAGTCATGGTCTTGCCATTTGTACCTGTAACAATAACGGTTTCATAGCCATCAGCCAGTGTTTTTAAAATTTCAGGATCCAGGTCCATTGCCAACTTGCCGGGAAAACTAGTACCGCCCTTTAAAACATTATGTAAAAACCAGTAACTTGATTTACCCGCGCTTTTTGCTATTACAGACTTAAAACTCATTTTCTTCCCTCGCTTTAAAATCATTATCAACTATAGCATAGCCACAAACTGAAAACGAGTTTTTAACCATTTAACTACACATATTTAATTTTTACATTATACTAGATTAGTTAGGTGAATTTAAATGAAATAAAGGAGCAAAAATGGCACAATTATTTTTTGAGTATGGCACGATGAGCAGTGGCAAAACTTTAGAGATACTAAAGGATGCTCATAACTATGAAGCTCAAGGTCGTAAAATTGCTTTGTTAACCAGTGGAATTGATGATCGCAGCGGAGTTGGAACTGTGGCCTCAAGAATTGGACTTCACAGAGATGCAGTTCCAATTGACCATGATTTTGATATTTTTGCTTATATAAAAAAGTTGAATGAGCAGGAAAAAGTACGTGGAGATGGCGCGATTGCCTGCGTGTTTGTTGATGAAGCTCAGTTTTTAGAGCGTCATCATGTGGTGGAATGCGCACAAATAGTGGACGATTTGGGTATTCCGGTAATGACATTTGGCTTAAAAAACGACTTTCAAAATAATTTATTTGAAGGAACCAAGAATTTATTGATTTTTGCTGATAAAATAAAAGAGATCAAAACGATTTGCCACTACTGCGGTAGAAAGGCTACAATGAATCAGCGGATACACAATGGTAAACCGGTTTATGAAGGCGAACAGGTTCAAATTGGCGGGGATGAAAGTTATTACCCGGTTTGTCGGTTTCATTATTTTCACCCGGAGCAAGAAAGATAGGAAGGAATTAGAACAACATGGATAAGATTATGGCACAGCTTGAAAGTCTTGTTGCTCATTATGATGAATTACAGGAAATGATGGCTGACCCAGAAGTTATCAATGATACTAAAAGGTACATGGAGGTTTCTAAAGAAGAAGCAGATTTGCGAGATGTAGTTGAAAAATACCGCAAATATAAGGCTGATAAAAAAGAAATTTCTGATAACAAGGATATTATTGCTAATGAAAATGATTCTGATCTGGTAGAAATGGCCAAAGAAGAAAATAATGATTTAGAGCAGGATATTGCTAAACTGGAAGATGAAATCAAGATTTTAATGCTGCCAAAGGATCCTAATGATGATAAAGATATCATTATGGAAATTAGGGGAGCAGCTGGTGGAGATGAAGCTTCCTTATTTGCTGGCGATTTGCTCAGAATGTATGAAAAATATGCAGAAAGACAAAACTGGCAGGTTTCTATTGTCGACAGTGAGCCAACCGAAGTTGGCGGTTATAAACGGGTTGCCATTATGATTACTGGCAACAAGGTTTATTCTAAGCTTAAATATGAAAACGGCGCTCACCGTGTGCAAAGAGTTCCTGTGACCGAATCTCAAGGTCGTGTTCATACTTCAACGGCAACTGTTGCCGTAATGCCTGAATATGAGCAGGTTGACCTTGATTTAGATCCCAAAGATATTAGAGTTGATGTCTATCGTTCCAGTGGTGCCGGCGGTCAGCATATTAACAAAACATCGAGTGCTGTGCGTATGACGCACTTGCCGACAGGAATCGTTGTCGCAATGCAGGATCAACGTAGTCAGCAGCAAAACCGGGAAAAAGCGATGCAAATTTTAAAATCTCGTGTCTATGATTATTATGAAAGTCAAAATCGGGACAAGTATGATGCTAAACGCAAAAATGCTGTCGGGACTGGTGACAGGTCAGAGCGCATCAGAACTTATAACTACCCGCAAAACCGTGTGACTGATCATCGTATCGGCTTGACGCTTAATAAACTTGATAGGGTAATGAACGGTGAACTTGACGAAATAATTGATGCTTTGATTTTGTATAACCAAACTAAGCAACTAGAGGAGCTGGCTGAACAAAATGTCTAAGATTGACACTTTAAAAAGTCTGAGAATTTGGGCTGCGGAAACGGCACCAGAAGAAAGGCCGGAAGACATCGCTTTTTTGCTGGCTGAAAGATTGCAGCTGAGTCCCAGTGAGTTCCAGTTAAAACAAGATATGGAACTAACACCACAGCAGGTTAAACAGGCACAAAATGATGTGCGCAAGCTGGCTAAAGGAATATCACCTCAGTATATTTTGGGTTATTCCTGGTTTTTTGGCTACAAGATTTTAGTAAAACGCGGCGTTTTAATACCCCGCTTTGAAACAGAAGAATTGGTTGAATGGGCTCTCGAGAATCTAGCTAATGATGACAAAGTGCTTGATTTAGGTACCGGTTCTGGATGCATTACTGTAGCTCTAGCTAAAGAAGCTGCCAAAAAGCAAATTACGAATCTTGATTTATACGCTTCCGATGTCACCGATGCTGCCTTAAGAACAAGCGAAGAAAACTTTTTAATTCATAAAGTCGATGTCACTGTCCGTAAAGCCAATATCTTAATCGGACTGGAAAAATTCGATAAAATTATTTCTAATCCTCCCTATATTAAGGAAACAGAAAAAGACGTGATGGACCAAAATGTTCTGCAAAATGAACCAAAAGAAGCGCTTTTTGGTGGTAAAAACGGCATTGAATTTTATCAAAAATTTGTTAAACAGGTGCGCGATCATTTAATTAGTGGCGGAGAATTTTTCCTGGAGTTTGGCTTTAGCGAAAAAGACCAGCTGGCTGAATTATTTGCTGAGGAACTGCCTGATTTTACTATTGAATTTAAAAAAGATTTAGCCGGGAAACCGCGTATGGTTAAGGGAAAGTGGCATAAATGATGGAAACCAAAATTTTTTCACAAGATCAAATAGATGATGCAGTAAAATTGCTTGCTGAAGGGGAGTTAGTTGCTTTTCCCACTGAAACCGTTTATGGCTTAGGTGCGATTGCTACAAATGAGCAAGCCGTTAAAAATGTATACGCAGCTAAAGGTCGTCCTAGTGACAATCCCTTAATTGTGACAGTCTCTGATGCTCAAATGATGTCTAAATATGCCAAAGAAGTTCCAGAACGTGCTCAAAAATTAATCAAAAAATTTTGGCCTGGTCCGCTAACTCTCTTGCTTTATGTTAAACCGGATAGTTTACCTAAAGCTGTAACAGGTGGCCTTGACACCGTTGCTTTTCGTTGCCCCAATGATAAGCTGACTCATGAATTGATCAGTAAATTAGGCTATCCAATTGTCGGGCCTTCCGCAAATACATCAACTAAGCCCAGTCCAACTACTGCCCAGCATGTTTATCATGACTTAAAAGGTAAAATTGCCGGGATTATTGATGGCGGACCTACAGAAGTGGGGTTGGAATCAACAATTATTGACCTCTCTGTTCCCACGCCAGTCGTTTTACGTCCTGGTGCAATCACACCAGAGGAGTTGAGTAATGCCTTGGGTGAAAAAGTTTTAATTAACAGTGGCAAAGTTTCTGATAAGGATGTGCCCAAAGCTCCGGGGATGAAATATCGTCATTATGCTCCTAGCGCTCCTGTAGTCGTTGTAGATGATCCGCAGGACTTTGCAAATATAGAATTAACTAGTGCGACTGGCGTAATGGCTTTAGCTGATGTGCTTAACAAAATCAAGTTGCCAGCAGTTAATAAATTTAATCTAGGCAAAAATTTAGCAGATGCCGATCATAACCTATTTGGGGGCTTGCGTTACTTCGACGATAAGCCGGAGATTAAACAAATTTTTGTGCAGGGATTTAACGGCAGCGAAGACACCCTAGCCTACATGAACCGGCTAAATAAAGCAGCTGCGGGTCATCATTATCAGACAAAATAAAAATTTACTAGCAAAGGACTTTAAACCCTTTGTTTTTTTTATTAAAATACTCGTAAACGTAATTATGTTTATAGGAGGAAAAAGATGGGCAAATTTACGGTTTTGAATCATCCGTTAATTCAACACAAGTTAACAATTATTAGGCGTAAGGAGACGAGTTCCAACGAGTTTCGGCGGATAGTCGGTGAAATCGGGGGACTGATGACTTATGAAATTACCAGAGATTTGCCGCTAAAAGATGTTGAAATTGAAACACCGATTGGCAAGACCACTCAAAAAGAGATTGCCGGCAAAAAATTGACGATTGTGCCAATTTTACGTGCCGGTATTGGTATGCTTAATGGTGTTATGGAAATGATTCCGTCAGCTAAGGTGGGAGTAATTGGCATGTACCGGGATGAAGAAACCCTTACGCCACATGAGTATTTCTGTAAAATGCCAAAAGATGTGGCCGAACGTGAATGTTTGGTCGTAGATCCAATGCTTGCTACTGGTGGTTCTGCTAATATGGCGATTGGTGCGCTTAAAAAGCGCGGCGTCAAAGTTATTAAGCTGGCTGTACTGGTAGCTGCTCCTGAAGGCGTTAAAGCTATTCAAGAAGAAAATCCAGACGTTGATATTTATGCTGCTGCAGAAGATGAAAAATTGCTGCCAAACGGCTATATTACACCAGGTTTGGGGGATGCCGGCGACAGGCTATTTGGTACTAAATAACTGTTTTTAGGTAAAATAGTCGCAAAATTCGCTTACATTTTTCACAAAATTATTGAATGGTGTTAATATTGTATGAGTGTTCGATAATTTGGACACGAGAAGGGAGGTCACGAAGAATTGGAGCAATCATTTGTTTTTAAATTTCTGGGTTTAACATTTGATCTGTCTGGGATCATAGGCTCGACGTTAATGGCTGCTGTAGTATTGTTTGTCTGCATCTGGCTATCACGCAAAGTTGAGATGAAACCGAATAAAAAGCAAAATATCATGGAATATTTGATAGACTTCACTGATGGTATTGTTAAAGACAATGTCAGTGATGTGGATGCTAGAAAGCACCTTTCCTTGTATGCTTTTGTTCTATTCATCTATATTTGGTTTATGAACCAGTTAGGCCTCTTCTTAGAGGTTAAAGCAGGAGATAATATCTTTGTTAAATCTCCTACTGCGGACCCAGTGACGACAATGTCATTTGCAATGATGACCTTGCTTCTTTCATTTACATTTGGAATGCAAAAATTCGGTACTGGTGGCTATTGGCGCAATTATGCCGAACCTGTTAGTTTCCTGTTTCCCATTAATATGATTGAAGAGGTCACTAACTTCTTGACATTATCTTTGCGTTTATATGGTAATATCTATGCAGGTGAAGTGTTGTTAACTTTAATAGGTAACAGCTTTGCTCCTAGCTTTGGTGTTGTCACTTTGGTTTTAGCAGCACCGCTTGCTATGATTTGGCAAGGATTCTCTGTCTTCATTGGCTCTATCCAGGCATATGTTTTCGTAACCTTATCCATGGTTTATGTTGGAAAAAAGGTTACAAAAGAATAATTTATTGGAGGTTTAAATATGTCACAAGCTTTTAAATATATCTCAGCAGCTATCGTAGCTGGTATCGCTGCTTTAGCAGCTTCTTGGGGTAATGGTAAAGTTATCACTAAGACAGTTGAGAGCATGGCCCGTCAACCAGAAAGCGCTGGTAACTTGAGATCAACAATGTTTATCGGTGTTGGTTTGATTGAAGCCGTTCCTATTTTGGCGATTGTTGTTGCTTTCCTGATTCTCTTCGTTTAATTTTATTTAAAATAATTTAGGTAAAAGAGAGAAGGGCAGTAAATGACATTTCAAATTTTATTTGCGGCCTCAGCAGGTCATATTTACCTAGGAAATACCCTCTGGTATTTAATTGTTTTCGCAATTTTGCTTCTTTTGGTTAAGCATTATGCTTGGGGCCCTGTCTCCGACATGATGGAAAAAAGACGCCAAAAGGTAATCAGTGATCTTGATTCGGCTGCAGACAATCGCAAAAAGGCCGAGGTTTTGGCTAATGAGCGTGAAGCTGCCTTGAAGAACTCAAGACAAGAAGCAACGCAAATTCTTACTGATGCAAAGGCGAATGCTGAAAAAACCAGTACGCAGATTGTGGCAGAAGCAAATGATAACGCGGCTTCAATTCATGAAAAGGCAAAGGTTGCTGCTGCTCAGGCAAAAGCTGATGCTTTAGATGAAGCCCGTGCACAAGTAGCAGATATTTCTGTAACGATTGCGGAAAAAGTAATTTCTAAGAATTTATCTGCTGATGACCAAAAAGATTTGGTTGATCAGTTTATTAAGGGGCTGAATAAATAATGGCCTTAAGTACAGAAGAGATTGCTGCACGCTATGGTACTGCACTATTTGATTATGCAGAAGATATGGGTGCCTTGGAGACCGTTCATGCAGATTTGCAAGAACTGGCACAAGCTATCTCAGATTATCCGCAGATTTTGAAAGCTTTTAGCGACCCGATTTTTAACAGTGCTGAAAAAGTAAAATCGCTTTCTGCGATTGAGCAAGGTCTGACCAAAGAAGTTCAAAATTTTTTGAATTTATTGCTGGACTATGATCATTTTTTGGAATTGCCGGAAATAATAAAATGTTTTAATGACTTATATAACCAAAGTCAAAAGATCGAAACTGGTGTTGCTGTTTCGGCAGTGCCACTTGATCAAGAGCAATTACAAAAATTAGGTGCTGGTTATGCCCAAAAATATAATTTGCAAAAAGTCATTCTCACTAATGTGGTTGACCAAAGCATTATTGGCGGCGTAATTTTAAAAGTTGGCGATTGCGTAATCGATGGGTCAGTCAAAAACAAACTGAAAAAGATTCGTGCGCAGTTAATTAATAAAAATTAAAAGAGGTGAAACCATTGAGCATAAAAGCAGAAGAGATTAGCTCTCTAATCAAGCAGCAGCTTGAACACTATGATGATAAGCTCGACATTAATGAAGTTGGAGTTGTTACATACATAGGTGATGGTATCGCCCGGGCTCACGGATTGAACAATGTTTTGGCCAACGAGCTATTGGAATTTGACAATGGTTCTTATGGCATTGCACAAAACCTGGAATCAAATGATGTTGGTATCATTATTTTGGGCAATTTTGATGATATTCGTGAAGGTGACCAAGTCAAAAGAACCGGTGAAATTATGCGTGTGCCGGTTGGAGACGCACTAATTGGTCGCGTTGTGAACCCACTAGGTCAGCCGGTTGATGGACTTGGCGAAATAAAAACGTCAAAGACTCGTCCAATCGAGGCTTCGGCACCGGGTGTTATGGAACGCCAGTCAGTTAATCAGCCGCTGCAAACAGGTATCAAAGCCATTGATGCTTTGGTGCCAATCGGTCGCGGTCAACGTGAGTTAATTATTGGTGACCGTAAGACTGGTAAAACAAGTTTGGCAATTGATACAATTTTGAGTCAAAAAGGACAAGACGTTATTTGTATTTATGTCTTTATTGGTCAAAAGGAATCAACTGTCAGATCACAAGTAGAAACATTAAAACGCTTTGGCGCAATGGATTATACAATTGTTGTCGAAGCTGGACCAAGTGAGCCGGCACCGATGCTGTATATAGCACCATATGCCGGAACAGCTATGGGCGAAGAATTCATGTACAATGGCAAGGATGTTTTGGTGGTCTTTGATGACCTGTCCAAACAAGCCGTTGCATACCGTGAACTTTCTTTGCTTCTCCGTCGTCCGCCTGGTCGTGAAGCCTATCCTGGTGATGTCTTTTATTTGCACTCTCGTTTACTAGAACGTAGTGCCAAGTTGAGTGATAAACTGGGTGGCGGCTCAATGACTGCTATTCCATTTATCCAAACTGAAGCGGGAGATATTTCAGCATATATTCCAACTAACGTCATTTCAATTACTGACGGCCAAATTTTCCTGCAAAGTGATTTGTTCTTTGCGGGTACCCGTCCAGCGATTGATGCTGGTAACTCAGTTTCTCGTGTTGGTGGTAGTGCTCAAATTAAGGCTATGAAGAAAGTTGCTGGTACGCTTCGTACTGACCTGGCAGCTTACCATGAACTGGAAAGTTTTGCTCAATTCGGCAGCGATTTGGATCAGGCAACTCAAGCCAAACTGAATCGTGGACGAAGAGTTGTTGAAGTTTTGAAACAGCCTTTGCATACGCCAATTCCGGTTGAAAAACAAGTTGTCATTCTTTATGCTTTGACTCACGGTTATCTTGATTCTGTTCCAGTTGATGATATTGCCAAGTTTGAAAAAGAGTTATACGACAACTTCGATACTAATCACGCAGATTTACTAGAACATATTCGTAAGACTGGTGACCTGCCAGATGAAAAGAAATTACAAGAAGCAATTTCTAAATTTGCGGATAGTTTTTCACCAAGTAATAATAGGAGGTAATTATATGCCTGCATCTTTACTTGCGTTGAAGAAAAAAATAGCTTCAGTTAAGCAAACTGGTAAAATTACCGAGGCCATGAGAATGGTTTCGGCTTCAAAGTTAAACCAAACTGAGAAGCGGGACAAAGGCTACACAATCTATAATGATCATGTGCGGCAAACTTTATCACGCTTGATGAGTGCTGAGGTAGTTAATCACTTGCGTAAAGCGCATGTGGCAATTGATGAAGACAGCATTGGCAAAATTGACTATGAAAATGTCTTTGGTTTAGGGATTGTTTCCGATATGGTCCAGGCACGCAAAAAGATCAACTCTACCGGTTATTTGGTTATTACCGGTGACCGTGGTCTAGTCGGATCTTATAACAGTGCTGTCATTAAAAACATGATGGGTCTGTTTGAGGATTCAAAAACTGAACATAAAGATATTAAAGTCTTAGCTGTTGGGTCAGTAGGTGCTGACTTTTTCAAGAAAAACAATCTCAATGTTGTCTATGAAAATGACAGTATCTCTGATGTACCTACATTTGATGAAGTTTTGCCTATTGTTTCAACTGCGATCAAAATGTATTTGAACGGAGTTTATGATGAGCTGTATGTTTGTTATACCCACCACATTAACTCGTTATCATCTGCATTTCGGGTTGAAAAAATGTTGCCGATCGTTGACATTGATATTGGTGTCAAAGAAGCTGAAGCTCATAAAGACTTAGAATACGATATCGAACCTGATGTTAATGCCGTTTTAACAACACTAATTCCTCAATATGCCCGCTCTACCATTTACGGTGCTATTCTGGATGCTAAAACTGCAGAGCATGCCAGTTCAATGACTGCAATGCAGAGTGCTACGGACAACGTTGATGATTTGGTTTCGAGTTTAACTACTAAATTAAACCGTGCAAGACAAGCAGAAATCACTACTGAAATTACCGAAATTGTCAGTGGTGCTAATGCTTTGAAATAATTAAGAAAAGGAGGTAGATGTTTTGAGTGAAGGTGAAGTTGTTCAAGTAATCGGCCCAGTTGTCGATGTCAAATTCCCGCTTGACAAAAATCTGCCTGATATTGACAATGCTTTGCGCGTCGTTAAGTCGGACGATGAATCTGTTGTTCTGGAAGTTACATTGGAACTTGGCGACGGTATATTAAGAACAATTGCCATGGAATCTACCAATGGCCTTAGACGGGGCATGAAAGTTGAAGACACAGGTGGCCCTATTTCAGTACCTGTTGGTAATGATACTTTGGGTCGCGTCTTCAATGTATTAGGGGAACCTATTGATAATGGCCCTAAATTTGACAAAGATCATGCTCGTGACAGTATTCATAAGAATGCTCCTAAATATGATGAACTAACTACAAGTCAAGAAATTCTTGAAACTGGTATTAAAGTTATTGATTTGCTTGAACCTTATGTTCGCGGCGGCAAAGTTGGATTGTTCGGTGGTGCCGGTGTCGGTAAGACCACGATCATTCAGGAACTGATTCACAACATTGCCCAAGAACATGGTGGTATTTCAGTCTTTACCGGAGTCGGTGAAAGAACTCGTGAAGGTAATGACCTTTACTTTGAAATGAAAGCATCTGGTGTTTTAAGCAAAACAGCCATGGTCTTTGGTCAGATGAATGAGCCGCCTGGTGCCAGAATGCGTGTAGCGCTGACTGGTTTGACTTTGGCTGAATACTTCAGAGACGTTGAAGGCCAAGACGTGTTGCTCTTTATTGATAACATTTTCCGGTTTACTCAGGCTGGTTCCGAAGTTTCCGCTCTGTTAGGACGTATGCCTAGTGCCGTTGGTTATCAGCCAACTTTAGCTACTGAAATGGGGCAGTTGCAGGAAAGAATTACTTCAACTAAGAAGGGTTCTATTACTTCGATTCAGGCGGTTTATGTGCCGGCCGATGACTATACTGACCCGGCTCCAGCTACTACTTTTGCTCACCTTGACGCTACTACCAACTTGGAACGTAGCTTAGTTGAGCAAGGTATATACCCAGCCGTTGACCCCTTGCAATCGACTTCCAGTGCCTTGGACCCAGAAATTGTCGGTCAAGAACATTATGAAGTGGCAACAGGCGTACAGCATATTTTGCAGCGTTACCACGAATTGCAAGATATCATTTCCGTTTTGGGAATGGATGAGTTGTCTGACGAGGAAAAGGTCATTGTTAGCCGTGCTCGTAAGGTACAGTTTTTCTTATCACAAAACTTCTTTGTGGCAGAGCAATTTACTGGTGTGCCTGGTTCTTATGTTCCCATTAAGGAAACAATTAAAGGCTTTAAGATGATTTTGGATGGTCACTTAGATGATCTTCCTGAAGATGCATTCCGTAGTGTAGGCCGAATTGAAGATGTTTTAAAGAAGGCTGAGCAAATGGGTGTAACTCCTAGTGATCCAGAAGCTAAAGCATTATTAGAAAAGTAAGGTGATGTCAAATGGCAGATCCAGAAAAACTTTTTATGGTAAATGTTGTAACTCCAGATGGCCTGATTTTTTCTCATCACTCCAGTATTGTGGAAATGCGGGCCATTGATGGTCAACGTTCAGTGATGTATAATCACTTGCCGATTTTGACTCCACTGGCGATAGGTGAGATTAAAGTCAAAAGAAGCCGCGAAATGAATAATGTTGTCAATCACATTGCTGTTAGCGGTGGCTACTTTGAATTTTCCAATAACGTAGCTACAATAATTGCTGACAGTGCTGAACGAGCTGGCAATATTGATGTATCTCGGGCTAAGGCAGCTAGAGAACGTGCACAAAATGCACTGAAAAAGGCTCAAGCTGCTCATGACCAGCGATCACTTGAGAGGGCACAGGTTGCACTCAGAAGAGCCATCAATCGAATAAGTGTTTACAATTCAGACAATTAGAATTAAAGTTTTAAGCGGATGCACTGCTTTGTGCGTCCGCTTTTATTGTGACTTAAGAAAAGTGAGAAAGAATATGTTTCAACTTGGCGTCCATGCCTTAATTAGTATAGTAATTTATTTAATTACGATCGGCTTGTCCTTTCAGATTATGAAAAGTGTCCACATTGAAAAAATAATTCGTAAAAACAGGGTCTTTGAAGCACAGCTGCTGCTGATTTTTGCTGCGATTGCTCTAGGTTTTCTTGTTGGTAATTTTTTAATCACATTAATTGATACTTCTTTGCAATTAAGTAATTTCTTTTAAGACTTGGTAAAGCGGATAAAGTCGCAAACAAACTTGAAATCTTTATGGTAAAATATACATTGAATATGATGGAGGATTATCGTGGCAAGAGATATAGGAATAGATTTAGGAACAGCAAACGTGCTCATTAATGTTTCCGGCAAGGGAATTGTCTTAAATGAGCCCTCAGTTGTTGCCGTTAATACAAGTACAAATAAAGTAGTAGCTGTTGGGACAGAAGCTTACAAGATGGTGGGGAGAACTCCGGGCAACATCCGTGTAATTCGTCCTTTAAAAAATGGTGTTATTGCCGATTTTGATATTACTGAAGCGATGCTGTCCTACTTTATTGAAAAGCTGAACGTCAAGGGCTTTATGTCCAAGCCAAATATTTTGATTTGTGCTCCTACAGGAGTAACATCAATTGAACAGAAGGCGATTATTCAGGCTGCTGAAAAATCTGGTGGAGGCAAAGTCTACCTTGATTTTGAGCCTAAAGTTGCTGCTGTCGGTGCTGGTCTTGATATTTTTAAACCTCAAGGCAACATCGTAATAGATATTGGCGGTGGTACTACTGATATTGCTGTGCTGTCCATGGGTGAAATTGTTACCAGTCAATCATTGCGCTATGCCGGTGATCATATGAACCAGGCAGTTGTTTCTTATATCAAAAATAAGCATAACTTGCTGATTGGCTCACGCACCGCTGAACAAATTAAAATTGAAATTGGTAGTGCCTTTGAACCAGACAAGGACGAAACAATCACTGTTCGTGGACGTGACGTGGTTGATGGTCTGCCAAAACAGGCTACCGTGACTGCACCTGAAATTCAGGAAGCACTCCACGACGGCTTAATGACTATTATTGCGTCTACTAAAGAAGTTTTAGAAAAAACACCACCTGAGCTTTCAGCGGATATCATTGATCGCGGCATCATGCTCACTGGTGGTGGGGCACTTTTGAAAAATATTGACAAGCTGATTTCATATTACCTTAAAGTGCCGGTACTTACAGCTGATCATCCACTTGAAGCTGTAGCACTTGGTACTGGGATTTTGCTCAAGAACATCGAAAAGCATCAGCGCCACTAATTTTTTGGAGGCTCGATTTGCGAAAAATACTGATTTATTTAGTTAGAATTTACCAGAGATTTATTTCTCCAGCTTTGCCAAAGTCTTGCCGTTATTATCCGACCTGCTCAACTTATATGGTTGATGCATTGACCAAATTTGGGCCGTTTTTAGGACTAATAATGGGAATTTGCCGGATATTGCGTTGCAATCCTTTTGTGCGCGGTGGAGTTGATCCGGTACCAGATAAATTTACAATTTTTCGCAATCCTCATCCAGAACGATATGAAGATGAAATTATAGCGAAAAAGTTTCATCCAAATATAAAGTAGGAGAATTTATGTCAAAAAAACCTGAAAATATTAACGTTGAAATTAATGAAGTAAAGGGTAAAGAAAACCCTACCTGGGAAGTAGTAATTCCTCAGAAAAAATCTATTGGAGTGATTGAAAAAATTGCTGGTCGTTACCGGGCTACAACTGGCAAAACCAATAGTATCTTGTATGCCAAAAGCTTAGAAAGCAGCATTAACGATTTGCTTTCATACTTTGCTTTACATGAAAAATAATAGGTTGTGATAATTAATGGTCAAAATACAAAATAAATCTAGTCTTTTTGATCGCATTGCTTGGAATATTGTTGTCCCTGTGTTGCTGCTGGCAGCAGTGGGCCTTTATTCCATTTATTTTGCGGCGGTTGACGATCCCAGTCACATGGGTAGCCCGGTTAAAGCTGTGGCAATGCAAGGACTTTGGTATATTATTTCGGTGGCCATCGTTGTGTTTGTAATTCAGTTTGATGCTGAGCAACTTTTCCGCATCGCGCCGTATGTTTATGGACTTGGCATCTTGCTCTTGATTGCGGTTTTGTTCTTTTATAATCGTAGTATTGCTGCAGATGCCGGTGCCAAAAGCTGGTTTAAGCTCGGGCCAATTTCTTTTCAGCCATCTGAAGTCATGAAACCAGCCTTTATATTAATGCTGGCGCGGGTCGTGCGTGAACATAACGATAAGTTTGCTCATACTATCAAAAATGACTGGATTTTAATCGGTAAAATGCTAGCTTGGCTGTTACCGATTGCCATACTGTTAAAATTGCAAAATGACTTCGGTACGATGCTGGTCTTCATTGCAATTGTTGGTGGCGTGGTGCTGGTTTCCGGTATTTCCTGGAAGATAATTGCACCAATGTTTGCGGCAGTTTTTGTCTTGGGAGTTGTGGTCATTTACATGGTTACCACGCCCGGAGGACAATCAATTTTAAGTCACTTTTTCCAGCCATACCAGTTCAGACGTATTATGTCTTGGCTGAATCCATCTACTGATACTTCCAAAGCTGCCTATCAATTGTGGCAAAGTATGCAGTCGATTGGTTCTGGACAAATTTTTGGCAATGGCTTTGGCAAGCTGAGTGTTTACGTACCAGTGCGGGGCTCTGACATGGTTTATTCAGTAATTGGTGAATCATTCGGCTTTGTTGGTAGTGTAGCCGTCATTCTGCTTTACTTATACTTAATTGTGCAGATGGTTCGTATCACATTCGATACTAAAAACGCCTTTTATTCTTATGTCTCAACCGGCGTAATTATGATGATACTTTTCCATGTGTTTGAAAACATAGGCATGAGTATTGATCTATTGCCGCTTACAGGTATTCCATTGCCGTTTATTTCTCAGGGTGGTTCAGCCCTAATTGGAAATATGATTGGTATTGGGATGATTTTGTCCATGAAGTTTCATAATAAAGACTACATGTTCAGCCAAGCAGGCGATTTCTAAAAATTTAATAACACACAAAAAAAGCATTTCAGCGATGAAATGCTCTTTTTTACTTGGTTAAGTTTTCGTTTGAACGACAGACTAAGACATCACAATCAGCAGTTCTGGTAACATATTCTGTCACGCTGCCGATTAATATGCGCTCAACAGCGTTCAGGCCTGTAGCTCCTAATACGATTAAATCAATTTGGTGCTTTTTAGGAAATTGGTGGGCAATGATTGCCTTGGGAGCCCCAAATTCAATTGAATAGTGAACTTCCTTGACGCCAGCTTCCGAAGCTTGCTTGTAGTAATTCTGCAATTTTTCCTTAGCATCATTTGATACTTGCTCAACCATCTCTGAATCAAAGCTAGAAACATTTTGGAAAGATCTGGTATCAATGACATGCAGAATTTCCAATGCAGCATCATTCCGTTTAGCAGCAGAGATAGCCTTCTTAAAAGCTAAGTCGGCTTCCTTGGAGCCGTCAACTGCGACTTGAATACGGTGATATTGTTTCATCATTTAAAACACCTCTCTTACCACTATTTTACCAAATTTTAGTGCAATTAATCACCCTTTTGATTAAGTAAAAGACTAAAAATTAAAATCGTGATGCTGCTGAGAGCTAGGGTAATTAAATTAAGATACTTATTTGCCTGAAATACTAAAACTAGACCCAATAAAGTTTCTAAACCCAAGATAATCGCAGTCCAGGACATTATAGAACTGAAGTTAGAAATGTTTTTACTATCATAGATTAAAAAATGACTGTGGCGATTATGCCATAAATAAAAGGCAGTCAAAAGTAATATTGCAAGATATATAGTGATAACAACTTTTATAGCCATAAAATCTCCAAACAAAAAAACGGTCCGCAGACCGTTTCCTAATATTCTCAAGAAATCCGAGTCATCGAAACATAGCAAAACAATGCTTGTTGAACCCGCAGTGTTCAAAAAATGAGATGTATCGCAACGAATGTGGATCCTATCGCAAAAGATAGTCTTCCGATTCGAAAGTTATTTACTATCTCGCATGTCTTATGTTTGACCGGTCAACCTTATACAATTAAGCTATTCGATCGACTCAGATCAATTATTATAGTACTAAGCATCATAACTTTTGTCAAGATAGAAACTAAATATCTGTTTCAACAAAAATAAAATATTTTATTTGTCCAAAATCAGTGCTATATATTTAATGCTATTTTTTTGCTAGCTCTTTGTTATAGTCGCAAAAATTGTACAAATATATTACAAAAGCAAGTTTTTTATTACAAATTTTTCAAGTTAAAAAAATAAATTTGTTATCGAACATTAGAGATTAATTCAAACCAAGCAATTTTTATGTTTTTCCCAGTTAAGAAAAGAAAAATATTTTATTATTTTCCAGATCCCATTTGAATAACGAAATTGCAGTTGTTGCCAAGTGCTTTTTAGCGTTTTAACTTATTCAAAAAAACATAGTTATTAATTTCACTAAATTATTTATACTAATTATTTGTTTCAGAAAAGGAAATAAAAGTCAATTTTTATGTTCTTCATAATGTTATTTTTAGTATAAAAAGTTACAGCTTAATAAAATTTTTAATGTTTATAACGTTTTTTAATTTTTAAAATTTATCCATTTTTATAGTATGGTTATTTATAAATACTATATTTGACTTAGATATTATATTGACAATTGCTATTATCAATCCTAAAATAGTATTCGAACATACTAATCATACATACTTTTTAGGAAGGATAAATATGCTAGGTAAAAATAATTACAATGAAAGATTAAGAAAGATGGAGATGCAGGACAAGCAGGATCATTTCTCAATACGTAAATTGAGTATTGGTGCTGCTTCTGTTTTGTTAGGTTTCACCTTCTTTGGCTTGAATAGCCAAAGCGTAAAAGCCGACACTGTTGAACCTGCACAACAAGTAAGTGAGGAGTCTAATAAGGACAACTCTACTACTGAAACTAAGGAAACAAGTACTAAGGATACAACTAAGGTTGAGGCCACTGCTTCTAAAAAGAGGACAGAAACAGACTTGTCAACTTTTTCAGGCTTGAGTTCGTTCTTAAAAGACTCAAAGGCTAGTGAGGTGAAAGATACTGCAGCTAAGGACAAGGCTGATACTGCTAAAGATAAAGCTCATAAGAATACTGTAGATAAAGATAAGCAGGAAACCACTACAGCTAATTCAACTGGCAATAGTGCAACTACTCCTGTAACCGGATCAGATGAAGGCAATCAAGATACCACTACTGCCAAAACTCCAACTGATATAACTAGTTCAGATGATCACAACTCTGACAATACTAAGTTGCCAACTGATGTAGCTGGTGATACTAATTCAGATAAAGATACTGATACTACTCAAGATTCAAAAGTTAATGAATCTAAGAAATTAGCATTTGATGATACGATTCTTGACGATAAAACTGGTGACACTCCAACTGTTATAAATGGGGTTGCACATGTTTATAATTGGAATCAGCTTGTTTACGCTCTTGATAATAAAGAGTGTTTTGATAAAGATGCACAAAACCCTGATGAGACTAAACGTATTTCTGAAATAGATATCATGAATAATATCGTAGGTGATAAGGTATCAGGTCAGAACGGATTAGACGTATATGGTAGAACTTTATTGATAAAATCTTATGATGCCGATGGTAGTAAGAATAAATACAAAGTAGACTTTAACGGTTGGCACCCCAGAATTAGAAATAATAGTTCCGAAGTTACTAACTTAACGTATAGTAACCTCGAACTTTGGAGCGCCGATTATTGGGGCATTATTATGACTGACCGCAATAGTAGTTCAAATAAGCCTCATGATAATAGTGGAGATAAAGTTGGTGTTTCTAATCTGACATTTGAAAATATTGAATTTCATGGTTCTCAAATGGTTCACTCTGCTTCGGATACTCATATTACGTTTAAAGGAACTAATACTGCTGAAACAATCCATACTCCGTATAAAACTGGGGGAGCAAGCAGTAGCGATAACCAACAACTATTTGAATTTGGAGGTAGTAATAATAGTATCAATTTTGAAGGTGACTTTACTGGTACGACATTTGGTGGTAACGTTATCGAAATGCGGGGCAGTAATTGCAACGTCACAGTCGAAAAAGGCGCAAAAGTAACCTTAAATCCAAGACATAATTCAGACGGCTCATTAGGAAATGATCCAGCAGAAAATACATCTACAGTTCACGCAATATATATTTCAGGTGCCGGAACAGTTGATGTTAAAGGTAAATTAAATATTAACGTCGGAATTGAGAAAGGAGATAACGCATATCAAGGAACACTTGATAGAAATAGAGCTAAAGCCATCAGATTAAATGACTCATCTGCTCAGTTTACTGTTGAAAACGGTGGTTCCGTTAATGTTACAACAAACGGTGATATTTCAGGCAATAATGGTAACAACCTGATTTATGACGGTGGTAATTTTACTGTTAAGCCTAATGGTAAATTAATAATTACTGGTAAACATATGGGTGATTATAGTGGTACTTTGGTTTATATCAATAATGTGGCTGATATTGAAAACGGTACTTTCGAAATCAGACTAGAAGCAGATCCAAACCATCCTTATGATAAAAACGATCCAACTAGTGCTCAAAATAAAGATGCTCAAATCTATGGTGCAGGAACAGGGAAAATAACTCTAGTTGATGCACCAGGAAACTTAATTGTTAATAATCCTTATTCATTAGTCTTGGATTGTCATTTAAATACTGCATCAGGCACAAGTATCATTGGTCAAAATAAGATTACAATAACTAACGTTCGGCAAATATTAACACCACCTGGTGCAACAAAACCAAACGAAAACCTTACTTTGCCTCCTTTCCATGTTTTGCAAGTTCAAAATAGTGGAACAACATCCAATGGTATCAATATGAACGTTCTCAATCTGGAACTATTGAATGGAAAGACAACTTTAGATGATACGACACTAGCTAAACTACTTACTGGAAAAGATGAACATGGTAAGGATATTCCAAATTATTCTGAAATTAAAAAAATATTAGATAATTACAAAGATGTTCAAGCAAAGATACCAGGCTGGCGTAATAAAAAATATGATGATATTTTCAAAGAAGTTATTACTACTGCTTTCTCTGATGCAAAATATCCTGGATACAACAATATCGCTTTTGGACCAGCTAACCCAGATGGTTTCTTAGATATTGATCCTGATTCGGTTCATGTAACATACAATTCTGATGGTTCTAGTACAATTAGTGGACGTGTATTGAATTACAAAGAAGAAACTGATGGTGAAAGTAGTGATGGAATATTTGGTTTAATTCTTCCTGGTGGTACTAAAGCTTATGTTCAGGCATTTATTAAGGACCCGAGCGGAAATGAAAAGGTTTGGACACCTGAATCGAAAATTCCTAGCCCGTATGCAGCAACAGACGATACCTATTCAGATAAATCTCTAAGGCCATTACAGCATGATTTCGCTGCAGAGGTTAAAGAGGATGGTACTTTTGAATTTACTATGCCAAAGGCTGATACAGATGCCCTAAGGAAAAACTATAAGATTACATTATATCCAGATGCTAACTTCGTTCAATATAATCCACTGGCTTTGCAAATAAAAGATACAAACTCACCAGATTATCGTCCAATAATAAAAGATGTTCTGCAAGTTGCTCAAAATACTGCTGCACAAGAAATTCAAAATAAATTAAAGGAAATTCAAAGTGAACAACTTACTTTAACGGATGATGAAAGAACACAACTAAATAATGCAATAGCTGCCGGTGAAGCTGCAATTGCTAAACCAGGTGAAAAAGATACTTCCATTTATGCAAGTGATGTTAACGATATTAAGACAGTTAACGACCGTAAAAATAATGCTTTAAGTAAACTTAAACAAGCTTATGAAAAAGCAAAAGAAGCTTCTGAAAAGGCTAATGCTATTAAGGATACTCAAACAAAAGCAAAAACTAACATTAGTAATGCTGCACAAGAAGCAAGAGGTCGTGTGAATAGGTCAGGCTTAACTGAATCGGAACAAGCACAATACATTGACGCCATTAATAGCGCTGAGAATGTTGCTCTGCAAAATCCTTCGACTAACAAGAATTCAATTTATAATCCTGACAATTCAGCAACTGCCATTACAAATATTCAACAAGCATTTAATGACCTAGTTAATAGAGAAGCAGCAAAAGCCGAAGTAGCTGGTTATACTGAAAAGGGAAAGAATGCTTTAGGCATTTCTTCACCAGATGATGTTATTGATCCAGCTTTGTCTGCTCAACTTAAGGCTATTGACAATGCTACTGATATAGATGCTACTGAACAGCATGCTAAGGATGATATATTAGGCAAACTAAAGGCTTCAGCTAAAGCTAAAGTTGAAAATGATGCTAAAGCTGCCAGGGGTGGTCTTGGAGTTGAATCCAACACAGACATTGATAAAGCCGTTAAAGCTGCTGAAGATGCTATTGATAGTCACACTGATTTTGATGATATCAAGAACGATATGACTAATGGTCAGACCAATGTCCTAAACAACTATAAGACGGCTGCTAAGAAACAGCTTACTGATATTGCTAAGACCGATAAAGGAGCACTTGGTGTAGAATCTGACTCTAATATTGACCAAGCTCTTGATAATGCAAGCAGTCTAATTGGTCAGTCAAGTTCCATTAAAATGGTTACCGACAACTTAAGTGATGGTAAGACAAAAATAGGGAACAATTTCAAGGACTCTGCTAAGAATCAAGTTCAAGATTATGCTGATGAAGCTAAGAGTAACCTTGGTGTTGATTCAGATGCTGGTATTGATGATGCTGCTAAGGCGGCTAAAGATGCTATAGCTGGTCACACCGCAGCAAGCGACATTGGTACTGATATTACTAACGGAAAGGAAGCTATTTTAGCTGCTTACAAGGAATCTGCTAAGAAACAACTTGATCAAGCTGAAAAAGATGTTGAAAGTAAACTTGAAAAAGTTAAGGGCTTAACTGCTAATGATATTGAAAAAGCTAAGCAAGCAGCTAAGGATTTACTAACTAATGACAACAAGACTGGTTACAAGGACCAGATTGATGATCCTAAGACTAACACTCTTGAAGATGTCAATACTGCCACTAAAGATGGTATCGACGCTTTAAACAACTTACTGATAAATAAGTCTTCACTTGGTAACAAGAACGATGCTATCAACGCTATTAATCAGGCAAGAGACAATGCTATCAAAGAGATTAATGATAAAACCAAATATCCTAACTTATCTGATGAGGATAGAAACTCATTAATTAACACTATTAAAGACGATGCTACTGAGGGTGTTGACAATGTCAATAAAGATACTGACCCTGCTAAGATCACAGCTGATAAACAGGCAGCAATTGACAAGATTAATAGTGTTAAGGCCACTGCTTCAAGCAAAGATTTAGCAGGTCTTAATAAGGAGAAGAGCTCTCAACTTAAAGCATTGCAAGATGCAGCTACAAATGCTAAGGATGCTATTGACCAGATTGATGACAAGTACCTCAGCCCAAGTAACAAGCAATACTACAAAGATTTGATTGATAAGCATGCTGCTTCCGCAACTAATGCCATCAACTCAGCAAGTAACAAAGATGATATTGATACTGCTGAAAAAGACGGTGAAAGCAACATCAACGGTGACCTTGTTTTAGGCCAAGTTACAGCTGCTAAAGCACAAGCAATTGCAGAATTGAATAAGGCAAAGACTGATGACAAGGGAATTGTTAATGAAGCTCATAAGAATGGTACACTTCCTGACGATGACTGGGAAAAAGCTCTTGATGCTATTGATAATGCCTACACCACTGCAATAACTGCTGTATCTAATGACCATACTCCAGCAGATGTTGTTACTGACAAGAACACTGGTATCAATGCTATGAATGCAGTTGCTGACAGCGTTTCTCAAGATAAAGACAAAGCAAAATTAGCAGCAGATAAGAATAAAGCGATCGCAGATTTGGAAGATCAAGCTCAAGCTCTGCATGACCATATTCAAGCAGATCCTAACTTGTCTAACACTGAAAAGAATAACTACTATGACCAGATTTCTTCTACTTTAAATAATGCTAAGCAAGCTGTTAGCGCTGCTGATAAGAATACTGTTAACTCAGCTCACAATGCAGGTATTGAAGACTTAAACGACATTAGAAATAATGCTGACTTACAATCCGCTAGAGATAAAGCTCTAACTGACTTACAACATGAATTCAATACAGATAATGCAGCTATTGACGGCTTAGGCAATATCAGTACCGCTGGTAAAGCTGGTATTAAGACTGACCTGCAAAATGCATATAACGATGCTGTCAAGAAAGTTAAAGACCCAACTTCTAATACTGTTGCTAAGATTAATTCTCAAAGTGATGCCGGGATTACCAATATGGAGAATATCCTGGGCAAAGCAAAGGGCTTAGACAAGACAATATCAGACGATAAGCAAAAGTTAAATGACTATGCTCAAAAAGCAATTGACCGTATCAATAGTTCAACTATGTCAGATGCTGACAAGAGTGCAGCCACTACAAATATTCAAAAAGCTCGTGATGATGCTCAAGCATTAGTTGGCCAGCAACTTACAGTTGAAGATGCTAATAAAGCTGAAAAAGACGGTGAAACCAGTATCTTACAAGCCGAAGCTAAGGCTAATAAAGCTGATATGGACAATGCCAAAGGAGAAGCAAAGGCCAAAATTAATGGTGCCAGAGACAAAGCTTTACAGAACTTAAAGGATGCATATGATACTTTAACTGACGATGAAAAGAAGCAAGCTAAGGATGCATACGATAAAGCTGTTAAAGATATTCCGGCACTTGCTGAACAAGCTGAGTCTGCAATTGATAATGCCTATGACAAAGGTGCTATCAGTGACTTAACCAACGATGCCATCAATTCAATTAACTCAGCTGGTGACACGGCTAACGTAGCAATAACCAAAGTCGTCGCTGTTCAAGCTGTTAAGGATGCCGCTCAAGCCGCTAAGGATAAATTGACCAACAAGAGAGACAAAGACGGTGTTGATGATGTTGCTAACTTGGGAATTGCGGATATTAATGCGGCAACTACCAGTTCAACAGTACTTGACATCAAAGATAATGCTCTTAACAGCATTAAGAACATCAAAGATTCTGGTACTGGTGATACAGATAAAGATAATGCTCTCTGGGATAAAAAGAATGCTGCTAATAAGGAACTTGCTCAAGAACTTGCCGATATTGACTCTGCTATTGACAAACTGACTGATCTAACTTCTGATCAAAAGAAGCAATTTAAAGATCAAGCTCAAGCTGCTCACGATAGAGCACATATCAGAATTGAAGGTGCTACTGAAGATCAAATCAATTCTGAAAAAGTCACTGGCAAGAATAATATTGATAAAGCTCTTTCAGATGCGAAACTACAAGTTGCTAAGAATGTTGCTAAAGCAGACGTTGACAAGACTGCCGATGATGCCATTGATCAAGTTAATAAAGACAATACTATTAGTAAAGATGATAAAGATAATATTATTATTAATATCAACAAAGATCGTGACAATACTAAAGACAAGATTGATCATGCCGAAACGCCTGACGATATCAACAATGCTCAACAAAATGGTAAAGATGATATCAATAAAGAAATCAATCATCACGGTGACAACGGTGACAATGGTACAGATACTGATAAAGAGATAGCTAAAGACAAGCAAACTGCTAAAGACAAAATTCAGACTGCTGCCGATAAGATCAACGATCGTATAGATAAAGATGAAAAAGATGGTAAGTTAAATCACGATCAAGCCAAAGCTCTTAAGGATAAGGTAACAGAGGCTGTTGATAAAGCCAAAGGAGCTATTTCCCAAGCTGGAGATCCAACTACTATTAACAAAGCCCAAAATGATGGTAATAATGCTTTAAACGAAATCACTTCAGATGTAGAAAAGACGGAAGCCGTTAACAAGGCTTTGGGCAAGCTAACAGATGCAGTTAACGTAGCTAATGGAAAAGCTGACGAACTAAGCAAGAATGATAAAGATCTTGCTAAACAAATGAAGGACGCAATCGAAAAAGAGCGTGCTAAAGCAGCTAAGAACATTCAAAATGCTCAAAATGATGCTAAAGATCCAATAAAAGCAATTGAAAATGCTGCGCAAGACGGTGTCAACGCTATTACCGGTCTGACTGATAATTACGGCAATAAGGTTGACCACATCAAGACTTTGAAGGATGCTGCTAATAAAGCTAAGGATGACCTTAACAAACTTAAGACGGATGAAAATGGCAATGATGTCCTTGATGAAAACGAACTTGCTCAAGGTGAAACTGATATCGACAATGCAGTTCAAAATGGAATTAGCAATATTTATCAAGCATCTGCTGACGATGATCTAGATAAAATTGAAAAGGATGCCGAACACGCTGTTGAATTAGCTAAATTACCAACTAAGCTTCTTGCAGAAAAGAACAAACAGATTGATGCTATCAACAAGTATGCTACTGCTGCTGAAAGTGATATTGATAAATTTGCTCAAACCGATCAGAATAAGGATGGTCTACCAGCTGACACTATCGCAGAACTTAAGGCGCAAGTTGAAGCTGCCAAGAAAAAGGCTATTTCTAAGATTAATGGTGTTACTTTAGCTGAAGGCGCAAGCCAAGATAACTTTGACAAAGCTAAGGACAAGGTTGATAAGGCTGAAAAAGGTGTTGCTGAAAGTAACGAAACAGTTGACTTTGGTGAAGCTGGAATTGACAAAGTTACGAAACTTGCTCAGCAAAAAGCCGATATTATTAAGGCTAAGAATGACGCAATTGCTGAACTTGAGCAGAAAGAGAAAGATGCCAATAACGATATCGAAAACTCTGGCATGTCTCCTGCTGATCAAGGACCTTTGAAGGATCAAGTACAAAAGCTCGTTGATAAAGCTAAGGATCAGATTATTAATATCTCTGACACAGATGATAACGGTAATGTTAAGACTCCTGAGCAGGTAAAAGAAGAAGCTGAAACAATTATTAACAATACTGTTGATGGCTTTAAAGATCAAGACAATGATGGTAAAGAAGTACCAGGAATTAACAATATTGTCGATAACGCTAAACTTAAGGGTGCTCAGACAACAGCTGAAACCATACTTAATGATAAACGTGCTCAAGCTCATGATATTATTAAGGGCTCACAGTTAACTGCAGATCAGAAGCAAAAAGCCACTGAAGCAATTGATAAGGCCTTTACCGATGAGAAGTCTGAAATTGATGGTAAGACTAACATTAAGGATGTTCCAACTAATAAGGACGAGATTGGTAAAGCAATCAATGATATCTGCACTAAACCTAGTGAATGGTTCGATGATGAACAAAAGAATGCTTTGTCAGGTAAAGACGATGTAGCTGGTTTACAAGCTGGTCTTAATAAATTAACCTCTGGTCAAAAGGCTGATCCTGATTACAAAGACTACCTCGACGATATTAATAATGCTATTGCAGCAATTAATAAAGCTGAGAACATTAAGGATGCAAGTTCAGCTTACGACAAGGGTATGACTTCTCTTAATAAGTTGAATGCTCTTCAAAAAGTTAAGAACGAAGCTAATACGGCTAAAGATAAGATTGATAAGAATGATAAGTTGGATGAAAATACCAAGGATCGTCTAAAGGGTGACGTTGATAAGGTTGTTGAAGACACCAAGGACAAGCTCAACCAGATCGATTCTTCTAATGGTACAGCCGCATCTAACCAAGATAAGATTGATCAGATTAACAAAGATGCTCATAATGATATCAATGTTGTAATTAATGATGCTGATGCTGAAAGTGATCCGAATGTTTCTCACGCTAACAGCGAAATTTCCCAGAACCATAGTGATGCGGTAGATACGATTCACAATGAGTTTGGTGATGACAGCAAGACGCCTAAGACTGATGATGCTTATGAAAAGAACAAGCATGTTCATAGTTCATCGCAAGATGGTATCAACTCTGATAAGACCAACGCTGATAAGGAAATTTCTAAAGGCGCAATTGACGATGCAGTTGATATTGCTAAAGATAAAGTCAACCATCTGAAGCATGACGACGGCACTGATTACACTGATGCTGATAAGAATAAGATTAATGAGCAGATTGATAAGGACGCTAAAGATGCCAAGGATAAGATCGATAAAGCTGAGAATGTAACTGATATTGATAATATTCGTGATAATGGCATCCACCAAATCCACCAAGATTGCTCTGACACTTCTACAATCGATAAGATTCTTCATGGTGATAACAACAATAATGGTGGTGGAATAGCTACTCCAATTCAACCAGTAATACCAGCAAAGAACCCAACTGTAGACAACACTTCTAACACGAATAAGGATGATGGTGGAAAAGGTGTTATTGGCGACCCTTCAGATGTAACTCTGATGCACAATGCTTACCTCTATGATGAAACTGGTAAACGTGCTAACAAGATTACTCTTGGAGCTGGTTCAGTCTTGACTACTTATGGTACTAAGACCATCAATGGTAAAGTCTACTACATCCTTGTTGATAAAGGTGCTAAGAACAAGGTCTACTATGTTGCTGCTGGTAACATTGATCACTCAACTCGTAAGCTGAAGCATAATGCATATATTTACAATCAATTTGGCAAACGGGTAAAGAAGACTGGTGTATACAAGAAGGGCAAACTAATTAAGACCTTTGGTGCAGTTGTCAAGATTCGTGGCAAGAAGTACTTCATCATTGGCAAGAATCGCTTTGTTAAAGCTGCTAATTTTGCTAAAGGTGTCGTAGCTGTAGGTACTGCAAAGGCTGAAGTAGTTCCAACCAGTGCAGTTGCTGAAAAGCCTCAAGTTACTGTTGAAAAGACTTTGATGCACAATGCTTACCTCTATGATAAGAATGGTAACCGTGCTAACAAGTTGATCTTCCAAGCAGGTTCTCAAGTTGGAACTGTTGGTAAGAAGACAGTCAACGGTAAGGTTTGCTACGAACTTCCAGATGGTATGTTTATTGCAGCCGGCAATATCGATGCCAAGAAGTTGAAGTTAAAGCACAATGCCTATGTTTACAACCAATATGGTCATCGTGCAAACAAGAAAGTATTGAAGAAACGTAAGTCAGTTAAGACTTATGGTAATTCAGTCAAGATAAACGGCAAGAGATATTTCATTATTTCAAAAGGACGTTTCGTTAAAAAAGCTAACTTTTAAATTGAAATAGCTTAAATAAAGTGCCGGAAAATGTTATTTCTAACATTTTCCGGCACTTTTTTTGCGCTTTTTTAAAACTCATAGTATATAACTATTCTTTTATATAGTGTTTTTTCAAATATTAAAATTAATCCCACAAATCAAGTTAGTATAAGGTTTATAAAAATATTCATATATAGTAAAAAGTGTTTTAACTACTGTATAGTATATAAAAATATATGAAAAGATTAATTATTGGAAATATTTCTTATATACATAAATATTCAAAAATTATTGTTTTTTTAAAACTTATTAATGTTATTTTATATCCTAATTAAATATGATATAAGTGTATTTTATAATAAAATATAAGTTATTTTATAAATTAAATAGTTTATTTTTTAAATATAAGTTATTTGCAACAAGTAAATATCAAATACTATATTGACAATAAAAATGCCTGGAACTAGAATATTGCTGTAAATATGATTTTTGAGAAAGGATTAATTTATGTTAGGTAAAAACAACAATAAGGAAAGAATTCGTAAAATGGAAATGCAGGCAAAGCAGGACCACTTCTCAATTAGAAAATTGACAATTGGTGCTGCTTCTGTTTTGCTTGGTTTTACATTCTTTGGCCTGAATAGCCAGACTGCCAAGGCTGACACTATTGATCCTGCAAAGGAAGAAATTAGTTCTGAAACGAATAAGTCCCAGACTGAATCTGATCAGACTGCAGACAAAGCAGATTCTGCAAACGCAAATAAACAAACGAGTTCGAAGAAGGAAGATGCTAATTTAAGTACATTTTCCGGTCTGAGTTCTTTTTTAAAGAGTACGGATACTGAAAATTCAACCACTTCTACCAAGGATTCTACAGCTAAAACTACTGATTCCAAGACTGATGGTCAAAAAGACAAGGAGAATACTGCTGATAACAATGCAAAGACTCCTGATAAGGATCAAAGTGCCACAAAGGATCCAGCTAAAGCTGATGGTGCAACAGATCAGGATAATTCAAAAACAAATAGTGCTGGAAAAACTGATTCTCAGACTCCCACATTAGTCGATAAAGATGCTAAGAGGGATGCTACTACTGGTACAGTTGCAAAGGTCACAAATTGGACACAGCTAAAAAATGCTTATAGTGATGCAAGCGTCAGCGAAATCGATATCATGAATAACATTTCTGCCGACAGTAATGGCTGGCATACTACTTTAGCTACAGTTCCGGGAAGGAAATTATTAATCAAATCCGCAGGAACTACAAAATATAAAATTGATTTTAAGCAGAATCATCCTGATTGTGATAAGAGAAATTCAACAGACATAACTTATGAAAATTTAGAGTTATGGAGTGCAGACTATTGGGGCGTTCTTTCCACTTATGGACTTTCTGGAACGGGAGGTTCCCAAAATGTTAATGTCAATATTAGATTTAAAAATGTTGATTATTACGGTTCACAGTTAATATATGCTCAAGCAAATACTCACATCTACTTTTATGGTACAAATCATATAAATACGATTAAAACACCTTATAATGGTGGACCAACTGAGTCTAACGACCAACAATTATTTGAGTTCAATGGCAAAAATTGCAGCGTTGAATTTGTAGATGGTGTATTTAATGGCTCAACATATGGTGGCAGTATGATCGAAATGACAGGTGATAATGTTTCTGTTAAAGTTGATCAAGGTGCCGTTGTTAATCTCACGCCCCTTGTAAATTATGACGCTTCTCGAACATATGGTGAACATTGGTATCCATTCTCCGTCATTTACATTAAAGGTAAGGGCAAAGTAGATGTTTCGGGTACGATAAATATTTTTATGGGCGATAACTCTACTTCACATCCATATCAAGGTAGTCGCAATAGCAACAAATGTAGGGCTATATTTTTAAAGGATAATGACTCCAGTTTTAATATTGGAACTAATGGTACAGTAAATGTCACTACTAACGGTAACATTAGTGATGCAGACAGTGGTAACCTTATTTATGATGCTGGTAATTTCACAATTAGACCAAAAGGGACCTTGAATGTCACTGGTAACGATATGGGTGACTATAGCGGAACATTAGTTTTAGTTAAGGGTAAAGCAGATATTGAAAACGGTGCTTTTAACATCAGTCTTGACGATTCCAAACCTGCAGGTCCTGGAAAAGGTGCCGGGACGGGTGCCGGAAAAGGAGCTATTACATTAGTAGACGTTCAGGGTGGTACCTTAATTGTCAATAACCCTACTTCATTAATTCTGAATGCGCAGGCTAACAAAAATCCTGACACCAGTATTATTGGTACAAATAACATTACTATAACTAACGTCCGGCAACAATTTGATCTTACTGGCTTGGGACTTGGAATTGACAAAGTCACTTTACCGCCATTTCATGTTTTAAATGTTAGAAAAAAACGGGGAGGAACCATTCTTGTAGACAAACTTGAGTTGCTGAATGGGAAAATGCCTCTAAATAATGAAAAATTACAGGAATTAATAACCAATGTAACGAATGCTGGTATTGATTATGATAAATTACCAACCGATGTGAAAGAATCTTTAACTGAAACTGCTAAGGGCAATAAAACTTTTGACGATCTCTTTATTGATATTATTCAAAGAGCTTTCAATAATAGTAAGAACTTTGGCTATAACAATATTGCCTTTATTCCTGCCAACCCAAGTGGCTTTCTGGATATTGACACTAGCAAGGTGACTGTCAAGAGAAATGACGATGGATCAAATACTATTACAGGTGCTGCAGGAAGCGTAATAGGTTATAACCCTGATACAGATGGTCCAGATGACCTTAAAGGCGATCCAAAAAACATTAAGAATCCGTTTAGTTTGGTTATGCCGGTAGCTACTAAAGCTTATATTGCCGCCAATATTATTGACGATAAGGGCAAAAAAATTCCGTGGCCAGATAAGGATGATAAGAATCATGGAGTTCCCAATCCTTATGCTGCAACTGATGATACGTATAGAGACTCTAAGAATAGCTCACTAAATCCGCTGCCAACCCAGTATGCTGCTGAGGTCAACAATGATGGTTCATTTACCTTTACCATTCCGGCAGATCAAACTGTCAAATTTAATAAAAATTATGGTATTGAATTATCACCTAGTGCTAACTTCATTGGCTATGATCCAACTGATACTTCAAAACCTGTCAGACAGAATTTGGATATTTTGACCTTGAGTGAAGTCCGTGATCAAGCAGCTAAGGCAATTACTGATGCAATTAATACTGCTAAAACGAATAAGCCAAATAATCTGACCGCCGATCAGAATAAGGCATTTAATGATGCGCTGGCTCAGGCTGCTGCTGCTGCTTCCAAGACCATTAATAGTGCTAACAAGTCAACTTCAGTCTATGACCCTAGTGCAGACTCAATTACTAAAGTAAATCAACGCAAAAATGATGCTTTAAAGATTATTAATGATGCCATTACAGCAGCACAAAATTCGGCTCAAGTTGAAACTGATAGGACTAGTGCCATCAATGCTCTGAATAACGAAGCAAGCAAGCAAGCTGGATACTATCCTTCACAATCGCAGACAATTAATGGCGCTAGGGATAGTGCAATTAGCCAAGTTAAGGCAGCACAAAATAGTACTGATGTTGCTAAAGCTAAGGATGACGGAATAAAGGCAATTGACAAGATTGGTCTTGACTATAAGAACACCGTGAAAACAGGTCTTAACCAGCAAATCGGTCAAGTAAAATCTGATATAGCTGACCTTGCTAAAGATGCTAACCTGAATAATACAGAAAAAGATGAAGTCAATGGCTTAATTGACAGGTTGAAACGTCCGGATGCAATCGTCGCTACTCAAGGTGACATCGATAAAGATACTAATGAAGCTTCAGTCAAAAATCACCAAAAAGAAGCTCAAGATACCATTGACGCTCTTAAGAATACTATCGCTGCAATTAAGAAATTACAGGCAGCAGCCAAAGATGAAATTGCCAAGCATAGTGACAAAACGACTGATATTCAGGATTCTTTAAATGATGCCGTACATAAAGTCATCAATGGTGACGATCCTGACGGTTCAAATGGTCTAGAAGCAATCAAACAAGTTTACGCAAATCAGGAAGCAGACGCTATTAATAAGGCAGCTGCAGCAGCTAAGAAGAGAGTCCAAAATTCTGGTCTTGCTCCTGCAGATCAAGTAGCTTACTTAAATGCAATTGATAATGCTGCTAAAGTAGCTACTGCCAAACCGGGTGATTCAAATTATGATGCTAATAAATCAATTTATGGTACCTCAGATGTTACAGGTATCGATCAAAGAGTAGCAGCAACGCAAACTGCTTTTGATAAGGCTGCTGCTAAGTCTGAAGTTTCAGGATATGCTGTTACTATCGAGGATAGTCTGTCGGTTAATTCAACCACCACTATCGCCAAAGCAATTAGTGACGGTTTGGCAAGTATTGATAATTCTGCTGACTCTAATGCAGTTGCAACTGCAGAGGATACTGCTAAAAAGAATGTGCTTAAAGCAATCTCCAAGCAGAAGTTAGTCGATGTTGAAGCAGATGTTGAAAATCAAATCAGCAATATTCCTGGTTTAACTGCTCAGAATATTGATGATGCTAAAACGCAGGCTCAGAAGATTTTAAGTAATAATACTAATCCACTGGGATATACTCAGAAGGTTGATCAAGCTGATTCACTTGCAGCAATTGACGGAGCCAGAAATGATGGTATTACAGCTCTTAACAATCTGTTGACTAAGCAGCAAGAGTTAGGTAAACGCAATAATCAACTAACTGATGCTGCCGCACAGATTAGGCAGAAACAACAGGATGCTGATAAAGCTATTGATGCTATAACAAATCTCAGTGACGCCGAAAAGGATTCATATCATAACCAAATTAAAAAAGTTGCAGATGACAGTATTAACGGTTTAAACAGCATTGACCCTTCAAAGGTTGATGATGCTGTTACAACAGCCAAAGGAAAGATAGACAGTATAGTCGCTGATGCCCAAAATAAGGGTAACAGTGTGATCAAAGATGCACGGGCAAAAGCTTCACAAGCAGTTGATGATGCAGCAAAGGCTGCTAAAGCTAAGATTGAAAGCATACCTGACAGTCAACTCAGTCAATCAAACAAAAAGCACTATGAAGATTTGATTGATCAGGATGCACAATCAGCTAAAGATAAGATTGCTGCAGCTCAAGATGAAGACAGTATCAAATCTGTTGTTCAGGACGGTGAAAACAATATTACCAGGGACTTGAACGATGCTCTGGTTTCTGCAGCACGTGCCAAAGCAATATCTGATTTACAAACTGCTAAGAATGAAGCCAGAGAGACCATTTCTACCGCTCATGATAAAGAATCACTTAACGACAAAGACTGGGTAGATAAATTAGACCAGATTGACAATGCCTATGATCAAGCTGTTCAGGCTGTAACGGGCGACTTTAATGTTTCAGATATTAATAATGATGCGGATAAAGGCAAAAAGAGTATCCAAAGTATAGTTGACAGTATCTCGGATAACGAAGCCACACAAGCTTTAGCAAAACAGCGTCAGGATGCTATTAATAAACTAAAAGAAGCTCGCGATAATGCGAATACCCAAATAACTACTGATCCTAATTTAAGCGTTACCGAAAAGAACGATTACTATAACCAAATCTCAAATGCCTTTAATAATGCTCAGTCGGCTATTCAAGCAGCAGGCAAAGACGATATTGATACTGCTCTTACCAATGGCACTAGGAAACTGACTGAGATTCAGGAAGCTGCAAACTTGCAATCTGCCAAGGATCAAGCTCTAAATGACTTGCTTACTGAGAGAAGCAAAATTAGAGAGCAAATTGGCAATATGGATCAAGTTACAAGTGCCAATAAGAACGATTTACGAGCTAAAGTTGACGAGCAATACAATCAAGCAGTCAAGAATATTAACTCTGCAAGTACATCTTCTATCCAACAAGTTACCCAAGCAGCTCAACAAGGCAAAGCAGCTATTGATGATGTCATCAGTGATTTAAACATTAATAAAGTTATTAACAAGCAAAAACTTGATGATTATGCTCAAAAAGCTATTGATCGCATTAGCAACTCAACCGATATTACTCAAGCTGTGAAGGATTCCACTATTGCTGGAATTAAAGCTGCTCGTGATGAGGCGAAGGCTAATGTCGATAAGGTCGATAAGCAAGAAGATATCCCAGCTTCTAATCTTGCAGAACAAAATGGTGAACTGGCAATTGACGCGGCTGCTGCCAAAGGCAATGGCCTTGAAGGATATAAGAACAGCACAATTGATCAAATTTCTACTGCTGCAGCTAATGCCACTTCACGTTTGCAAGGAATTTATAATGGACTTAACGATGATGATAAGGCAAAAGTTAAGGACGTATTTGATCAGGCCAACAATGCTATTCAGCAGGCTTCCACCACAGCAATTGCAAACGTTAAGAAGGCTACTAATAAAGATCAGGTAGATGGCTATACTAAAGATGCAATAGCTGCTATTAATAAGGCAGAAACAGGTGCAGACTTAGCTGCTGCCAAAGCTGCCGCAATAACTGCAATTAATGAAGCAAGTACTAAAGCAAATACCCAATTAACAAATAAGAAAGATCAGGACGCAGTCAAAGCTGTTACGAATCTTGGTCAAAATGACATTAATGCTGCCAGTGATATTGCAACTGTTAATAAGATCAAAGGCAACACTATTCAAAGCATACAAAACATTCTTGATATTGCTGCCTCTCAGCAAGCTGATCAGATTAGAAATCAACGGGATGAAGCACTGCAAGAGCTAAAGGATACTTTAGACGGGAAGGACGATCTTGCTGGAGTTCGTGATCAAATTAATAGACTGAATGATTTAACTGACGATCAAAAGACTGCTTTCACAAAACAAGCTGTAGACGCATATAATCGTGCTGTTGCTAAGGTCAGCGGAGCGTCTAAAGATCAAATTGAAAACGAAAAGAATGCGGGCTTAGTCAACATTAATCAGGCATTGACAGATGCTAAGCTGCAAGCTGCCAAAAACAAGGCTAAATCAGATTTGGATCAAGCAGCATCTGATGCTGGTAAAAATGATCCTAACGACAAGGATTCAATCAATAACGAGCGTGACAAAGCCAAAGACAAAATTGATCAGGCTAAAAATACCGATGAAGTCAATAAAGCTAAAGATGAAGGCCAAAATGCTATTAACGGTATTGAGCAGACAGGCAAGGATACTCAACTTGCCAATGATAAAGTTGCAGCAAAAAATGATCTGAAAAATGCTGCAGACAAGCTACAACAAAAGATTGATCAAGACCTAGCTGATAAGAAACTGGGTCAAGACCAATATGATGATTTAAAAGAAAAAATTGATCAGGCTCGTAAAGATGGTGAGACCAGGATAAACTCAGCCAAAGATAAGGATAGTTTGACTGGTGCCCAGAGTCAGAACAACAATGATCTCAATAATATCAGTACTGATATTGGTAAAGAAGAATCATTGACCAATGCTTTAACTCAGCTGCAAGATGCCGTCAATAAGGCTTCTGCTGCGGCAGACGGAATTGCTAAGGACAATAAAGATCTGGCTGAGCAAATGAGAGAACAGATCAAATCTGAACGTGATAAAGCTGCTCAAATCATTCAAAATGCTAAAAATGATGCACAAGACCCTAATAATGCTATGAATACGGCTGCACAAGATGGTGTAAAAGCGATTACTGGCTTAACTGACCGTTATGAAGCTAAGAATGACGCTATCAATAAGTTAAAGGGCTATGCAGAAACTGTAAAGAAGGGTCTGCAAGGCAATAATCTTGATGCTAATGAAATTAGTCAAGGTGAAAGTGCTATCAATACTGCTTTGCAAAATGCAACCAGCAACATTTATGGTGCTAAAGATACTGACAATTTAGATGATATTGAAGGAGCCGGAGAAAAGGCCATCGACCAAGCTAAATTGCCAAGCGATCTGCTAGCTGAAAAGAACAAGCAGATTGCAGCTATCGATGACTATGTCAAAAATAAAGGTGATATTAGTTCAGTTGCTACTAATTTAACTAATGATCAAAAGGCTGATTTGCAAAAGCAGCTCGATCAAGTAGTGCAAAACACTAAAGACAAGATTGGCAGTGTCAAATTACCTGATAACCCAACTCAGTCTGACTTAGAAGCCGCAAAGAAGAAGTTGGCTAATATCGAACAGGGTGTTCCAGAAAATAATGAAGCACTTAACTTCGGTCAAGCAGGCGTAGATAATGTTTACGATGTAGCTAAGAACAGAGCGGATATCTATCAAGCTAAGCAAGATGCTATTAAGCAGTTACAAGATATCCAGGATCAAGCTAATAAGAAGATTGAAGATTCTGGCTTGTCAGGAACAGATCAAGAAGCTGAAAGACAAAAGATCAAGGATATCATTGACAAGAGTAAGACTGATGTTAATAATATTCCTGATAAAAAAGATGGTAAAGACAGGACCGCTGATGATGTCAAACAAGATGCTGCAGCTATAGTTAATAAGGCCAAGAATGGCTATAAAGATCCTACAACTGGAGAACAGATGCCTGGTACTTCAAGTGTTATTGATCAAGCAGCTCTTGCTGGTGCTAAAACCAAGGCAGAAGGTTATTTGAAAGAAAAGCAGAATCAGGCTCATGATATCATTAACAAATCTCAGTTAACCGATTCCGAAAAGCAGGAAGCTAACCAAGCTATCGATGATGCTTATAATACTGAAAAGAAAAACATTGAAGCTATTACTGACCTTGATACAGTTCCGAAAGATAAGGATCACGTTGGAACTAGCATTGATAAGATTTGGCAGAATTCTTCTGAATGGGTTGTTAAAGATAAACAGAATGCTACAGTCGGCACTAATGGTTTACAAAGTGAATATGATAAATTAACTAGTGACCAGAGAGCAAATTCAGACTATCAAGACTATATTAAAGATATAATTGCAGGTCTTGCCGATATCAACAAAGCTGACAATATTCCGGATATTAGTTCTGCATACAATCAAGGCATTACAGCTTTGAACAAACTCAAAGCTAAGGAAGAAATTAAGAACGCTGCTGATAAGGCTAAAACTGAGATTATCAATAATAAAGATATCGATAGTCAAACTAAGTTGGACCTCATTAATAATGTTAATGAACATGTTAAAGAAGGTAACGAAGCAATTGATCAAGTTAATGCTCCTAGTGATGATCCTGCCGGTAAGAAGACTAATATTGACAAGGCTGCTAACACAGCTAAAGGTGATATTCAAGTTGAGGTCAATAAGGCAATTGATGCCAGCAAGAAGAAAGCTGATCAGGAAGTTGCTGATAAAGCAATAGAAGCTATCGATAAAATTCATAAAGAATTTGGTGATAACGCTGATACTTCTTCAATCCAAAATGCTTTTAATAAACATAAAAACACGGAGGGCAATTCTTATGATGAAATTCAAAAGAATAAGCTTGAAGCCGAAAAAGAAATTGCTAAGGGTGCCGTTGATGATGCTGCTAAGAATGCCAAAAAAGATGTCGACAATAATAAGGGCAAGCACCAAGATGGCAGTGATTTAACTAATGATGAAAAACAAAAGATCAAGGATGAGATTGATCATCAAAAAGATAATGCCAAAGATAAGATAGATCACGCTGGTAGCGGAGACGATATTGACAAGAATCGTGATAACGGTATAGATGTCATTCATCAGGATAGCTCCGATCCAACAACAATTGATAAGGTTATTCACGGCGGCGATAATAATGGTAATGGTGGAAACAATGAAAACATTAGCAACGGTGGAAACACTGGTGGCGGTTCTACAGTAACTCCAGGACCTGGAAATAAACCAGGAACTGGCTCAGTTGATGCAGGTAAAGACAAGCCTCAAAATGGTGATGATGTTGATTTGTCTGATTCATCACAAGTCAAATTGATGCATAATGCATACCTGTATGATGAAAATGGCAAGCGTGCTAACCAGATCACTTTAGGTGTTGGTTCAATAGTTACTGTTTATGGCACACAAACGATCAATGGTAAAGAATACTACGTCTTAGTTGATCAAGGTGCTAAGAATAAGAAGTACTTTGTTGCTACAGCAAATGTATTGGCTACTAGGCAAAAATTGACTCACAATGCTTATATTTACAATCAATTTGGCAAGCGAGTTAAGAAGACAGGCGTTTACAAGAAGGGTCAACTGCTAAATACCTATGGCGCAGTCGTTAAGATCCGTGGTAAGAGATACTTTACTATTGGTAAGAACCGCTTCGTCAAAGCCGCAAATGTTAAGATAGTAACTTCTGCAAAATCAGCCAATGAAGAAGTTGCGCCAACGAATACCAATACTACTGAACAACCTGTTGTCACTGTTGCTAAGAGCTTAAAGCATAATGCTTACCTTTATGATGAAAACGGCAGGCGTGCAAATAAGCTGATCTTCAATGCAGGTTCAGTTGTTGAAACTACTGGTAAGAAGACAATCAATGGTCAGAAATACTATGCTTTGCCTGATGGACTTTATATAGCTAGTGGTAATATTGATGCCAAGAAATTAAAGCTGAAGCATAATGCTTATATATACAATAAGTATGGTCATCGTCTAGGCAAGAAAGTACTCAAGAAGCGTAAATCCGTGAATACATACGGTAATCCAGTCAAAATTGGTCATAAAAAATACTACACATTAAGTAAAGGGAGGTTCGTTAAGAAAGCAAACTTTTAATTATTAAAAACTCTAGAATTTACAGCTTAAATATCACAAAAGAAGTGTCACATTTGTGGCACTTCTTTTGCATTTTCAAATCATCTATAGTTTTAGAAAAAGAGGGGCTGAGTCTCCTCCTTTTTTCTGCGAGAAAAACTCTAGCAGGCATATCTTCCATACTATCTAAATATCTAAGCAAGTCCGAAAAAAGTTATATTTACTTAATTGACTATGTTAATCAGATCACAAACATATTCATGTATATATAGTACAAATTATATTTTGTATATTATATATAAATATGTTTATAAAAACAGTAAAATTAATTTATATTTAAAATAAACATTTTATTTCTATTGATTAAATTATTGTTATTTATATATATATTATACTTATTGAATCAGCATAAAACTTAAAATTAAGGTTATTTTATATTATATTTTTTTGAATTTCATTACCTATTAAAATGCATAATAGTGTTACTAAATTGACAGTAAAAATAACAGGACTTACAATTAATATGTAATCATAATTTCGAGAAAGGATTATTATGCTAGGTAAAAATAATAATAAGGAAAGAATACGTAAAATGGAAATGCAGGCAAAGCAAGACCACTTCTCAATTCGTAAATTGACTATTGGTGCTGCTTCTGTCTTACTTGGTTTTACATTCTTTGGCTTAAGCAATCAAACAGTTAAAGCTGATACAGTTGATCCAGCAAGTGAAGAAGTAGATTCCCAAACTAATGGAAATGAAACAACTAATACTGAACAAACTGCGACTAAGGCAAAAACTGCAACTACACAAAAGCAATCATTTCAAGATAATACGAAGCACGATTTAAGCACTTTTTCTGGCTTAAGTTCATTTTTAAAAGATAGTGACTCAAAGACTAGTCACAGTTTTGCAACTGGTCAAGCAGAATCAGAAAAGACAATGCCCGAGTCGACGAATAATTCTGATCAACAGTCTAGTCATAATCAGGATACCGCTGCTGACTCATCCGCTAAAGGTGATACAACAAAGCCTGTCGATTCAACAGCTGCAGTGGCTAATGATTCAAATGCTGCTGAAAACACAGAAATAAATACTAGGGATGCTAGTGTAGCACAGGTCCATACCTTTGATGAGCTTATAGGTGCGTTTCAAAATGATAGTATTTCAGAAATTGACGTTATGAACGATATTACTGACGGACCAGAGAATGGATCACAAGCGTTCTACTTTTACGGCAGGAAAATGCTCATTAAATCCGCTGGTGACAGTAGTACTAGGTATAAAGTTGATTTGAAAGGTAACCATCTCCAATTAAATAGTGGCAGTACGCAGGATTTAGATATAACCTACGACAACCTTGACTTATGGAGTGCAGATATCTGGGGCGTCATCATGACTGATGATTACAACCAAGATGGTCATTTTTCAAAAATCACATTCAATAATGTTAATTTCCATGGTTCGCAAATGGTTCACTGTGGAAATAATACTAAAATTTACTTTACAGGAACAAACTACGGGGAAGTAACGCATACACCTTATCCAGGAATTACCATTTCAAGTGGTGATGTTCAACAACTTTTTGAATTTACTGGTTCAAATAATTCACTTGATTTTAGTGGGACTTTTACTGGTAAAACCGTTGGTGGTAATGTGATAGAAATGGCGGGTAACAACAATGTTGTTAACATTGAAAAGAACGCTAAGGTATCACTTTCACCGCGGATCTATATTCCTAATAATAGCTTAGGCTCTAACGCTGCTGAGCATACCGGGCTTCCTTTAGCTATCGCCATGTTAGGCAATAATGAAGCCGTTAATGTTGATGGTGAGCTGAATATCACAACTGGTAGCGATCACTATAATGGTACAAATGATAACGATCAATCCAGTGCAATCCTGATCAATGATGGCAACTCCGTTTTCAACATTAATAGTGATGCGAAAGTCAATATTACTACTAATGGTGATATAGCTAATAACTGGGGCAACAGAAACCTGATTTATGATGGTGGTAATTTTAACATTCTGCCAAGGGGATCGTTAAACATTAATGGTTCAAATATGGGCGACTATTCTGGTACTTTGGTCCTAATTAGGGGTACGGCCAATATTGAAAACGGTGGTTTTAACATCATTCTTGGAAAGCCAGGTCCAAATGGTAGATACGTAGATGGCGGTAATGGCCAAATACTTTTGGTAGATGTGCAAGGCGGAAAATTATTTGTTAATAATCCTACCTCATTAATTTTGAATGTCCAGGGCAATACCAATCCTGCTACGAGTATTATCGGCACCATGCCGATTACCTTAACAAATGTGCGTCAGCAGTTTGATTTGAGCTCAACGCAAACTGGGGTTGGTAAAGTAACATTGCCACCATTTCACGTTTTAACTGTTAGGAAAACTGACAATACAATTGCAGTCGATAATATTGAGTTGCTTAATGGTCAAGAAAAGCTAACAGCAGATAAATTAGCAGAAATTAAAGCACAGGCTGCTAAGGCTCATATTTCACTTGATAAATTACCAGCTGACGTTCAAAATTCCTTAGCTGATGGTATTAAGAACGGTTGGACTTACGATCAAATCTTTTCGGATATTATTCAAAAAGCATTCAATAATAGCAATAATTTTGGCTATAACAACATTAGTTTTATTCCGGCCAATCCAAGTGGCTTTTTAGATATTGATCCTGGAAAGGTCAAAATCACTAGAAATGATGATGGCTCACAAACAATTTCCGGTGAGGCAGGTAGCGTAATTAATTATAATTCTGCTACTGATGGACCAGATTCAGATCCAGAAAATTTGAAAAACCCGTTTAGTTTGATTTTACCTGTTGCCACTAAAGCATATATTATAGCAAATTTAATTGATAGTATGGGTGTAAAAACTGCATGGACACCAAAGGATCAAAATGGTAAAAATATAATCGACAATCCATACGCACAAACAAAAGACACCACTAGAGATTCAAGCAACAGTTCTTTAAATCCTTTACCAACACAATTTGCAGCAATTGTAAATGATGACGGTTCGTTTAGTTTTACTATTCCAGCCGATCAAACGATTAAGTTTGATAAAGGCTACTCTATAGAATTAACTCCAAATGCTAACTTTGTTAGCTATGATCCATCTAGTGTTGCTGCTGGACGTCGTCCAATAATTAAAAACTTGGATATTCTAACTTTAACAGATGCGCAAGATCAGGCTGCTAAGGCAATCACTGATGCTATTAGTGATGCAAAAATAAACAGGCCTAATAATTTATCTGATGCACAGATCAAAGAGTTTAATGATCAGCTAGATAAAATTGCTTCGGCTGCATCTAAGACAATTACTTCCGACAACGAAAAAACTTCAGTTTATGCTTCAGGTGCTAATACTTTAACAGAGGTTAACAATCGTAAGAAGGCTGCCCTTGATGCAATTAAGAATATCGTAAGTCAGGCGCAAAATTCTTCAACGATTGAGGCATCTCGTAATAATGCAATTACAAATTTAAATAATGAAGCCACGTTGCAGTCAAAGAGATTTCCTACAATGACAGATGCGATTAATGCTGCACGTGATAAAGCAATTAATACTATTAAAGGTATTCAAGCTGATAAAGATATTACTGAAGCAGAGAAGAATGGCATAAATGCGATTGATCAAGCTGCTTATGGTTATAAGAAGAGTATTGAAACTGATCTTAAGCAAAAAATTGATCAAGTCTATGTTGACGCTTACAAGCTAGCAAACGATCCTAACTTGAGTAAAGAAGAGAAGGATGAAATAGTTAATTTACCTACTCGTCTGGCTCGTGCTCAGGCTATCGCTCAACCAGAAGGCGATATTGAAAAAGATCTTGACCAAGTATCAGTAGATGGGCACCAAAAAGAAGCTCAAGGTATAATTGATAAAGTTAATAAAACAATTCAAGCACTGAAAGACTTACAAGCTGTTGCTCAAGATGAAATTAAAAACCATGCCGATAAGACTACAGAAATAAAGGATTCCTATAATAAAGCAGTTCACGACATTATCACTGGTGATGATCCTGATGGTTCTAAGGGTAAGGAGTCTATTAAGGATATAAATGCTGATCAAGAAGCAAGCAAAATTAATGCTGCAGCAGCTGCTGCCAAAGAGCGAGTACAGAATTCAGGCATTAGTTTAGATCAACAAACTCCTTTACTAGACGCAATTGATCAAGCAGCAGAAGTTGCAACTGCTAAACCAGGAAGTGCTAAGTATGATGAGCAAAAGTCAATTTATGGCACTTCTGACAACACTGTTATCAATCAAAGAGAAGCAGCTGCACAAACTATTTTTGATCAAAATGCTGCAAAAGCTGAAATTTTGGGATATGCAAATGCTAATGAGAGCTCGCTAGGCATCCCTTCAAACTCTGAAATCGAAAAAACAGTAACTGATGGTTTAACCAATATTGATCAAGCAAGCGATTCTGCTACTGTTTCGACAACCGAGGAGTCAACTAAGCGGTCAATTTTAAGACAGCTTTCTAAGATTAAGCTTGCCCAAGTTGAAAGTAATATTGAAAGCCAATTGCGTAGCTTGCCAGGCTTGTCAGCAAATGATATTGACGATAGCGTAGCAAATGCACAGAAACTGCTCAATAATTCAAGCACTCCTCTTGGCTATAACCAGCGGATTGATCAGGCAGACAGTTTAACTGCAATTGATTCAGCACGTAATGATGGTATCGATGCCTTAAACAGCTTACTGGCTTCAGCTAAGGCTAAGGGTGAGCGTAACCAGTCCTTAGATGATGCTATCAAGCAGATCAGACAAGAGCAAGTAAACGCTGATAACCAAATCGATCAAACCAACAATCTGACTACTGAACAAAAGAAAGCATATCATGATCAAATCAGCAAGGTAGTTAATGATAGTATTGATACCTTAAACAAAGTCGATAGTTCTAAAATCGCTGAGACAGTCACTAACGCTAAAAACAGTATAGATAATATTGTAAGCGATGCACAAGGGACTGCCAATAAAGAGGTAGAAGAAGCTAGAACCAAGGCAGCTCAAGACGTTGATACAGCTGTTAATGATGCAAAAGCTAAAATTGAAAGCATTGATGATAGTCAACTTAGTCCTTCAAATAAGAAGTATTATGAAGATCAAATTGATCAAGATGCCCAGGCTGCGAAGGCCAAAATTGCTTCAGCTCAAAATGTTTCTGATATCACTTCGGCTAAGCAAGATGGTCAAAACAATATTCTAAAAGATTTAGGTGCTGCTCAAATCACGGCCACTAAGGCGCAGGCAATTAGCAAACTGCAACAGGCCAAGGCTAATGCCAAAAATACTCTTGCAAATTCTCATCTTGATCCGGCAATAGTTCAAGCAAAACAGGATCAGATTGATGCAGGTTATGATCAAGCAATCCAGGCGATCACTAATGACCATACAGTAACTGATATTAACACTGATGCTCAAACAGGAATTGATGCCATTAATTCTGTTATTAATTCCCTTTCTCCTGATCTCGAAGCTCAGGCCTTAGAACAACAGCGTCAAACTGCAATTGGAAAATTAAAAGATGCGCGTGATTCTGCAAGCAGTCAGATTACTAATGATCCTAATTTAGGAGTAACCGAAAAGAATGACTACTATAATCAGATTACCAATGCCTTCAATCAGGCTCAAACTGCCATTCAAGGTGCAAGTAAAGATGATATAGATGCAGCATTAACTAAAGGTAAAAATGATTTAGCAAACATTCAAGCTGCAGCGAACTTGCAATCTGCAAAAGACCAGGCTTTAACAGCTCTAATGGATGAGCGCAATAAAGTAAAAGAGCAAATTGGCAATATGGATCAGATTACCAGTGCCAACAAAGATGAATTGCGTGCAAAAGTGGATGCTACATATGATATTGGTGTTAATGGCATTAATGATAAAAGCACTACTACCAATGAGCAACTTAATAAAATTGTCCAAAATGGTAAGTCATCAATTGATGATGTGATTAGTGACGTAAATGTTAATAAGATCCTTAATAAACAAAAGCTTGATGATTATGCACAAAAGGCGATTGACCGAATTAATAGTTCGTCAGATATTACTAATGATGCCAAGACCACAACTATTAATAACATTACATCTGCACGCGATAATGCAAAATCAATAATTGATTCTACAAATGCTGTCTCTGATGCTAATATAGCTGAGAAAAAGGGCGAATCAGCTATTGATGCTGCAGAAGCTGCAGGTAATGGTTTTAATACATCTAAAACTGATACTAAAAATAATATTGCCAATGCTGCAAGCAGTGCCAAGAATCGTTTAAGTGACATTTATAGCAAATTATCGAATGACCAAAGAAATGAAGTAAAAAAGCAATTTGATGATGCAATTAGTCAGCTTGAGTCAATCCCAACGGATGCAAATAGTAAAATTGACGCTGCCACAAATAAAGAACAACTAACTGGAATTTATCAAGATACATTAAATAAAATTAATAACATTGAATCTGCTGCCAAGTTAGCTAGTGATAAAGTTGTTGCCACCGATTTGATTAAAAATACAGCATACGCGGCTCGAGCTAAACTAAATGATTCACGAGACCAAAATGCGGTTTTTGCAGTGGCTGATTTAGGCATTAAAGATATTGGCGCGGCTAATGATAGCGCTACAGTTGAGAAAATCAAAAATAATACCTTACAGGGAATTAGTAACGTAGTTGCTAATGCAAGTAAGAGTGATGCTGACGATATCCGTAACCAAAGAGATCAAGCAATTAAAGAACTTGATAAAGCTCTTGGAAAAGGCTCAACTGATACCGGTGTTCTACCAGAAATTAATGGTTTAACTGGTCTAAACCCTGATCAGCTAGCTAAGTTTAAACAGCAAGCACAGGATGCTTATGATCATGCCGTTTCAAGCGTCAGTGGCGCTCTATCTGAAAATATTGATACAGAAAAGAATACCGGTCTAAGCAATATTTACCAGGCCTTGTCTGATGCTAAACTGCAGGCGGCTAAAAATAAGGCAAAATCTGCCTTAGATGATAAAGCCCAAACTTCAATTGCTAGTGACGCTAATGATAAATCTACGATTGAAAGCGAGCGGGATAAAGCAAAAGAAAATATTGATAAAGCTCAAAATCAAGATGATGTGCAAAAGGCTCAAGATGAGGGTAATAAAGCAATAGAAGCGATTGTTGATACAGCAAAGGATACCAGCCTCACTAACGCTAAGACATCTGCTAAAAATGATTTTGATAATTCAACAAATAAATTACAACAGCAAATTGATCAAGATTTGGCCGATAAAAAATTAGGTCAAGACCAGTATAATGATTTGAAGAATAAAATTGATCAAATTCGTCAGTCTGGTGAAACCAGAGTTAACTCTGCTACCAGCCAGGACCAATTGTCTGATGCTAAAGGTCAGAATGATGCTGATTTGAATAAAGTTAATAATGAAATTGTTAAGGCAGAATCTGTCAATAACGCATTGACTAAGTTGCAAGACGCAGTTAATAAAGCAAATGAAGCTGCAGATAAGATTGCTAAAGATAATCCTAGTTTGGCAGATCAGATGAGAGATCGCATCAAGTCAGAACGTGATAAAGCTGCTCAAAATATTCAAGCTGCTCAAAACAATGCAACTGATGCCAATAGTGCAATGAATCAAGCGGCACAAGCTGGTAATGATGCAATTACTGGCTTAACTCAGCGATTCGAAGAAAAGAACAAACAAATTAATACTCTGAAAGAATATGCTGAAGCTGCTAAGACAAAATTGCCAAGTTCAGGACTTGATCCAACGGAAATAAGTCAAAATGAAGCTGCAATAAATGACGCAATGCAAAAAGGCATTAGCGACTTATATGGCGCTGATGATAATGCAAACTTAAGTCAAGTTGAAAAAGCTGGTGAGGCCGCTATAGATCAAGCAGGTATTCCAGCCAATTTACTAAGTGAAAAGAACAAACAAATTGCTGCTATTGATAAGTATGTCAAAGATAAGGGCAGTATTGGTCAAGTTGCAAGTCATTTAACTGATCAACAACAGGCTGACTTACAGGATCAACTTAATCAGTTGGTTCAAAAGACTAAGGATGAAATTAGTAAAGTTGCTTTACCAAGCAGTCCGACAACAACGGATCTCGAAAATGCTAAACAAAAATTGCAAAACATTGAGAAGGGTCTGGATAGCGAGGGACACTCAACCAATTTAGGTGAAACTGGAATCGACCAGCTTTACCAAACAGCCCAAAATAAAGAAGAAATCTATCAAATTAAGCAAAATGCTATTAATAATCTTCTTGAGCAAAAAGCAGAAGCTGATAAAAAACTTGAAGGCTCTGGCTTAGTAAACTCTGATTTACAAAAGCAAAAACAGAGGCTTCAAGATATTTACGATCAAAGCAAGGCAAAGATTAACGCAGTTCCGACAACAGATAAGAATGGAAATGATCGTTCTACTGCTGACATCCAAAAAGACGTTGATCAGATTGTTAACAATGCAACCCAAGGATATTCTGATAACAATTCTGGCAGTCACATTCCTGGCTTTGCTGATGTCGAAAAAGATACTAATCTTGCTGCTGCCAAAGCAAAGGCAGAAGATATTTTACAAAGAAAATATTCAACAACTCACAACATTATTGGGTCATCTCAACTAACTGCTGATCAAAAGAAAGCATTAAACAAGATAGTTGATGATTTATATGCAACTGAAAAAGCAGACATAGAACAGCAAACTGATATCAATAAAATTCCGACTGACGAAAATCAAATTGGTACTAAGCTAACTGATACTTATCAAAATACTTCTGAATGGTTTGATTATAACCAAGCTAATGCCTTAAAGGGTGCTGGAAATGAAATAACAGGCCTGGAAGCTGGATACAATGGCTTAACTGAAGCACAAAAAGCAAATCCTGATTATCAAAGGAACATTCAAGCTATCCAGGATGCAATTGATGCAATTAAGCATTCGACCAACATTGGCTCTACATCTCAAGCGTATAGCAATGGAATCAATGCCTATAATGAGCTAATGGGTAAAGAAAAAGTTAATGATTTGTTCAATAAGGCAAAGGACAAGCTTAACAATATAGATAGTCTACTTCCTCAGGATAGAGATCATTTCAAAAATAGACTTGATGGCATACATGGAAGTATAGATAGTGTGCTTACTCAAGATGCTCAAGCTGACGCATCTTACGAGAATATTGCAAATCAGATGAACCATGATATAGACATGGCAAGGCAAGCAATTGATCAGTTAATGCAGCAAGCATTATATGCAGTTAAGAGTTCTGCCAATAGGGATGTTGAGGCTGAATACAAAGGTGCAGTTGCCCAGAACCAAAAATATTTTGGTGAGTCTGCATTGATTTATGCAACTAATAGTGAGCATGACAAATATAAAGATATCTCTGGTAATTCTTATGATGAAGTTCTGAATAATAGAATAACTGGGATACGGGAGATTGCCAAAGCTGCTGTCTCAGATGCTGCTACTAATGCTAAGAAGAAAATTGATAATAACAGGGTCAAGCATGAAAACGGTGATAACTATACTGACGATGAAAAAGCTGCAATTAAGACTGAAATCGACCGCATTTTAGCTGATGCTCAGGAAAAGATTAATCAAAATAATACTTTAACTGATATTGACGGCAAGCGTGACGATGGTATTGAAGCGATTAATAAGGCTTCATCAGATTCAACTGTCATTGATAAGATTATTAAAGATAGTGCCAACAGCAATAATAATGGCAATAATAACGGAAACAATACCAATAATAATTCTGACAACAATGGCAGCAATTCTAATTCTGATAGTAATGGCAGTACTTCATCTATTCCTGTTAACCCTGTTAATCAACCATCAACTGATAAACAAAATGGAACAAATGGTGCGCCAAATGATTTAGGCGAAAGTACTAATGTGACCTTAATGCACAATGCTTATCTATATGATAATTCTGCCAAACGTGCTAACAAAGTTACACTCGGTGCCGGTTCAATCCTTACTACTTATGGTACAGTTTCTATTGGAGGCCGTGAATACTATGTACTAGTTGACACACATGATAATAACAAGAAGTATTATGTTGCTGCAACAAATGGTCAGGCCACCAAGCAAAAAGTGGTCCATAATGCATATATTTATAACCAGCTAGGTAAACGGGTTAAGAAGACTGGCGTTTACAAGAAGGGTCAGCTGCTTAATACGTTCGGTGGAGTCGTTAAGATTCGTGGTAAAAGATATTTCACTATTGCAAAGAACCGCTTTGTCAAAGCAGGAAATGTAAAATTAGTAACTGCTACGGGATCAGCGGGTGAAGAAGTTGCTGCAGCAACTATTAATGCTGCAGTTCAAACTGTTGAGACTACGACTAAGAAACTAATGCATAATGCTTATCTATATGATGAAAATGGCAAGCGTGCTAACAAGTTAATTATCAACTTGGGTTCAGAAATTGAAACAGTTGCTAAGAAAACTATTAGCGGTAAAACCTATTACGTTTTAACAGATGGATTGCTTGTAAATAGCGGCAATATTGATGCCAAGAAATTAAAGCTGAAACATAATGCCTATATATACAATAAGTATGGTCATCGTTTAGGTAAAAAAGTTTTGCGTAAACATAAAGCTGTTAAGACTTATGGCAATCCTATTAAAATTGGTCATAAAAAGTACTTTATTATAGCTAAAGGAAGGTTTATCAAGAAGGCAAACTTCTAATACACTTTGCTTAAATACAATATATTCATATAAGATGAAAGAAGCATCATAATTGATGCTTCTTTTTGCACAGCATAAATCCAATTAAACATAACATAAAAATATAAAATAGATATATTAATTATAGCTAATTTATTATTTTTATGTTATTTTAAATTAAAAATAAAATTCGAAATTTTGTATATAAAATGTAATAAAAATAAAAAATCAAAAAAATAAATCTATACATCACTTTTTAGTTATTTTTATTAAATAGCTATAAAATACTGCATTTAACGGATAATTTTATAGAATATTTGTTATTTATTTTTGAAAATAATAGATATTTAAATAACAGTTATTTATAGTTGATTATTGTACTTAATGTACTATATTGACAATTAATAACAATGGTTATAAAATTTGAATGTATTTAAATTTTCAAGGAAGGATAACTTATGTTAGGTAAAAATAACTATAAAGAGAGATTAAGAAAAATGGAGTTGCAGGCAAAGCAAGACCGTTTCTCAATTCGAAAATTGACAATCGGTGCTGCTTCTGTTTTGCTCGGCTTCACTTTTCTTGGTTTAAGCAGCCAGACAGTAAAGGCCGATACTGATACTCCTGCTCAAAATTTAGAGTCTAAAGTTGAAACCAAATCAAACGAATCTGATTTGAAGACAACTGCGACAGATAATAAAGAAGAAACTACACTTAAATCTAATAAAGTTGATAATCAAACTGAGAGGACAGAAAAAGAACCAAAATTGTCCACTTTTTCCGGTTTAACTTCATTTTTGAAGAGTAATGATCAGGCCTCAAAAAGTGTAACCAAAACGGAAACTGCAAAAGATCAGGAAAAGAAAGATGTTAAAGACGCTGGTCAAGCCAATCCTGTTGAACAACCGGAAACTGATGCAAATGATTCAAGCGTGACAGCCCCAGAAAAAAATGACTCAATTAGTAAAGACACTGTTTCTAATATTACGGCTGGAAATAATGTTTCAAGTGATAGTAAGTTGCCAGAAGATTCACAGAGTAGTGTTGATAAACCTGATAATGATGCCAGTTCTGAGGGCGGACAAAATGGTGATATAGATAAAACAGCGGTTGCAAATGATAAAATTCCAATAGTAAAAGATGCTGGTAATGGAATATCATATAAAGTAAGTAGCTGGCAAGATTTCCAAAATGCACTGTATAATCAAAAAATTACTGAAATTGTTTTAATGAATGATATTAGTGCAGCTTCAGGTATTTGGAACACTACATTTAGCGTTCCGGGACGTGATTTATTAATTAGATCTGATGCTAATAACAAGTATACTTTGAATTTTACTGGATATGCACCTATACAAACGGCTGGAACAAACGCAAATGTTACTTTTCAAAATATAAATATCAAGAGTAACGACTTTTACGGTGTTTGGGATACACTATATGTAAGTGGTTCTTTTCATACTAATATAGTTTTTAACAATTGCACTTTTAGAGGTACACAATTAATATATTCTGGTGATAATACCCATATTTACTTCACGGGTAATAATGATTGTCAAAATATTAAGACATCAAACGCATATAATAATCAGCAACAGCTGTTTGAATTTAGAAACACAAAAAATAATAGTATTGACTTCCTGGATGGCGAATTTACTGGTTCAACATATGGCGGAACCATAATTGAAATGAAAAGTAATGGCAACACTCTTAAAATTCATAGAGGCGCCACAGTAAATCTTATTCCTGCTCAAACATATGATGGCAATGCTACCACCGGTGAATATGGTTTCCCTTACAGTGCCATCTATATGGAAGGCGCAGGAACTATACAGGTTGCCGGCGTCTTAAATATTAACATTGGTGATAACACAGTCATGCCTTATAAAGACACGAGGAATGGTGCCAGATCAAGAGCGGTATATTTGAATGATGCTAGTTCAACATTTAACGTTATGCAAAATGGTCAAGTTAACATAAAAACTAATGGTAATATCAGTGATAGCGATACCAATAATTTATTTTTTGACAATGGCAATTTGACTATTAATCCCAATGGTGAAATGAACATTTTGGGAAATGACATGGGTGATTATTCAGGTACCTTAGTTTATGTTACGGGGACAGCTGACGTTGAGAACGGTAGCTTTAATATTCGATTGGGAGATAATGCTGGTTCTGGAAACATTACTTTGCTTGATGTCTCTGGAGGAACATTCAAAGTTAATAACCCGACATCATTTGTTTTGGATGCCCACAATAACAAAAATACTAATACAAGCGTTATCGGTAATAACAAGATCACGATTACCAATGTGCGACAACAACTACAAAACAGTACGGGTAAAGCTTTTACCTTACCACCATTCCATGTTTTGCAAATGCAGAAAACTAATACCGGTATTACTATAAACACGATTGAGATGCTGGATGGGAACAAAACTTTATCGCAAGAGCAGTTAGATGAGATTAAAAATGACCCTGAAATAAAAAACATTGTCAATGACAAGAGCTTTGTTTCATTCTTAACTGCCGCTGAAGCTGCCGTTAAAAATCCAGAAACAAGTACATTAGATAATATTGTTAAAAATGCCTTAGAGAGTGCTTTGAGTAGTAAAGATACTAGTAGCTACAATAATATAGCTTTTGTTCCGGCAAACCCAAGCGGCTTCTTGGATATTGATGAAGATGGCTTGCAAGTTATCAAAAATGATGATGGCTCTAGGACTATCACAGGAAAGGTATCAAATTACAGTGAAGAGGTAGATGGCCCAAGTAATGTCAATGCCTTTTATAAGTATTTCCCGAAAGGTACTAAGGGGTATGTCATTGTTAAATATATTAGTAGCAATCCAAATTATGATAAACAAATTCTCCAAGATGAAAATTTGAAACCCTATGTAAATACTACCGATACCTATCGAGGAAGTATTGAAGATAATATTAGCAAGTTGCCCAATGTATTCTCCTCTGAAATTAATCCAGATGGAACCTTTGCAGTAACAATACCGGCTGATGTTACCCTAAACATGAAAAAGGGTGATAAAGTCGAAATAATACCAGATGCCAACTTTGTTGAGTACAGTCCAACGCTCATTGATGCGGGTGCTCGTCCGGTGCAAAAGAGTTTAGATATTCTTACTTTGTCAGAAGCTCAAGACGATGCTGCTACTACGATTAGAAATGCGGTAAAAGATGCCGAAAGCAAGAAGCCAACTAATTTAAAAGAAAGTCAATCAAAGACTTTTGAAGATGATCTGGCTAAAGCATTGGCAATGGCAGATTCAGTCACTGAAACTAATAAAGACACAACAGTTTATGGTGCAGATACCATTGCCGAGGTCAATAGACGTAAAGAAACGGCTCTTGACCTTGTAAAAAAAGCTTTGCAAATTGCTAATGAAGAGTCAGATGAGCAAAATAAATTAGCTGCAGCCAAAGAAGCTGCTAAACAAGCACTTGATAATGAGCTCAATGGTAATGGCACTTCCGGGATGCCGGGTGTGGTTAACCAAATCGCTGATTTAGCAAACAGTGGTTTAACTCAGGACAACGTTAAGATATATCAAGATCAAGCTCAAAAGGCATACGACGCTGCAAAGAAAGCTATTGATGACTGTGAAAGTTTTGATGAAATCACTAAAGAGCAAGGTAAGAGTGTAGCAAACATTGATCAAGCTTTAACAGATGCTAAGGCGCAACAAGTTATTGATAAAGCTGCAAGTGATTTAAAGACTGCTAAAGAAAATGCTTTGAAAGAATTAGGAGCTGAACAAGCAAACGTTGAAGATTATATTGCTAATTTAAAAAATATCAGTACTGATGCTAAGGCTGCATTAAATAAGGAAGTTGAGGATTATTATCAAGATGCTGCTGACAAAGTTAATAATCCGACGCCATCAAGTCTTGAACAGGTAGACATTGAGAAGAACATTGGGATTAGAAAGATTGACAGTGTTTGGAACAAAGCTACGGCATTTGATAAGGAAATTGTTTCTGACCAGAAAAAACTTGATGATTACGCCCAAGCTGCAGCAGACCGAATCAATAAGACGGACATGTCTGATGAAGACAAGCAAAAAGCGGTAAACGATATTAACAAGGCTCGTGATGATGCCAAGATAAATGTGGGCAAACAATTAACGGCTGAAAATGCAGATAAGGCTGCAGATGATGGCGAAAACGCGATAAAAGCAGTTGAAGACAACGCAAATGCAGCCAACATTGAAGCTATTAAAACTTCTAACACTGCTAACCTTAACGCTGCTGCTGATAGCGCAATTGAGCGTGTGAATAAAGCTTATAATAGTTTGACAGAAGCTGGTCAGCAGCAAAGAGCTGATGCCGATAAAGCGGCTGCAATTACAGCTATTAATCAGGCTAAAGACGCTGCCACCGAAACAATTAACTCTGCTACAACCAAAGATGCAATCATTAATGCCTTTAATGCTGCTAAAGACAAGTTTGACAACGCGGCAACCACAGCTGAAGTTGCTTTTGCCAAAATAGCAGCTGTTGATGCTGTCAAGAAAGAAGCTGACAGTGTCAAGCCGAATTTAAGTGCAACTGATCAGCAGACAGTTGATGGTATCGTTGCAACAGCTAATAGCGATTTCCAAAAAGCAACTACAGTCGACAAGGTCAACAGCATCAAAGATCAGGCAATTAAAGATATTGATAATGTTAAAACTACTGCTGATGTAGTTAAGCAAACCGAAATTAAGGCTAACAAGGATACTCAGACAGCTAATATTGATGCGGCAGCCACAGCAGCTAAAAAGCGTGTAAGTGATGCTTACCAGAAACTGTCAGCGAATAATCAAACTAGTTGCCAACAGTCGTTACAGACAGCTTTAGATGATATAGACCAAGCTGCAAACTCTGCTAAAAGCAATATTCAGAACGCACAAAATGTGGCAGATATTATAGCTGCAGCTGGAACAGGCACACAGGCAATCGCTGCTATTGAAACAAAAGCAGAAGTTACTTTTGCTCAAGCTGATGCAAAAGAAGCCATCGCAAATGAAGCTGCTAAGATTAAGCCTGGCTTAAGCACCGCTGATCAACAAACGGTTGATGGCATTGTTACTGCAGCTAATGGCAAGATAGACGCTGCTACTGATGTGTCAACAATTAATAATATCAAAAATCAGGCAATCAGAGATATAGACCAGGTTAAAACCACAGCTGATTCAAGTGCAAAGGAAAAAGTTGATAAAGCAAAAGAGCTGAATAAGACTAGTATTGATGGAGCAGCTCAAGCAGCGATTGCGCGGGTGGATGCTGCTTACAACAGCTTAACAACTGCTGAAAAGGCAGCCAATAAGGGCACACATGACCAAGCTGTTGCAGATATTAAGAATGCCCAAACTGCAGCTGAAGCAAAGATTGCAGCCGCAACTACTGAAACTGAAGTTGCTGCCGCAGCTAGTGAAGGTACAACAAACATTAATAAGCTGGCAGATGCAGCTGAATTAACCTTTGTCAAAATCACTGCAAACGATGCGGTACAAGCTGAAGCGGCAAAAGTAAAACCTAATCTCAAAGAAACCGCAGATCAAAATAAAGTAGATGAAATTGTTAGTCAAGCAAAAGATGATATCGGAGCAGCAGAAAACGTTGATAATGTAAACAGAATAAAAGAGAATGCCATCAAGGCAATTGACAACGTCAAGAGCAATGCCGAGCAAACGATTCAAAAAGCACAAGAATTAAGCAAGGCGAGTGTTGATGCCCAAGCAGATGCCGCTAAGAAGCGGGTCAAAGATGCTTATGATAAGCTCACTTCTGATGAGCAAAAGACAACGGCAGTCCAAACTGCTTATAACGCAGCTAATAATGCCATTGATAAAGCTAAGACTATAGCAGAGACTGCAATAGCTGCTGCACAATCTAATTCAGAAATTACGACAGCTGTTGATAATGCTAATAAAGCCTTTACACAGGCAGCTTCTGACGCCGAACTGGCCTTTGCCAAGGTGGCTGCGATAGATGCAGTTCAAGATGAAGCGGACAATGTCAAGCAAGGCTTAAAGCAAACAGCTGATCTTAATAAAGTAGACAGTATAGTAAGCCGAGCTCAAACTGATTTGAACAATGCCGACAGTGTTACCAAAGTTGACTTCATTAAAGACCAGGCAATTAAAGATATTGATAATGTTAAAGCTGCAGCTGATGCAGCAATTGACAATTCCCAAACAGTTAATAAAGCTAATATTGATAAAGCAGCAGCTGATGCAACTCAACGCGTTCAGAATGCTTATAACGAGTTAAGTGCACCTGAAAAAGAGCAGGCTAAGTCAGAATATAATAAAGCTCTCAGCGATATTAATGAGGCAAAGAATACTGCGGATGCGGCAATTCAAGCTGCAAAGACAGTAGATGATGCTACCAGTGCCGCTACAACAGGAATTTCTGCAGTTAATGATATTGCCAACAGAGCTGAACTATCATTTGCAAAATTGGGAGCTAAAGTTGCAGTTAAAGCAGCAGCAGATGCTGTCATTAACGGTCTTGATAATGAAAAAAAGCAAAAGGTACAAGAGATAGTAACTACAGCAAATTCTAACATTGACAGTGCTACTACTATAACTGACGTGGTTAGATTTAGGGACCAGGCTATCAATGATATTAATGGTGTCAAAGCTGTGGCAGATGCTGTTAAAGAAGCACAGCTAAATGAAAACAAGAAAAACAACACCGCTAATGTTAATGAAGCTGCTGCAGCTGCTAAAAAACGTGTCGATGATGCATATAACAAATTAAATGATTCTCAAAAGAATGCCAATCATCAGACTTACCAAAACGCCTATGATGCGATTGACAATGCTGCAACTAGTGCGAATAACCAAATTGCACTGGCACAGTCAAGTGATCAGATATCGGAGATAGTTAACACAGCTAAAGCTCAGTTTGATAATGCAGCCACAAAAGCTGAAGTAGCTTTTGCTAAGATAACAGCTGTCGCAGATATTTCGAATGAAGCTAATAAGGTTAAACAAGACCTAAAGGCTGATTCTGATAAGAATCGGGTTGACAATATTGCTACCACTGCTACTACCAGTATTAATAGCACTAATACTGATACTGTAGCTAAAGTAACCAGTATTAGGGATCAGGCTATTAAAGATATCGACGCTGTTAGAGCTGAAGCTAATGGTGGTGAACAAGCCAGTCTGGAAGAAACTAAGAATAATCGGACTAGTGATGTTAACAAAGCAGCAGCAAATGCTAAAACCCGGGTTGATACGGCTTACGCTCAGCTGACACCTGCTGAACAAGATGCAACAAAGCAGGCCTATAATGATGCTCTTGCTGCTATTGAAAATACGCGCCTTAAAGCAAATAGCGATATTGCCAGTGCTGAAACTAAGGATGCGGTAAGCGATATAGCTGCAACAGCTGAGCAGGAACTTGATCAAGAAGCAACAAAAGCAGAGGTAGCATTTGCCAAAACAGCTGCTAAAGATGCGATTCAGGCTGAAGAGCAAAGTACTATTGCCGATCTGAAAGGTCAAGACGATAAGACTTCTGTACAGAACATCGCTAATAATGCTATTGCAGAAATTGACCAAAATTCGACAGATACTGTTGCCAAAGTAAACAGCATTAAAGATAGCGCAATTAGTGCCATTAAGGCTGTTAAAAATACAGCAAATGCAGTAGATCAAGCTATTGTTGACGAAACTCGCAAAGACAGCTCAGAGAATATTAATGAAGCAGCTGAAACAGCTAAGAAGAGAGTTGAAGCAGCATATAGTAAGCTGACGGAAACTGAACAAGCAGTTGCCAAACAGGCTCATGATGACGCCCTTAGCGCAATTGCAAGTGAGCAAAAGGCTGCTAACGATGCAATTTCTTCATTAAATTCAAAAGCAGAAATTACTCAGGCAGCAACTGAGGGTATTAATAAGATTAATGCAGCAGCAACCGAAGCAGAAGTAGCCTTCGCCAAGGTAGCAGCGAAAGATGCAGTTCATGAAAAAGCCAAATCTATCATAGATCAGTTGAATAAAACTGATGATAAGAAGCAAGTACAAGCTATTTCTGATCAAGCAGATAAAGATATTGACGGAGTTGCAGCAGATACTGTAGATAAGGTAAACAGTATTAGAGATAAAGCGATTAGTGATATAAGTAATGTAAAAGCAACTGCGGATGATAATGAACAAAAAGAACTGGAGAAAACAAAAGAAAATAATAAGACCAGTGTTGATGATTTAGTTACAGCTGCTAAAAAACGTGTTCAAGATGCTTATGACAAACTTGGAAAAGACGAAAAAGTTTTGGCTGCAAGTGATTACAGTAAAGCCATGGATGCCATCACCCAAGCCCAAGCAACAGCAAATGATGCGATTAGTGCCGCTACAAATGCTGATGCGATTGTTAAAGCGGTCGGAACAGCATCTACTGCCCTTGATACGGCTGCTACAACAGCTGAAGTAGCATTTGCCAGAGTGACAGCTAAGACTGCAATCCAAGCTGAGGCTGATAAAGTCAAAAAAGGTTTGAAGCAGGAAGTTGATCAAACAAAAGTCGATAACATAGTGTTACGAGCAGAAAATGATCTTGCTGCAGCTGTAAGCGTAGATAATGTAAATACTATTGCAGCTCAAGCTATTAAAGACATTGACGCCGTTAAAGATACTGCTGAAGAAAATGAGCAAAAGGATTTTGCTAAAGTTAAGGATGATACTAAGCAGAGTATTGATCAAGCTGCCGCAGCTGCAAAGCAAAGAATTAATGATGCATATAATAGTCTTAGTGCAAATGGACAGTCAGCAACCAAGACGGATTATGACAAGGCAATTCAAGCTATTACTAATGCTCAAGCTGCAGCTAAAGATGCTATAGAAAAAGCAACGGATAGGGATGCCGTAAGTAAGGCTGCGGGAGATGCCGATCAGGCTTTCACACAGGCCGAAACAGACGCTAAATTAGCATTTGCTAAAGCAGCAGCTAAAGAAGCAGTTCAAAATGAGGCAAATACTGTTAAGAGCAGTTTAAGTAAAGATACTGATAAGAAAAAAGTAGATGCAATTTCAGAGCAAGCTGACACAGCTATTGATGCTGCTGCCGATATAACAACTGTTAATAAATTAAGAGATAAAGCAATTAGCGACATCGATGCTGTTAAAGCGACTGCTATTGCTGTTGACCAGGCAACTGTGGATCAAGCTAAGGATAATGGTAAGTCCAATGTTAACGGTGCTGCTGCAGATGCTAAAAAACGTGTGGAAAATGCTTATAATAATCTTAATTCTGACCAAAAGAATGATAATTATCAAGCATATCAAAATGCTCTTACTGCAATTGACAACGCTGCAGATGCAGCAAATATCCAAATTGGTCAAGCCCAAACTGCTGACGAAGTTAATGGGTTAGTAGATAATGCTAAGACCAAGTTTAATGATATTGCAACCCAAGCTGAAGTAGCCTTTGCTAAAGTGATAGCTAAAGCTGCTGTTCAAAAGGAAGCAACAAAGATTAAGAATGATCTGAAGTCTCAAGCTGATAAAAGCAAGGTTGATGGTATTGTTAACCAAGCTAATATCCAGTTTAACGATAGCGATACGGATACAGTGCAAGAGGTAAACAGCATTAGAGATAAAGCAATTGATGATATTGATGCTGTTAAAGACGCAGCTAATGGTAATGAACAAGCAAGCTTAGAAGAAACTAAGAATAATCAAAAGAGTAATGTGAATAGTGCGGCAGACGCAGCTAAAGCTCGAGTAGAAAAAGCTTATGGAGATCTAGAAAAAGATCAACAACAAAAAACTAAGCAGGCTCATGATGATGCTATTACTGCCATTGACAATACACTTCAAAAAGCAATTGCCGATATTCAAAATGCTGAAACTAAAGATGCTGCGGTAGCCATAGCAGCAACAGCAGACCAAAAATTTGATCAGGAAGCAACAAAAGCAGAGGTAGCGTTCGCAAAAGTAGCAGCTAAAGATGCTGTTCACAAAGAAGCCGCTAATGCCCAAAGTCAGTTAAAGAACACTGATGATAAACAAAAAGTTCAAAACATTTCTGATCAAGCAGATACCGCTTTTGATGATGTTGCAACAGATACGGTAGACAAAGTAAACAGCATCAAAGAAAACGCTATAAATGCCATTAATGCTGTTACAAATACTGCATCAGCAGTAGACAAGGCTTTGCTAGATCAAGCTCGCAAAGACAGCACTCAGAATATCACTAATGTCGCAGAAGCAGCTAAGAAGCAAGTTGATGATGCTTATGAAAAACTAAGTTCAAGTCAACAGGCGGCAACAAAACTGGATCATGATAATGCAATTACTGCAATTGAAAATGCCAAAACTGCAGCCATTGATGCAGTCAATGCAGCAACAAGCAAAGATGCTATTACTTCAGCAGCTAATGGGGGAGTTAACAAGATTAACGAAGCAGCAACTACTGCAGAGGTAGCTTTTGCAAAAACAGCTGCTAAAGATGCGGTTCAGGCTGAAGCTGCAAATGTGATTAAGAATCTGAAAGATGAAAAGGATCAGGAAACAGTTCAGAAAATCGCTGACGATGCAGTGACAAATATTGACAATGCTTCAACTGATACAGTGCAAAAGGTCAATGACATCAGAGATCAAGCCATCAATGATATTGATAAGGTGAAGAATACTGTTGATACCGCTGAACAAGCTAAGTTAGAAGAAGCTAAAGACAACAGTCAGGCAAGTGTTGATGCTGCAGCTGCAGCCGCTACAAAACGGGTTGAAGATGCATATAATAAGCTTAGTTCGCAGCAACAAACCAAGACTAAAGCAGATCATGATGCAGCTATTACAGCTATTAAAAATGCACAAAAAGCAGCAAATGATGCTATTGCGCAAGCAAAAGACAAGAGTGCAGTAGCTGGAGCTGTTTCAACTGCAAATACTGCCTTTGATCAGGCAGCCACTCAGGCTGAAGTCGCTTTTGCACGGGTAGTTGCTAAAGACGATGTTAGAAATGAATCAGATAAGATCGAAAAAGGCTTGAGCCTTGAAAGTGATAGGACTAAAGTTGAAGGCATTGTCAACGAAGCTAATACTCAGTTAAATACAGCTGATACAGTGCAAAAGATCAATGATATTAGAGATCAAGCCATCAGTAACATTGATACTGTTAAGACAACCGCAGATCAAACTGCTGCTACTAAGCTTGATAATGACAAGAAAGCTGCAATTGATGCTTTAACTAACAAACAAACTGAAGTTAAAAATGGCATCGACTCCTTGAAAAACATCAGTGATGAAAACAAGGCTGCTCTAAAAGATAAAGTAGATCGCTATTACCAAGATGCAGTTAATAAGATCAAAGACGCAGGGACAACTACTTCTGACCAGGTTAACAATGCTAAACAAGAAGGCATCGATAACATGGGCAAAGTTCTTGATGATGTCAAGTCCTTAGACACAGCTATTGCAAATGATCAAAAGAAATTAGATGATCATGCTTCTGCAGCAATTGACAAGATTAATAAGTCTGATTTATCTGACGCTGACAAAGGAAAGGCTATTGAATCAATCAATAAAGCTCGTGATGATGCTAAAGAGACTGTTGCTTCACAGCCAACTGTTGAAAAGGCAGACGCAGCCGAAAAAGTTGGAGAGAGTGCAATTGATACAGCTGAAAAAACGGCTACAGATACAGATTTAGGAAATTCTAAACTTACCGAAAAGACCAAAGTCGATGCTGCGGCAGATAATGCTAAGAAACAACTTGATGATGACTATAATAAGCTGACTCTTGATGAGCAGAAGGAAGTTAAAGATAAGTATGACAAAGCTAAAGCAGATATTGATCAGGCTAAAGCTGATGCCGAAAAAGCAATAGATTCAGCAACTTCCAAGCAAGATGTCAACAATGCTTCTGATAAAGCTAAGACTGACATTGACAAGGCCAAGAACGATGCCGAATTAGCCTTTGCTCAAGCTGCAGCTAAGGACGCAGTTAAAGCAGTTGCTGAAGATATCAAGAGTGCCTTAAATAGACAAGAGGATAAGAACAAGGTCGACGATCTTGTTACTCAAGCTAATAAAGAAATTGACGCTGCAACTACAATTGATTCTGTAAATAGCACTCGTGACCAAGCGATTACTGCAATTAAGGGTATTAAGAATTCTGCTGACCAGTCAGATAAAGATAACTTAGCTGCTATCAAGTCAACTAATAAAACAAATGTTGACCAGGCAGCAACTAAAGCTAAAAACCGTGTTGATGAAGCTTATAACAAGCTTGATATCACTCAAAAAGCAACTACTCAAGCTGATTATAACAAGGCTCTAGCTGCTATTGAGGATGCTAAGAAAGCAGCCGAAACTAAGATAGACAGTGCTACTAATGCAGACGCGGTTGCAGCAGCAGTTGACAATGCTTCTAGACAATTTGATTCTGCGGCGACAACAGCTGAATTGGCCTTTAGCAAAGTGGCTGCCAAAGATGAAGTCAATAAAGCAGCTTCTACAGCTAAGCCAAGCTTGAGTAAAGATAATCAGGATCGAGTAGATGAGATAGCAAAACAGGCAAGTGTTGATATTGATTCAGCTGAAACTGTTACCAATGTTGATAGAATTAAGCAAACCGCTATTGATAAAATTAATGCCTTAAAAGGTAATGATGAAAAAGACTTAGCTCAAGCTATCTCAAATGCCAAAGCAGAATTGAGTAAAAAGCATGATGATGCAGTAGCAAGACTGAAGGATAAGTTTGGCAAAGATGCAGATACCACTGAAGTAGATAAGGCATTTAACACTAATAAGGACATCACTGGTACATCGGTTGATGAAGTTAAAGAGCACGAATTGGCAGCCGAAAGGGAATTGGCTAAAGGCGAAGTTCAAGACACTGGCACTAATGCTAAGAATAAAATTGACGATTTAAAGCACAAGGATGGTACTGACTATACTCAGGCTGAAAAAGATGCTATCAAGAACCAAATTGATAAAGATATTCATGAAGCTATTGATAAGAATGGTACTATTGATCAAACAAGTGATTCAGCCGGTGTGGATAAAGCTCGTAAGGATGCAATCGACAAGATAATTGGTGAAACAGTTCCTGACAGTCAGGAAGTCAACAACATCATAAATCAAGATAAAGACGTTCTCAGTCAAAGACTAGCCGCAGCTCGTGAAGCTGCTTCAAAATATTTGAAAGATAAGAAGTTTGGTCCTGACACTGATGATAGTACCATTCAGCAAAGATATGAAGATGCGCTTGCCAAACTTAACGCAAAGCCAACCGATTTAGCAACTGAACTTGAAGGTGAAAAGTTAATTGCCATAGGAGCTTTAGCTGATGCACAAAAGGCAGCCAATAAGCTTGTTGATGGTAATTCTAATTATGATTCTGATGCTAAAAAGCAAATCAAAGAGCATATTGTGAAGGATTACAATGAATTTTTGAACAGTATTAATGCATGTTCATCAGTCAGTGAGGTAATCTCTGCGCAGCGTAACCTTGGTATTGATCAATTAAAACGCGATGCCACGGAGTCTAATGTTAATGTAACCAATATTATAGAAAACGGTGGTAGCGGACAGCAAGTTCAACCGATAGCACCTGCTCAACCTGATAAGACTGATGATAAAGATAAGGAAACTGATAAGAAGACTGAAGACTCTGAAAGAGTAATCTTAATGCATAATGCCTACCTGTACAATAGTAAAGGTAAACGTGCAAATGGCATTACTTTGGGAGCCGGATCAATTCTTGATACTTACGGTATTGAAACAATTAACGGTGAACAATATTATGTTTTAGTTGACAAAGTTGCCGATAATAAGAAGTACTATGTCTCAGTCGGCAATGTTAAGAAAACAGCTAAGAAGTTGAAACATAATGCTTACATTTACAACCAATACGGCAAGCGGGTTAAGAAATCAGGTAAACTGAAGTCAGGTAAGGTCATTGCTACATACGGCAGTAGCGTTAAGATTCGTGGTAAGAAGTACTTTATCATTGCCAAGAATCGTTATGTCAAAGCAGCAAATGTCTCAAGCCAAAATGTACCTTTAAAGACGGCAACGGCTAATCAAACTGCTGCTGTTGAAGCAGGAGACCAATCTCATATCATCATTAATAAAAAGATAATGCACAATGCATATCTTTATGATCAAAATGGTATTCGTGCAAATGGCTTAGTAATAAATGCTGGTTCAAAGGTTGACGTAGTTTCGCAAAAAGTTGTCAACAAGAAGCTATATTATATTCTTGAAGACGGGTTGTATATAGCTGCAGGAAATATCGATGCCAAGAAACTGAAATTGAAGCATAATGCTTATGTATACAGTAAATATGGTAATCGCCTAGGTAAGAAAGTACTGAAGAAACGTAAATCAATTAAGACTTACGGTAATCCAGTAAAGATTAAAGGTAAGAAGTACTACACTATAAAAACAAGTAAATTTGTTAAAAAAGCCAATGTTAAAGGTTAGTTTAACTAGCTGATAACGAGAGAAGTGCCACAATTGTAAAAAAACAATTGTGGCACTTTTTCTTTTGCTAATTATTTTTTACTTAGCAATAAATAACGCCTTAAAACTACAACCCACTATTTCAGCTGGTTTTTTTAACACTAAAAAATCAGCTGAAAAAATTTAAAAATAAAAATTAAATATATCTATATATTAATATAATTTATAACAAAATTTTGTATAAATATATTTATTAAAAACCAAATTTTCATGTTTATACGATTATTAAAACTGCTGTCTTTAATTTAAATTTTGATATAAAAGATAAAATAAATATAACAGATGTAGTACTACTTATATTAAAATAATTATTTTTTATAATATAATACTAAAAAAATATGTATTATATTTACAACAAATAACGGTTGTTATACAATATGGATGTGCTTAAATAACAAGAAAGGACTAATAATGCTAAGTAAAAATAACTATAATGAGAAATTAAGAAAAAGGGAATTGCAAGCAAAGCAGGATCATTTTTCAATTCGCAAATTAACAGTTGGAGTGGCTTCTGTTTTATTGGGATTCACTTTTTTCGGAGCTGGTAGTCAAACAGTTAAAGCTGATACTGAATCAACTGCACAGCAGGCCGATGATAAAATAGAATCAGTTTCAGATAAACGTCATGTCAATGATAATGTTATCAAACTTGGTTCTAGTAAAAATACTGGGACTTATGGTGACAAGAAAGATGCCGCAAGCACTTCTACTGTCCAAAAGTTTGCATCTGATAATACTGTTTCAGGTGTTCAAACAGACGTTGCTAAAAAAGCTGATACTGATCAGGATGCAAAAAATAGTCTTACTAAAGAACACTTAAAAAAAGATGAATCCGATCAAAGTGATATTGAATCAATACGAAATAATAGAAAATTTGATATAACATCTACAGTTCAAACTGTACAAATTAGAGTAAATAATGCATATAGTTCTTCCTCAAAAGATCAAGACGACTTGAACACTAAAAATGATTATTTGGCTCAGATTGATAAAATTGATAATGAAGCTTTAGCTAAACTCAATGCAGGTAAAAGTGTTGAAGAAATAAATTCAACAGCAGAAACTGCTATAAGGGACCTTTTAAATATTGCATCGGCTACAGAACTACATTTTGCCCAAAAGAAAGCTACTAATGCTATTACAAGTAAAGCAAACGTTGACGAACAAGCTAAATTAGCAGCAAGTAAAGCTAATAGTCATGCCAATATAAATTCTGCAGCTAATGCTGCAAAAAATCAGATAAATGATGCTTATAGCAAACTTAATACGATTAATAGGACTGAAACTGGAAAAAAATGGGCAGCTGCTATTGATGACATTGAGGCAACTGCAACAGATGCGAATGATCAAATTGATAAAGCTGATGACGCCAATTCCATAACAAATATAGTGGGAACGGCTGTGGATAAGTTTTTTAAAACAGTAGACAAAGCGAAAATTGCTTTTGCCACTGCACTTGCCAAGGACCTAGTTGGAGAAGGAGCAGATAAAGTTAGTGGTAGCTTACCAAGTCAAGCTGACAAAGACTTGGTTAATGAAATTTTAAGCCAAGCTGATACAGATTTTGCCACTGCTGACTCCCTTCAAAAAGTATTTGAAATAACGCGTAAAGCAATAAAAGATATTGATGCTGTCAAATCAGATGCATTAAATAAGCTTAATCAATATAAATTAGCTGCTAGTAAAAAGTTAGGTGACGTACAGTTCTGTGATAATAAAGATATTGATGATTTACCAAATATTAGTGCTGAAAATAAGAGTGCTCTAAAAGATAAAGTTAACTTGTATTATCAGACTGCTATCAGTAATATAGAAAATGCTGTCGATTTTGCCCAAGTTGATAAAGAAGAAAATGCTGGTCATTTCAATATGGATAGGGTAGTAGTGGATGCTCAAAATCTGAATAAAAAAATTGCGTCAGACCAAAATAAACTTGATGATTATGCACAAAAAGCAACTGAAAATATCAATAATTCTAATTTATCAGAAGATGATAAAGAGAAAGCAAAAAATGCAATCAGTCAGGCTCGTGATGATGCCAAAAATATAGTTGAACAGCAACCTACTGTTGAGAGGGTGGATGCGGCTAAAAAAGCCGGAGAAGCTGCTATTGATGCGATTGAGCAAGCAGCTTATTTAACTGATCTTGAAAGGGCTAAACTTATTGAGAAAATAAGAGTTGAAAATGCAGCCGAAAATGCCAAGAATAAAGTTGGAGATGAATTTAATCACTTGGACACTAATGGCCTAGATAAAGAAAAAGACAAACTTGAAACTGCATTAGAAACTATTGAAAAAGTTAAAAATGATGCTGAAACAGCAATTTCAAGTGCTACAGATAAAAATGCTGTAAGCACTATATCTAAAACCGGAATTGATAAGATTAATGGTGTAGCAGATGATACTTCACTAGAATTTGCCAAGGAGGCAGCAAAAGAAATTATTCAACAAATAAGTGATATTGTCAAACAGAATTTAAAGGACCCGAAAGATCGGAATGCTGTTGATGAGGTTATTAAGGAGACAACCGTTGACTGGGCTAAAACCATTCACGATGTGACCAAGATTCAGGAATATATTATCGACGAAATTAAGCAAATTAAAAATGCAGCTGACAATAAAGAAAATAATGACTTGTCTAATGCTAAAAGCAGTGGCAGAGATACAATTGAAGTAGATGCAGCTGCCGCGCTTGATCGTGTCAAAAAAGCTTATGAAAAATTAACCGAAGCTGAAAGAACTGCTAAAAAAGATGAGTACGATGCTGCTATTAAAGCTATCAATGATGCCAGGATTGCTGCAGAAGATAAAATTGATAATGCTACAAATGTAGATGCTATTAATGCTGCAGTAAGTAACGCAAAACAAGATTTCAATACAATTGCTACTAATGCCGAGGTCTCTTTTGCAAAAATAGCAGGTAAAGATAAGATTCACGATGCTGCTGTAGAGGCAAATAAAGTCTTAAGTCCTAAGGGACAAGCTGCCGTTACAGATATTGTAACTCAAGCTAATAGTGATATTGAAGACGCAGAAACTGTTGCAAAAATTGAAAAAATTACTGAAAATGCAATTAACAAGATAAAAGCAATTCAGGATAGTGAAAAGACAGACTTAGAAAATGCTATTAAGTATGCAAATGATGAGTTTGAGAAAAAATACAAAGAAGCTGTTGCCAGACTGAAGAAGGAATTCAGTGATAGCGCTACGACCACCGAAGTTGATAAGGCATTTAACTCTAATAAGGACATCACTGGTAAATCGGTTGAAGAGGTTAACGCAAAAGAAATAGCAGCCGAAAGGGAATTAGCTAAAGGCGAGGTTCGTGATACCGGTACAAACGCAAAAACACGAGTTGATAGTCTAAAACATAAGGATGGTACTGATTATACCGATAATGAAAAGAAGGCTTTAAAGAATCAAATTGAAAAAGATGTACTTGAAGCAAACGGATCTAAAAATCAGTCGGGTACATTAGATAAACCTTCGGATACAGAAGGTATAGATACTATCCGTAATGATGCCGTCAACAAGATTATCAGTGAATCGATTGCTGATAGTCAAGAAGGTGAAAATGTTCTGCAGCATGATCCGGATGTTTTGCTTGAACGTCTTGCTAAAGCTCATAAGTCTGCAATTGACAAGTTACAAAAATTTGGTTCAAATGTTAATCATGATCAGACCGATAAGAATTATGAAGAAGCCAAAAAGGATCTTAATTCTAATCCAACAGATTTAGCAACTGAACTCGCTGGTGAAAAATTAATTGCTAACGGAGCTTTATCTGATGCAAAGACAGCTGCTGACAATATTGTAGACAGTAATACTGATTACAGTTCCACTGTTAAGGATAAGATAAAGCAGCAAATTCAAAAAGATTTTGATGAAGCATATAATCGCATAAAAGAAAGTCCAGCAGTAAGCGAACTCATTACCCAAAAGCGTAATGATGGTATAGATCAACTATATCGTGATGCAACTGATACAAATGTGAATGTTACCAACATTATTAATTCGGGTGGCGGTAGCAATCAGATCACGAATATAACTAATACTAATCCTGATAACAATCAAAACAACCAGACTCCTAATACGCTAGAAAACGGCAAGGAAACAGCTAAGACAGTAAGAGTTGTTCTAAACCACAATGCCTATCTGTATGATAATAGCGCTCATCGTGCCAATGGAGTTATCTTAGGGATTGGTTCGATACTTGAAACGATTGGTACTGAGACAATCAATAATAGACAATATTATGTTTTAGTAGACCAGGGAGCAAACGGTAAGAAATACTATGTTGCGGCTGGCAATGTCAAAGGTACCGCTAAACAATTACATCATAATGCTTACATTTATAATCAATACGGCAAACGTGTCGGAAAATATGGTAAGCTTAAAGCCGGTAAGGCAGTTAGGACTTATGGCAGCTCTGTTATGATTCGAGGCAAGAAATACTATATTGTTGCCAAAAATCGTTTCGTCAAGGCAGCAAACTTCACAAGTCATAAGGCAAAAACAACTGTAAAGAAAGCAAAAGAAGATGCTGCAGCTGATCAATCTCAAGTAATTATCAACAAAAAGGTAATGCACAATGCCTATCTTTATGATGAAAATGGTGTTCGGGCAAACGGCTTGGTAATAAATGCTGGTTCCACGGTTGATGTTTCGACCCAAAAAGTTATAAATAAGAGAGCATATTATGCACTAGAAAATGGCTTGTATATAGCTGCAGGAAATATCGATGCCAAGAAACTGAAATTGAAGCATAATGCCTATGTATACAGTAAATATGGTAATCGTCTAGGTAAGAAAGTACTGAAGAAGAATAAGTCTGTAAATACTTACGGAACACCAGTCAGGATTAAAGGTAAAAAGTATTATACTGTTACTACCAGTAAATTTATAAAGAAAGCAAATGTTAAAGGATAGTTAATTCCCTAACTAAAAAAGAATGCCACAATTGTTTGAGATAACAATTGCGGCATTTTTTTATAGAAAAAATTATATTATTTTAAACCATTTTTTTGCATTTCATGCAAAGTTTCGTATTGTTTTTTTAATCCTTTTTCAATTTTAGAATTACCTTTAGGTTGAAAATATTTTTTCCCAACCAGTTTATCTGGTAGATACTGTTGTGGTACCCAATCGCTTGCAAAAGAGTGAGGGTAAATATAACCTTTGCCATGACCTAATTTTGTGGCACCAGAGTAATGAGTATCTTTTAAGTCTGCTGGTATTGCGCCATAATCTTTATTTTTTACATCTTGCAAGGCTGAATCAATGGCACTAATAGCACTATTGCTCTTTGGCGATAATGCCAATTCTATTACTGCATTAGCTAAGGGGATGCGGGCTTCTGGAAATCCCAGATTCTTTGCTGCTTGAATGGCAATTTGTGTGTGTTGCACGGCAGCAGGGTTTGCCAGACCGATATCTTCATAGGCAATTACACTTAATCGTCGGCAGATTGCGACTAAATCTCCTGATTCAATTAATCTGGCCAAATAATGCAAAGCTGCATCCGTATCAGAACCACGAATTGACTTTTGAAAAGCAGATACTAAATCGTAATGACCGTCACCTTTGGCGTCAAAGTTTTGACTGCGTAACTGAATCGAATTAGCCATCTCGTCCTGACTAATAGTTATTTCATCTTTATCACTTTTACCAGCAGCAATCATTTCCTGCTTGGTTGAGCGCACTGCTAGTTCCAGTCCATTTAATGTGGCGCGTAAATCACCGTTGCCTTTTTGCACCAATAATTCTTTGGCATCATTAGTTAATTTTACATGGTATTTCCCCAAACCATTTTTATCATCAATAAGCGCACGGTCAATTGCCTTATTTACGTCTTCTTTTGCCAGTGGTTTTAGTTCAAAAATCTGACAGCGAGAACGAATAGCGGGGGAGATAGCAATATAGGGGTTTTCAGTTGTCGCTCCTATCAAAATAATTTGTCCTGATTCTAAAAGTGGCAGGAGAAAATCCTGTTTCATTTTATCTAACCGATGAATTTCGTCTAGTAACAGTATGACAGTTCCACTTAATTTTCCTTCAGCTGCTACTTGTTCTAACTGCTTTTTGCTATCAGTGGCAGCGTTAAGCTGGCGAAAGGCATATTTAGTGGAGCCGGCAATAGCACTGGCAATACTTGTTTTGCCGATTCCAGGGGGGCCATAAAGAATCATAGAAGATAGCATTTTGGCTTCGACCATTCTCCGAATAATTTTTCCGGGACCAATTAAATGTTGTTGACCAACAACTTCATTCAAATTTTGCGGTCTCATTCTATAAGCTAATGGCTTCATTTAATTGTCTCCGTGGAAAAGCCGGTGCCAAAAGCCAGCCTTTTTTTGATTTGGATCAGCAAGCTGGGCTTTAGGCATTTCTGGTGGATAAACTTGACTTATTTCAATGCGCATTTTATTAATGGCACTGGAAGCTACCACTAAAATTGCTGAATCATCAGGCCCCGTTTTAGCTGTCTCGTTATTAACAATGGTAAAAGAAGTTTCGTATTTGCTACAATAAGTTTCTACCTGATTAACAAAATTATCATGTAAATTACCGTTTATCAGGATATTGTAACCGGCATAGTCCTTGAAATGTTGTAAAAAAAGGTTGGTTAATTTGGGATCCTGCACTTCAGCATTAGTCATTCTAACCAAAACTCGTTCTCGCAGAGACCCTAAAAATCTTCTGCGTTCATCCGGTTTTGTCTGTGGCGTAATGCCTTGTGCAGCATTTGAGACTCTGGTATTTAAATCTTCAGTCATTGATGAGATTTCCTTTCGGGTAGCAAAAACCCCTCTCCAAGTAGGAAAGGGGTTTTGTGAAAATGTAGAAATTAAAGTAACTTGTTGTAGTATTCAACAACTAGAGCTTCGTTAATTTCTGGTTCCATTTCATCACGTTCTGGAAGACGAACAAGTGAACCTTCTACTTTGTTATCATCGAATGAAACAAAGGATGGACGGGATACAACTGCTTCCAGTGCATCCTTAACTTGTTGCAAGTTCTTTGACTTTTCCTTGAGGCCAATGGTTTCACCAACCTTGACTTCGTATGAAGGAATATCAACACGCTTGCCGTTAACAGTAATGTGACCGTGGTTAACCAACTGTCTTGCTTGTTCTCTTGTAGTAGCAAAACCTAAACGGTAAACGATGCTGTCTAAACGGCATTCAAGCAAAGCCATGAAGTTAGTACCGTGTTCACCTTCACGAATCTTACCAGCACGTTTGAACAAAGTTCTAAATTGACGCTCGTTTAAACCATACATCCAACGTAACTTTTGCTTTTCGTGCAATTGCTCGCCGTATTCTGATAAACGACCACGTGAATTAGGACCGTGTTGACCAGGAGCGTAGTTACGACGGCTAAGCTCCTTGCCAGTACCTGAAAGTGAGATTCCTAATCTTCTGGAACGTTTCCAACTTGGACCTGTATATCTTGACATAAAATCCTCCAATAAAATCTGATAACAGTTTTTGGAGTAAAATAATTACGTATAAGCTTAACATTCGTGTATCTTAATTTTCATTTTCGCCTATTGCAGCGTCGGTTACTCGTTCACTAAAACGTATTAAGATGTTGACGTTCTTGCCACTTATAGCTGCAAATATTTTACACGTTCTATATTATAGTTGTATTGACTTATTAAAGCAAGGAAAACATTGATTGCTTTAATTATTATAGGAAGAAAAAGAAAATTTGGTTTATAAAGACATATAAAAGTCAATATTTGTTTAAAAGTAAAATAGCATTTATCAATACTACATATCAATTCTTATAAAATAATGAAATGAACTAGTTCGAAAAACTCTTGCCCACAATAATGTAGAAGTTTGGTATAATTGGAGTAGTTTTGGAGGAAAAATATGTCACCGACTCAATCCATAGTTGTAATCATTGCAATTTTAATCATTATTATAATTATAGCACTTATGATCATAGTCAATCGACGCCAATTAAGGCAGATTCTTGAATTGGACGATTTGATTACTAAAATTGATAAAATGCATTTAGAAACAGATATTATTAATCTGGATAAAATGGATTTAGCTGGTGAGAGTCTGACCACACTGACTACTTGGCGTAAAAGCTATGAGCAGGCATCAACTAAAAAAATTCCTGCTGTACAGAATTTTCTTGAACAAGCTGCTGACCAAACCTCACACTATCAGCTATTCAAAGCCCACCAAAATATCAAACAGGCTCAGAAAATCATGGGTTCAACCTATAAAGACGCTAAAAACACAAAGGAAGTTTTTACTGAATTGCTTGAATCCAACCGTGAAAACCAAAGACAGTATAATGACTTATTCAGTCAGTTTAAAGAATTGCGTAAGGGTGTTTTGGCCAATTCGTACGAATATGGCACTGCACTTGATAAAATTGAAACTGATTTGACTAATATGGAAACTGACTTTTCTGAAGCTAAGAGTCTGACTGCTCAAGGAGACCAGGTTGAAGCAAAACGCATTTTGTCAAAGATTAAAGTAGCTTTGACGAATATCAGTTCAGTTTTACCTGAAGTTAGAAATGGGCGTCACCAAATTGATACTGTTTTTAAAGACCAACTGGATGAACTTTCTAATAGTTATAAAAAGATGATGTCTTCAAAATATTATATAACTCAAGTTGACGTTTTAGCCGAGATTAAAAAAATTCGCGGTCAAGTGGCCGATGCAGGCAAATTATTGACGGAATTAAAAGTATCTGATTTGAACACAGAAATCGCAAAAATTAAAAAAGAGATTGCTACTCTTTACGATACTTTGGCTAATGAATATAAGGCAAGACCTTTTGTAGAAGAAAATCAGGACAAAATCCAAAGACTGCTTGCTCATGAACAGGTTGAGTCCAAAAACTTGGTGGCTAAATTGCGTCATATTGATGAGAGTTACGAGCTTACGCATAATGAGCTTGCTACCAGTAGGCAACTAGAGCAGGAAGTCAACGACATGGAGCGGCAATATACAGTTGACACGCAGAATGTTGCTGATGGCAAGGGCGTTTATTCACAAATTAAAGCATCATGGCTAAGTATGCTCGACCGTCTACGTGAAATTAGCAACCAGCAAAAGACAATGTCGCAAGACGTCGATGGTCTTTATGATTCAGAAAATGTCGCTAATGATTCAATCAATCGGTTTAAACAAGAAGTGTCTTTAGTTTACCGGCGGTTAGAACGTAAAAATTTGCCGGGTAATCCAGATGCTTTTGTTCAAATGTATACGTTAGTTGTTAATGAAATCGGCCATGTAACAAAAGAATTGGGTCAAGTTCGTCTGAATATGGAAAAAATTTCTCAGGAATTAATCCAAATTTCTGATGACGTTGAAAGATTAAAAAGAGAAGCAGATGATATCATTAATTCTGCAGATTTAGTTCAACTAACCTTGCAGTATTCAAACAAATATTCTGACAATGGTTCAATACAAAATGCTCAGAAAAAAGCAATGGATCTTTATGAGCAAGATTATAATTATAAGGATGCTCTTGATACCATTGCAACTGCTATTGAAAAAGTGGAACCGGGTTCGTATCAGCGTTTAGAAAATTTATATTATTCTGATAAGAAAAACAATGAATAAATACTGCTAACTTTTTGTTGAAAGATTTCAGCTTTAAAATTTGTAAATGATTTTAAGGCTTTTTTATTGCTAATGAATAAATAATTGAAGCTGAGTTTATTTTAAGTTACAATTTATAAGTTAATAGCTGACCTTGTAGTGTATTGGAGGAGAAATTCCGTGATTTACTTTGATAACAGCGCCACGACCAAAATTGATCCTGCTGTTTTAGCGACTTATGATAAAGTAGCACAAACTATTTGGGGTAATCCATCTAGTTTACATAAACTGGGAGACCGTGCTTATCAACTTTTGGAAAGCTCGCGTAAACAGATTGCTAATCTTTTGGGAACAAAGCAGGATGAAATTTTCTTTACTTCCGGCGGTACAGAATCAAACAATTGGGCTATAAAAGGCACAGCATTTCAAAAACGGCAATTTGGCAAGCATCTCATTACATCGAGTGTTGAACACGCTTCTGTGGCTAATGCATTTAATGCGCTGGAATACATCGGCTTTCGCGTAACTCACTTGCCAGTTGATAAAGAAGGGCGTGTCAATGTCAATGATTTGCGCAACGCTCTTGATTCTGACACCACATTAGTTTCAATAATGGGTGTCAATAATGAGATTGGTTCAATTCAGCCGATTGATGAAATCAGTGATCTATTGTCTAACTATCCAACTGTAAGTTTTCACGTTGATAATGTCCAGGCACTGGGTAAAAATATTTGGTCACGAGTTTTTACTCCTCGAGTTGATTTCTCCAGCCTTTCCGCCCATAAATTTCACGCACCACGAGGTACCGGTGTTCTTTATAAAAAAGAGGGCAAAATGCTGGATCCTTTGCATGATGGTGGTGGACAGGAAAAAGGTCTTAGATCTGGCACAGAAAATTTGCCAGCGATAGCAGGAATGGCTAAGGCTGTACGTTTACTTTTAGAAAATGAGCAGGAAAAGGCTGCAAGAGAGGCTGCTATTAAAGAAAAAATAGTAAATTATTTGCAGGGCAAGCCTGGCATTACTATATTTTCTCCTGTCAATGACAATTTTGCGCCCCATATTTTATGTTTTGCACTTGAAGGTATCAGGGGAGAAACTTTAGTTCACACACTTGAAGAATATGACATCTACACTTCCACTACTTCGGCCTGTTCTTCAACTAAAGTTGATCAAGCCAGCACGTTAGTAGCAATGCATGTTGATGATAAAATTGCCACCAGTGCAATTCGTCTCAGTTTTGATGAATCCAATACTCTTGCGGAAGCCGATGAGTTTATCAAAGTTTTTGACAAAATTTACCGTCACTTTGCCCCAATTAATCATTTAGGAGAATAGATTTTATGAAATATACTGAAATAATGGTGCGTTACGGTGAGCTTTCAACAAAAGGAAAGAACCGGAAAGATTTTATCGGTCGCTTAGCCGGTAACGTTACTAAAGTGCTGCGTGAATTTCCACAAGTTGAAATTCACCCACGCCATGATCGGATGCATATTGTTTTAAACGATGCTCCTTTTGAAGAAGTCGACCAACGGTTAAAAAAAGTTTTTGGCATCCAAACTTATTCACCAACAATTAAAGTAGAAAAAACGCTGGCAGAAATTGAAAAAACTGCACTTGCCTTAATGAAGGAAACTTTTAAAAAAGGAATGACTTTCAAAGTTAACACTAAGCGCAGTGACCACCAGTTTTTATATGATACTAATGAATTGAATAAAATGGTGGGTGACTACCTTTTTTCACACATGGATGATTTAAAGGTAGAAATGAAACATCCTGACATTGTACTCAGAATTGAAGTGCGTAAAGATGCAGTTTACATTTCTAACCAGCTGCTTCATGGCGCTGGGGGAATGCCAGTTGGTACTGGTGGTCGAGCTGTCATGATGCTATCAGGAGGCATTGATTCGCCAGTGGCTTCCTATCTGGCCTTAAAACGTGGTGTCGATATTGATATGGTGCATTTTTACAGTCCGCCATATACTACCGAAAAAGCTTTGAATAAAGCTAAAGAATTAACCGGTATTTTGGCTAATTATGCTGGTAAAATTAATTTCATTGCAGTACCGTTTGCAGAAATTCAGGAAACCATTAAGGAAAAAATTCCCGAAGGCTATTTGATGACTGTGCAGAGAAGATTTATGTTGCAGCTAGCTGACAAAATCAGGGCTAAAAGAAGAGGATTGGCTATTTTTAATGGTGAGTCTGTTGGGCAAGTCGCTTCACAAACTTTAGAGTCAATGGCAGCAATTAACGATGTAACCACTACACCGGTCGTCAGACCAGTTGCTACAATGGATAAAACCGAAATCATCAATTTAGCAGAAAAGATTGGCACATTTGACTTGTCAATTCAGCCATTTGAAGATTGTTGTACAATTTTCGCACCTCCTCGTCCAAAAACAAAACCAAAAATTGAAAAAGCACGTGAATTTGAAAATCGCCTGGATGTCGATTGCTTAATTGAACGTGCTCTGGCGGGCATACAAGTAACTGCAATTTACCCAAATGATAAGTTTTTAGCTGATAAAGCAGAAGAAGATGCTTCACTACTTTAAAAAGTATGTTATAATACGCCCAAAGCAATAATTGAGAGGTATTAACCTTATAGATAGAGAAAGGCTCGTTGATGGTGAAAAGCCGAATGAAGGTTAATTGGTAGCTCGATTGGACTGGTTGGCTGAACTGAGAGTAAGCTAATCCGGCAAATATGCCGTTATCATTTTTAAGAGAAGCAGAATTTATTCTGTTTAACCTTAGGTGGTACCGCGGTTAATTATATCGTCCTAGACATTTTGTCTAGGACTTTTTTATTGGGAGGAGAATTATGACAGATTTAGCACCAAAATATGACCCCAAAGAGGTTGAACAAGGCAGATATCAAAAATGGCTTGATCAAGACTTATTTAAGCCATCCGGGGATAAAAAAGCACACCCATATTCTATTGTTATTCCGCCACCAAATGTTACGGGCAAACTTCACTTAGGACATGCTTGGGATACTGCAATTCAAGATACGTTAATTCGACTTAAAAGAATGCAGGGTTACGATACTTTGTATCTTCCAGGGATGGATCATGCAGGAATAGCCACGCAAGCTAAAGTTGAAGCCAAATTACGCAAACAAGGCAAAGACCGACATGAAATGGGTCGTGAAGCTTTTGTTAAGCAAGTTTGGGACTGGAAAGATGAATACGCTGCTATTATCAAGAGTCAGTGGGCAAAATTAGGTCTGTCTCTGGACTATTCCAGAGAGAGATTCACGTTGGATAAAGGCTTATCTAAAGCAGTTCGTCGCGTTTTTGTACAATTATATAATGAAGGCTTAATTTACCGTGGTGAATATATTATTAACTGGGATCCAGAGCTGCAAACGGCTTTAAGTGATATTGAAGTTGTTCACCAAGACGATAAGGGTGCTTTTTATCATATTAAATATCCTTTTGCTGATGGTTCCGGTTTTGTTGAGATTGCTACTACTCGTCCTGAGACTATGTTCGGTGATACTGCCGTTGCTGTGGCTCCTGGGGATGAACGCTACAAGGATATTGTGGGCAAAGAACTAATTTTGCCAATAGTTGGACGTCATATTCCGATTATTGAGGATCAACACGTTGATCCAGAATTTGGTACTGGTTTGGTAAAAATTACTCCGGCTCACGATCCTAATGACTTCTTGGTCGGTAATCGTCATAATTTAAAGCGGATCAATGTAATGAATGACGACGGCACTATGAACGAAAATGCTGGTAAGTATGAAGGCATGGACCGTTTTGCCTGCCGTGAAGCATTGGTTAAAGATTTAAAGGAGCAAGGCTACTTAATTAAAGTTAAGCCGATTGTGCACTCAGTTGGACACTCTGAACGTTCTGGTGTTCAAGTTGAACCGCGCCTGTCAACTCAATGGTTTGTTAAGATGAAACCTTTGGCAGATAAAGTTTTAGAAAACCAAAAAACTGCAGGCAAAGTCAATTTTGTACCAAAGAGATTTGAACAAACTTTAGATCACTGGATGGAAGATGTTCATGACTGGGTAATTTCACGTCAACTATGGTGGGGGCACAGGATTCCAGCTTGGTATAACAAGAAGACTGGCGAGATGTATGTTGGCGAAGAAGCACCAAAAGACATTGAAAACTGGAAACAGGACCCAGATGTTCTAGACACCTGGTTTTCAAGTGCTTTATGGCCTTTTTCAACATTAGGCTGGCCTGATGAAGATTCTGCTGATTTCAAACGCTACTTCCCAACCAATGCCTTAGTTACCGGTTATGATATTATCTTTTTCTGGGTTTCACGGATGATTTTCCAGAGTCTGCATTTTACCCACAAGAGACCATTTAATGATGTTGTTCTTCACGGCTTGATTCGTGATGAACAAGGTCGCAAGATGAGTAAATCTCTGGGTAACGGTGTTGATCCAATGGACGTTATTGATCAATATGGTGCAGATGCTTTACGCTGGTTCTTGCTCAATGGGACAGCGCCGGGACAAGATACACGTTATAATCCTAAGCAATTGGCATCTGCATGGAACTTCATTAATAAGATTTGGAATGCTGCCAGATTTGTGATTATGAATTTACCAGAAGATGCACAAGCAGCTCATATGCCTGATACTAGCAAGTTTGATTTGTCAGACAGCTGGATTTTTGACCGCTTAAATCATACTGTAAGCGAAGTAATTCGTTTATTTGATGATTATCAATTTGGTGAAGCTGGGCGCGAACTTTATAACTTTATCTGGAATGATTTCTGCGATTGGTATATCGAAATGGCCAAAGTTGCTCTCAATGGTTCGGATACAGAACTGAAGACTAGAAAGCAAGACAATTTAATTTGGATTCTTGATCAAATTTTACGTTTGCTTCATCCAATTATGCCATTTGTGACTGAAAAGCTGTGGTTGTCGATGCCTCATGAAGGTAAATCTATCATGGTTGCGAAATACCCAACATCTCATGCTGAATTTGTTAATGACCAAGCAAGGCGCGATATGGCTTTCTTGATTGAAATTATTAAAGCTGTACGTAATATTCGAATGGAAGTTAATGCGCCACTTTCTTCACCGATTGACATTATGATTCAACTGGAAGATAGCAATAACGAACGAATTTTGAGCGAAAATGAAGAATACGTCAAGAATTTCTTGCACCCAAAGAATTTGACCATTGCAACTGATGTTACAGCACCGAAATTAGCTAAAACTGCTGTGATTGCAGGAGCACAAATTTTTGTTCCACTAGCCGATTTAGTTAATATTGATGATGAAATCAAGCGCATGACAAAAGAGGAGAAAGATCTCCAAGCTGAAGTTGAACGCTCAACCAAAAAACTGAATAATCAGGGCTTTGTAGCTCACGCACCAGAGGCGGTAATCAATAAGGAAAAAGCTAAAAAGGCTGATTATGAAAACCAACTTCAAAGCGTTCAGGAAAGAATTCAAGAATTAAAGAAGAGTGAATAATGTGACTTTTACTAAAGCTCAAGATGTGATTAATTATTTATATTCACTTCCCAAATTACACGAAAAAGCAGATCTATCTTATATAAAAAAAGTGCTGACTTTTTTGGATAATCCGCAAGATAAAGTTAAAACAGTTCACGTTACGGGCACTAATGGTAAAGGGTCTACTTCCTATTATTTAAGTAGTTTGCTGCAAAAGGCCGGTCAGAAGACTGGCCTTTTTGTTTCGCCATATGTGTTTGAATTTAACGAACGTATTCAGTTAAATGGGCAAAATATTAGTGACGCAGATTTAGTAAAGACAGCTAATGCCATAGAATCAGCTTTGGCAAAAATTCGTAGAGAAAATCTGGCTTTTTCTTTAGTAACTTTTGAGTACGAAGTGGTAATGGCCTTTCTCTATTTTGCAAGAAAAAAATGTGACTATGCTGTCATAGAAGTTGGCATAGGTGGCGAGCATGACAAGACAAACGTGATTACACCTGAAGTCAGTGTAATTACCACAATTGGATTAGATCATGAACAAATTATAGGACCCACACTTCAGGATATTGCGCGTGAAAAAAGTGGGGTGATCAAGAAAAACCGTCCTGTGATTATCGGCAATGTTCCTAAAGAGGTGCTGTCCATTATTCAGAAAAAAGCCCAAGAAGAAAGTGCACCGCTTAAACAACTGGGAAAGGATTTTAAAATTAGCCAAAATGAAAACTTAACTTTGAAAATTCAAACCCAAAAACTTTCTTTTTTACCTAGGCCTATTGTTGAAGGTTACGATGTAGGCATTGCAGTTGAGGCCTTCAGCATGTTAGGTCTTCCACTATCTCAAAATAATATTAGTGACGCAATTAATCGGACTGTTGTGCCTGGTCGCTATCAAGTACTGCAAAACAATCCCTTGATAGTTCTTGACGGCGCACATAATATTCAAGCTGTGCAAAACCTGCTTAATTATGCTCATTGTGAACAAAAGAAAAGGCAAGGCCAAGTTAGAGTTTTAATCATGATGATGAAAGATAAGGATATCGAACAGGTGTTTGACCTGCTCCAAGCTACTGATGAAGTCTACTTAACTACAATAGATTACCCTCGTGCAGCTAAGAAAAAAGACTTTCCCAAATGGATTCAGGAAAAATACCAATATATGTCTGATTGGCAGGCAGCTTATGAGAATTTAAAGCAGAAGAGTCAGACAAATGATATACTGCTAGTGACAGGATCTTTTTATTTAGTTGGTAATATTTTACAAATGGAGACAAAAAATGCGGGTTCATGGTATTGATGATGAAATTAAGGGAATTTTATTTGATATGGATGGATTGCTGGTCAATTCTGAAAATTTATACTGGGAAGCCAATATTCAGGCAGCAAAAGAAGCGGATTTAGGTACTCCTGATGATATCTATCTTAAATTAGTCGGCTCGACAACTACTGATATGGACGATTTTTATCTCAAATACTTTAAAAATAGGAAGCAGCGGGATCAATTTATTAAGCGTACGGATGACTTGGTCTGGCAGTGGACTGAAGAAGGTAAATTAAAATTGCGTCCTGGCGTGCAAAAAGCTCTTGATCTTTTTCAAAAAGCTGGTTTGCCGATGGCAGTAGTTACCAGCAATACAGAAGATGTGGTAGAGCATAACTTGTGGGCAACTGGCAGCCGCAATTATTTTCAATTTCACCTAAATTATGACGATGTTAAAAAGAATAACGTTAAGCCTAAACCAGCTCCAGATATTTATCTTTTGGCTGCTAAAAAATTACAGGTCCCTCAAAATAATATTTTAGCTTTCGAAGATTCTTCTCCAGGACTCTTAGCTGCTGTCAATGCCGACTTGAAATGCGTGATGGTGCCTGACTTAATTCCAGCAAGTAAAAAAGATTACCAGAATGCTGTATTTGTCTGTCACGATTTTTATGAATTTCTGAAAAAGGTTTGCTAGTTTTCAACGTATTTAATAGTGAAAGGAAGGGTTTTATGGAATTGATAAAATCTAATCACTATTTAATGAAAACTGACTGGGAAATGTTAAGCAACTTTTTTGATGAGTTGAAAGAACATGGCATAGAGAAATTCGATGAACTTTTTGCAAAACTCACAGAGCTAAAAATCGAAAACTTTAATGACTTGCTTAAATATATTTCAGGCAGTCAATGTGATAATAATTTAGCCGTTCTTTGTGAGGGACTATTTGAAAGACTAAGGTCGGCGGTTCCCGACCGTGAACTCATTATGACCTCAAGTGATGAAGTCGGCACATATCTGTTGGACAAATTGGCGGGCCGTAAACAAGAAGAATTGTGGGCAGTTTATATTGATAACAGTAATCACATTGTTGCTGAAAAAAGATTATTTCAAGGAACTTTAGATAAATCAATTGCTCATCCACGGGAAATTTTCCGTTGGGCAGTAATTTATGCCTGTGCAGGCTTTTTTGTGGTTCATAATCATCCAAGTGGCAATTTAATTCCATCAAAAAGCGATATAGAGCTAACTAAAATGCTTTTTGCAGCTTCTGAATTATTTCATATTGACTTTCTTGATCATTTTATTGTGGGGAAGGGACAATATGTGAGTTTGCGTGAACGGCAATTATTTTAAATTCATCTTAAAGTTACATTTCATTTTCTTTTTTAAGTTGCACTTTATGCTATAATTATTCAAGATTTAGAGACTGCAATAATTAAGGAGAGATTTACGTGTTTGGATTAGGAGCAAAAAATATTGGCATCGATTTAGGGACGGCCAATACTCTTGTTTATATGGAAGGTAAAGGAATTGTTTTAAGAGAGCCTTCTGTTGTGGCTAAAAACACCCATACTGGAAAAGTGATTGCGGTAGGGTCAGAAGCAAGAGAAATGATCGGCAGGACACCGGAAAGCATAGTGGCTATCAGGCCAATGAAAGATGGCGTAATTGCTGATTATGATACAACTGCCTCTATGCTTAAGTATTTTATAGAAAAGACTGTAGGCAACTCCAAACCTTCAGCTATGATTTGTGTACCTTCGGGAGTAACTGAAGTTGAAAAACGGGCGGTTATTGATGCTGCTCGTGTAGCTGGTGCGCGTGAAGCCTTTGTAATAGAAGAACCTTTTGCAGCCGCCATTGGAGCTGGATTGCCAGTAATGGATCCTACTGGTTCAATGGTCGTGGATATTGGTGGTGGAACTACAGATGTCGCTACTATTTCACTAGGTGGCATTGTATCATCTACATCAATTCGCCAAGCTGGTGATAAGTTTAATACCGCAATTGTGAATTATGTACACTCAAATTTTAATCTTTTGATTGGTGAAAGAACCGCTGAAGACATAAAAATCCAAATTGGCTCCGCTTCAGTTGAAAAGGCAGAAGGAATTGAATCTGTCAATATTCGTGGACGTGATTTAGTTACCGGATTGCCAAAATCAGTTGATGTTAAAGCAGTTGATGTTTCAAAAGCAATTCAAGATGTCGTTCAAGATATTATTGTTGCTATTAAAGAAACTCTAGAACAAACCTCTCCTGAAATTGCAGCGGATGTAATTGATCATGGTATTGTGCTAACTGGTGGTGGTGCTTTACTAAAGAATTTACCAGATGTTATTTCAGAAGCTACTAAAGTTCCAGTATTTATAGCACAAGACCCATTAGATTGTGTTGCAGTTGGTACAGGTGAGTCTCTGAAAAATATTGAAGTAATGCGTAAAAGTCGCAGATAATATAAAAAGTCGGCTATTATTGCCGATTTTTCTTTAGGGACTGTTTCCAAATGAAGAAATTTTTACAGAATAAAAAACTGTTGTCAGCATGTCTTGCAGTTATTGTAGTATTTATAGTTTTAGGTGGTAGTGTAAGCTTGCGTAATAAGCGCAACACTCCATTAATTATTCAAAGCTTTGGTAATGATATAGTCGCTGTAGGGTCAAGGGTTATTGATTTTCCTCTTAGTTTTGTGTCTGGCAGTTTAAATAATGTGCATGATTTGCTGAATACTCAAGATGAAAATAACTATCTTAAGAGCCAAATAACCGATTTGGAACAAACAAAGGCTCGTAACTCAAGTCTTGAATCTGAAAACAAACAACTTAAGTCCGCTTTAAAGTTAAAAGAAACGTTAACGGACTATGATATGGTTCAAGCCTCCGTGATTTCGCGTTCGCCTGACAGCTGGACAGACCTTCTAGTTATCAACAAAGGAACTACCTCTGGTTTGCGCAAGAATATGGCTGTGATGTCAGGCGGTGGAGTAATCGGTCGTATAATAGAAGTCAGTGCAGCTTCGGCAAAAGTGGAGTTAATTACTACCAGTGACAAGTCAGCAAACCGCTTTGCAGTACAAGCACAAGCCATAAATGGTAAAAAAGTTCATGGAATTATTACAGTAATTGGCGACAAAACTTTAGCTTTTACCCAGGCAATTGATAGTAAAAAGCTCAAGCGTGGTACCAAAATATATACTAGTGGAATGGGTGGTAATTCACCCAAAGGTTTGCTGATAGGAACTATTTCTGCTACAACACATGATTCTTTTGGCTTATCTGATTTGATCAAGATCAATCCGGCTGGCGAGTTGAACGATCCTTCCATTGTCACAGTTATCAAAAGGAAAGTGAGCGACTAATGAAGACACTGCGGAAATTTACTCTTGTCTTAGCATTATACGTTGCTTTGGCTATCAGTGGTAGCTTATCTTTTTACCTGCATCAGTTTTTCTCAATTGGTAAAGCTTCGAACTTATTAGTACCTGTTAGTATGATGCTAATTGCACTTTTTGATGATACCAATAGCAAGGAAGTTTGGCTGGCCTTAGGTGCAGGGATAGTTAGTGACATTTATTTTTTTGGCATTATAGGTATTTACGCAATTAGCCTGCCGATAATTTCATGGTTATTGCAAAAATCTGCACGGATTTTGCCTGAGGTATTTTGGGCCAAACTTCTGGCAGTTTTAATTGCTTCTGTTCTAATTGAGGCCTACACATGGCTGATTTTAAATATGACGGGCTTATCAAGCATAGGTATCTTAAAGTTGGTGCAAAGTATTTTGCCAACATTGTGCTGGGTGTTTATATTTGTTTGTGCTACCTATAAATTATGGTGGAACTTGGTTCTTAACTATCCTTTTATGGTTAACTTAGACAATTATCGACAATAAATAAAAAACGTGAGATTTGTATCTCACGTTTTTTACTCAAAAAAGCCAAAGCTTGATAATGCACCAACAACCTGCATCACAATTGCCACTAAAGTAATAATCGCCATTAGCCAAGCCATGGCAATTGTTAATTTTTGAAATTTAGATCTCTTTTTCTTATGTCTACGTGTCATTGATTGACCTCCTACTTGAACAATATTTTATGCTACTTAATAGTTTTTTTCAATCGCAGAGTAAGATAAAATAGATATTAAATGATAGAGGATGTAAGTAATGCTTTTAATTATATTGATACCTGTTCTAGGTCTTGCTTTAGCATATATTGTCAATAAGATGTTTCCTAAGGCTCAATTTAGGGGATATGATTTATTACCCTTCTTTTTTATATATGCCTGTCACTTAATTACCCTGCACCAAAAAAGGCCTGAGTTTCTGCCTTTTGGTTTTTTTGTCTTTTTCTTCCTGGTTATAGTCATAGCAATATCTGATGCTGTTAAAAATAAAAATCTCTCTTTAAGTCAAACTCTGCGTAAAATCTGGGATTACTTAACTGTGAATACTATTTTTTGGTATCTGGGTCTATTATTTTTGATGATATAGTCAAACTTTTTAATAAAAATTTTTTAAAAAAATCTAGTCGCAAACCTGAATTGGTTTGCGATTTTTTCTTTTTGTGTCATTAAAAAATAAATATTTAACTTTTTTGACTAAAAAGTGGTAGGAAGTGGTGAATTGTGGTAAATTATTTAGTGGAAGGGGGCTAAGCCATGTTCATGGGTGAATATCATCACAATCTCGACAGCAAAGGGCGGTTAATTATACCTGCCCGTTTGCGTAGTCAGATTGGTGACAAAATGATATTTACTCGCGGAATGGAAGGCTGCATTTTTGGCTATACCACAGAGGCATGGCAAAAAATTGAAGCTAAACTAGCGCAACTTCCACTAACTAAGAGAAATGCGCGCAGTTTTACGCGTTTGTTTTACTCTGGTGCGATGGAATGCGAATTTGACAAACAAGGTCGTGTGAATCTGACCACAACGTTGAAGAAACACGCTTCCCTTGTCAAAGAATGTGTCATTGTAGGAGTTTCTGATCGAATTGAAATTTGGTCTAAGGAACGTTGGGAAAGCTTTAGTGATGAAGCCAATGAAAACTATGATGATATTGCAGAAAATTTGGACGATATTGAACTATAATTATGGAATTCAAACACACCAGTGTACTCTTACACCAAACAATCGATAATTTAAAACTAAAAAATGGTGGTCTTTATGTAGACGCAACTTTTGGCGGTGGCGGTCATGCAAAATATTTATTGAGCAAACTTGCTAGTGGCACTTTAATTGGCTTTGATCAAGATGAATATGCAATAAATTCGGCTAAGTTAAACTTTGCTGATTTACTTGTTCAAAATGCTGATCCCAAATTACAATTGGTACACGATAATTTTAGCCATTTAAAAGCGAATCTGGTTGAGCTGGGTTATCATAATGGTATAGATGGAATTTACTATGATTTGGGAGTTTCTTCACCACAATTTGATCAGGCACAAAGGGGTTTTTCTTACCGTTTTGATGCTAGATTAGATATGAGAATGGATCAGGAGCAAAGTCTTGATGCTTATCAACTAGTGAATAACTCAAGTCAAAAAGAATTGGCAAATATTTTGTATAAATTTGGTGGGGAAAAATATTCTCGCCAGATTGCCCATAAAATTGTCCTAAAAAGACAAAAAAAGCCGATTGAAACAACATTTGAACTGGTTGATATAATTAAGGAAGCGATTCCTGCGTTTGCAAGAAGGACTGGTGGGCATCCAGCAAAAAAGACCTTTCAGGCTTTGCGTGTTGCTGTAAATCACGAGCTTGATGTTTTAAGTGAGTCACTTGAAGAAGCGGTTCATTTGTTAAAACCTGGTGGTCGAATTAGTGTGATTACCTTTCAGTCTGATGAAGACAAAATTGTAAAAAACATTTTTAAAAAATACTCTGAAGTTGATGTTCCCAGGGGAATGCCTGTTATACCTGACAGCTTGAAGCCAATGCTTCGTTTAGTTAACCGCAAACCCATTGTTGCTTCAGCTGAAGAGTTAAAGAATAATAATCGCTCACACAGTGCAAAGTTGCGAGTTGCAGAAAAATTGTAAAGAGGAAAAACAATGGCTGATAATTTAGCAAGAAAAGTAGAGTTTAATCCTAATGAGCAAAGAGATCCAAAGAAGAGACAACGTCAAGTTCTCAATCATCACAACGTTGCTTGGACCGGCTTTGAAAAGTCCTTGCTTGTATTGGGAACGATAATAACGATTGGCTTAATGACAATGCTTGTTTCTTCCAGTATTTCTGCTACTTCAGCTCAGCATGAACTTACCAATGTGCAACGTGCAGTTGCAAAAGGGCAAAGTCAAGTTGGAGATTTGCATCAAGAATTAGGTGAGTTAACCTCAAGCTCTCGCATGAACAAAATTGCACGTAGCAAGGGGTTAGCCTTGAATGAGAAAAATATTAGGACTATACGCTGATGAAAAAGCACATTAGTAAGATAAGTAACTCTAATTCCAAAGCTCACGGATACCGTTTTACAGTCGGGAGATTTCTCGAGGTAGCTGTTGCTTTGGTTTTTCTCGTATTTATAGGAAGATTTTTATATATTGGCATATCCAAGACTATTAATGGTCAAAATTTAACTGCTAAAACCGAGCAATTATACATGCGTAATCAGGTATTAAAGGCTAATCGCGGTACAATTTATGATCGCAATGGTTTGGCAGTTGCTCAAGATTCTCATTTATATACTATTTATGCTATTTTAGATAAATCTTCTATCAATTATAAAAATAAGCCTGAGTATGTTGTTGATAAAAATAAAACTGCTAATAAATTAGCCCAAGTCATACCTCTTAAAGCGAGTGAAATTTTAAAATATCTTAATCCTGCTCGTCCTGTTTTTCAGGTACAATTTGGTACTGCAGGTTCTAATTTGTCCAAACAGCAAAAAGATAAAATTGAAAAGATGAATTTGCCTGGGATTAAATTCTTTGAAACTCAGTCTCGGCTTTATCCTAATGGTAATTTTGCCTCACATGTAATAGGAATGGCTTCACCAGTATATGATAAAAAAACCAAGCAGCAGAATCTCGAAGGCACCATGGGACTTGAAGCTTGGTATGATGACGTACTCACTGGAAAAAATGGTTATCAGGTTTCAGCAGTAGATGCTTCTAATTTTCAGACACCAAATAGTACGCATACCTATAAGGCACCAGTCGATGGTAACAATATTTATCTAACCATTGATTCTCAGCTGCAGGAGTATCTTGAAAGCAGGCTTTCCTATGTTCAAAATGCGTTTAATCCTGTTTCCATGACAGCTGTCGTTGAAGATATTAAAACGGGAAAAGTTTTAGCTGCCTCTCAAAGGCCAACTTTTAATCCGCAAACGAAAAAAGGGTTAAAAAACTCATATCGTGACATTTTGGTACAAGACACTTATGAACCGGGTTCTGTTTTTAAAGTTCTAACGCTGTCATCATCTGTAAATAGTGGGAATTACCATCCTAACCAATACTATAATTCAGGATCTGTTTCTGTTAATGGATCCGTAATTCACGATTGGCAGCCTCACGGCTGGGGAAGTATCCCATTTTCACAGGCTTTTCCACGTTCAAGCAATACTGGCTTCGTTCATATTGAGCAGCAAATGGGTGCTAAGACCTGGAAAAAGTATCTAAAAAAGTTTCATATTGGAGAAAAAACGGGAGTAACCTTACCCGGTGAACAACCAGGAACCATAGCTTTCAATTCTCCGATTGATCAAGCAGTAACTAGTTTTGGCCAAGGTGTTGATGTTAATGTCATGCAAATGATGCAAGCATTTAGCAGTCTAGCCAATGATGGTCAAATGGTTAAACCGCAATTTGTCGAAAAAATTACGGATGCCGATAATCACACTATCACTGGCTATCAAATTAAAAATGTCGGCCAACCCGTTTATACCAAAGAAACTGCAGCTACTGTGCTTGAAAATATGCGTCGAGTTTTAAATAAACGCATTGGCACAGGTGCGGCTTACCAAATGAAAGGTCAAAGCATTGCAGTTAAGACGGGGACAGCTCAGATTGCAAACCTTAAAGGCGGAGGCTATCTTAAAGGTAACAATAATTATATCTTTTCAGTGGTTGGTGTGACCCCTGCTAAGCATCCGCGGTACTGCATTTATATCACTGTTAAACAGCCGCGTAAAATGAGTAAACCGGCTGAAGTCATTCTCTCATCAATTTTCAAACCAATGATGAACAGAGTAATTCTCATGTCTAAAAATGGTCTAAGCAGTTCGACGGTTGTTAAAACACCTAACCTAAAAGGATTAAACTACAAAGAGGCTGAAAAGGTAGCACAGCGTGTTGGGTTAAGACTTGCTAAGATTGGTACGGGTGATAAAATAACTGAACAGTCATATTCAGCAGGTCAAAAACAGCAATCAGGTAAATTAATGCTTGTACGTACTAGTGGAAGTATTAAATGTCCTGATATGAAGGGCTGGTCTATTGATGAGTTACACCAGTTTGCAGCTTTAACAGGAGTTAAATTACGGATCAAAGGCACAGGAATAGTTTTTAAGCAAGGTCTAGCTAAAGGTGAGCCTGTTAAACCTGGTACAAAAATAAAAATACAATTAAAGGAGTAGCATTTTTATGCTGATCATTAGCATTATCGCATTAGTAAGTTCATTAGCATTGACTGGAATCATTCTGCCTTGGATGATTATCTTCATGAGGACGCATCACGAAGGGCAAGAAATACGTGATGAAGGTCCTAAATGGCATGAAAAGAAATCCGGAACGCCTACTATGGGTGGAGTAGTCTTTGTTCTAGCGGCTGCAGTATCTACTATTTGGGTTAGTTTTTGGCAACATGAAACTTCAAAATTAATTTGGATTTTACTAATCAGTTTGTTAGGCTATGGAATAATTGGCTTTTTAGATGACGGTATTAAATTGTTCTTTAAGCGCAACCTAGGTCTGCGTGCTTGGCAAAAATTTTCCTTACAAATACTAGTTGCTATTTTAATCGTCATTATCGCTGCTACAGATAATTTTCAATTGCAGCTTTTTGTACCTTTTTTTGGTATTGTGAACAGCGCTATTTTATTTACTATTTTTGTAGTTTTTTGGTTGGTTGGCTTTTCCAATGCTGTCAATTTGTCAGATGGATTAGACGGGTTAGCAACAGGACTTTCAATTATTGCTTATGCGACTTATTCTTATATTGCATTTAAACAAAAGAACTTTGCTGTTTTGATCTTTTGTATGAGTGTTATAGGTGGTTTAATTTCATTTTTTATTTTTAATCATAAACCTGCTAAAATTTTTATGGGTGATGCAGGATCATTGGCATTGGGCGGTGGATTGGCTGCTGTTAGCATTTTCTTAAACAGACCCTGGTCTCTTTTGCTAATAGGAATTGTGTTTGTTTGTGAAACTGCAAGTGTAATTCTGCAAGTAATTTCTTTTCAGACCACAGGCAAAAGGATTTTTAAAATGACCCCAATTCATCATCATTTCGAAATGTTGGGGTATTCTGAATGGAAAGTAGATATTATATTCTGGATAGTTGGATTAATTGGTAGTTTTTTATATTTAATAATATGGGGATAAAATAGGTAAATGAGGCAGATTAAAACTTATCAAAATAAAAATATTTTGGTTTTAGGTCTGGGTAAAAGCGGTTTTGCAGTTAGTATATTGCTGCTCAAACTTGGTGCAAAGCTGACTTTAAATGACCAGGCTGATTTGAGTAACAACCAAAATGCAGAGGAATTGAAAAAAAGGGGTGTCCGAGTGATCGACGGCAGGCATCCAATTGAATTATTAAGTCAAGAAAGTTTTGATTATTTAGTAAAGAATCCCGGCATCCCTTATGAAAATCCAATGGTACAAGAGGCCCAAAAACTAAACTTAACTATTATTACCGAGCCAGAAATTGCATTGAGTGTTAGTGAGGCCCCTTACATTTGCGTTACAGGTTCGAATGGAAAAACGACTACAGTAATGTTGACCCAGAAAATTCTTGATCATCATTTGTCTAAAAAGGGTCATCATGCATACGCAGTAGGGAACATTGGCGTACCTATATCCGAAGTGGTTGAAAAAGCGACTAAGGATGATATTTTAGTCTGTGAAACTTCCAGTTTTCAGTTGCTTGGTGTCACAGATATTAATCCTAAGGTAGCAACAATCATTGATATTTACCAGAATGTTCACTTGGATTATCATAAAACTTTTGAAAATTATGTTAATGCCAAATTGAATGTTACTAGAACGCAGAGTCCAGATCATTATTTTTTGGCTAATTTTGATCAAAAAGATATCTTGGAAAAGGAGAGGAAAACTACTAGAGCTAAATTCATAACTTTTTCTGAAAATGATCAAGCTGCTGATTATTTTATTGCTGATGGATATTTGCAAAATCAGCATGAAAAAATAATGAAGACTTCTGACATGAAATTGCCTGGAATCCATAACCAGCAGAACGCCTTGGTTGCCAGTGCAATTGCTCAAATAATGGGTGCAGATACCAATGACATTAAAGCTGTTTTAACAACTTTTGCTGGTGCAAAGCACCGCTTGCAATACGTGATGACACTAGAAGGCCGCAAAATATATAACGATTCCAAATCTACAAATATTGAAGCAGCTTCTGTTGCAATTCCTGCTTTTAAAGATCCAGAAGTCTGGATCGCTGGCGGCTTAGATCGAGGATTTACTTTTGATTCTTTAATTCCTCTTTTAAAAAAGCACGTGAAAGCGGTCGTACTGTACGGGCAAACACGTTATCTCCTGGCTGATGCAGCACGCAAAGCTGGGATTAAACATATTTTAATTGAAAATACGTTGCAAGAGGCGGTGCCGAAAGCTTATGAATTAACCAAACCTGGTGATGTAATGTTGTTTTCGCCAGCTTGTGCGTCATGGGATCAATTTAGGACCTTTGAAGAACGTGGCGACTATTTTGTTAATTTTATAAAGGAATTGAAGACGAAATAAAATGAGAATAATATTTACTGGTGGAGGAACCGGTGGTCATATTTACCCTATTATGGCTATCATTGAACGGTTAAAAGAGCGCAAATTAGCTACAACTGATGAAATTCTGTTTGTTGGCACTAAAAATGGTCTGGAGGCAAAAATTGTTCCGGCGGCTGGAGTGAATTTCAAAACAATCGAAATGCGTGGGTTTTCTCGTAAACATATAATGAGTAATTTTGCTACAATTAGGTTGTTTCTTAAAGCTACTAAAAAGGCACAAAAAATAATTAGTGATTTTAAGCCTGATATTGTCATGGGCACTGGAGGCTATGTAAGTGGTGCCGTAGTTTACGAAGCAGCTAAAATGAAAATACCAACTTTGATTCATGAATCGAATTCAGTAGTTGGGGTTGCTAATAAGTTTTTGGGCCACTATGTAGATAAGATTTGCTATACGTTTGATGACGCTGCTAAACAGTTTTCTGAGAAGAAAAAATTGGTAAAAACCGGAAATCCTCGTTCTCAGCAAGTACTGAACTTATCGTCGACAAAAGTTGACATGCAAAGTAAATGGGATTTAAATCCAACTATACCTACAGTATTAGTTTTTGGGGGATCTCGTGGAGCTTTAGCTATCAATCGAATTATGCTTAAGTCGTTGACTCGTTTACAAAAAAAGCCGTATCAGATAATCTGGGTAACCGGAACATATTATTATAAGGAAATCCAAGAAAAACTGGCTAAAATAGATTATGGTAAAACTATTAAAATTTTGCCATATGTTAAGGATATGCCAGCACTTTTGCCTAAAATGATCTGTGTGGTTTCACGATCCGGAGCAACCAGTATTGCGGAATTTACGGCTTTAGGTGTTCCCGCCATATTAATTCCCAGTCCAAACGTTACTCATAATCATCAAATGAAAAATGCTCTTGACTTGGAAAAAGCAGGCGCTGCCACGGTAATTGCAGAAAGCGACCTTAATATCAATAATTTTATTTCCTCAATTGATCATATCGTTTTAGACCGTAAATATTATACAGAAATGAGCAAGGCTTCAAAGAAATTAGGCGTTCCAGATGCTTCTGATGAAGTAATTAAAGTAATACAAGATTTATCTAAGTAAGAAGAAGGTGAGGCAGTTGACTAAGAAGCGAGTAACAAAAATTGATCCCAAAGAAAAGTTATCGCCTTATTTAGACCACGAAACTAATCAGAAGAAAAAGTTCAAAGCTAAAGCAAAAGTCTCTGCCTCGTTATCAAAATTACGTAGTGAGCGTAAGTCTGCGTTGTTTAAGCGTCTAGGACTTATTGTTGGTGTATCAGTTGTGGCTATTTTGGGACTAGGGTATTATATTTCTCCTTTGGCAAATGTGAAAAGTATTCAAATAAAAGGAGAAAATGATTTACCAATCAGGGAAGTAGTAAAAACAGCTGATATTAAATCCAGTGATAAAGTAATTGACCATCTGTTGAATAAGAACAGCATAGATCATAAGCTGTCTTCAAGATACTCTGAGATAAAAAACACAAATGTCCATGTTAAGAATTTTAACAATATAGTTCTTAATATTGACGAATACCATACGATCGGCTACGTTAAAAATGCCAAAGGCTACCGGAAGATACTTTCACCTGGCAAATTAGGTAGCCAGGTAATTCCATGGTCAAAAGTAAGTCATGATAAGCCGGTTTTTGTGGGATATAACCATGAATTGTCGTTGCAAGAAACTCTCCATTTGTTTAATAGTCTGCCTGTCAGTTTCCAAAGGCAGATAAAATTATTAAGTGGCAACACAAGGAGAAAGTCACAAGTTATTTTTCTGATGAAAAACGGAAATGTAGTCATTGGCAACGTTTCTACCCTCAAAAGCAAATTAAAGTACTATAATAAAATAAAAACTAAAGTGGGGAAAAATACTTTAATTGATTTGGAAGTAGGCGCGTTTAGCAGACCGCTTACACCAAGTGAAAAAAGAGCTTATGGCTTAACTTAGGCTGAATTTAAGCTACTTTTATGGTAAAATTTTTGTAAAGAGGACCGACAGGGGGTAAATTTTGGACAATACAAATTTATTAGTGGGCTTAGATATTGGCACCACGAGCGTGAAAGCGGTTGTAGCAGATTCTGGAAAAGTTATCGGAGCTGTAGCAGTTCCCAATAGAGGAATGCGCCATGGCAATATAGTTGATATTGATGAAACAGCAGCTGCTATCAGCAGAGCCTTAAAGGAAATAGCCAAAAAAACAAACGCAAAGATTTATCGGGTTGTAACAGGCATACCGGTAGGTATGCTTCAACTGGAAACTGCAAGCGATTTGGTTAATGTAAGCGATAATGGTCAAGAAGTTGGCAACCATGATGTCAGACGCGTAGTGGGCGCTGCAATCAGGTCTGCAGTAAAAAACGAACGTGAACCTATTGCTTTTTTGCCAAGCCGCTTTTTAATTGATGGTGAAACTGAGGTTGATGATCCCCGTAAAATGATTGCCCATTCTCTGTCGGTACAGGGCATCATGTTAACAGCTCCGGCAAGTCCTTTGCATAATATTAAAAAGGCGATAGAGCGTGCGGGTTATTCTAATAACTTTTTTGTTCCAACACCACTTGCTATTGCCAGCGTAGCTTTAACTGAAAGTGAGCGGCACTTTGGCTCAATTATTCTCGATTTAGGCGGTGGTGTGACTACAGCTACTGTTATTCACAATAATCAGATTAAATATGCCAATATTGATTTTGAGGGTGGCAGCGACATTAGCAATGACATTTCTGTTGTTCTTAGTACGTCCAAAAAAGATGCAGAACAAATAAAACTTGATTATGGCTATGCGGATCCGAGTTTAGCTTCTGCTAAAAATAAATTTGCTGTTAATAGTGTGGGTTCAAATGGTCAACAGATGGTTGACGAGAGCTATTTAAGTGAAATTATTAATGCCAGGGTTATGCAGACTATTGATAGAATTGAAAAAGGATTAGATAAGCATGATGCTTTAAAGTTGCCTGGCGGTGTCATTATTACTGGTGGAAGCAGTCTATTACAAGGGTTTGATAGCATAATAGCCAATACTTTAAATGTAAAAGCCAGAATTTATCAACCTGACCAGATTGGAATGCGCAATCCAATCTACTCAGCCGCATATGGTGTCGTTAACTATGCATATAAAATGTCTGATATAGACTTTTTAGTAATTAGCGCCATATATGGCAAGGATTCATTCGGTCAAGAAGGAGCAACTGTACAAGAAAAGACAAAAACTTCGAAAAGAACAGCTGCTGTTAATGAAACTAAAAGAAAAGAAGAATATAATAGACATGAGTTACTAAAGCGGGAAAGATCTACGCAAAGTAAACCGAAAAAAAATACACAAAATAAAGATAAAGGCTTTAAGAACTTCTTCAAAAAGTTCTTTGATTAAAGGTGGTTAATTAGATGGATTTTACATTCGATTCTGACGACAATAAAAATGCTGTCATCAAAGTTATTGGTGTCGGCGGTGCTGGTGGTAATGCTGTTAATCGAATGATCGATGATGGCGTGCAGGGAGTATCCTTTGTAGCTGCTAACACGGATGTACAGGCATTAAATAGTAATAAAGCTGAAAATAAAATTCAGTTAGGGCCAAAATTGACGAGGGGACTTGGAGCTGGTTCTCATCCCGAAGTAGGTCAAAAAGCGGCTGAAGAAAGTGAGCAAACCATTGAAGATGCACTAAAAGGTGCAGATATGATTTTCATTACTGCCGGTATGGGTGGCGGTACTGGAACTGGTGCTGCACCAATTGTAGCCAAAATTGCACGCGAAACTGGTGCTTTGACTGTTGGCGTTGTTACTCGTCCTTTTACCTTCGAAGGTCCAAAAAGGTCCAAAAATGCTGCCGAAGGCATTGCCCAACTAAAGCAGTATGTTGATACGCTTGTTATCATTGCCAATAATCGTTTATTAGAAATGGTTGATAAAAAGACGCCTATGATGGATGCCTTTAAAGAAGCTGATAATGTTTTGAAACAAGGTGTTCAAGGCATTTCTGATTTAATTACTTCAACTGACTATGTTAACCTTGATTTTGCTGATGTTAAAACTGTTATGGCAAATCAGGGAGCAGCGTTAATGGGTATCGGTCGTGCCAGTGGAGAAAACAGAACTGTTGAAGCAACTAAGCTGGCAATTTCGTCACCATTGCTTGAAGTTTCAATTGATGGTGCCAAGCAGGTTCTCCTGAACATCACTGGTGGACCAGATTTGACATTATTTGAAGCACAGGATGCTTCTGAAATTGTTTCTAAGGCTGCAGGCGATGATGTTAATATTATTTTTGGTACATCCATCAATCCTAATCTAGGGGATGAGGTTGTTGTGACTGTTATTGCTACAGGAATAAATTCACAAGCAGAAGAGGAAGCTTCTAAGCAGCTTCCTGGTCACAGTCACCAGATAAAGTCACAACCTAGTCAAACTAATTCATCTATGTCGAGAACAAATTCAGCTGAAAGACCAATTGAACCTAAGACTTCAACTGATGATGGCACCCAAACTGTTCAAACCGCGCCAAAGCATAGGCCCATGGTTGATCCAACAAGCGTTTGGGGGTTGGACAATGATAACGAAGGAAATCGTCGCTCGACTCCTTCTGCTTCAAATCAAGAGCAAAGATCAAGTTCATTTGATGACGACGATCAAAGTAGTATTTCACAAATCGAAACCAACGCTTTCGATGACGATGATACTGATGATATACCATTTTTCAGGCATCGTGGTGAAAACTAATGGGAGGCAAGAGAAATGGCTTTTAGTAAAATAGGTAAGTTTTTCGGTGTTGCAAACGATGACGATGAAATGCTGGATGACGAATATGCAGAAGAGCAACAATTAAATAATGAGGACAATTATTCTGCGAGTGCTGTTGATCGTGATAATGTAGTTTCAATAAAATCTGGCATGAATGCGGCTAAAAGCAAAATTGTTCTTTATGAGCCACGGGTTTATTCTGATGCTAAAGATGTAGCACAAAATTTGTTGAATAACAAAGCGGTGATTATTAATTTTAGCAGGATGGAAGATGCTTCGGCTCGGAGAGTTGTTGATTTTATTACAGGGACAGTTTATGCCCTAAATGGTGAAATACAGCGTATTGGCGATAAAATATTTTTAGCAACACCTCCTAAATTCGTTACTAATGGCAAAATTAGTGACCTAGTTGATAAGAAAGATACTTTAAGTTAATGGCAGCAAATATCATATATTACGGCATTTATATTCTAGATTATATAATATGGATCTATAGCATCATTATGGTAATCGATGCAATTTTAAGTTGGGTTCCTTCCTTACGTGATTCGACTGTTGGACGCATAATCGACTTGTTAGTTGATCCATATTTAAACCTTTTTCGTAAAGGACCGATTGCCAGACTATCTAATGCTACTGGATTGGATATTTCATTTTTAATTGGCTTATTGTTTCTTTATTTTGTGCAATATTATGTCTTAAAATGGGTTGCAAACATCTTATTTAGGTTGTTTGTTTGATTTGATTTTTTATAAAGGGCTGATAAATTTCCTTAGAGCGCTAAATTGATTTATCAGCTCTTTATTTATTGTTAAATAATACAAATTGCTTGTTCATTTTATGATGAATGACTTTTAGAGTTAATGCTATAATGGTGTAAGAAAAGGCCAATCTGTCTTTCACCTTCATTAGCAGGGGGAATTGTGTGAAGACAAAAAATATGGCAAAGCGAAGTTTTTACGCCAAGAATGTTTTATTTAAAGATGATTTGTCTGACCAAAAAACAGTGGATAAGATGAACGGAATTATAAATAATGTTCTTGGCAAACATGAAGAAGTTTTAACAGATTTTTTGGATCCTGGCGAAAGAGATATTCTTAAAAAAATAGCTAGGACTGAAGTTTGTTTACAAAGCTTTGGAGGATACTCAAACGCTGAAAAAAAGAGAGTATTTATAACTGAAGATTGGAATACTATTGCACCTTCTTCTTATCAGATTACTGTTTTTAATATTGAATATCCTCAAAAATTTGCCTGTTTAACACATAGCGCTATATTGGGAAGTCTAGCTAATGCAGGTATAGAAACTTCAACCTTTGGCGACATTATTACTGATGGAGATGGTCGCTGGCAATTTTTTGCAAAAAGTGAGCTGAAAGATTTTTTTCAACATGAAATAAACCATATTGGCAAAACAAAAGTTAGGATAAGACCCAGTTTAAATCAAAAAGTAATTATAGTTGATGATGAAAGTGAAGTGTCGACTGCTATTGTTTCATCACTCAGACTGGATGCAGTTTTAGCTTCAATCACACATGAAAGCAGGCAACAAATAAAAGCAAATATTTCTAATAATTTGGTTAAATTAAATTGGCATAGTGTCAAAGATTCTAATATAATGATTGGTGAAGATGATGTCCTTAGTTTAAGACATTTTGGCAGATGCAAAATTACGGATATTTCAACTACGAGAAAAGGTAAACATAAGGTGGTGTATAAACTATGGCAGACGAAAAGAAGGAATCGCAGAAATTGACTCCGCTTGAAATTCATAACAAAGAATTCAAAAAGAGAGGCCTAAGTGGCTATGACAGGCATGAAGTAGACAGTTTTTTAGATCAAATTATCAACGATTATGGCGATGCGCTAGACCAAACAGTTGACTTGAAAAATGAAATTGTGCATTTACAAGAACAAGTTTCAGACTTACAAAAGCAAGTTAAACAATTCAAGCAGAACGAAAATGCTACAAAAGAAGCAGTGGGTAACGCTAAAATTAAGGCTGAAAGAATTATCAATGATGCTACAGTCCAAGCTAATAATGCTACCGAACAAGCAAAAATCGACACTGATTATCAACGTCAGCAGCTTGAAACTATTAAGTCTGATTACGAACGTGTGAAAAAAGAAGCTTCTGGTTATCGCTCTTATATTCAAGATCTTTTACAAAAAGCAATTGAAAATCTCAATGATGAAAAGTGGCAAAAGGCACTTGATCAATACTTTGATACTGAGCGCTTTTATCCTCCAGATGGGGCTGAACCAATAATGCTTACTGATGAAGAAGAAGATGTTGATGAAGACGATGATGATATTGATGAAGACGAAGAAGTTGACGATGAACTTGACAATGACATTGATGATGAAGTAAACTTTGAACATAACATTGATGAAAATAATGATAGTCCCCAACCGATGTCGGGTGACAGTCCGCATACTGAAACGGTTAACACGGAAAATGTTAACGATTCTAACAACGGCTCTGGACCTACTGTTATTTTTCCCAATGACTATAAAAATCACAAATAACAAACTGACAGTAAAACTCGAGAGCAATTCAGCGAATTAGCGGTGGTGTAAGGCTAATATAAGAGCTCAAAGGTTGATCAGCTGTTTGAGATGGTTTGTTACGTTAGTTGCACGATATGTAACTCATAAGTGGAGTTTAAAACTCAATTTAGGTGGTACCACGATATTAACCTCGCCCTAATTTTAGGACGAGGATTTTTTTATAGGGAGGATTAAAAAATGAGAGTGAAAAATACACTTAATATGGGTAAAACCAAATTTAAGATGCGGGGCAATTTGCCAGTTCGCGAAGCACAATGGCAAAAAGAGTGGGAAGAAAATAAATTATATGAACAAAGATTAAAACTGAATAAAGGAAAACCAAGATTTGATTTACATGATGGGCCTCCTTTTGCAAACGGTAATATTCACATTGGCCATGCTATGAATAAAGTTTCAAAAGACATAATTGTTCGTTTTAAGAACATGAATGGCTATTATGCTCCCTATGTTCCAGGTTGGGATACTCATGGTTTACCAATTGAACAACAGTTGACCAAACAGGGTGTTGACCGTAAGAAAATGAATCTTGCGGATTACCGTCAGCTTTGTCAAGATTTTGCCAGTAAAGAAGTAAAAAAGCAAATGACTGACTTTAAGCGTTTGGGAGTAATGGGGGACTGGGATCATCCATATATTACTTATCAGCCTGAATATGAAGCTGAAGAAATTCGTGTCTTTGGTAAAATGTATGAAAAAGGTTACATCTATAAAGGTAAAAAACCTGTTTATTGGTCCCCTTCAAGTGAGTCAACGTTAGCTGAAGCTGAAGTTGAATATCATGATATTAAATCACCTTCAATATATGTTTCTTTTCCAGTGAAAGATGGTAAGGGCATTCTCGATCCAGAAAATACTTATTTCTTAATTTGGACAACTACACCATGGACAATTCCTACTAACCAAGGTATCACGGTTAATCCGGGCTTTGATTATTCAGTAGTTCAAGTGGGTCCAAAGCGCTATGTCGTTGGCACTGACCGTCTAGAAGCAGTTGCTCAAGAATTGGGTTGGGAAGACTATCAAGTCGTTCAGCACCTTAAGGGTACTGAAATGGATCATATGGTAGCCAAGCATCCTTTATATGACCGTGATTCTCTGCTTATGAATGCGATGCATGTTACTGCTAGTGATGGTACCGGCTTAGTACATACGGCTTCCGGCTTTGGTGAAGATGACTATAATGTTGCTCAAAAATATGGTCTGCCGGTATATAGTCCCATGGATGATAAAGGTTGTTTTACTGAAGATATTAACGATCCCGATTTAGTAGGGTTGTTTTACGATGATGCCAATAAAGTCGTCAGCGAAAAATTAAAGAAATCTGGCAATTTACTTAAACTTAGTTTCTTTACCCACTCATACCCGCATGATTGGCGCACGAAGAAACCCGTAATTTATCGGGCTACTACTCAATGGTTTGCTTCGGTTGAAAAATTCCGCCAACAGATTCTTGATCAAATTGATCAGGTTAAATTCACGCCATCCTGGGGTCAATTACGCCTGCATAATATGATTAAGGATCGTGGCGATTGGGTAATCTCAAGACAACGGGCTTGGGGCGTTCCATTACCAATCTTTTACGCAGAAGATGGCACTGCAATTGTCACACCGGAAACTATTGAACATATTGCGCAGATTTTTGCTAAAGAAGGATCAAACGCTTGGTATAGAAGAAGTGCTAAGGAATTGTTACCAGAAGGCTTTACTTCTGAGCATTCACCAAATGGCAAATTTACTAAAGAAAACGACATTTTAGACGTTTGGTTCGACTCTGGGTCTTCTCATCAAGCTGTCATGGCTAAAAGACCAGACTTGAATTTCCCATGTGATCTATACCTTGAAGGTAGTGATCAGTATCGTGGCTGGTTCAATTCAAGTCTGATTACAGCTGTAGCTGCCACGGGTAAAGCACCTTATCGCGGTATTTTGTCTCAAGGTTTTGTTTTGGATGAAAAAGGACATAAAATGTCTAAATCATTAGGTAACGTAATTTCACCAAATGATGTCATCAAACAAATGGGAGCAGAAATTATTCGCTTGTGGGTAGCTTCTGTAGACACTACTTCTGATGTTGCTGTTTCGCAAAATATTTTGCGTCAAACTTCAGAGAGTTACCGCAAAATAAGAAACACTTTCCGTTATATGCTGGCTAATACTTCTGATTTTGACCCGCAAACAGATAGGGTCGCTTATGAAGATTTAAACTCTATTGACCAGTATATGGAAGTTCAACTTAACGATTTGGTTAAAATTTGTCTTGACAGTTATGAACGTTACGATTTTAATAATGTTTATAAAAAGTTATTTGCCTTCATTTCTAATGATCTGTCAGCGTTTTATCTTGACTTTGCCAAAGATGTTCTTTACATTGAGAGTAAAAATAGTCATGCCAGAAGATCAATGCAAACTGTGATTTATGACGCAACCGTTAAGTTAGCTAAGGTTTTGACACCAATCTTGCCACATACCATGGAGGAAGTTTGGTCTTTCTTAAAGGAAAAGGAAGATTATGTCCAACTTGCTGAAATGCCTGAAATTGAGCATTATGCAAATCATGATGAACTCATTGACAACTGGAAGAAATTTATGAATTTCCGCGATGATGTTTTGAAAGTTTTAGAAGAAGCGCGTGATCAAAAGTTAATCGGTAAGTCTTTTGAAGCTGCAGTCACAGTTTATCCGACGGATGAGATGAGAGCAGTCTTAGCCAATCTGGATGCAAACTTTAGACAAATTTTAATAGTTTCTAAATTAACTATTGCTGACGGTGAAGCACCGGCAAATGCTGAAGAATTACCGAATGGTGCATTTGTGGTTGAACACGCAGCAGGTGAAGTTTGTCCTCGTTGCCGTATGATTAGAACCGATATTGGAGCTGATAGCGAAGTTCCAATGCTTTGTGGCAGATGTGCTAAAATTGTTAAAGAAGATTATCCTGAAGCTGTACAAGAAGGTTTAGAAGAATAATGCGTTACGGTAAGGTAAAGCAGTTTGATCAAAACAGTAGTTTTGGTTTTATCACTGACGATGAAAATCAGAAGGCGTACTTTGTCTTTTATACTGCTATTAAAGAAGAAGGATATCGTCGCTTACATGTCGGACAAAAAGTCAAATATCAGCTTGCTCAAGGAAAAAATGGATTGCAATGTGTTAATGTATATTTAGCTGATTAGCAGGAAAGTGAATAATGGATTTAACAGAAACTGAAATCTCTTCAAAACAAATTTTTACAGGTCGTATAGTTGATCTTTCAGTAAGAACGATCAAATTGCCTAATGGTGAGACTGCTACAAGAGAAGTAGTAAAACATCAACCTGCATCAGCTGCTATAGCTGTGAATGAAAAGCAGGAAATGCTGTTAGTTGAACAATGGCGTGAGCCTATCAAAGAGTTGACTTTAGAAATTCCAGCAGGTTTAATAGACGAAACTGATGCTAGTCCACTTGATGCAATGAAAAGAGAGTTAAACGAAGAAGGCGGCTATCATGCAGACTACTGGGAAAAGATAACTGAGTTTTATTCATCTCCCGGTTTTACTAATGAGAAACTCTACTTATTTTATTGCGATACATTAACTAAATTGACTGATAAAAAAGATCTTGATCCTGATGAGTTTTTAACTAGTCATTGGTTTAGTTTGGAAGAGTTGAAAAGACTTTCGGCACAGGGTAAAATCGTTGATGCCAAGACATTATATGCAATGAGTGTTTGGGAAAACATGCTGCTCACCGGTGCTGACGCAAAGGAATAAAATGACTGAAAAACGATCTGATTACCGTAAAAAATTAAAACATAAAAAAAGCAAAAACTTTTTAAATACAATTAAATCTGCTTTTGATGATAGTGATGATGAAGTTGATGTTAATCCTGATTTTACCCGTGATAAAGATGAAGTTGCAGAATCAAATGATTTTGCAAATGACAGGGTAAAAAATCAAGAGCAGGCTCCAAGAAGAGAAGAGAATAAATCTCAGTCTCAGTTAACTACGAGTCAAGAAAAAGCATTAAAGCTGAAAGGTAAACTTAATCGTGCAATTTTGATTGTTGCTGTTTTAATTATTTTGGTTTTATTAGCGTTATTTCACTTATAAAAATAAAACGAGGGTAAAAATGAAGATAGCGATTATTGTCCCAATGGAAATTGAGGCTGAATATTATCATAAGTATTTTCACTCTGGTCGCAAAGAAATGTTCGGATCTACTACATTCGAGCATTTTTGCGTTAACCACAATGATTTATATATTAGTTTAAGCGGAATTGGCAAAGTGCAGGCTGCTATGAACTTAGCTAGTTTGTTAAGCAAAGTCGATATTGATTTAGTTTTCATGACAGGAACAGCAGGATCTTTGCAAAAAGAAGTTCATAAAGAAGATTTGATTTTAGCTGATTCATTTGCATATCATGATGCTCACAATACGTTGGCAGGTGATTATGTTGAAGGGCAAATACCCGGTGAACCAGCCCAATTTGACTTAAATTCTTCTGCAAGAAAGCAATTTGCACAGTTCTTGCAAGAAAACAAGATTGAATTTAAAGAGGGATTAATTGTTACCGGTGATTCCTTTATTGGCTCGCAGAAGCAAAAAGATGAAATTAAACAAAACTTTGCTCATGCTTTAGGTGTCGAAATGGAGGGAGCCGCTTTTGCTCAGGTAGCTTATCATTTTAAAAAACCTTTGATAGCTTTACGGGCTATTTCTGACAATGGTAATCAAGATGCAAACGGTGACTTTGATCATTTCGCTCAAAAGGTAGGAGCAAAAGCTGCTAAAATTATTTGTACTTACATAGAGAAGATGAATTAATAGATGACAGAAATTTATCTGGATAATGCAGCTACAACACCAATGTCGCCCAATGTAATCGACGTGATAACTGAGGAAATGAAAAACAATTTTGGTAATGCTTCAAGTACCTATGAACTGGGACGCAAAGCTCGTCATGTGATTGATCAGGCAAGGCAAAAAGCTGCCAGGGCAATTAACGCCAAGGAAAATGAAATAATTTTTACATCTGGTGGTTCAGAAAGTAATAACACTGCTATTTTTGGAACTGCTCATAGTCGCCAAAGTATTGGTAAACGTATAATTACTACTAAGATTGAACATCCATCTGTTTTAAAACCAATGCAACGTTTAGAAAGTGAGGGTTATGAAGTCATTTACCTTGATGTTGATGAAAATGGTTGTATTTCATTAGCAGATTTGGAAGATGCACTAACTCCGCAAACCACATTGGTTTCCGTCATGGCCGTTAATAATGAATTGGGCACAATTAATCCACTTATTGAAATTGGCAATATAGTAAAGAAAAGCAATGCATATTTTCATGTTGATGCTGTACAAGGACTGGGCAATATAGATCTTGATGTTGTTAAGATGAATATCGATTTGTTATCAACTTCTGCTCATAAAATTAATGGTCCGAAATTCCTTGGCTTTTTATATGAAAAAAACTCGCTCAATTTGCCACCTCTTATTTATGGTGGAGAACAAGAAACTAAGCGCAGAGCAGGAACGGAAAATGTACCGGGAATTGCTGGTTTCGGTGAAGCAATTAGTGAAATTGCAGCTATAGATAAAAAAAGTTTGCAAACTAAATATCAGAACTTGCAAAATATTATTTTGCATGAACTTAGTCAAGCTAAAATTGAATATCAGGTTAATGGTGGAACCCAAAAATTTGATTCTCATCACGTATTGAATCTGCACTTTAATAAAGTTTCAACGACTGTTTTGCAGACAAATTTGGATTTAGCTGGTTTTGCAGTTTCTGGAGGCTCTGCATGTACTGCAGGTTCAATTGAGCCATCACATGTTTTAGTGGCTTGTTTTGGTAAAGATTCTGCGAGAATAAATGAATCTATTCGCATTTCTTTTGGACGTTATACCACTGAAGAAGAAGTTAGAGCCTTTGCAAAGGAACTGACTGATATTGTAAGTAAAATCCAAAATAAATAAATTTAATTGCTTTTTTAGTTAAATATGCTTATTATTAGTAAGTGAGGTAGAATTATGGCAAATACAGTTATTATTAATGGGGATAAACGCAAGTTTACCCTTAGTCCAGAACTAAAACTATACGCTCTAATTGATGCTGGTTTTGTTAAAACCGTTAAGGGTAATTTTAATTATGAGCATCCACTTTATAATGATTCGCCGTATAATGCTCCAACTAAATTGAAGATGACCATAAATAAAGAGATGACTCATCTGACCATGGTTGTTACAGACAAAAATGGTTTGCAAAAGGTCAACATTTTTAAGAATGAGAAATTAGCTCCCACTGTTGAACTTTTAGATTATATATTAAAAGATTTAGAAGAGCGCAATATTATTGTTGCTGTGAAGGATTGATTAATTTGGTAAAGAAAAAAACCAGAGTTGTAGTTGGCATGAGTGGGGGAGTGGACTCTTCCGTTTCGGCACTCCTTTTAAAAGAACAGGGATACGATGTAATTGGCGTCTTTATGAAAAATTGGGATGACACTGATGATTCTGGTGTCTGCACTGCTACTGATGATTACGAAGATGTAAAAAGAGTAGCAGATCAAATCGGGATTCCTTACTATTCAATCAATTTTGAAAAAGAATATTGGCATCGCGTTTTTGAGTATTTTTTAAATGAATATAAAAAAGGCCATACGCCTAATCCGGATGTGATGTGCAATAGTCAGATAAAGTTTAAATCATTTTTAGAATTTGCACTTAATCTTGATGCAGATTACATTGCAATGGGTCATTATGCGAAAACTATAACTGACAAAAATGGTATCACTCATATGATGCGCCCTAAAGATGGCAATAAGGATCAAACTTACTTTTTAAGCCAATTAAGCCAAAATCAGATTAGTCGAGTTATTTTTCCGTTAGCTAATTTAACTAAACCACAGGTGCGCGAAATTGCGCTTAAAAACGACCTGGCTACCGCCAAAAAGAAGGATTCTACAGGCATTTGTTTTATTGGTGAAAGAAATTTTCGTAAATTTTTGAGTGAATTTTTGCCTGCCCAATCTGGAGACATGGTCACACCAGATGGAAAAGTAGTCGGTCATCATGCTGGTTTAATGTACTATACAATTGGTCAAAGATCGGGATTAGGACTTGGTTCAACGAAAGAATCAACTGCTCCCTGGTTTGTGGTCGGTAAGGATCTACAAAAAAATCAATTGATCGTCGAGCAGGGATATGACAGCAAATTGCTTTACGCCACCGAATTGGAAGCTAGTGATATGTCATTCTTTACCGGACAGCCTGATCACGATTTTAAAATTCATTGCAGTGCCAAGTTTCGTTATCGTCAACCCGATGTTGGGGTAACAGTATCCTATGATGCAGCAAAAAACAAGGCGAAAGTTTACTTTGATGAGCCAGCACGTGCCGTTACTCCTGGGCAAGCTCTTGTTCTTTATCAGGGTGAGGAATGTCTTGGTGGTGGCAATATTGATTGTGCCTATCAAAATGATCGTCAGCTTCAATTAGTTTAATAGAAACTTGAAAGAAAATGTTTATGTGCATTTTCTTTTTTTATTTGTGTTCTTTTTTCTTTTAAACTATTAAATGATAAACTAGAAAATAACAGTTACGGAAAAGAGTATTTAATGAATGCAGATTTATTTCATCAGACATGGTAAAACAGAATGGAACTTACAGAAGCGCTTTCAAGGAGCTCACGGTGATTCGCCACTTTTAAAGCAAAGCTTAATTGATATTCAAAAATTAAGTAGTTTTTTAGGTGAAACTAAATTTGCAGGCATTTATTCAAGTCCATTAAAAAGGGCCAGGACAACAGCAGAAAGACTCGCTAAAGAAATGGGTTATCCCTTTGCCATCAAAATAGATGAACGTTTGCGAGAATTTGATTTAGGAGCTATGGAAGGACTTACGTTTACTGAAGCCAAAGCCAGATATCCTGAGCAAGTAACTGATATTTGGGATAAACCTGATAAATACGATGGCCACAGCATCGGAGGTGAAAATTATCCTGAGGTAATTGCACGTGGCAAAGACTTTGGTCGAGACGTTGGCTTACAATTTAAACCAGACGACAAAGTTTTAGCAGTGAGCCATGGGGCAGCTTTGGGAGCGATTATGGGTGGATTATTAGGTTATCCTTTACCAGACATCCGCCAGAATGGTGGTTTAAGTAATACCAGCCTGACTATTTTGGAAACAAAAGATAGTGGTAAAACCTTTAAAGCTCTGGTATGGAATGAAACGAAATTTTTGGACAGGAAAATGGAAGACTCGGATTCATTATGATAAAAAAAAGAGAAAAGACTGCTAAAACAAGCGCAGTAAACAAAAAGGTACATGAATTAATAACGAAAATTGATGAACAACCACATAATAGTGAGAACTATTTAGAATTAGCAACCTTTTTAATAGAGCAAGGCAGCAGTGACCAAGCCACTGAACTATTAGAAAAAGCCCAAAAGTTAGTTACTCATCCTCAAGATTTAGATTATGATTTGGCAGTTTGCTATTATTTACAGGGCAAATTTGATACAGCATTAAATATACTTAATCAAATTCCTAATGATGATTTAGTTTTATATCAAAAAGCACTCGTTTTTTTTAAAGTTGGCCAAAGCCAAAAAGCATTGGCATACGCTTTAACAATTAAGAATGTTGATGCAAAAGTCTCGGAATTAATAGGGGATATTTGGTTAAGCCTAGGTAAAACTCAGGAAGCAGAGTCAGCTTATAAAAAAATAGCTCATAAAAAGAGGTCGGCCAAAATAAATTTCATGCTGGGTATCACAATTTTATCCAGAAATCGCCAAGAGGCTGAAAAATATCTGGCAAAGTCAAAAAAACAAGATCCTAAAATTTTTGCACAAGAGCAAAAAAAATATGCTTCAATATTAAAATTAGTGAATGATGCGAGAAAGAAAAATGACTGAATTTACTGGTAAAATTAACCGAATAGTTTTTGAAAACGATCAAGACCTTTATAAAATACTTGATGTTGCCATAATTGGAAAATTAGAAAAATATGATCGTGAAGATATTAAAGTGACCGGCAGTTTTGGAGATGTCCAAGTTGGTGCAACTTATACCTTTTCAGGAAGGTTAATTGTGCATAATAAATTTGGCCTGCAATTTCGTTGCGATAATTATAAATTAGCTTTACCTCATGAAAAGGGGAGCCTAATTAATTTTTTAAGTTCGAGCAAGTTTCCCGGAATCGGCAAAAAAGCAGCTGATACGATAATTTCAGACTTGGGAATGGATGCACTGACAGTTTTAAAGGAAAAGCCTGAAAAAATTGGTACTTTGTCTCTTTCAAAAAAGCAAAAAGAAAGTTTGTTAAACGGCGTCAGTTCAATGGATTCATACTCTGAAACTGTATTAAAATTGGCTCAATTTGGCTTGAACAAAAAAGTAGCAAGTAGACTGTATCAACTTTATCATGGTGAAACTTTAGCTAAACTTGAAGAGGATCCCTATGCCTCTATTGCGGAAGTTACAGGCTATGCTTTTAAGAGTGCTGATCGAATCGGCAGTAAATTGGGAATGGCACTCGATGATCCCAAAAGAGTTAATGGCGCTGTTTTTCAAATTTTACTTGATGAAGTAGCTAAAGAAGGCAATACTTACGTCAAACTTGAGCAGCTATTGCAAGAAGCGAGCAAGCTACTGCAAATTGATGAGTACGATACGATAGCAACTTGCGTTAATAATCTCCAGCATCAAGGTAAAGTTGTGGTAATGGGAGAAAATGCGGCTTTACAGGAAATTTATGAAACTGAAACTGATATTGCCAACGCAATGAAAAACTTGGTGGAAAAAAAGCAAAAGAGTTCAAGTTACAATGAAAAAGAATTAAATCTTGCAATAACTCACGCTGAAACCAAGTTGAAAATTCACTATGATAACACACAGAAAGCAGCGATTAAAAACGCACTGACGAATCCAATTTCAATTTTAACTGGTGGCCCCGGAACTGGCAAAACTACTATCATTAACGGTATTTTGTTAGCATTGAAAGAGCTAGCAGAAATACCATCATCGTCTCTTTATAGTACAGATCCACCATTTTTACTTGCTGCACCCACTGGTCGTGCAGCCAAGAGAATGGAAGAAATTACTGGAATCACAGCTAAAACTATCCATCGGTTGCTGGGTTTAGGGATTGGTGAAAATGATGCAACTGATCTGAATGAATTAAACGGTGAAATTTTAATTATTGATGAAATGTCGATGGTAGATATGTTTTTGTTTAGGCAACTGGTTTCCTGCATCAATGAAACTAAGCACATAGTTTTCGTAGGTGATAAGGATCAGCTGCCATCAGTTGGTGCCGGAAATGTATTTGCTGATTTAATCAAATCACAGGCCTTTCCTACTACCGTTCTTAAGCAAATTCACCGTCAAGGAGACGATTCCAGCATTATTACGTTGGCGCACGACATTAATGAAGGAAAGAATCCCCAAGAATTATTTAAAAAGACGAAAAACTACTCATTTATTTCATGTCCACCGCATGAAGTTTCCCATGTTGTCAGTCAAATAGTCCAGCGTGCTTTGGCAAAGGGCTTTAATCCGGATGACGTTCAAGTACTAGGAGCAATGTACCAGGGCGATGGTGGGGTTAACAATTTGAATAATGTTATTCAAGAAATTATTAATCCACCTAAGGAAAATAGTAAAACTTTAGAGGTGCACGACGAAATTTTTCGCATTGGTGACCGCATTTTGCAATTGCAAAATAATCCAGAAAAAGATATCTATAATGGACAAATCGGTAAAATCCTGACAATTGATAATGATAATTCTCAAAAATGCATGGTGGCAGATTTTGATGACAGAGAAATAACTTTCAGTAAAAAAGATCTGTTTGATTTAACCAGAGCTTATGCAATCACCATCCATAAAGCTCAAGGCTCTGAATTTCCGTTAGTTATTTTGAGTCTGACTATGCAAAACTATGTCATGCTTAAACGTAACTTATTGTACACTGCTGTTACTCGCGCAGAGCAAAATTTGGTTTTAATTGGTGATCCTCGCGCTTATGAAATGGCTTTTAATACTTCTGGTAATGATCGTCAGACAGGATTAACTGTTAAATTACAAAAAATACTAAATGTGCCAAATAAAGATGACTCAGAAAAAATTCCTGGTAAAAGTGAGCCAGAAGAAGCAAATTCTGATAGGCTCGAAGATCTAAGTCAGGATCATATCTTAACACCGGAGTTGATTTATTCAGGTCGAATTGATCCTATGATTGGGATGCAAGATATTAAATTAACAGAAAGAACAAATTAAGGGACTTTTTTAAACAATGGCAAAGATAAAAAAGGAACAATCTTATATTAATTTGCAAAAAGAAATTGTAAAATGGATTACCACTAAGACTCATATTTTAAATTTTGGTCCAGATACTCTTGAAATTGAAACTATTTTTAAAGATTCATTTGACGAAGCTGTATATTGCTTTATCGAAAAAACTGGGTTTGCAACCTATAATGTTACTGATGATGGTCGGACTCTTTTTAAATTAGATCCTAGCGCAAGTGACGAGGATTTGATTGCTGCCAGCGAAGATTTAGTCACAGCTAGCGGCTTTTCTTTTAATGTCGAAAATGGAGTGATCAGCTGTGAAAGTGATGAGCAAACTTTGGCTGAAAACATTATGCAATTAGGACAATTAGCAGTAAAAGTTTCATATCTTAATTAAAAAGCTATCACTAAATACTATTTTTTATTGCTAATTTTAAAAAATAATGATTAAATTATTGGTATCATTTTAAATAAAAGGAAGAAGAGCCTATGGCAATTATCTTTGATAAGGTAAAGAAAAATTACGGTAAGAAGCCTGTTTTTTATAACCTAAATTTTAAAATTCCTTTAGAACCAGCAGTAATTGGTTTGGTAGGGCCTAACGGTGTGGGCAAGTCAACCATGTTAAGGTTGCTTGCAGGGGTATTGGAACCAACCGCGGGTTTGATCAAAAATGACCAGGCTAATGAACCGTATGTTAAATGGGCTAGCTTGCATACTAGTTTTGTGGCGTCAGGTGAAAGAGGCCTCATGTACAGACTAAATACTCTTGAAAACGGTATGTATTTTTCTTCACTTAAAGGAATTAGTATAAAAAAGACAGAAAACAATATTCGAAAAATGGCGCAGGATTTCAATTTTTCAAATGAACTTGCTACTTATTTTCAAAATTTGTCTACTGGCTTGAAGAAAAAGGCTGCTATCTTGGTGGGAGCAGCAATGGAAACAGAGGTTTTACTCTTGGACGAGCCCTCAAACGGTCTTGACATAGCTGCACAAGAAGATTTAGCGTCCTTTATTCTAGATTTAAAAAATAAATATGGGAATACTATTTTTATTTCATCGCACGACACTCAAATGCTTTCTGGAGTTGTTGATCATTATCTGTTTTTAAAGCATGGGCAAATAGCGGAAAATATTGGAAATAAAATGGCTGAAAATGATCTGATTTCTGAATACCGTGAAATTTATAAGTAAAGGTAGGAAGCAAAATGAAAAAAGTTAAAGAGCTATTTAATATTTTCTGGGTGCAATTATATTTACAGCTAAAATTGCAAGTTCGTTATGTTAATTCAGCTATTAGTTCGCTAGTTTTATATGCCGGTGCATTTTTAATTGTTGTCCTTTTCACCCAGCCTGCCCAATTGGGCCGAGCTTATGGTACCAAGCAGGGTGTTCTATTTACTATTGTCGGCTTTTTGTTTTGGAGTATTGGTATCTCTTCATTAGGTGAATGTAGTAATGGGGTGGAGACTGATGAGCAAACTGGTCTGCTTGAAAGTGAAACTCAGTCTATCTTTCCTTTATGGGTTCTGTACTTTATCAAAACTTTGGCAGAAAACTTATTTGTTTGGATCTATCTTTTAATCATAGGCTTCGTAGCTTCATTTTTTTCAATATTCACGGTAGTTGAATTATTAAAAGCTTTGTTATTAACCTTTGTATTTTCTTTAATTTCGAATTTAGGAATGTTTGGCATTGGAATGATTTTTGCTTCTGGTTCAATTAGATTTAAAAGAATGGGTCAGTGGGCTACTATACTGCAGGCTTTATTATTAATGTTGTCAAATGTTTATTTACCAGTATATAATGCGTTTCAAGAGCTCATTCCCTATGTCGGTGGTGTGGAAATAGTGCGGCAAATATTTCTGGGCCATGGAGTTTCATTGCCAAAACTGCTAATATTTATAGTAGTAAATGTCGTTTGGTTCTTAGTTGGTATTTTGATTTTCAATTATTGTATTAAAAAAGAGCGCAAAAACGGCTCGTTTGATGCTTTTTAAGTTAAAGAAAGGTGATATTTATTTTAACGTTCAAAAATGTTAAATGGGGAACAAAGAGATATTTTAAAGTAAAAAAATTATATTTGAGTGCATTTCCCAAAAATGAACGATTTCCATTTATTGGGTTGCTAGCGATGGCACTGCAGAAAAGAGTTAATTTGCAGGCTGTCTATGACCATGATAATTTTATTGGTTTAATTTTTTGGACTTATGCAGAAAAAATTATTTATATTGGTTATTTGGCAGTTGCCCCAATCTGGCGTGGCAAGGGCTATGGCAGTCAGATTTTAAATTTGATGAAACAAAACCATCCAAACCAGGAAATTGTTTTAGACATTGAACCAGTTATAAAAACAGCAAAGAATTATTCTCAGAGAATCAATAGATTATTATTTTACAAGCATAATGGCTTCAAATTGACTCAAGATAATTTAGTCGATGAAGGTGGTCACTATTCGATTTTAAGCTCTGATGAAAGCTTTAAAAAGCGTAATTTAAGTCAATTACTGGAGCGAATGAGTTTCAATTGCTATAAGTTTAAAATTGTTTCTAGATAATTAAACAAACAGTTATTTTGACAAAGATTACACGTTTATTTTGATGTATACCATAGCTTGTTAATATTTTAAAAATTAAAAGGATAATCAATAACTTGAGTTATTGATTATCCTTTTTAAATTTATTTAATGTATCCGACTTTATACCATAAGACATGCCCATTATTATTTTCAGAGGGTTTAAGGGAATAACCTGAAATGTGGTCGTTGATCGCTCTGATTTTGTATGAGTTAACTGTTGGAATCATGTAAGCTTGATCAAAAATATATTGTTGCCAGTCATGAAAAACTTTAACACGGTATTTATGATCAAAAGCTTTTTGTGAATCCATTTCCTTTAGTAATTTAGTATTTTCTGGTGTCACAAAACGATCATAGTTGGCTGCGGTGCTGTCACCGTACATTCCATCCTGTGATGGTTCAGTAGACATATACCAACCGGTTTCAAACATATCGACTTGCGGATCATCTTTGTTAAGTTTGTCGTAAAATGAATTTGTTTCCGTCAATCGACCATTCAATAAATTAACATTTAGTCCTATTTTATGCCATTGCTGAAGATAATTTTGTATAATTGGACCTTGTGTTGGATCACCAGCTTTGGCCATAAATGTAATCTTTAAAGGTTTGCCGTTGGGTTGAACACGCCATTTACCTTTCTTCTTATATCCGGCTTTATCAAGAATATCGTTGGCCTTTTTCAGATTATAATCATAACCCTTAATATTTTTATTGAAATAGTCACCAAATTGAGGCGGAATTAGGGTGGTTATATGAAAAGTTAGCCCGTGGGTATAATGTTTGGTAACTTCATCAACATTCATGGCATAACCAATTGCTTTACGCAGAGATTTATTGTTCATCTTGCTATTATGATTCATAATGCTCTTATTGTGTTTGGCATCCCATTTACCTAATTTAAAGCCAATGAACCAGTATGAAAGAGGGATTTCTGCTATAAACTTAACTTTTTTAGTATGCTTCACTTCATCCCATTGGGAATTTACAACATTAATGACATCGAATTTATGATTCTTTATTGATTGCGATGATGAGTTAGGAGAAATCACCTGATAAATAATTTTATCCAGTTTGGGTTTACCGCGCCAATAATATTTGTTTGGCACCCAAACAGCTGATTGTCCACGAACTAATTTTTCTAACTTATAGGCTCCGAAATACAAAGGCTTTTTCCTAATCTTATTAGATGACTGTAATTTGTTAAAAGGGACGTCTTTTAAGTAATGATAAGGAGCGGTATATTCTGAAAAATAGCCATTTCCACTATTGTACATTCCTGGTTTTAATTGCTTAAAATGCAAAATGACTTTTCTGCCATTTTCACCATCAGGCATTTCAATGCCTGAAATAGACTTAGCTTTTCCTTCGTGATATTCTTTTAAGCCTTTAATAAGTTCAAACTGGCTGGAATATCTTTGAGAATCGGTGCCTTTATTAGATAATATTTCATAGGGATATTCTACATCCTTAGCCGTTACCTGTTGACCATCAGACCACCTTACTCCCTTTTTAACCTCAATCGTAATAGTTTTATTCTTTTGATTGATTTTCAAAGTTGCAGGTCCTTTATTAGTGAAACGGTAGTTATCATCTGTATCAAATAGGGATTCAGATCCAGGAGAGGAAAGGTCAGCATCAGTTGCAGTTACTTGTAATTGATCAGAAAAGATACCTGTAAAAGGTGTATCGGTCTGCAGTGCTACTCTAAGCGTACCACCCCGTTTAATTGGCTTATCAGGCATTTTTGCAGGAAACTTGCTTGCTTCTTTTGCATTATTTTCCTGATTATTGTTACTTTTACCACATGCCGTAAGAGTTAGGGTTGTGGCCGCCAAAATACCAATTGAGCTTAAAACATTGCTTTTTTTCATGATTTTTCATCCCTTATGAGTACTAATTTATAATGATGTAACAATTTCAATAATATCATATTAAAGTTAAATTTTAAATATAATAAATAAAAATTAACTTTTAGTAAATTATTTTAATATATCTGTTTTTACTAACAAAAGTGAATTAATTATGTAATTCAGATACAAAAAAAGCCAAGTCATCTCTTGCTTGGTTTGTTAAATTATTATAATAAAAAAATTTTAATTCTTATGATTAGCGTAAAAGGTTAAAGCTCGAGACAGAAAACTCAATATTAAAAAGGTTTGGCTTAATTTCCTCTCCGTCTACTTGAGCATATTCTTTTTTCATGGTAGTAACCTTAATTTTGTCAGCTTCAAAATAATGAAATTGTGGATCATTAACGTGTGAGCCATCTTTTAATAAGTTAATAAATAACTTTATCAGTTTGCCTAAACTAAATTTTTCTACTACGACAGTGTCAATTTTGTGACTATCAATTTTGGCACTGGGCAAGAGGGGAAGGCCGCCACCTAAAAACGGGTGATTAGTTGTAGTAACCATAAAAGCATCATCAAAGTAGATTTTTTGACCATTTCGTTCAATTTCAACTCCGAAAGTATCTTGTTTAGTCACACTCGCCACAACGTTAAGGCCATAAATAAATTTTCCCTCGCTAAGATGGTTTAAGAGCTTTTTAAGCTTGGAAATATTACTATTATGGTTAACAAAAGCATCAAAACCAACCCCAAAACTATTAGCAAAATAATATTTTTGTTCAGCTGTTATTTTGGGTAGGGTAAATGAGCCACAGTCTATCTCATCTGGCTCAAAATTTTCCTTAAAGTGATCTAGTAATACTTTAGGATCAGAGGTCAGATCAGCGGCACGGGCAAAATCATTGCCAGTGCCTGCTGGTAAGTATGCAATAGGAGTACTAGGATTTTCCGAGCGTTTAATCCCATTTAACACTTCATTTAGTGAGCCATCGCCACCAATCACTAATAAAATTTCATTTGACAAATGGTGTTGATTGCCATAATGTTGGGCGAGACGAATGGCTTCACCAGCATAATTACTTTTTTGCAGGTCAAAGTTAATATTTTGGTTGATTAACAAAGAAGTTGTCTGCTCAAGCACTTTTTTAGCACGACCGTTACCAGCTACTTCATTGACTAAAAGATGTATTTTTAATTTATTATCCATATAATTTCATTCGTTACATAAAAAGTCCCTCAAAACGGGCTTTTACTATTTTTTCTCAACTAACATTGGTAAGATCATTGGCCGTCTCTTGGTTTTTGAATATAAAAAGTCTGAAAGATTATCAACTATTGCATGACGGATCACACTATCTTTAGGATGATCTACCTTGTCCATTTCAGATTTGATAACGTGATAAATATGCTTTTGGGCCTGATTAATTAATTCGGTTGATTCCCGCATATAGACAAATCCACGACTTAAAACATCTGGACCAGCCAAAACTCGTTTGTGTTTGTAATCAACCGTTGCCACTACAACCACTAAGCCATCTTCAGACAAGACTTGACGGTCATGAACCACAACATTGCCAACATCAGCTGTACCTGAAGTATCAACATAGACATCACCCGCAGGAATATGTCCGGCTATTCTTGATCCTTCAGGACCAAAACAAACTACTTCACCGTTTTCAAGGACAAAAGTATTTTCTGCAGGGACGCCTGCTGCTTGTGCTAATTCAGTATGAATGACTTGCATGCGGTATTCACCGTGAACAGGGATCATGTACTTCGGCTTGGTCAAACGAACCATCATTTTAAGTTCTTCCTGACCGCCATGTCCAGAAGTATGAACGTTGTTTATTCTGCCATGAACAACATTCGCGCCGCCTTCCATTAACTTGTTGATTAAGTGGTTAACGCTTAATGTATTTCCAGGAATTGGGTTCGATGAAAAAATTACTGTGTCGCCTGGTTGTAAACTAATTTGCCGGTGTGTTCCGTTGGCAATGCGAGAAAGGGCGGCTAAAGGTTCACCTTGAGAACCGGTACATAAAATCATTACTTGTTCTGCTGGTGTATGGTTAATTTCATTAGCATCTACAATCAAACCATCAGGAACATTGAGATAACCTAAATCAATCCCGTTTTGCACACCATTTTCCATACTACGACCAAAAATAGCAACTTTTCTTCCAGTGTCAATAGCAGCTTCAATGGCAGTTGAAACACGGTACAAGTTAGATGCAAAAGTAGCAAAAATTATTCTTCCGTGTATTCCGGTAATAATGTCGTGTAAAGATTTAGCAACGAACCGTTCGGATTTAGTAAACTGGCTGACTTCAGCATTGGTTGAATCAGATAGTAGTGCTAAAACGCCATCGTTGCCCAATTTTGCTATTCTCTGGAAGTTTGGAGCTGGTTGATTCATAACCGGAGTTAAATCGAATTTAAAATCACCAGTGAAAACGACTGCACCTAGTGGTGTATGAACAGCTATACCCAATGTATCAGGAATAGAGTGAGTGGTTCTGAAAAAGGTAACCGTCAATTTCTTAAATTTTAGTACAGTATCTTCATGTTCTTCATGAAGCTCAGTCGTTCTTAAAATACCATGCTCTTCAAGCTTACCCTTAATTAAAGCTAAAGCAAATGGGGTGGCGTAAACTGGAATTTCAGGGATCTTTTCTAGTAAGAAGGGGATCCCGCCAATGTGGTCTTCGTGTCCGTGACTAACAACTAGAGCTTTAATTTTTTTGCGGTTTTTTATTAAATAAGAATAATCTGAAATCACATAATTAATACCAAGAAGATCATCTTCAGGAAATTTAATACCACAATCCATAATGATGATTTCATCTTGGTATTGTACACAGTACATATTTTTGCCGATTTCGTGCAACCCCCCGATTGCAACTACAGCGACTTCATTATTTTTAATACGCACAGAGACTACTTCTTACTCTCAAAAGTGGTTAATTTAAAATCGGCATGCTCTTTTTCGTAAGTTAGCGAATTGCCAGCCAATTCTTGGATGAGTTCAATATTATAGGGGGTATTTTCCTCAACCATTGTTCTTGCGGCCACCATGTTGTCGGCCTCAAGATAAAGAGTTTGGGTTGTTTCCCGTCTAGGGTTGACAACCTTGTCTTTTTGATACAAAACTTTATAGATCATATTTGTATTCTCCTTATTCAGTTAATAAAACGTTCAAATTTTGGATAACATAAAGCATCCAATAGCTAGTAAAATTTTACCATACATGCAAAAACAAGTATAGAATCAAGTTTTGCCAGCTTTATTAAAAAAACCGTCAAAGCAATAAAATGACGGCTAAAAATCTTTTTACTAAAATTAATAAATTATTACTGTATCTTCATCTAATTTAAATGGGTTCTGCTTATTGATACGGTCATAAAAAAGATGTCCCCGTAAGTGTTCGATTTCATGGGATGCAACAATAGCTGGGTAGTCTTTTAAGCGAATGGTCTTTTCTTCACCGGAGACAGTATAGTAATGAATTTTTAATTTGTCAGGTCGTGGCACATAACCATCAATTACTTTATCAACACTCAGGCATCCTTCACCTTCACTTAAGCAAGCTTGCTTGACTGATTCAGATAAAATTTCAGGATTAACAAAAGTTTCCTTAAAAACAATATCACCTTTGTCATTTGGAACCAGTAATGAGGCCATTTGAACGCTTTCACCAACCTGTGGTGCGGCCAAACCAACTCCGGCACGCAATTGGTGCTTTTCTGCAATTTTAGGATCTTGCGAGTTAACTAGATATTCCATCATTTCTTTAGCCAAATTTTGATAATGTTCGTTTAAAGGAAAAGTTAATGGTTTAGCTACTTTGCGCAATACTGGGTTACCGTCACGGGTAATATCTTTCATTAAAATCAATTACATTCACTCTTTCATAAAAGTTTATATTTATATTTGTAACATAAAATAAACTAATTTGTCTGCTTTTTATTCTATACTAAATTTTTAATTTGAAAAAGAGGGATAAACGTTGACCCTTAAACTGTTAGGTGGTAAAATCAATGAGCGTAAATATACAGATATGAAACACTTCGATCAGCATGTTTTTGACGTGCCGCCGAAACTGTGACCACGTCACAGTTTTTTTATTGAGGAGTGGAGGAGGAATACTTTTGTCAGAAAAAAGAAGAGACGATATTAGGAATATAGCTATCATAGCGCACGTTGACCATGGTAAAACTACTTTGGTTAACCAATTGTTGAAACAATCCGACACTCTCCCTGAACATATGGCTTTGGAAGATCGTGCGATGGATTCAAATGATATTGAGCGTGAACGTGGTATAACTATTTTATCTAAAAACACTGCGGTTAAATATGGTGATACAACCATTAATATTCTGGATACTCCAGGACATGCCGATTTCGGTGGCGAAGTTGAAAGAATCATGCATATGGTCGACGGTGCTTTATTATTGGTTGATGCTTATGAAGGCACTATGCCGCAAACTCGTTTCGTACTTAAAAAGGCATTAGAAGCAGGAGTTAAGCCAATTGTCGTTATCAACAAGATTGACCGTCCTGGTGCTCGTCCTAAAGAAGTTCTTGACGAAGTGCTGGAATTATTTATTGAATTAGGAGCAAACGATGAGCAGCTTGACTTCCCAGTAGTTTATGCATCTGCTTTAAATGGTACCTCCTCTTATGATCCTGATCCGTCAAAGCAGGAAGAAACTATGAACCCTATTTTTGACACGATTATTAAATCAATTCCTGCACCAATTGATAATTCGGATGAGCCTTTGCAATTCCAAATTACGATGCTTGACTGGGATGACTATGTTGGCCGTATAGGTGTTGGTCGTATTTATCGCGGGCGAGTTAAAGTTGGCGATAATATCACTGTTATGAAACGTGACGGATCTACCCAAAACTTTAGAGTTACCAAACTGTTCGGTTTCTTTGGCTTAAAGCGTAACGAGATTACGGAAGCTAAAGCAGGCGATATCATTGCCATTAGTGGGATTAATGATATTTTTGTTGGTGAAACTATTGCTTCAGCTGAAAATCCTGAAGCTTTGCCTCTCCTTAAGATTGATCCACCTACACTGCAAATGGATTTTGTCGCTAACGATTCACCTTTTGCTGGTCGCGAAGGTGATAAAGTAACACCAAAGAAGTTGGAAGATCGCTTAATTAAGCAAACCAGAACCGATGTTTCATTGAAAGTTGATCCAACCGACCAATTAAATGCTTGGACAGTTTCAGGTCGTGGTGAGCTTCACCTTTCAATTTTGGTTGAAGAAATGCGGCGTGAAGGTTTTGAACTGCAATTATCAAGACCAAAAGTTATCTATCGTGAAATTGATGGTAAAATGTGTGAACCATTTGAAGCTGTTCAAGTGGATACTCCTGATGAATATGTTGGTTCTGTCATCGATTCACTTTCTCAGAGAAAAGGCGAAATGAAGAACATGGCATCTACCGGTAACAATCAAACTCGGCTTGACTTCCTAGTTCCTTCTCGTGGCTTAATTGGCTATAACAATGAATTTATGTCCCAAACCGGTGGCTACGGCATTATGAATCATAGTTTTGATTCATATAAGCCCGTTGTTAAGAACTGGGAACCGGGAAGGCAAAATGGTGCTTTAGTTTCCATTAGCCAGGGTAAATCAACCACATATTCTTTGCAAACAGTTGAGCAACGTGGTGAATTGTTTATTGGTGCTGGAGTCGAAGTTTATGAAGGAATGATTGTCGGTCAATCCTCTCGTGACCGTGATATCGCAGTTAATGTTATCAAAGGTAAAAACCTGACTAATACTCGTGCTGCTGGGAAAGATCACGCTGCTGCAATTAGAACTCCTAAGACTTTAACTCTTGAAGAAGCTATTGAATTCTTAAATGATGATGAATATTGTGAAGTAACTCCTGATTCAATCAGATTAAGAAAGAAAATTCTGAACACTTCTGAGAGACAAAAAGCCGATAAAAGACGTAATAAGAAATAAATAAATTTTTTAAGAAGGGCACTCACTGATGAAGTGGTGCTCTTTTTGTTTTATAATGCTTATAATAAAGGTTAATTTATTATAGAAGGAGAGGTCGGCTTGTGCGGCAAAAACTTCACCATTTAAATTACAATATTTTCTTACCATATATCCTGTTAGTGGTCTTTGGAATAGTGATGGTCTATTCTGCTAGCTCGGATATTTTGCTGGTGAATGGCTTTAATCCGGCATTTTACGGTAAACGCCAAGCCGTGTACGCTTTTTTTGCGGTTTTTGTTTTTGGTGCTCTCTGCTTTTTTTTAAAACTTGATATTTTCAAGAGTCGGAAGTTTGTTGTTTGGTTTCTCGGGATCAGTATTTTATTACTTTTTTATTTAATTTGTCTAAAAATTTTCAAGGGCTCTGCTGCTGCGGTCAATGGCTCTGTAGGTTGGATTGATTTAAAAATAATTAAGATTCAGCCACTGGAAATTGCCAAATTATCCTTGATAATTTATTTGGCTTATTTTTTAGATCGTCATGATGGTTCTTTTAACAAAGGCCAAATTATTCAAAACTTGTCCAGACCTGCAATTTTAGCTGCTTTTATGATGTTTTTGGTTATCCTTGAGCCTGATTTTGGCGGTACCGCTGTTTTAGCAATGATTGTCATCGTCATGTTCTCAGTTTCTGGTGTGCCCGCTAAAAACGCAGTTTTATGTCTTATTGGAATAGCGGTTGGAGTTTACCTGCTGGTTTTTCTGATTATCAAATGGAATCCTGAATTTCTGCAAAATAAGTATCAGTATCGTCGTTTTCTTTCTTTTCTTCATCCGTTTGAACTGGAGCAAAAGGGAGGAGCACAACTGGTTAACTCATACTACGCTATTCATAATGGCGGTTTATTTGGTGTAGGTCTGGGTAATAGCATGCAAAAAAGAGGCTATCTGCCCGAGCCTTATACGGATTTCATTTTAGCAGTAATTGCAGAAGAAATAGGGGTTATTGGTGCTCTAGTAGTAATAGGTCTAATTTTTTATTTAATATGGAGTATTATGGAAGTTGGTATTCATGCCAGTTCCCAATTCAATGCCTTAGTATGTTTTGGGGTAACGACAATTATTTTTACCCAGACAGTTTTTAATGTGGGTGCTGTGCTTGGCTTATTGCCTATAACTGGGGTCACGCTACCGTTTATTTCTTATGGTGGATCATCTTTAATAATTTTGTCAGCTGCTATCGGAATTGTGTTGAATATTTCAGCAAATGAACGAATTAAAAATGAAGAAAGGTTTGCAAATGGGCGTTGAAAAAGATTTAGCTAATAAAAATATTATTCAAAGGCAAAGTCTGACTGTTTATTTGAATTCAATTAGTGATCAATATAAATTGCGACGATATGGCGATATTGTTTATTTTTCTAAGAAATTTGCTTATTGTATTTTATATGTCAATAAAAAAGACATTGAACAAGTTTGCCAAGATTTGAATTCACTTGATTTTGTTGAAAAAGTGGAAAAATCAAATCGGAATCAAATCGATCTCTCAAGCGATCATATTGAAAAGCAAATTACAGAATTAGCCCAAGAAGCCGAAAAAACATTACAAGAACGTCAGGAAGATACTGAACAGCTATTATGAGAATTATTTCCGGAAAGTATGCTAAACGCAATTTATTTACTCTTAAAAGCCAAATTACAAGACCAACAAGTGACAAGGTTAAAGAATCTCTGTTTAATTCGTTAGGTCAATTTTTTAACGGTGGAGCAGTTTTAGATCTATATGGGGGAAGTGGCGCTCTGGCAATTGAGGCTGTTTCTCGGGGATGCTCTCACGCAGTTATAGTTGACATTAATTATCAGGCTGTTAATGTTATTCGCAAGAATGTGGCTTTAACAAAGGAGCCTGAACGTTTTGCAGTCTATAAAATGCCGAGTAATGCAGCTTTAAGTAAATTTGCCAAAGAAAAGCAGAAATTTGATCTTGTTTTCTTAGACCCACCTTATGCCAAGCAAAAAATTGCGGCGGATATGGCAAAAATGGTTGACCTTGAGTTATTGAATAATGGGGCAGTAGTAGTGGCTGAAACTGATGATCAAACGGCTTTAAAAACAAGCAGTAATTTTCAGCTAATTAAAGAAAAGCACCTGGGTAAAACCATCGTTCGTTTTTATCGAAAGGAATACTAATGAGTGTAGCAATATTTCCTGGGAGTTTTGATCCCATCACTAACGGTCACGTTGATATAATTAATCAGGCTGCTGCGATATTTGATAAAGTTTACGTAGTGGTCATGGTCAATACGGCAAAAAAATATCTTTTCACAAATGAAGAAAGAGAAGACTTGATTAATGATGCCGTCAAAGATCTGAAAAATGTTCAAGTGCTGCTAAAGCCTGACCAGCTTACTGTTAATGTTGCACGCGATTTAAGAGCAAATACAATTGTACGTGGCGTAAGAAATACTACAGACTTTTTATTCGAACAGCAGATTGCAGAAATGAATAAAAAAATGGCTAGTGACATAAGTACCGTTTTGCTTTTTACTGAGCCAGAAAATAGCTTTGTTGCCTCAAGTATTATAAAAGAAATTGCGCAGTTTAATGGTGATTTTGCTAGTTTTTTGCCGACTAAAGCAGCACAGGCTTTAAAAGAAAAAATAGGTTATAACAAACATGAATAATGAAAAGAAACCACTCAAGAAGTTTTCAAAAGCTCGAAAATGGCTATTTATTATTTTGGCATTTTTTCTGGTTTTTATTGGCTTAAACTGGCCAACCAATTATTATATTGAAATGCCAGGCAGTGCTGTTTCAATTGGTCAATTTGTAAAAAGTAAGGTTAAGCCGCCAAGTAATTTTTATTTAGTGACAGTCAGTGAAACAAGTCAGCCGGCAACAGTATGGGAATATCTTTTCAGTTTTACTCAAAAGCATGCTAGTCGTATTCCAAAAACTGAGTTGTTGGGTGGTTCAAACAGCAGTCAATACCAAGAATTACAAAATTGGTATATGCAAACTAGTCAACAAAATGCAATTTATTATGCGGCCAAAAAGGCGGGACTAAAGCCTAAACTCCACTATAAAGGTGTTTACGTTATGCAGGTGCAAAAAGGTTCAAGCTTTAATGGCAAATTGCAAGTAGGAGATACTGTCTTAGGCGCTGACGGTCATCAATTTCACTCTACAGAAGAAATGATCAGTTATTTTCAAAAAAAGAGAATAGGCTCTAAAACGGAAATTAATGTCTTGCGAGAACAGAAAAAGATCAATTTTAAAGGAAAAATTGTTAAGGTTGAGGGAACAGGCAAACCTGGCATTGGAATACAGCTGGTAGAACATATACAGGTTGAGACAAAGCCAAAAGTTACAATTAACGCCGGTGCAATAGGGGGACCATCAGCCGGATTAATGTTCACTTTGACTAGTTATGAAGTATTTTCAGGCAAGCACCTAGCTAAAGGCCATAAGATTGCTGGAACTGGAACAATCAGTCCATCAGGCAAAGTGGGTATGATTGGTGGCGTTGATAAAAAAGTTGTGGCTGCTGATCGTGCTGGTGCTGAGGTCTTTTTTGCACCTACTGATACGGCAGGAATGAAAAAAAGTGCAAGTAATTATCTGCTTGCTAAAAAGACGGCCAAGCAAATTGGAACAAAGATGAAAATTGTTCCTGTGCGCACGTTTGAGGATGCACTCCATTATTTACAAAAAAATTATTGATAAATATCAAAAAAGTCCAAATGTTTTTGGGCTTTTTTACGTACTTAAAAATAGGAGTTGAAAACATGGATTGGGAAAAATTAAAAACTTTTATTGATAAGCATAAAACGTATTTTTTCATTGGATTAGCATGTTTAATGGTTGTTTTTGTGTTTGAAATAAAAAAATCGGAATCTAATGAAAATATTAATGATTTTGACGATGAAAATACTGAGCTTTTGCAAAGTGAAAAAGACAATACTGACAATTTGTTAGACAAAACAAATTCAGAGAAAACAAAAACAAAAGAAATCGCTGCAGCTAAGCCCAAAAATGTCACTTGTGATATATCAGGTGCCGTTAATCATCAAGGAGTGTACACACTTAAAAATGGAGCACGATTAAATGAGCTGATCGCTGCAGCAGGAGGTATTAAAAGCAACGCTCAGTTGAAAAGGGTTAACCGAGCTTTGATATTAAAAGACCAGGATAAAATTCATATTCCTTATAAAGGTGAAAAAATTAAAGCAGAACAAGTGGTAGAGTCAGTTTCATCTACTTCCTCTGGCTCGGTTTCTGCTGAAAATAGTGATAACAAAGCTGATCAAACGACTGCCAGCAACAAAGTAAATATTAATACCGCAAATGTAGCACAATTACAACAACTTAATGGTATTGGAGAGAAAAAAGCACAGCAAATTATTGCTTATCGTCAAAAAAACGGTCAATTTAAATCCATAGAGGAACTTAAACAAGTATCTGGAATTGGGGAAAAAACTTTTGTCGCCCTTAAAGAGCAATTGGAAGTTTGATGTCCTAAAACCCGGCTTTTTTCTTGTATTAGCTTTATTACTGGTTGATTTAAGTTTCTTGTACTACCAGTGCAATACCTTAATGCAAAAGCTCGTTTGTCTATTAATAGGATCTTATCTTTCATATTTACTTTTTTATAAGTTTAATTCTTTAAAATGGTTTTCTCTCGTCGTTCTTTTCATAACTTTTTTTGTTTCTTACATTGATAAAAAGCAAACTAACTTTACCATCCGTCCCAAGACAGTAATAGTTTTTTATCCTGACCAGGTTGAAATTTTTGACGATTGGTTCACAGTTGATGGTCAAGTGGCAAACGGCAAAATAAAAGTTTCTGGAAAAATAAAATCTAGCCAAATAAAACAATTACGATTAGGGTACAAAGTTGTACTTTATAATTTGTCTGGTGATGTAAATCCGATTGAACCTGCTTCTAATTATGGCCAATTTGATCTGCAAAGGTTCTATCGCTTTAAAAATATTACTCAAGAAGTCAAACTGACCAACTATAAAGTTAAAATTGAAAAGCGTGGCATCTGGAATTATTTACATCATTTGCGGTTCAAATTAAAAGTGTTTTTGCAAAAAATGCCACCAATCTTATCTTTTTTCAGTAGTGAACTGATATTAGGTGAGAATCCCAGTCAAAGATTTCAATCAATACTAAATAATTATCGTGACCTTGGTGTAATTCATATTCTGAGTATTTCCGGTCTGCATGTTGGTATTTATACTCTGTTAATCAGTACATGTTGTTATTTTTTAAAATTAACACAAGAAGAGACATTTGTTTTTTGTTTAATTATTTTACTTATAGGAATTTTTCTCAGTAATGGTCAAGTTGGTTTTATCAGAGCAAGTTTGACCTATATTTTAGGTCAGCTCCTTAGTATAAATAAATTACAAATTAACAAGAGTGATTTACTTGGTCTAACTGCTGTTTTGCACTTAATTTTCGCTCCGCGTTTGATGATGAACACTGGTGCAATTTTAAGCTATATTTTAGCCTTGGGTTTGGAAATGACTAACCATATGACTAAATTTAAGCAGTCATTTTCTTTAAATAGTCTTTTATTGCCCTTGCTTCTATTTTATTTTTTTCAATTTAATCTATTAACCGTTTTCTTCAATTTACTAATTGTGCCATATTTCAACTGGGTCGTAATGCCTTTAACTTTTTTGAATTTGTTTCTCTTTAGTTTTAGTCCAAAATGCAGTTTTTTATTTGAAAGAATACTTGAACAAGGAGAAAAAGCAATTGCACAAATTTCTAACAGCAAAATTGGTCTTTTAACATTTGGCAAAATAAACTGGTGGCAATGCCTATTCTTATTAATGTTGACATCTATCATATTGATTTGGATAAATGAAAAGCCAGACAATCAAAAAGTAAAAAAGAATATCATAGGCTGCCTTTTACTGATGTATGGATTGCTATTTTTAACAATTCATTTTCCGTTGCAGGGACAGGTGACTTTTATTGATGTTGGTCAAGGTGACAGTATTTTTATTTCTACTCCGTTTTTCAGAAAAGTTTATTTAATAGACGTCGGCGGAAAACTTAATTTTAACGGCAAGAAAATAAACCCTCAAATTAATAAAATTACGTTGCCATTTTTGAAGGCTCAAGGCATAAGCAAAATTAACGGGATATTTATTACGCATCAAGATGCAGACCATGTAGGTGATTTGAGACCACTTTTGAGTCAAATCAAAGTAAAAAAATTATATATAGCTCGAGGATTAATACAAAATCCTTCTTTTCAAAAAAGGATCATTGGTAAAATCAAGAAAAGCCAAATCATACAATTATTAGCTGGGAATAGAGTTAATGACTCTCAAATATCTTTTCAGACTGTCTATCCTTTTAAGCCAGGTTTAGGCAAAAATGAAGATTCTCTTTCTCTAACATTTAAATTGGCAGGTAAAAGGTGGCTTTTTACTGGCGATTTAGGTCAAGAAGGTGAACTGGAAATTATAAATCAATATCCTTTGCATGCAGATTACTTTAAACTAGGTCATCACGGTAGTCGTACTGCTTCAAATAAAGAATTCTTAAAAGCACTACATCCAGAAAAAGTTTTTATTTCTGCCGGTCGCAAAAATCGTTTTGGTCATCCCCACATGGAGACAATTGAAACTTTGCAGGAGCAACATATTCCGTGGGCATCGACCCAAGACTGTGGTATGATTACTTGGACTTATGGTGTTTTTACGAGGCCCAAATTTAAGAGATTTTTACCGGTGATTAAAAAATGACATTACTTTCTTTGTTTAAAGGTTCTAATAAGAAAATTGCTCATACGCTGATTAATGGCGACGATGCTTTCTTAAATGAATATCTTGCTGATTCATATATTCATGAAGCAGAATTTTCTGAATATGAAAAAGTTTCTGTTGATTGTGATTCAGATGGCTTAGATGAATTAATTGCTGATCTCACTGAGTCGAGCCTTTTTAGTCAAAAAAAAATAATAACAATTAAAAACCCATTTTTTTTAACTGCAAAAGCTCCTAAAAAATTCCAAAAGCAAATTTCAAAGTTGCAGAATGTTTTTGCAAACATTGCAGAGTTGGATGATGTTTTAGTAATTGTTGCCTCATATGAAAAAATTGATCGGCGAAAGAAAATTACTAAGCTTATTATCAAAAATTTCAATGTGGTGGAAACCAAAATCAGACCATTTGAAATGGGTAAAACTGTCAGAAATTTGATTTCCATGGAAGGGTATCAAATTACGAGTTCTGCTCTGAATCTTTTATTAGAACGCAGCGATCAAGTACTAGACACTGTTTTAAGTAATTACAATAAACTGAAAATGGTTGCGAACAATAGAAAAATCACGACTGAATTAGTCGAAAAAAATGTTGATTTGTCTTTGGCACAAAATATTTTTGCTATATTGGATTCAGCTTTAAGCAACAATTATCAAGAAGCTTTGGCAAGATTAAGTAATCAGCTGCACAACGGCAACAATCCAATACAGATTCTTGCGGTGTTTGAAAATCAGTTGGAATTGATTTTGATTGTTAAGGTACTTAATGAGAGAGGCCGCAGTGAAGCTGAGATTGTGCAAACTTTGGGAGTTCATCCTTATCGCGTGAAGTTAGCTCTTAAAAATAGATTAGCACTGGACAAAGTAGCAAAACTATTAAAACAAGCAATTAAGTTGGATTTTAATTATAAGAGCGGACAATACCAAGAAAACAATTTTTTAAAACTATTTATTCTCAGTGTATAAATTTATGTAAATAAAAAGACAGAAATGATTTCATTTCTGTCTTTTTGATTATTAATTAAGCAAGATCATTATTTTGCAAGTTTTGCTAAACGGCTCTTATCACGGTTAGCTTTATTCTTATGAATAAGACCTTTAGAAGCAGCTTTATCTAATGCACGAGCAGCAGCTACGTGTAATTCGGAGGCGTTATCAGCACCAGCAGCTTGAGCAGTCTTGAACTTTTTAACAGCAGTTCTTAACTGATTCATTTGAGCAGCATTGCGCTTTCTTGTAGCATCTTGAGTCTTAACACGCTTAATAGCTGATTTAATTTGTGGCATAAATTTCACCTCCATTGATCGTAATTCTACTTTATAGATTATACTGAAAGATAATTGTAGATGCAAGATAAATAATACTTGCTTTTTAAAAAAATTGTCTGTATTATACTATTGTTGTGAACCGTTAACGCTGTTTGCGCGCTCACACCTGACGGTTAACGTTGTTAACGGCAATTATTCTAGTGAAAGGTGAAAATAATATGGCAATTTCAAAAGCAGAAAAAGATGAAATAATTCAAAAATTTGCGACTCACGAAGGTGATACAGGTTCAACTGAGGTTCAAGTAGCCATCTTGACTACAGATATTAACAACCTGACTGAACATATGAGGAATCATTCACACGATCATCATTCTTATGTTGGTTTGTTGAAGAAAATAGGTCACCGTCGTAACTTACTTCGTTATTTACAAAATAAGGATATTAATCGTTACCGTGAATTAATCAAGAAGCTAGGTTTGCGTCGTTAATTAATTGAAATGTCAAAAAAGCTGGTTCAAATTAGGAATCGGCTTTTTTATTTTTGTCAAAATACCTTTTTATGCTAGAATAAAAAAAGATACTTTTTACGTTGTGATCACATGATCCATAAATAACAACTGAATAGCAAATTAAAGAAAAGGAAATATAATGACTGATCAAGTTAAAATTATGATTTTGAGCGGCGTTCGTGAACAAGGAAAAGACATGTTCGCTGTTCAAGTTAATGATGAAATTTTTGTTCTTGATGCTGGTCTTAAATATCCTGACAGCACATTGTTTGGAATTGATCTGGTTATTCCGGATCTGGACTTTTTTGAGCAATATGGTGATCAGGTGGTCGGCATCTTTTTGACACACGGACACGCTGATTCGATAGGAGCTTTGCCTTATATTTTAAGAAAGTATGATATACCTGTTTTTGGGTCACAACTCACAATCGAACTGGCAAAAATAACAGTTAAAAGGGAGAATAAGCGTTGTAAAAACAATCTTTTTCATGTTATTGATGCGGAAACAGAGATTGATTTCAAAAATGCCAATATTTCATTTTTCCCGACCACTCATTCTATTCCTGATTCATTGGGAATAGATGTACATACTCCTGCAGGAGAGGTTGTTTATACTGGAGACTTTAAGTTTGATCCTTCAGCAGCCCCTAAATACCGGACGGATTTAGACAGATTGGCAGAAATTGGACAAAAGAAAGTTTTGGCACTTTTAAGTGACTCCTCAAATGCAGAGGCATCCTTGCCCAATGTTGCCGAGCAGGAGATTGGCGATTACGTCACAAATGTTTTTCGTAATGCCAAGGGCAGAGTAATCGTCGCTGCCAAAGCCTCTAACCTGATTAGAATTCAGGAAGTGCTAAATGCCGCTAATAAAACTGGCAGACATGTTTTGTTGACGGGCAGGGATTTGGCCAAAATAGTCCGCACCGCTATGAATCTTGGCTATTTGAATGTTCCTAAAGGCTTGTTGATGCGCGTTAAAGATTTAAAAGAGACTCCTGATGAAAAAACGGTTATTCTTGAAACCGGTCAAATGGGTGAGCCTTTAAATTCTTTACAAAAGATGGCCAAAAAACGTCACAGTATGATTACAATTCATAAGGGAGACTTGGTTTTCATTGCCACAACGCCTTCTCACGCAGTAGAGACTATTGTAGCTCAAACTAGTGATATGGTTTACCGCGCTGGTGGTACTGTAATTCAACTAGGTAAAGCAAAACATACTAGTGGACATGCGACGGGCCGTGATTTACAACTGCTTATTGACATTATAAAGCCACAATTTTTAATACCGGTAATTGGCGAATATCGATTACTGGAAATTCACAAAGATTTGGCAATCAGGGCAGGACTCAAAAAAGATGATATTTTTATCACTAAAAATGGTGATTGCTTAAGTTATGACTTTAATCAAAAACGACTTTATTTGACAGATCCTGTTCCCGGAGAGGACACCATGATTGATGGTTCCGGCATTGGCGATGTCGGTAATATTGTTTTACGCGATCGCGAAGTTTTGTCCGATGATGGCATCTTTATTGCAGTCGTGACTATTGATCGGCGCAAGAAAAAAATTATTGCTCAGCCTCAGGTTACCAGTAGAGGGTTTGTATATATTAAGGCCAATCAGCAATTAATGCGTGACAGCATTGAGCTGATTAAAAAGACAATCAATAATAATTTCGAGCACAAAAAATTTGACTGGACAGAGATTAAACAAGATGTACGCAATGATTTGGAAAAGTTTCTTTATCGCAAAACAAATAGACGGCCAGTAGTTTTGCCGGTAGTAATGGAAGTAAACCAAAACCGGCATCGGGCAATGCAAAAGAGAAATAGTAAAAATGATGCACCAAAAAAGGAAATACATCACCCAGTTGATGTTAATAAGACCGGTCAAAGAATTATCAAGAAAGATCAATGATGACTTCACTAAGTCAAAAAAATTTAATTAATTTGGCAAAAAGAAATGAGGCAAATGGCGATTTGCTGCAGGCCATTCAAAATCTTGAAGAAGCTTTAAGGGATGGTCACAGTGACGAAGTTATTCTTAATTTGTGTGATTTCTATATTAAGAACAAGCAGAATTATTCTGCCTATGAATTAATTAAAGAAGAAAAAGACCTTTTCACTGATTCTGAAATTTTTGCTAAATATAGTAAAATTCTAAGTGAAAATCATTTTTTTATTGAAGCTTTAGAAGTTAAAAATATAACTGACTATGAATTACCATGTTCGGTAGAACCAGTTAATTCATCAGTTCAACAGAAAATAATGGTTACTTTTAGGCAAAAAGCTAAACCGACAAAATACGACTACGACCAGCTATTTAAGCTTGATTTGTCGAATTTTAAAAATTTTGCCCAGAGCTTATTGATCGATCCGAGTTTAAATTTTGCGGTGCGACTGGTTTTATGTGAGGATTTATTCAGACTTGGACTAAAAGATAAATTTAAGGTACTGGTATTAGGGCAGGAAGAGGAATTTATTCCCCGAAAAATAAATTTACTTGAAAAGGAACCGGTATATCGTGAAGCTATTTCAGGCATTGGTTCACGTTACTACCATAAGCCCAGTCAACTTCCGGCTGTGTTAGGCGAAGTTAATTTGATTTTAGGAAGCCTTTATCCTAAACTAAATAAGTATGTTGATGATCCCGACAGTTTTGCTAGTGACATTGCTTCTTATATTGATAATCACGATGGCAGAAGCAATCAAAAGCTGTTTGAGAAAATCGATAATAATATATCCGAATAAAATTGGATAAAATGCCTTTACTTTTTCAAAGTATTTAGTATAATAGCAAAGGACGTTTTCATTAGGCATGGCTCTATGCATTAAAATACTAGGCATTTGCCAATGAAAGTAGTACAATATTCAACAGAGAACTATCCGTTACTTACTCAACGGACTTCTTGCAAATTTACAGGAGGGTCATTTTAATGGCAGAAAAAGAACATTACGTTAGAACAAAGCCACACGTAAACATTGGTACTATCGGTCACGTTGACCATGGTAAGACCACTTTAACAGCGGCTATTACTAAAGTTTTATCAGAAAAGGGCTTGGCTAAAGCAGAAGATTATTCAGAAATCGATGCAGCCCCAGAAGAAAAGGAACGTGGTATTACTATCAATACCGCTCACGTAGAGTACGAAACTGAAAATCGTCACTACGCCCACATGGATGCCCCAGGTCACGCCGACTACATTAAGAACATGATTACCGGTGCTGCCCAAATGGATGGAGCTATTTTAGTTGTTGCCGCAACTGATGGTCCTATGCCACAAACTCGTGAACACATTTTACTTGCTCGTCAAGTTGGTGTTAACTATATCGTTGTTTTCTTGAACAAGACTGATTTAGTTGACGACCCAGAACTGATTGACTTAGTTGAAATGGAAGTTCGTGACTTGTTGACTGAATACGATTACCCAGGTGATGATATTCCAGTTATCCGTGGTTCAGCATTAAAAGCTTTACAAGGTGACAAGGAACAAGAAGAAGTTATCATGAAGTTGATGGACACAGTTGATGAATATATTCCAACTCCTGAACGTCAAACTGATAAGCCATTCTTGATGCCAGTTGAAGATGTCTTCACTATTACTGGTCGTGGTACTGTTGCTTCTGGTCGTATTGATCGTGGTACAGTTAAGATTGGTGATGAAGTTGAAATTGTCGGCTTGGTAGACAAAGTTCTCAAATCAGTTGTTACTGGTTTGGAAATGTTCCACAAGACTTTGGACTTAGGTGAAGCCGGAGATAACGTTGGTGTATTGCTTCGTGGTATCGACCGTGATCAAGTTGTTCGTGGACAAGTTTTAGCTGCACCTGGTTCAATTCAAACTCACCACGAATTTAAAGGACAAGTTTACGTATTGAAGAAAGAGGAAGGCGGACGTCATACCCCATTCTTCTCAGACTACCGTCCACAATTCTATTTCCACACTACTGATATCACTGGTGAAATTGAATTACCAGAGGGTACTGAAATGGTTATGCCTGGCGATAACACAGAGTTTACTGTTAAATTAATCAAACCAGCAGCCATTGAAAAGGGTACTAAGTTCACTATCCGTGAAGGTGGTCGTACTGTTGGTGCTGGTCAGGTTACTGAAATTCTTGACTAGTTCGTTAAAAACAGTTTAAAAAGATGTACTTCTTCATAGAAGTACATCTTTTTTTGCCTAAGTTTGTTTTTTGCGACCGTTTAATGTAAGATAATTTAGTATGTAAAGATGCAATTTAACTTGACATTGGAGGTATTTAATTAATGTCTGTAAAATGGAATAAGACCGATAAAACTACCGGTGAACTTACTTTTGATATTCCCCAAACTGATGTAAAACGTGGGCTAGATCAAGCATTTAGGAGGGTAAAGAACAGTTTGCGTGTTCCTGGCTTTAGAAAGGGACACGTCTCGCGCGTGATTTTTGACCAATATTATGGTGAAGAATCATTGTATGAAAATGCATTGAATATTGTTTTACCTGATGCTTACGAGTCAGCACTTAAAGAAGCTGATATTGCGGCTGTAGGTCAACCCCAAATTTTACCTGTTTCAATGGAAAAGGGTAAAGATTGGCAAATGAAAGCCACTATTACTGTTGAACCTGAGGTAAAACTGGGCGAATATAAAGGTATTGAAGTACCTAAACAAAATACCCGAGTATATGCCAAAGATATTGATGCTAAATTAAAAGAAGAGCGTGAAAAGAACGCCGAATTAGTATTGAAGAAGAGTGCAGCAGCTAAGGGTGATACGGTTACCATTGACTATAAAGGAACAGTTGATGGCAAAGCTTTTGATGGTGGCTCAGCAGAGGACTACTCTCTTGAATTAGGATCTAATACATTTATTCCGGGTTTTGAAGATCAATTAATCGGTCACAAGGCAGGAGACGATGTAGATGTAGTTGTAACATTTCCAGAAGATTATGGTGCAAAAGATTTAGCTGGTAAGGAAGCTCATTTTGCTACTAAGGTTCATGAAGTTAAATCAAAACAGTTGCCAAAATTAGATGATGAATTTGCTAAAGATGTAGATGACTCAGTCGAAACTCTTGATGATTTAAAAGAAAAGATCAAGAAAGACTTAAAGGCCCAAAAGGAAGAAGCAGCACAAGACGAAATTGAACAAGCAGCTATCGAAGGTGCTGTTGCCAATGCTACTATTGATAAAATTCCTGATGCTATGATTCAAGAAGATATCAATACGCAAATGAATCAATATTTAGGAAATATGCAGCGTCAAGGTATTAGCCCTGAGACATATTACAAGATAACTAATACTACAGAAGACCAATTACGTTCACAATTCAGTAAAGATGCTGAAGAAAGAGTTAAAACTAACCTAGTACTTGAAGCAATTGTCAAAAAAGAGGACATTAAAGCCACTAAAGAAGAAATTGACAAGGAAATAAAAAACTTGGCTAGTGAATATAACATGGACGAAAAAACTGTCCGTAATACTCTGACTGATGATATGCTTTCACATGACATTAATGTACGTAAGGCTATTAATATTGTCGCTGACAACGCAAAACAAGTTTCTAAATCTAAGACTAAAAAGGACGAAAACAAGTCTGATAAAAAGTAGAGTTTTAAAATCCTAGTAAAAAGGTGGTGTCATACTGCCTTTTTATTTTATAAGCATATAATTCATATACAACCCGTATTTTATGCTAACCTTAGACTTGTAGATACAAGGAGGAATAGAATGGCATCACAATTTACTGATCAAGAGGTTATTAAATGTTCCTTTTGTGACAAAACACAAGATCAAGTTAAAAAAATGATTGCTGGCAACGGGGTTTATATTTGTAATGAATGTGTAGATTTATCAAAAAGAATTATTGACGATGAATTAAAATCTGATTCTTTAAAGAAGGCACAGGATTTACCTAAACCAATGGAAATTAAAAAGCAGCTTGACCAGTACGTTATTGGCCAAGAGCGTGCCAAAAAGATTTTATCAGTTGCAGTTTATAATCATTATAAGCGTGTTACACAAATGGATGTAGATTCTTCGACTGAATTGCAAAAATCAAATATTGCTTTGATTGGACCAACTGGTTCAGGTAAAACATACTTGGCTCAAACTTTAGCCCGTATTTTAGATGTGCCTTTTGCAATAGCTGATGCAACTACCTTAACTGAGGCAGGCTATGTCGGTGAAGATGTTGAAAACATTTTACTTAAATTATTGCAAAATGCGGATTATGACATTGAACGTGCAGAACGGGGAATAATTTACATTGACGAAATTGATAAAATTTCTAAAAAGTCTGAAAATGTTTCAATTACTAGAGATGTTTCCGGTGAAGGCGTTCAGCAGTCATTATTAAAAATTTTGGAAGGTACTATTGCTTCCGTTCCCCCACAAGGCGGTCGTAAACACCCTCAACAAGAATTAATACAAATAAATACTACCAACATTTTATTTATAGTTGGTGGAGCTTTCGATGGAATAGAGCAAATTGTCAAAAGTCGTTTAGGTAAAAAGGTAATCGGTTTTAGTGCTGAAAATGAGCTTAATAAAGTGCAAGATGATTCTTGGACTAAGCATTTAACAACAGGGGATTTGGTTAAGTTTGGGCTGATTCCAGAATTTATTGGTCGTATTCCTATTATCGCTACCCTAGATAAGTTAGACAGAAACGATTTAGTTAGAATTTTAACCGAACCTAAAAACGCACTAGTAAAGCAATATAAGAAATTGATGGCGCTTGACCAGGTTAACTTAGAATTTACACCGGATGCTTTAAAAGCTATTGCAGATTTGGCCATTGACCGTAATATGGGGGCACGTGGCTTGCGAACTATAATTGAAAATGCAATGATGGGTATCATGTATAAAACGCCCAGTGAGCCTGATATTGAGAACGTGAAAGTTACTAAAGATGTCATTGAAAAAAATGCCGAACCAAATGTGACAAGACGTAAAGCTGATGATCAGGAAAATAATGACGAAATAAAGGCAGCTAATGATCATTAAAGATAGTTCATATGCAGTTAGTGCTGTACGTGAGGATCAATATCCAACTGATAATTTGCCTGAAATTGCACTTTCTGGTCGTTCTAATGTTGGTAAATCAAGTTTGATAAATACATTATTGAATCGTAAAAATTTAGCGCGAACTTCGGCACAACCCGGAAAAACGCAAACACTTAATTTTTATTTAGTAAATCAAGACTTTTATTTGGTTGATGTGCCAGGGTATGGGTATGCCAAAGTTTCGCAAAAAAAGCGCGAACAGTTTGGTATGATGATTCAAGATTACCTTGAAACCAGGGCAAACTTGCAGGGAATAATTATCTTGGTGGATGCTAGACATGAACCTACAAAAAATGATGTAGCTATGTATAACTATGCACTATATCTAAATATTCCCATTCTGGTAGTTTGTACTAAAATTGATAAAGTTAAGAAAAGTCAGCAAAACAAAGCACTTGCTATATTGAAACGAAAACTTGATTTAAATCATGATAACGTTGCTGTTCTTACTTTTAGTTCTGTCCAAAAATTGCATGTCCAAGAAGTGTGGCAATGGATTGAACAAAATCTGTAAAATTTGCAAGAGAAAATGGTTCTCATTGGAGAACCATTTTTAATTGCTTTTATCTTTGACTACTTTATCTTTGTTTTTTGCTAATTTTTTCTTTTTGTCTTCAGGCACAGTGGCAAATTTGTCGAATAATTTTTCTAATTCGTCTTGTTTTTTAAAAGTTAAACCCATAATATTATTTCCTTTCTGATCTTAATTATAATAAAAAACTAAAGCACAAGCCAGAAAATACGTTAATTTATTAATTCTAAATAAATTTAATTATGTAAAGCTATATTTTGAAATTATAATTTTATAATAATCAAAGTCCAACTAAGCAAAAGCAAATTTCAAATTATAAATTGTATGTTAAAATATGATAGCGAATTTGGGGAGTGATTTTTTGGCAACTCAGTTAATTGAAAATAAATTAAAGCTTTTGCCGGCTAAACCTGGCTGTTACTTAATGAAAGATGTAAATGGTAAGGTAATTTATGTTGGCAAGTCGAAAAATCTTAGAAGCAGAGTGCGCTCTTATTTTAAAAGTACTCAAGTTGGCAGAAGAGCTGAATTAGTAGAAAACATTCGTGATTATGATATTATCACTGTTTCAACTGATAAAGAGGCATTTTTGCTTGAAGTCACGCTCATCAAGAAATACCAGCCATATTATAATGTGCAGCTAAAACAGGGAACCGGCTATCCGTATATTGAGATTACTAATGAACGTGATCCACAAACTAAATTAACCAGTATTATTAGAAAAGATGGGGGCTACTATTTTGGACCCTATCCTAATGTCTATGCCGCACAGGCGACCCTTAAGTTTATTCAAAAAGTTTTTCCTCTAAGACGTTGTCATGGCAAACAGGGCAGACCCTGTCTGTACTATCATATGGGACAATGCTTGGGAGCATGTTTTAAAACGGTACCAAAATCAGTTTATGATGCTCAAATAAAAAAGATTAAAAGCTTTTTAAACGGTGATATAGGCTGGGTAAAGAAAGATCTTAACGAAAAAATGACAGTTGCATCTAAAAATCTTGAGTTTGAGCGGGCAGCTGAAATTCGTGATCAGCTTAATTACATTGAAGAAACTGTCGAAAAGCAAAAAATCATCTCGAATGACAATACTCAGCGTGATATATTTAATTTTTATGTTGATAAATCATGGATTGCTATTCAAATTTTCTTTTTACGGCAAGCCAAGTTGCTTAGAAGTGAGACTAGAATGTATCCACTGACAGATACTAACGATCCTGAGGATACATTTGCTTCCTTTATTGTGCAATTTTACGGGCAAAAGAATAGAATACTGCCAAAAGAAGTTTTAATACCAGCCAAAATTGACAATGAGGCACTGAGTGAAGTTTTGCATGTCCCTGTGAGAACGCCAAAGAGGGGTCAAAAACGCTCTTTATTAAATATGGCAAAAGACAATGCCAAGCTCAAGCTGGACGAAAAATTTCGCTTGCTGGAATTAGGCAATAGAAAAACTAAAGGAGCACAGAAAGAAATTTTTGCTTCTTTAGGTTTACCTTATGGTCATGTTATTGAAAGTTTTGACCATTCACACATCCAAGGGGCTGATCCGGTTTCAGCTTTAGTCGTTTTTAAAGATGGTGAACCAGATAAAAACTCTTATCGGAAATATAAATTAAAGGGTGAAGTTGAGCACCAAAATGGTGGCGATGAGGTTCGTAATACTCGTGAGGTAGTGCGCAGAAGATATAGCAGACTACTTAAGGAACATAAACCAATGCCAGATCTAATTTTGATGGATGGCGGTCAAATTCAAGTAGATGCTTGTGAAGATATTTTACGCAATGAGCTGAACCTTAATATTCCAGTTGCTGGTATGGTCAAGGATAACAAGCACAGAACAAACCATCTTTTGTATGGGGATCCGATTAATGGTGTGCCTTTGAAATTAATACCTTTAGATCCCAAATCTCAAGGCTTTTATTTAATGACTAGAATTCAGGATGAAGTACACCGCTTTGCAATTACGTTTCATAGAAGGACTCATGCTAAAAATGCTTTATCGAGCAAACTTGATTCAATTAAAGGAATCGGTCCCAAAAGCAGAAATAAGCTTTTACGAAAATTTGGCTCTTTGAAAAAAATTAAAGAGGCCTCAATTGATGAATTACGTTCTGCGGGTTTAACATTGCCCCAGGCTCAGACAGTTAAATTGACCTTGTAATATTGATTTTTACCGCAATTGACCAAACTTTTTGTGGTATAGTAATATGGTTAAGAAAGACGGAAGGAGAATCTAGATGCCTACATTTGTCGATCAAACTAAGATTGAAGTCCAAGCTGGTAAAGGCGGAGACGGCATGGTTGCTTTCCGCCATGAAAAATATGTTCCTAATGGTGGACCTGCCGGTGGCGATGGTGGTCGCGGCGGCAGTATTATTTTTGTTGCTGATAGCGGTTTGAGAACGTTAATGGACTTTCGCTATCGCCGTAAGTTCAAGGCAGAAAATGGTGAAGATGGTCGCATAAAGTCTCAATATGGTCGGGGAGCTAAGGATTTGTATCTTAAAGTTCCAGTTGGGACGACTGTTTATGACTTTGAAACCAATGAAGAAATTGGTGATCTAACCGAAAATAAACAAGAACTGGTTGTAGCACATGGTGGTAAAGGTGGACGTGGTAATATTCACTTTGCAACTAGTGTTAACACAGCTCCTGAAATAGCTGAAAATGGTGAACCTGGTGAAGACCGAGTATTGCGCTTAGAACTAAAAGTTTTGGCAGATGTTGGTCTAGTTGGCTTTCCTTCTGTGGGCAAGTCAACGTTGTTATCAGTTGTAACTAAAGCTAAACCCAAGATAGCTGCATATTCTTTTACGACTTTAACGCCAAATTTGGGCATGGTTATTTTACCTGACGGTCGTGACTTTTCGATGGCTGATTTACCTGGTTTAATCGAAGGAGCAAGTCATGGCGTTGGTCTTGGTATCCAGTTTTTACGTCACATTGAAAGAACAAAGGTCATTTTGCACTTGGTTGCGATGGATCCTGCTAATGGCAGGGATGCACTGCGAGATTACCAGACAATTCGGCGGGAACTATTGACTTATGACAAAGATCTAAAGAATAGAAGAGAAATAATTGTCGCAACTCAAATGGATATTCCCGGTGCAAATGAAAAATTAAAGCAATTCAAGAAAGATTTGCAAACTGAGAAAATTCAAACACCTGTTTATGCTATTTCAAGTGTGACGCATAAAGGAATTGAGCAGTTAATGCAGGATACTGCAACTGTGGTAGAGCAGGTTGAAAAAGAACGAGCAAAGCAGAAACCAAAGCCTGTTCAAGAGGTAAAAGAATATAAATATCAAGCAAGGCGAAAGAATGATTTTACTATCACCAAACTGGAAGAACATGTTTTTGAGATTAAAGGTGAAAACCTGGAAAGGCTAGTGGAAAGGACCAATCTTGACTATCAAGATGGTGTTATGAGATTAGCTCGGAAACTTAAAAATCTGGGAGTAGATGATGCTCTGCGTGAAAAAGGAGCCGTTGACGGCGATGATGTAATAATTGGCTCATTCAACTTTGAATTTGTCCAATAATAAATAGAAAAGTTTTGAAAAAATGGCAAAAAATCGATATATTACAGGATATTCTGGACTTAGAGCTTTGGCAGTAATCGGCGTGATTCTTTATCACTTCGATCCTAATACTTTTGTGGGCGGATATCTTGGCGTACCGATTTTTTTTGTTTTATCAGGTTACCTGGTAACTTGCCAAATACTAAAGTCATATGAAGAAAAGGGCTTTTATAACAATAAAAAGTTTTATTTGAGTAGAATTAAAAAAATATATCCACCATTGATTGCAGTACTATGGCTTTCTGCAGCATATATTGTTTTATTTCAACGTAATTTGCTTGTCAAACTTGGTCAAATAGTTATGGCCAACCTGCTTAACGTTTATAATTTTTGGCAGATTTTAAATGGTCAGAGTTACTTTGAACGCTTTGCCGCTAACGAATCTCCATTTGTCCATTTATGGACAATGTCAATTAACGGTCAATTTTACATACTATGGCCGATAGTTATTTTTTTGTTAGTGAAATATGGCAAAAAGAGAAAAAATATTTTTAGTATTTTACTAATTTTATCTGTGCTTTCAGCAGTTGAAATGGCAATAATGTTTAGCACTGGAGTTGATATTAATCACATTTATTATGGGACAGACACCAGATTCTTTTCTTTGGGCCTGGGTGCTGCACTTGCTGTGATTTGGCCACTGGATAAGTTGAAGAGCAATATCAAGCGTAATGATTCTATTACGTTAGATATTATTGGTCTGATTTCTTTTTGTGAAATGATATTTTTATTTCTTTCTCCCGTAATGAATGCAGAGAATGCATTTACTTATTTGGGCGGAATGTTTTTGTTCACGTGGTTTACAACAATATTGGTGGGTGTGATTGCTCATCCAGGAAGTCACTGGAATAAATGGTTAACGAATCCTGTTTTTAATTGGATTGGTTCGAGAAGTTACGAAATTTATCTTTATCAGTTTCCAGTAATGATCTTTTTTGAGGATAAAGTTTCTAATATGGCAGATCATGTTTTACTTTATCGTTTTATTGAGCTAGTTTTAATAGTTATTTTAAGTGAGCTGGCATACAGATTGGTAGAACGACCATGTGGCAAAATTTCCTGGTCAAAAATCAAAATATATCTGCAGCAAATTTTTGATGAAAAATCAAAAAATTATTTTCAAAAAGCGAAAGCGGTTCTTGCAGGTTTGATTTTTTTAACCGGTAGCATTGCAATTTTAATTTCTCCTGCTGCAAAGGCCCAAAATTTCAATCAAAGCCAGTTGGCACGCAGGATTAGAGCAAATCGCGAGCAACAAAGAAAAGATAATAATGAGTTAATTAAGGAATACCACAAGATTAGTCCGAGAGAGCAAAAAAAGGCTAAACTAATAAAGGAAGCTAAACAAGCAGCCAAGAAACATCCAATAAAAAAGTCTTTTGAGCAATTTGGTATTTCGCAAATTGAAATTCAATTAGCACGTAAAATTGATTTAACTGCTATTGGTGATTCAGTTATGGCTGGCTCTAGCAATGATTTAAAAGATCTAATGCCTAAGGCTGTGATTGATGCGGCTATTTCACGTCAACTGAATGTTTCGTTCGCTTTATTAAAGCATTATCAGAATGAAAATGTTTTAGGAAAGAATGTATTAATAGGTTTGGGTACCAATGGTCCCTTTAAAATGTCTGATATAGATGATTTAATGAAGCAGTTAGGACATAACAGACAAGTATTTTGGATAAACACCTATGTACCGGCCAAACCATGGCAAAATCAGGTTAATAACTTATTGAATGAAGCTGCGAAAAAATACCATAATTTTAAAGTGATTAATTGGCATTCATATGCTGAAAAGCACCCAAATTGGTTTTACGAAGATAAAACGCACCCAACACCAATAGGATCAAAGCACTACAGTGCTTTAATTGTCAAAAAAATAGTGGAAAATGCTAAGTATTAGATAGGTAGAGTATGGAGTTACAATTTTTAGGAACTGGAGCAGGACAACCTTCAAAGAAACGTAATGTATCAAGTCTTGCACTAAAAATGCTTGATGAGATCAATGAAATTTGGTTATTTGATGTGGGAGAAGCAACACAGCATCAAATTTTACGAACAAATATTAGATTGCGTAAAGTCACTAAAATATTTATTTCTCACAATCATGGGGATCATATTTTTGGCTTGCCAGGATTGCTCGCAACAAGATCATTTCAAGGGGATGTTGGGCCGATTACTATATACGGTCCAGCAGGCTTAGAGCAATTTGTAAGGACAGCTTTAAAAATTTCACGAACAAAAATTAGCTATCCTATTAAATTTGTTGTGCTAGATGAAGGCGGATTAATCTATCAGGGAAAAGGTTTTAGGGTTTATACAGAAAAATTAGCCCATCGCGTTCCTAGTTTTGGCTTTCGGGTAGTTGAAGCTGACCATCCAGGAGAACTTTTAATGGATAAACTAGCGCAATATAATGTACCTAATGGTCCTTTACTTGGTAAACTTAAAAATGGTGAAAAAATTGCTCTGGATAATGGTACTATATTAGATGGAAATGATTTTTTGGGTCCTAACAAAAAAGGTAGAATTGTTACTATTATTTATGATACGCGTGCCACTCCTGCAATAGCACAACTTGCACAGAATGCGGATGTTTTGGTACATGAATCTACTTTTGCCGGTAATGAGGCAGATTTAGCTCATTCATATTATCATTCTACGGCAGTTGAAGCAGCGAAGATCGCGCGTGATAACAATGTAAAACGCTTATATTTAAATCATATTTCCGCTAGATATTTAGGTGTTAAAGCCAAAAAATTGGAAAACCAGGCACGAAAAATATTTGCAAATACAAGATTAGCTAATGATTTCGACCGAATTGTAATCCCGATGAAAGGAGAAAAAGATGAGTGATTCTCTTAGAAATAAAGTAGTTGTAATAACAGGAGCTTCAAGTGGAATAGGCCATTCTATCGCATTGGAAAGTGCCGGCAGAGGAGCAACAGTTATTTTAATTGCCAGAAATAAGGCAAAGCTGGAAAAAGTTGCTTCTGAAGCACATGAGTTGTCAGGAGCTGACTCTTATACTATAGTGACTGACATGAGTCAAAGCGACCAGATAGATGCTGCTTTTACAAAAATTATTAAATTAACTAAACACGTAGACTATTTAGTTAATTGTGCGGGTTTTGGCAAATTTGAAAACTTTGTGGAATCAAACCGCCGGGAAGTTACAGCCATGTTTCAAGTTAATGTTTTAGGCTTAATGTATTTTAGCCGTCTTGTTGGTCGATTAATGATGGAACAAAAGTCTGGTCAAATTATTAATATTGGTTCAATTGCAGGAAAAGTTCCGACTGTAAAGTCAGCTGCATATAGTGCATCAAAAGCAGCTGTAATCCAATTTTCAAATGTTTTGCGTTTAGAACTAAAGCCATTTGGAGTTAAGGTCATGACGGTTAATCCGGGCCCCGTTTACACTAATTTCTTTAATATTGCTGATAAAAGCGGGCATTATGCTGACAGCGTACAGAAATTTATGCTGGATCCAGATGATGTTGCCTGGCAAGTGGTTCATTTCTTTGGCAGTAATAAGCGCGAGCTTAATTTACCAGTTAGTTTAGCAATATTAACTAAATTATATAACCTGTTTCCAACAATAGGTGATAAATTGTCGCTTAAGTTTGCTTCCAGAAAGTAGTGCAAGGTATGAAAAGTAAAACTAGACAGATTAAGCTCATTTTTACGTTAATTTTAACCTTATTGGCAGTAATTTTCGTGGTTTTAAATACTAACAATGTTGCCATTAATTTTGGTTTATTCCAATTTAAATTACCTTTGATTATTATTTTAGTAGTTATGATCATTATTGGAGTTTTAATTGGCTATTTTTGGGGTTCTTATGGACATAATCAAGACAAGAATAACTAATATAGCTTGATTTATTTGGGATACAATAGTATCATTAACAAACGTGAAGTATTTTGGGTACTTTTAAGTAACCTAAAATCGTAATTCTACAAAAAAGGAGATCAGTTAAATGGCAGTTCCTAAAAGACATACTTCTAAGCAAAAGAAACGTTCACGTCGTGGTCATATTAAGTTAACTGTACCAGCAATGCATTATGATGCAACTACTGGTGAATATCGCTTGAGCCACCGCGTTTCACCTAAAGGATATTACAAGGGTCGTCAAGTTGTTAGTCAAACTAACGCAAATGACAATCAATAATTAAAAGACACCAAAAGCGGGTGTCTTTTTTTATTCTAAAAAATCAAGTAATTCCCTATCTAGCAAGAGGAAAAGGTGAAATGAAACTCGTATTCTTACATTCAAGTGATATTCATGGCTTTATTTTTCCCACGGACTATCAAGAAAAAAATAGTTATGCTGCTCCTTATGGACTGGCCAGAGTAAGTAGCATAATAAAACAGCAGCGCAATAAATATGGGGCTGAAAATGTAATTGTGACCGATTCAGGTGATTGTCTTCAAGGTTCACCTTTAGCGGCTTATGTACATGAGTCAAATAATGATGCTAATTTAAAAGCATTTGCAGATTGCTATAATCTCATCGGGTACGATGTCAGATGTTTAGGCAATCATGACTTTAATTTTGGATTAGGCTATTTAAAAAAATATTTAGCTTATAGTAAAGCTACTTTTTTAAATAGCAATATATTGGCTGAAAAAAATGATCTGCCGGCCTTTGGACAAGATTATATCATTATCAATAAAAACGGTATAAAGGTGGGAATTGTTGGTATTACTACCCAACGGGTACCGTTTTGGGAGCCAGCAGACCACGTTGCGGGATTAAAATTTAAATCTGCTTTTGAGCAGGTTAAGCAGATAGCAGCTTTTTTAAGGCCTAAAGTTGATGTCTTGGCTGTGCTTTATCATGGCGGCTTTGAAGCTGATCTTCACACAGGAACACGCAAGGAGCCACACACAGGAGAAAATGAAGGATATCGTATTTTACAGAAAATTCCTGATATTGATGTAATGCTGACAGGACATCAACACCGTAGACTAAGTCTAGTCGCACGCAAAACTGCCATTGTGCAACCAGGTTATCGCGGGGAAGCCATTGGCAAGATAGTGCTGGATTTTGACCAGCAAAGTAAAGAAATAAAGTCAATGTCTACTGAATTAATTGACGCTCAAGACTATGAACCCGATCGCAAAATTAATATTTCCAGTTTATCTGTGGAGCGGCAAGCACAAAAATGGCTTGACCAGCCAATTGCTTATTTAGATGAACCTGCTCTTATTTTGAATGCAAATGAAGCAAGAATTAAGGGTTCACCATTTATTAATTTATTACAAGACCTGCAACTTTATTTTACAAAGGCTGATGTTTCAGCAACAGCTTTGATGAGTGAAACTGCTCATGGATTTAATAAAAATGTTTCAATGCGTGATATTTTGCTAAATTATCCTTTTGCTAATCAATTGTGTATAGTTAAAGTAACCGGGAAAGAATTACGCCATATTGTCGAATATTCACTAAAATTTTTAATCAAGGATAACAGGGGCAACATTACGTTTGACCCTCATTATCGCAATCAGCTTTTTAACTTTGATGTTTTTTACCCGCTTAATTATGAAGCGGATATTCTAAGACCTGTTGGGAATCGCTTAACTAAGTTTGAATTAAACGGACAACCAATTTTAGAGCAAAAAAAATATCGCCTGGCCGTTAATAATTATCGTGCTATGGGAGGCGGTTTCTATCCAGAATACGGCGTTAACAAGATTGAAAAAACTTTGGCTAAAGATTATGTGGAAATGTTCAAAGAGTTTCTGACTAAAGGTCATCCAAAAGTTAATTTTTCACGAAATTATCGTTTTAGATAATTAAAAAGTCATCAGCTATCAGCTAATGACTTTTTTAGTTATTTAAGTTTTGAATACTTACTTTTGTCTTTATGAGAATGAGCCGTAATTGTGGGGATGATGGCTGCAAATAACAAACCAAAAATCAAACCGACAACGGCAGCTTCACTTAGATTAAAAACATGTTGGGTTAAAGGAGCGGCAATAAAACCTACAATTAGCATGTAAACAACGCTCCAGCAAATAGTTACGATATAACGACCCATAGCGTTTCCTTCTTTCATACCATTGAATTTTAACAAATATTATGCACGTTTTCAATCCAAAAGACAGGTTTTTGGTATACTTATTTATATGGAAGGTGACCTGAATATGAAATTCGCTGCATTGCAAAACCTTAGCTCTTTTACGCTTTTAGACAGTCCAATAAAAATTAAGGACTTACTGACTACTGCAAAAAAATTAGGTTATGGGGCTGTGGGTTTAACTGATATTAATGTAACCTATGGACTAGTTAATTTTTTTGAAGTTGCTCAAAAAGTTGGTATTAAGCCACTCTTAGGGATGCAATTAAGATTAAACGGATTAATTGACAGTGCTCACCAATATGATCTTATTGCTTTAGCAAAGACTGATGAGGGTTACCGCAATATCTTGCGTTTATCCAGCAGAATTAACCTTTTGACAGACAATGGCAGTAAGCAAAAAATTTTAACTATGGTAGATTTGACCAAGGATTTAAATGATTTGATATTTATTATACCGGCAAATTTGCACAGTGAGTTATTAAACTTGCAGATGCAGAATGAGTCTTTAGGAACAGATTTTTTGCGTCAGTTAGTTGACTTGATTCCTAAATCTAGTTCCTTATATATCGGAGTATATGGCAGTGAAAAGCAGGAAAATTATATTCACTATATCAAAGCTCTGTCAAAGCAGTTTAATTTACCATTAGTTAGCGTTGAGGATACCTGTTATTTAAAACCTCGTGACCAATTCTTGCGAAAAACTTTACAAGCTATTAAAAAAGGCGCAGTTTTGCAAGATATCACAGATTTAGCTAAACAATCTGGCTCACATTATTTGCCTGCTATTGAGGAATTGAGCGAACGCTACCATAAATTAGGTTTAGATGAAGCTTTAGAAAATACAGAAAAAATTGCTTCTATGTGCAATGCAAAAATTATATTTCAAACACCAGTTTTGCCTAAATTTAAGCAAGACCAATTTTCAACTTCCAAAGATTATCTGCAATTTTTGGCTCAAAAGGGTTTACAAAGACGCTTTGGTCAACATAAAGTTCCTGCTAATTATCAAAAACAGCTAAATTATGAATTACAAGTAATAGATAAAATGGGTTTTAATGATTACTTTTTGATTGTTTGGGATGTTGTAAACTACTGTCATCGAGTAGGGATTACGATGGGCCCAGGCAGGGGTTCAGCTTGTGGCTCGTTAGTTTCATATTCTTTAAATATTACAGAGGTTGATCCAATTAAATATAACTTGCTTTTTGAGCGTTTTTTAAATCCCGCCAGACATGAAATGCCTGATATTGATTTGGATATACCAGATAATCGTCGTGATGACGTGATAAAATATATGTTTAATAAATATGGCATGGATCATGCTGCTCAGATCCTCACTTTTGGGACTCTGGCAGCTAAGCAAGTTTTGCGAGATACAGGCAGAGTATTTGGTCTCCAAGAAATGCAATTAAGTGAATGGTCTAAAAGCGTACCTTTTGCAAAGGGCAAAATTAGTCTTGCTCAGGCTTATAAAGAATCCAAAAAAATGCAAATGCTGGTGAACGCAAATGATATCAATAAGTTGCTTTATGAAACTGCAAGTGGCTTGGAAGGCTTGCCCCGCCACTATTCAATCCATGCTGCCGGTTTAGTTCTTAGCGATAATTCTATTGCTGCTATTGCTGGCTTGCAATCAGGACAATTGGGAATACCCATAACTCAGCAAACCAAAAAATATGTCGAGTCATTGGGATTGTTAAAAATAGATTTTTTGGGTTTAAGAAATTTAACTATTCTTGGTGATACGGAGAAAATGATCCGCGAGCAAGGAAAAAAGATCGATGTTAGTCAGATCCCTCTAGATGATCCAGCTACTTTAAGTATTTTTCAAAAGGGTGAAACAGAACTCGTCTTTCAATTTGAATCAGGTGGAATTCGCAATGTTCTGCGTGAATTGCATCCAGATAATTTTGAAGATTTGGTAGCAGTCAATGCACTTTATCGTCCAGGTCCAATGCAGAATATTAAGAATTTTATTGCACGCAAGAAAGGCACACAGAAAGTCACATATCCTGACCCCAGCTTAAAACCTATTTTGTCCTCAACATACGGCATTTTAGTCTACCAAGAGCAAGTCATGCAAACTGCCCGAGTTCTGGCTGGCTTTTCTTTAGGAGAAGCCGACATTTTACGTAGAGCAATGTCAAAAAAAGAGCAAAAGGTTATTGAACAGGAAAAATCTAAATTTATCAACGGTGCAGTAAAAAACGGCAGGACTGTTCAGGTTGCGACCCGTGTATATGACTATATTGAGCAATTTGCCAATTATGGTTTCAACCGATCACATGCTGTTGCTTATACGATGATCGCATTTTGGCTTGCATATTTACAAGTTCATTATCCAGCTGAATTTTATGCCTCTATGCTTAATTCTAATATTGGTAATCAAAATAAGGCGAATGAATATATAATGCGCGCTCAAGAAGATGGCGTTAAAATTATGCCACCTGACATTAACAAAAGTGACTTAGCTTATCAGGTAATTGATGGGCGAATTTTAGTGGGCTTGCGTGCAATTAAAGGAATTAGAATAGATTTTCTTAAAGAAATAATTGCCAAGCGGCAAACTCAACCCTTTGATTCTCTTAGCGGTTTTTTACGTCAGATTGATCCCAAATTTATTAAAACCAACAGCATTACAAATGTGGTTGAATCTTTAATCAAATCGGGATGTTTTGACCGCCTTAACAAAAATCGTAACGAGCTATTACAAAATTGCTCTGAAATAATTGAGAACGTTAAATTAACTGGAGAAAATCTTGCTTTATCAGAAGGCTTAGGTGGCGTTCCCATTAAGCCCGCTGAGGAACCCAGCAAACAAGAAATGGCTCTGATGGAAGAAAAAACTTTAGGTTTTTCTACACTCACTTCTCCATTAATTACCGTGCAAAAATATGCTCAGAAGTTTAATGCTAAGCCGCTAAATGAATTTGAAATAAATGATGGGGGAATAGCTGTCGGCAAACTGATGTCATTAAAACTTGTGAGGACCAAAAAAGGTCAAACAATGGCTTTTGGTAGTTTTGCTGATACAAACAGTAAGCAGGATATTGTAATCTTTCCTAATGTTTATGATAAAATTCAATCGAATTTAAAGGAGGGTAATATTTATCTATTAGGTATTAAAGTTCAAAATGATCGTTTCGACTCGAGTAAAAAACAATATATTCTAACTAATTTAAAGGTTGTAAATTTAAAAGAGTAATTTTTTGAGTAAGCGTAAACAAATAGTTGATGTTAACGCTAACATTGAAAAAGACCGTCAAATCAAGAATTTTAATCATTTTTTGTGAGATTTTTTCATGAAAGAATGTTAAAATTTAGTGGATGTGAGAAATTACACAATAAATCTTGATGAGGTGAATTCATGAAGCGAATTGGAATTTTAACGAGCGGTGGCGATGCTCCTGGTATGAATGCAGCTGTAAGGGCTGTTACAAAAACTGCTATTCATCACGGACTTGGTGTTGTTGGTATCCGTTATGGTTATGCTGGGCTTGTAGCAGGTGACTTTGTTACCTTAACTAGCGAAAATGTTGACCATATGATTAGCGCTGGTGGTACTTTTCTTTACAGTGCCCGCTACCCTGAGTTTGCACAAAAAGAAGTGCAAGAAAAAGGGGTGGAACAGTTAAAAAAGCATGACATTGATACTGTAATTGTTATCGGCGGTGATGGTTCTTATCATGGTGCGCTGGCATTAACTCGGTTGGGAATTAACTCAATTGGTTTGCCAGGAACCATTGACAATGATATTCCATATACTGAGTATACTATTGGACTTGATACTGCCTGCAATACGGCAATGCAAGCTATCGACAGAATTCGTGATACTGCCAGCAGTCATCACCGCGTTTTTGTTGTTAATGTTATGGGACGCAATTGTGGTGACATTGCTATGCGTGTAGGTTTAGCAAGTGGTGCAGATGCAATTGTTGTTCCAGAAAGAAGTTATGACATTAAAGCAATTGCTGAAAGATTAAAGCGCGGTTTTAAAGATGGCAAAGACAATGGCATTATCATATTAGCTGAAGGTGTGATGGATGCCGCTGATTTTAGAACTGAACTTTTAAAATACGGCGAATTCGATTGCAGGGCAAATGTAATTGGTCACATGCAGCGTGGTGGTGCACCAACGGTTACTGATAGGATTAATGCCACAAAGATGGGAAATTATGCGGTCAAGTTACTTCTTGATGGTAAAGGCGGTTTAGCTGTCGGCATGGAGAATGGAAAATTAGAAACCCATGATATTCTTGATCTTTTTGATGAAAAACATGCCAGTGAAGAATCGTTAATTGATATAAATGAAGAAATGACTAAATAATTAGTCGATTTTGAGGAGAATTTTACATAATGAAGAAAACTAAAATTGTTAGTACCTTAGGGCCAGCTTCAAATGATATTGAAACTATTACAGCTTTGGCTAAGTCAGGCGTAAATGTATTTCGTTTCAACTTTTCACATGGTGACCACGCTGAACACCTATCACGGATGAAAATGGTTCGCCAAGTTGAAAAAGAAACTGGTTTAGTACTTGGTATAGCATTGGATACCAAAGGTGCTGAGATTAGAACCACTGATCAAGAAGGTGGCAAGTTTACCATTAATACTGGAGATCAAATTCGGGTGTCAATGGATGATTCTAAGCCTGGTAACAAGGACATGATTCACGTTACATACGAAGGTCTTTATGGTGATACTCACGTTGGTGGTCACGTTTTAATTGATGATGGTTTAGTTGACTTATTAATTAAAGAAAAAGATGAAGAAAAGAAAGAATTAGTTTGTGAAGCCCAAAACACGGGTGTTATCGGTTCTAAGAAGGGTGTTAATGCACCTGGCGTAGAAATTCGCCTCCCAGGAATTACCGAAAAAGATGCTGATGACATCAAGTTTGGTTTGGCTCACGGCATTAACTTTATCTTTGCTTCGTTTGCACGCAAGGCGCAAGATATTCTTGATATCCGTAAGCTCTGTGAAGATGCTGGCTGTGATTATGTTAAGATTTATCCTAAGATTGAATCACAAGAAGGTATTGATAATGCCGATGAAATCTTACAAGTTTCAGATGGCTTGATGGTTGCTCGTGGTGACATGGGTGTTGAGATTCCATTTATTGATGTGCCGTTTGTTCAAAAAGATTTAATTAAGAGGGCAAACGCACTTGGTAAGCCAGTAATTACCGCTACTCAAATGCTTGACTCAATGCAAGAAAATCCTCGTCCAACTCGTGCTGAAGTTTCAGACGTAGCTAACGCTGTACTTGATGGTACTGATGCCACTATGCTTTCTGGTGAATCCGCTAATGGTTTGTACCCGGTTAAAGCTGTTTCTGCAATGGCTGAAATTGATGAAAGAACTGAACAAGAACTTCTTAAGCGTAATACTTTAGCTCTTCAAAGATTTGAAGAATATAAAGGTTCAAACGTTACTGAGGCTATTGGTGAATCAGTTGTGCGGACAGCCCAAGAATTAGGCGTTAAGACTATTATTACAGCTACTAATTCTGGCTACACTGCGAGAATGATTTCCAAGTATCGTCCGAACGCAAACATTTTGGCATTAACTTTTGATGAAAAGATCCAACACTCACTTGGTATTTCTTGGGGTGTTCAGCCTCTGTTGACTGATAAACCAGCTTCTACTGATGATATGTTTGATGTAGCAGCTAAAGTTGCTAAAGAACAAGGCTACGTTAAAGATGGTGATCTTGTTATTATCGTTGCCGGTGTACCTGTTGGCGACTCAGGTACCACCAACTTGATGAAGCTGCAGATTATCGGTAGCAAGTTAGCTCAGGGACTTGGCGTTGGTAATGGCTCTGTTGTCGGTAAGACAGTTGTGGTTAACAGTGCTGAAGAAGCTATTAGCAAGGTTAAAGAGGGAGATATCATGGTAGCAAAAACTACTGATCCTGATTACATGCCTGCAATTAAGAAGGCTTCAGGTTTAGTTGTTGAAGCATCTGGTTTGACTTCACACGCTGCTGTTGTCGGTTTATCATTAGGTATTCCAGTTGTAGTTGGAGTTACTGATGCAACAGAAAAGATTGGCAGTGGTATTACTATTACTGTTGATGCTCGTCGCGGCGCAATCTATCAAGGCGAAGTTTCAAACCTTTAATTAAAAATTAAGCATTAAAATAGCCAGTGCTTGTTACTGGCTATTTTTGTATGATTTAAATTTTAGGAAAAATCAGAAGCAAATTTAGATTGACTAATGTCAATTTATTCCTTTAAAATGATATACTTGTTATCAGATCCCATTCTAGATGTAGGAGAAAAATCATGCTTGGCACAATTGCAACTGGAAAAATAATAGACCAAAACGAAGATTCTTTTTTTGTTCAAATTGACGGAATTACATATGAACTGAAGAAAAAAGAAATTACACAGGAAGAAAAGCCACAGCTTGGAGATCAAATCAGGGGATTTTTATACGATGATAAGCAGCACAATCGAGAAATGACGCAATTTTTGCCTTTTGCTCAACAAGATCAATATGGCTGGAGTAAAGTCACTGAAGTAAAATATAACCTGGGTGTTTTCGTAGATATTGGCTTACCCGATAAAGATGTTGTAATTTCAATGGACGACTTACCTTATGATAAAGAGTGTTGGCCCCAACCTGAAGATCAGCTTTTGGTTCACCTGGAAACAGATGAGAAAAATCGTATTTGGGCAAAACTGGCAGACGAAAATATTTTCGAACAGTTAGCAGCTCATTTTCCTGACGATATGAAAAATAAAGATATTTTTGGTACCGTATATGCGTCTCGTGAAGTAGGGGCATTTATAATCACTAAAGAATATTATTTAGGTTTTGTCCATCCAACACAAATGACGCGTCCCTTGCGTTTAGGCGAGCAATTCAGTGGCAGGGTGGTTGGTATTAGCCAATATGGTCGCTTGAATCTAAGTACTTTGCCACGAGCTTTCGAGGAAATTGATGATGATGCACAAATGATTTTAATGAGTTTGCGCAGGAAAAAAGATAAAACCTTACCTTTTTACGATAAATCTGACGCACAGGATATCAAAAATTATTTTGGTATTTCTAAATCGGCCTTTAAGCGAGCTTTAGGCCATTTACTTAAAGCTAAATATATAGTGGAGGATAAGGCTGCTGGCTCTATCTCCCTGATAAAGGATCCAGAAAATGCCGAAAAAGATTAATTTATCAGAGCAAGTTGAAGATTATTTGAGATATAGTCAGGTTGAACGTGGCCTTAGTAATAATACGATAACAGCCTACAGGCAGGATTTAACTTCTTTCATTCGTTTTCTTCAACAGGAAAATTTTACTTCTTGGCCGACTCAAGCCCTTGACATTGATGCTTTTTTGGCAGAGCAGCGCGATCAAAATAAAGCCACAAGTTCTATTAGCCGTTTAATAACCAGTTTGCGTAAATTCTATCAGTGGCTGGTGAGACAAAATATTCAAAAGTTAAACCCAATGCTCGAAATTGATTCTCCTAAAAAGCGTCATACTTTGCCCGTGGCTTTGACAGTTAGTGAAGTTAATAATTTGCTTGAGCAACCTGATACTAAAAAGAAGTTAGGCTTGCGTGATAGGGCTTTACTTGAAACTCTGTATGCTACGGGAATAAGAGTGAGTGAATTAATTAATCTTAAATTTACCGATTTGCATGAAGAACTGAAATTGGTCAAAATTTTTGGCAAAGGATCAAAAGAGCGATTGATTCCAATTAGCGAAGTAGCTTTATCTTGGATTGACAGTTATAAAGAAAAGGTTCGTGACCCTTTAATATTAAAGAGCGGTAGAAATAACGATTTTATTTTTCTTAATAGCAGAGGTACTTCATTAACAAGACAAGCAGTTTGGCAAATTATTAAGCATTACTGTAAAATGGCTGGTATTCAAAAAAATGTCACTCCACATACTTTAAGACACACATTTGCAACACATTTACTGGAAAATGGGGCAGATTTGCGTGTTGTTCAAGAAATTTTAGGGCATTCAGACATCAGTACAACTCAAATTTATACAAATTTGTCCCAGAAACATATTTTACAAGTTTACGAAAAAACGCATCCGCGGACATAAGGTGATTAAATGCTAATTGAATGCAAAAATGATAAAGAAAAGGTAGCTATGGGATTACTATCTTATTTGCCTGATTTTAAAAACCTGGCCAATCTCAAGGATGAAATTCAATTAAACAAAAGTAGCGCTGAGTTTTGCTTGTATCTCTATCGTTATAAAGCTCCCAATTTTATCGGTGTAATAGGTACACAGATAAGCAAACACTTTGTAATTATTCGTTACATCTCTTTTGCTCCCGATTATCGTCAAGCTAAATACGAGGCCAGAGCCGTTCAAGAGTTGGCACAAAACAGTCCCAGCAAAGTTATTACGGCTGTTCCGGAATATATCTATCTTATTAAGTATTTGAAAAAAGGTACTGAAAAATGAGTGATAGTCTTACTCTTGAGCTGCCTAACTTTGAAGGACCCTTGGATTTGTTGTTACATTTAATAAAAGTGCAAAAGATTGATATTTATGATATTCCCATAGCTCAAATTACCAGCCAATATCTGGCTTATTTACATCAAATGCAAAGGCTTAATTTAAAAATTGCCGGTGAATATTTTGTTATGTCATCAATGCTCTTGCGAATAAAATCTCAATCTCTTCTCCCGCAAAATGACTTTACCGAGGATAATGATGAACAAGAAGACCCAAGAGATGAGTTAGTGCAGCAGCTTATTACTTATTCAGTTTTTAAAAAAGTATCAGCATACTTTAAAAAGCGCAATGAGGAAGTACCAATCACTGCTGCTAAAGAGGAAAGCGTACCAGAAAGTAAAAAAATTCAGCCATTGCCCAAAGGACAAATTACTTCAACAGAGTTAGCTAATACTTTCGTTATTGTTTTACAAAGGATGAAAATTAGACAGCCTGATATTGTTTCAGTTGAAGTTAAAGAAACTTCTGTCAAAGAAATGAGTGCCTTTTTGCGAAAAGAATTGATGAGAAATAAGCAGATAAGCTTTTTTGCTTGTTGTCAAAAAATGGAAACTTTATCTGATATTATTGGTCTGTTTTTGGCCCTGCTTGAACTTTGTAAAAATCAGGAAATTCGGGTAAAACAAAAGAGGACGTTTGGTGACCTGAATTTGGAAAGAGTTGGTAGTAATGATAAGTAAAATGGCGCAGTTAGAAGCGCTATTATATGTTGCCGGTGATAATGGTATTGACAGCAGCAACTTATGCGAACTTTTGCAGGTTGGTAAACCTGCATTGCGCGAACTCAGCAAAAATTTACGGGAAAAACTACAAAAAAATCCTGATTCAGGGTTACAAATCCAGCATCTCAATGATATTTACAAATTGACCACCAGACCAGAGGCAGGCAAGATAATTGAAAACTTTTTTCAAAAAGATTTATCTAAGAGCTTAAGCCAATCAGCACTAGAAATTTTATCTATTATTGCCTATCGCCAGCCGATCACTCGTGTAGAAATAGATGACATCAGGGGTGTTAATTCATCTGGAGCCTTACAGACGCTGATTTGGCGTGGACTGGTAAAAATTAATGGAAAAAAAGATGCTCCCGGTCATCCTAATTTATACATAACGAGTGAGTATTTTTTGCAGTATTTCGGGTATCATAGTTTAGCTGATTTACCACTAATAGAAGATTTTGAAGATGATAGCATTAATAGTGAAGGCGAAATAGATTTGTTTGCAGCTAAGGGTCAAGCTGATAAAAATATTGCCAAAACTCAAAAAGGAGAAAAATAATGGTTTTAGAACGGTTGCAAAAAGTAATTGCTGAAGCGGGTATTGCTTCCAGGCGCAAGGCTGAAAAAATGATTACGGAAGGCCGAGTCACTGTTGATGGTAACGTGGTAACTAAACTTGGTACTAAAGTGGATACCTTCAGTAACATCACGGTTGATGGTGAACCAATTGAACGAGAGAGTTTGCATACTTATCTCTTTTACAAACCACGAGGAGTAGTTTCAACTGCTAATGATGATAAAGGCAGAAAAACGGTGGTTGATTATTTTAAAAATTTGCCTTATCGTCTCTATCCAATTGGTAGACTGGATTATGATACTTCAGGGCTGCTTTTAATGACCAATGATGGTGAATTAGCCAATTTACTGATGCATCCGCGAAACAATGTTGCTAAGGTTTATGTTGCTAAGATTTCTGGCATTCTTACGCCTGATGAAATCAGTCAGCTGAAGCATGGAGTTAAAATTGATCGCCATCGCTGTGCTCCCGCAAAAGTTAAGGTTATTAGAACAGATCGTAAAAAGAATAATCAAATAGTGCAATTGACAATTCATGAAGGCCAGTATCACCAGGTAAAAAGAATGTTCAAGGCTGTTCACCACCAGGTAGAGAAATTAGCTCGCGAGAAATATGCTTTTCTTACACTTGATTCTCTTATTTCAGGAATGTACCGAGAATTGTCTCATGAGGAAGTTGACAGATTAAAAAACGTAGATTAGTATAGTATGTGAAATTTGATAAATAAGTTTGTTGTCTTCATGGCAGGGTGAAAGTCCCGACCGGTGGTGCAAGTCCACGACCCACGCAAGTGGTGGAATCTATTGAGATACCGATAGTTAGAGTCTAGATGAAAGAAGACAGACTAAACTAAAAGCCAAGATCTAAAGCTTACTTTTACTCGGTCTGTTGCTAGAAGCAACAGACCGAGTTTTTTGGAGGTAAGAATTTTGCAAAAAAAAAGCAGAAATAATTTGGTAAATATATTGGCTTATACTTTAATTGGTACAATTGCCTATGTATTAATGCTATTGGAGATACCATTGCCAATAACTAGTTTTTTAAAATTTGACTTCTCGGATGTCGTAATCACTATTGGGACATTTTTATTCGGGCCTGGACCTGGTATCTTTATTGCTTTTGTCAGAATGCTGATTAATTTAATTTATAAAGGTTTTGCTTTACCTAGTTTAGTGGGTCAGTCTGCGGCTTTTCTGGCATCAATATCTTTTGCTTTGCCATTTTATTATTTAACAAAAAATATTAGCAAAGATGAGAAAAATTTTTCTAAAAAATATTTAAAACCAATTGTAGGTATTGTTCTCGGTATTTTAGCAATGGCCTTCGTGCTATCCGTACTAAATGCATTAGTTTTGACACCGTTTTATGCAGTAACTACTGTGCCAAACCTGCCGGCAATCCATGGATATTCTGGTTTGCTTTCTTTTACTGAAAAAGTTTACTTGGGTAAATTATTGCATATTCCTTCAATGAGCGCATACATTTTTGGCATAATAGTCCCGTTTAATTTGTTAAAAGGAACTATTAACGGTGTTGTAGTTTATTTGCTGTTTGAAACCGTTTTAAGAACTTTCAAACCTTTTGTCAGAAAAAATTTCAATCTTAAAAACTAAATTTTAAAATATTGCAAATCGGTCTAGTAAATGACCGATTTTTTTGTCCACTTAAATGTTAAATATGCTAAAATTAAACAGGTTAGGTAAGGAGGTTTTTTAGATGAATAATTACCCTAAGGGACCATATCAGCACTATGAGCGTCCACAAAAGCCAAGAGTAGAAACTTATTCTTCTGTATCAAAAGGCTGGATTGCTTTGATAATACTGATTATAGTTGTTCTTATTAGTCTTGTGCCTGTGGTTCATCATTTGGCAGCAAACAATAATTCACATGAAAAAGTAGTCGAAGTACGTAAGACTAGCAAAAAAGCACATACTAAGACAAAAGCTAAGGTTGCGCCTGTAAAAAACAAAGAAATTAAAGCCAAGGCTAAGCCGAAGCCGAAATCATCCAAAAAAACTCCAACTAAGCCTAAAAAGAAACGCGTTACGATTAAACAATATGTCGTACAAGACGGGGATTCTTTGACTAGTATTGCCCAGCACTTTAACATTTCAGTTGGTCATTTAGCAGAATTGAACCAACTCGATCCTAATAGTCAGGTTGATACAGGACAAACTTTACGAATCAGATAATTTAGAAAGGATTGGGACTTAGGTCCCTTTTTTATTGGAATGCAAATAGCAATTGATGGACCAGCTTCAGCTGGAAAAAGTACTGTAGCAAAAATTATTGCCCATAAGCTTAATTTTACATATATTGATACCGGCGCAATGTATCGAGCATCGACTTGGATTGCACGAGAAAATAACATTAAATATGGTGATGAAAAGGGAATTTTGACTGCAATTGACCATGAAAAGATTGAATTTAAGTTTAACAATGGTCAGCAGAAAATATATGCTGGCAATAAAGATATAACTCAAGCAATACGTACTCCTGAAATTTCAGCTAATGTGTCTCAAGTTTCAGCATTAGCCGGCATCAGGGAAAAAATGGTTAGTCTCCAAAGGCAAATGGCTGGTGAAATGAATGTGGTGATGGATGGCCGTGATATTGGCACTACTGTTTTACCTCACGCTGCAGTTAAAATCTTTTTGGTTGCTTCTGTTCATTCTCGCGCTGAGAGAAGAATGCTCGATTTTAAGGAAAGAGGGATTGAAACCAGTCAAACTCTTGAAGAAATTGAGCACGACATTTCAGAAAGAGATTACAAGGATTCACACCGTCAAATTTCACCTTTAAAAAAAGCACAGGATGCAGTTGAAATAGACACAACTTCTATGAGTATTGATCAGGTCGTCGAGGCAATTTTATCTGAAATTAAAAAAAGTCAAAAAAAACTATAAAAAAGAATATAAAACAGTAGAAAAATATCAAACTTTCATTTAGAATTAGAGTATGATATTGGGAGGTAAATAATGTCAGAAAACAGTAATCAATTTTTAGATGCATTAAAGCAAATGCAAGGAGTTGAGGTCGGAGATATTGTAGATGTTGAAGTATTAGACGTTGAAGAAGGTCAAATCGATGTTGGTGTTGAAAATGCCGGTATTGAAGGTGTAATTCCGCGTCGTGAATACACTTCGGATCGCAACGTTGACCTACGTGAGGCAGTTAAGCCAGGTGATAAACTCAAAGCTCTAGTCTTAAGAAAAGCTGGCGGTGATAAGGAAAATGGTGAATTTTTCTTCTCAGTTACTCGTTTAAAGGAAAGAGAAGCTTACGACGAGTTGCAAAAAGACTTTGAAGAAGGCAAAACAATCGAAGGTACGGTAACCTCTTCTGTTCGTGGCGGTTTATTAGTTGATGTAGGCACAAGAGGATTTTTGCCTGCTTCATTAATTTCAAATCGTTACGTTTCAGACCTTAAGCCATTCATTGGTAAAACAATGAAACTTAAGATTACAGAGATTGATCCAAGTAAGAATCGTTTAATCCTTTCTCATAAAGACTTGATTGAAGAAGAACGTGAAGAAGCTTTTGATAAGGTTGCATCACAACTAGTTGTGGGTGATGTTGTTGAAGGTAAAGTTTCTCGTCTAACTAACTTTGGTGCTTTTGTTGATGTAGGCGGCGTGGACGGTTTAGTTCATATCTCCGAGATTTCATATAAACATGTTGACAAGCCAAGCGATGTTTTAAAGGCTGGCCAAGATGTAAAAGTTAAAGTAATAGGTATTGATGATGATAGACATCGCATCTCCCTTTCAATTAAGCAGACCGAACCTTCTCCATTCGAACAAGCTACAGCTGACTTACACGAAGGTGATGTGTTTGAAGGTGAAGTTAAGTCTTTAACTAACTTTGGTGCTTTTGTTGAAGTTGCTGATGGTATTCAAGGTTTAGTTCATGTTTCAGAAATATCATATAAACACGTAGACAAGCCAAGTGATGTTTTAAAAGTTGGTCAAAAAGTTAAAGTTAAAGTTTTAAATATTGACCCTAATGAACATCGCATTTCACTTTCTATGAAAGCTGCTGAACCTAAGAATTCTGAAAATGAAGGAAATCGTTCACGTAATTCTTATAATCACAATTCTGTTAACAAGAAGTATATGAATAATGATGACAGTGGCTTTGCTTTAGGTGACATCATTGGTGACCAATTAAAGGATCGTCGTTAATTTAATAAAAAAAGCCGACTTTTGAGTCGGTTTTTTTATTTGTAAAAGGAGGCTGAAAAATGGTTTTACCCGTAGTTGCAATTGTAGGACAGCCTAATGTTGGTAAATCAACGCTTTTCAACCGTATTATTAATCAACGTTTAGCAATAGTAGAAGATAAACCAGGTGTAACCAGAGACCGAAATTATGCTCCAGCTGAGTGGCTAGGACATAAGTTTGATCTAATAGATACTGGCGGAATTACATGGGCAAATAGTAATATTGAAGAAGAAATCAGGGCGCAAGCAGAAATAGCGATTGAAGAAGCTGATGTCATTGTTTTTTTAACTAATGTTACTAATCATGTTACTAATCTTGATGAACGGATAGCTCAAATGCTTTATCAAACTAAAAAGCCAGTGATTTTAGCAGTTAACAAAGCAGATAATCCTGAACAACGCATGGACATTTATGACTTTTACAGTTTAGGTTTTGGTGATCCAATCCCAATTTCCAGTGTACATGGAACGGGTATTGGAGATCTACTTGATCAAATAGTAGCTAGCTTGCCTAAAGATATGAGCGTGAACGATAATGAGCAGATATCATTTAGTGTTATTGGTAGGCCCAATGTAGGTAAATCTTCAATTGTTAATCGTTTGGTAGGCGAGAAAAGGGTGATCGTTAATAACGAAGAAGGAACCACCCGAGATGCTGTCGACACACCGTTTAAAACTAAAGACGGCACAAAATTCAGAATTGTAGATACGGCAGGTATCAGACGGCGAGGAAAAGTTTATGAAAAAACTGAAAAATATTCAGTAATGAGAGCGATGGGGGCAATTGAACATTCTGATGTTGTCTGCTTGGTTCTTGATGCCAGTACAGGTATCAGGGAACAGGATAAACATGTTGCCGGCTATGCTCATGATGCTGGACGCGGCCTTATTATTTTGGTTAATAAATGGGACTTACCAAAGAAAACCAGCAATAGTGGCAAAGACTTTGAAGAAACTATTCGAACTGAATTTCAGTATCTTGATTATGCTCCAATCTTGTTTGTCTCGGCTAAAACTGGTCAAAATATAGAAAAGATTCCGAAACTAGTACAAACAGTTTATCGAAATCAACAACAGAGAATTAAGTCCAGTGTATTAAATGATCTCCTATTAGAAGCAAGCAAATTGGTGCCTACACCAATGATTAAAGGTAAAAGATTGCGGGTTTATTATATGACCCAAGTGTCTACTAATCCGCCAACATTTGTAGTTTTCGTAAATGATCCTGAATTAATGCATTTTTCTTATCAACGCTTTTTGATCAATCAGTTACGGGAAAATTTTGATTTTACGGGCACCCCAATTAAGATAATTGCACGAAAAAGAAAATAGTTTGTATCTACCAAATGCATAAAAATCACATTTTTAGATTAAATTGCTTGTTGTATCAAGGGTTTTGTGCTATTTTGAAATCAAGGAAATAGTGATTTGAATAATCATTTATTCCTTGTTCCTTATTTGAGGAACTAATCAGGAATCTTAAAGTAAGGTTCAAGTTTCAGGAGGTGAATTCCCAATGGCAAATAAAGCAGAATTAGTCACTGAAGTTGCATCAAAAACTAAGTTAACCAAAAAAGATGCGGCTACAGCTGTTGATGCAATTTTTAGTTCTATTCAAGATGACCTTTCTAAAGGCAAAAAAGTACAATTAATTGGTTTCGGAACTTTTGAAGTGCGTAAGCGTGCAGCCCGTAAAGGACGTAATCCACAAACTGGCAAAGAAATTCAAATTCCAGCAAGTGTTGTGCCAGCATTTAGACCTGGTAAAGCTCTTAAAGAAGCTGTTAAATAGCTTAATAGTTTTATCTAAAAAGATGGTGGCTAATTCGCCATCATCTTTTTTTGTGTTATCATTTAATAATGATTAATTGCCACAATGATTGGCATACTTAGATCAAAAAAATGGAGGAATGAGAATGAGCTACTCTGAACAGCTTCTTGATGCAATTGAGCAGCAGGACTTTTCTCAAGAAAAAATATTATTAAAAAAGGCTTTGGAGAATGATAAACCTGAAATTTTAGCATCATTAGCTGAAAATTTAGTGGGATTGGGTTTTTCTGATTTAGCTAAAGAAATATATCGCAGCTTAATTGCACGCTTTCCCCAAGAGGATCTATTTAAAATTTATTTAGCTGAGATTTTATTAAATGATGGCAAAGATGATGATGGTCTAACTTTGCTCTATAATATTGCTCCTGATTCTTCCTCTTATCTTGACAGCCTATTAGTTCAAGCCGATTATTATCAAACCAATGGATTGGTTGAGACGGCCTATCAAAAACTGTTAGAAGCAGAAAAAATTGCCCCAGATGAGGATGTCGTCAAGTTTGGTTTAGCTGAACTGGATTATCTTAGTGGTAACTATGAACGGGCTCTTAATAGATACCAAGATTTAATAAAACGACATAAAACCTTTAGTGAAGTGAACTTAAATGATCGCCTTTTTCAAACTCTTGCAAAATTAGGACGTTATGAAGAAGCCGGCGAAATCATTTCTAAAAATGGCAATGATATTCTCGATATTGATAGTAAATATCAGGCTGCATTAGTTATGTTAACTTTACATAAAGACGATCAGGCAATTAAATACTTAAATGAGGTAATTGATCAGAGTCCCGATTATGTAAATGCGTACCGCTTGCTAACTACAGCATACGAGCACAAGAACAATAATGAACAGGAATTACGTTCTGCTCAGGCCGGTCTTGCCTACAATGAACTAGATCCAGTTTTATACAAAAAGGGTGCACAAGCAGCAATTAAACTAAACGAATTAGATACTGCTGAAAACTTGCTAAAAAAGGGGATTAAAAATATTCCTGAAAGTTTTGACTTACGCATCCAGTTGTCTAATCTTTATGTTAAAGAAAATAAGAATGAAGAAAATATTGCTCTTTTTGCTAAAGTTGACGATGAAGATTTAGAGCCGCAAGTTCATTGGAATTTAGCTCTTTCTTACCAAAATTTAGACCAGAGCGCAAAAGCCAAAAGTGAATTTTTACTGGCATATCCTGAATTTAAAAACAATAGTACTTTTTTAAAGCAAATGATACGCTTTTTTAATACTGAACCGAATGCTAAAGAGATTGTCAGTGAGTTACTAAATTCGTATTTGAAACTTGAACCCGAAGATACTGAAATGCAGGATTTATATGATGAATTACGGACATAATGGGAAGTACACAAGCAGTTAGCAGATAAAAAATATCTCTTACTTTTGTTCAAATTTCACTATTTAAAAATTTAACAGGCTAATAGATCATTATAGGTTTATTAGCCTGTTGTTTTTTACTAGCTCTCACTGAATTAGCTTGAAGTTAAAAATTATTTTCTAATCAAAAGATGATGGCTTTTTTGCTTATAAGTAAAACCCTCTCCTAAGACTTCATGTACTTCAATGACGCTTACAAAAGCCTGAGGGTCTTCTGCAGCTATTAACTCTTTTACTAATGGAATTTCTCGTGGAGAAACTACCAGATAGATTACAGGGCGCTTAGTTTTTTTATAACCACCGCGAGCTTCAAAATAAGTAAAGCCTCGGTCTAATTTAAGGTCTATCATTTTGGCTATTTGCTGATAATTATCCGAAATAATAATTAAGCCACGTGCAGAATAGGCTCCTTGTTGCACTGCATCCATCACCCTGGAAAGAATGAATGCAGCTACCAGGGTATACATAATATGCTTAAGGTCTAAATATGATAGAGATGACAATAAAATAATCGTGTCACAGAACAATAAAACTTTGCCAGAAGACATGCCATATTTCATTTGCATAATGCGGGCAATGATGTCTGTCCCTCCGGAAGTGCCGTTATATCGAAAAACCAGGCCCAGACCAAGACCAGAAAGTGTTCCGGCAAGTATCGCGGATAAGAAGAGGTCGTGTTCTAAGTTCAATTGATATATAATAGGAATTAAGCGCCAGAACCATAAGAAAAATGACAGCCATAAGGTTCCCCAGATAGTATAGGCTAAGAGTCTTTTCCCCATGAAACGATAGCCCAAAATAATTAAAGGGATATTTAATAACAGAGATGACAGGCCCATATTAATGCCCCAGAAGTGTCTCAAAAGCAAAGTAATGCCACTAATGCCACCATCTGTGAGCTGGTTTGGCACTGAGATCATGTCAAGACTGAGGCCATAAATGCCACAGCCAATCATAATCATTATAAGTTCAAAAATAATTCTTTTGTTGTTTTTTTGCATAATAGAACTTTTCCTTTAAATTAGTACTTTAAAACTACCACAAATTAAAAATAAAAACACAGATAAATGAGTTGATAAAATAATGTTAAAAATAAATAATTTACCACCGATTTTTACAGCCGCGTTTCCAGTGCTTAAGCAATTAGAACAAGCTGGCTATGAAGCTTATTTTGTTGGAGGGTCAATCCGTGATTTGATTTTAAACAGACCCATTCATGACATTGATATTGCTAGTAGCGCATATCCAGAAGAAGTAAAAAGACTCTTTCCCAAAACTATCGATACGGGAATTAAACATGGTACAGTTACTGTTTTAAATGATGGCGCTAGTTATGAAATTACCACGTTTAGAACAGAATCAGGCTACCAAGACTTTCGCAGACCGGATCATGTCACTTTTGTGCAAAATCTGGCTGAAGATTTGAAAAGGCGCGATTTTACCATCAATGCATTGGCAATGAATAGAACCGGTGAAGTAATCGATCTTTTTAATGGATTAGGGGATTTGCAAAAGCACCTTATTAAAGCAGTAGGAGATCCTATGAAAAGATTTCATGAAGATGCTTTACGTATGATGAGAGCAGTCCGCTTCATGAGTCAGCTTAATTTTGATATTGAATCTCAAACTAAAGAAGCAGTAAGTGACTTACATCAGTTATTGTCCAAGATTTCAGTCGAAAGAATTCGTGATGAATTTGTCAAAATGGGTACTGGAATAAATTCCCGGGATGCCTTCAAAATCTTTTTACAAACTAAATTAAGTGAAAGTGTGCCAGATTTTGCTGGTAAAAGTGATTTATTGGCAATATATCCAAAATTGAAATTTAATCCCAGTATGGAAACTAGCCTATGGTCTATAATTATTATTTTGTTAAAAATTTCAGATGACCAAATAGCTCGTTTCATGCGTGATTGGAAAAATTCAAATGCTATGACAGAAAAAGTTAGAAAAATTGTGGCTCTGTTTGATTTGATTTCTGAGAAATCGCCTTCTGATCTTGAACTGTTTAATGCTGGCAAGGAAATCTTGCTAAACACAATAGATGTGGCGCATATTTTAGGACAGCCAGTCAATTCCGAAGCATTGGTCGACCGCTATACTGCTTTGCCAATCAAGTCAATGTCAGAATTAGCTGTTGACGGACAATTTTTAATTGCAAACGGTATAAAACCTGGTCCGAAATTGGGCCAAATCCTCAATCAAATTAAGCAAAAAGTTATTGCAGGTGAGTTAAACAACTCTGAGGATGATATTCAAGACTATTTGCAGCAAATAGATTAACCTAGACGTAGAATAGCACAGAGAAAAACATTAAAGTTGAGCCTAAAATGACAAATAGGTGCCAAATTACGTGAATAAAGGGAATTCTTTTCATTGTATACAATAGGGCACCTACCGTATAAGCTACACCGCCGCTAACTAAAAGCCAAAATCCAACAGGACTGAGCCGAACATACAAATGGTTACCAGCTAAAATTACTAGCCAACCCATGGCTACATATAAAATAGTATCTAATATGACATGTTTACCTCGGTTAAAAATGTAGTAAATGATACCAAATATTGCAATTAGCCAAACTAGAGTAAACAACATTATGCCCCATTTGCCACCAATCGCTACCAGGGAAAAGGGAGTGTATGATCCTGCAATCAGCAAAAAAATTGATGAATGATCAAAAATTTGGAAAACATTGCGGGCTCGAGTGAAGATGAGACTATGAAAAAGTGTAGAGAAAAGATAAAGCAGCAGCAAACATGAACCATAAATAGTAAATGTAACAATTCTCAGGGGACTATGAGTTGAAACGGCTTTAATAATTAGTAGCACTAATCCTGCAACTGCTAGGCAAAAGCCAATTCCATGCGTGACAGCACTAAGAATGTTATCTACTAAGTAATATGTTTTTGATCTCTGCGCAGGTTCCTGCCAAATTTTTTGCAATTTCATTATGAAACAGTTTGTTCGCTTTCTTTTTTTTACTAGTTTTTTTGCTATAATAATTATAATTAATACAGTTCACATTCTATCATAAATGAGAACATCAAATCAGAATTGAGGGCGAGTACGTTGTCAGAAATAAAAATTTTGACTGATTCTTCCGCGCAATTAACACCGGAAGAAATAAAAAAATATCATATCACCGTTGTGCCTTTATCGGTCACAATCGATGGTGATACTTATCTTGACGGAGTGGAAATAACCAGACAGCAATTTGTCCAAAAAATGAGTGAATCTAAAAAGTTGCCAACTACGAGTCAACCACCTATAGGAACCATGGTTGATACGATTAATGAGTTAACTAAAGATGGTAGCGAAGTCATTGGCATATTTTTGGCGAAGGTATTAAGCGGCACAATTGATGCGGCTCGTCAGGCAGTTAAGCTAACTGGTAAATCAGATCTGGTACATATAGTTGACTCTGAATTAACTGATCGTTCTGAAGGATTTCAGGTTTTGGCAGCCGCGCGAGATATTGCCGCTGGCAAAAGTATTCCTGAAATTTTGGCTCATATTGAAAAAATTAAAAAAACTCAGCGTTTGCATTTACTTATTGTCAATTTAGAAAATGTGGTTAAAGGTGGACGCCTAGGTCCTTTGGCTGGTAAAATTGTCAACATGCTTAATATACACATTGAATTGCAGATGCCGAATGGTCATTTGAAAATTGCTAAAAAGGGCAGAGGCAAAAAATTTTCTTTAGCTTTTGATAAACGCATTTTAGATGAAATTGAGGCCAACAAAGAAAAAATTAAGGAAGTTGGTATCTCATACGTTGCAACAGGCAGCACACCGCAAAAGCTACTCGATTTTGCCCAAAAAATTAAAGATATTAATTCCAAAATTGACGTTTTAGTGCGAGAAACCAGTCCTATTATTGCAACGCATGCAGGGATGGGTGCTTATGCAGTTTTGTATTATACGGAGTAAAAATTGGCATATAGAGAAAGCTTTTATCGCTATCTAATGACTCAGCGCAATGCTGATTCAAATGATGAAGTTGCGCAGTTTGCAAACAATGCACAAAATGATCAGACTTTTCCTAAGCAAGAGCAAAATTATGAAAAATTATCTGATTATCTTGAACTTAATGCTGGCTATTTACCAAGCATGAGCATTTTTGACAAAGCATATCAAATGTATCGTGAAAAGATGACGTATTAAATTAGGGCTCCTAGGTGCTATGGGGCCCTTTTCACGTAAGAAAGGCAAAAAATGGTTAATATTCAGTGGTATCCCGGGCATATGAACAAAGCGCGGAATCAGCTTGAAGATAAAATGAATTTAATTGATGTCATTATAGAAGTTTTAGATGCACGTATTCCTCAATCGTCACGCAATCCGATGATCGAAAAACTTGTAGGTGACAAACCGCATTTAATTATTTTAAATAAAGCTGATTTGGCAGATCCAGTGATGACTAAAAGGTGGCAGAAAAAGTTTACCACTAAAGGAAAGTTTGTGATGGCTCTGGATTCTCTTCATAATACCAATATGCAAGTGCTAGTGAAGATGATCAAAAAAGCTGCTGCAGCGAAAATTAAAAAATTACAACAAAAAGGTGCAACTAGTCCTGTCATCAGAGTTGCAATAGCTGGAATTCCCAATTGTGGCAAGTCCACAATTATTAACCGTCTTGTTGGTCGCAATGTGACTCAGGTTGGTAATAAGCCAGGCGTAACCAAAGGGCAAAATTGGCTCAAAACAGCCGATAACATTCAGATTTTAGATACTCCCGGCATTCTGTGGCCTAAATTCGAAGATCAAACAGTCGGATTAAAGCTTGCGGCACTTGGAGCAATTAAGGATACTGTTTTCAGCGCTGATGATGTTGCCTTATTTTTATTAGCAAATTTACGTAAACACTATTTAAATGATTTAAGCAAGTTTGCTAGAACTTCCAAAGAAGAAATTCAACACATTAATGATACTGATCTGTTACTGGGACTAACGGAAGAATATGGTATGCGTGACGATTATGATCGGTTTTCTATGTATTTATTGCAAAGATTGCGTAAAGGAAAAGTGGGAAGGATTACTTTGGATCGATTATGACAATTGGTGAAATAAAAAAATTACTGGCACAGGGCTCACTCAATAATGAAGATTTGAGTATTTTAGAAAATGATACTCGTGTGGGTGTCCAAAAGCTCTTACTAAGTTATCATAATCGTCAGCAAAAATTAGCCAAGAAAAAAGCCGCATTCATAAAAAGATTTGCCTATGAAAAAACTTTTTGGGCAAAAAAAGAGATTGTTGCAGGGGTAGATGAAGTCGGCAGAGGACCGTTAGCCGGTCCTGTTGTGACAGCCGCCGTAATCATTGATGACAGCTTTGATTTGACTGATGTCAATGACTCTAAAAAATTAAGCGCCAGTCGCCGCCAAGAATTATATCCCTTAATTTTAAAGGAAGCAGTTAGTGTGGCAATCGGCTTAAAAAGTCCGCAAGTGATTGATGAAATAAATATTTATGAAGCAGATCGTTTGGCAATGGCTGAGGCTGTAAAGAATTTAGACGTTAAGCCTGATGCTTTGCTTGTTGATGCTATGCAAGTACCGGTTAAATTGCCGCAGGTTCGGTTAATAAAAGGTGACGCTAAATCAAATTCAATTGCTGCTGCTTCAATTGTTGCCAAAGTATTCAGGGATAACTTGATGGCAGACTATGCCAAAATTTATCCCGAGTATCATTTTGATGAAAATGCTGGCTATGGCACTCAAGCTCATCTTCAAGCACTGGCAAAATATGGACCAACGCCAATTCATCGTAAAACTTTTGCACCAGTGAATTCTTTTTATAAATAAAAAATATTCCTCCTTTTTACGTATTTGTATTTAGGAGGTTTTTTATGAAGATTACCAATTTTCTTTTGCGCTTAAAATTACAAAAAGGTATTGGATATGTTAAGATGTTACAAGTTGCTAGTCAATTGCAAGTTGCTGATATTGATATTCAAACTATTAAAAACTTGAATTTGACCAGTAATTTGATAAATGTCTGTCTGAATGCTTATAATGACAGATATGCGGATAAAATGATCAGAAGAATAGAAAAGCAATGTCGGGTTATTAGCTTTTTTGACGCAGAATATCCCGAAAAACTACGACAAATATACCAGCCACCTTTAATTTTATTTTTACAGGGGAATCGGGAACTACTTCAACAAAAAATCATAACAATTGTCGGCTCCCGTCAAGCCACTAATTATAGCAGAGTAGTTTTGAATAAACTTGTGCCCAATCTAATAAAAGATGATTTTATTATTGCCAGTGGACTGGCTAAAGGTGTGGACGTTATGGCACATAAGGCAGCACTGAAATTTAATGGTCAAACAATTGCAGTGGTGGGCAATGGTTTAAACCATTTTTATCCGCAGATAAATCATCAGGTGCAAGAAGAAATTGCTCAAAAAGGCTTATTAGTGAGTGAATATTTGCCTGATACTCCACCAAAGCCTTATAGATTTCCCCAGCGAAACAGAATTTTGGCTGGGATAGCTGAAAGTGTAATTGTTACTGAGGCAAAGCAGAAGTCAGGCTCTCTAATTACAGCAAACATAGCTCTACAAGAAAATCGGGACATTTATGCTTTACCTGGTCCTATTACCAGTGAACTATCTCAAGGACCCAATAAACTAATTCAAGCAGGTGCTTATCCGATCACTGATTTTGATTTGCAACTTGAAAGATTTGACAATTAGTAGTTAAATATTCTATTCTCAAATGAGTATTTAAAAAAAGAATTTAATGAGGAGGCTTTTGATGCCTACTAAATCAAAGCCAAAGAAACGTAAGAAGACACTAGTAATAGTTGAGTCTCCGGCTAAGGCTAAAACAATTGAAAAATATTTAGGACGTAATTATCGTGTAATTGCTTCTAAAGGTCATATTCGTGACTTGCCAAAGTCGCAAATGGGAATTGATTTTGATAATAATTATAAGCCAAAATATATTTCTATTAGAGGTAAGGGCGACACTATTAAGGAACTTAAGTCGGAAGCTAAAAAAGCCAAAGATGTTTATTTGGCGTCTGACCCGGACCGTGAAGGTGAAGCAATTGCCTGGCATGTTGCTCATGTGCTCAATTTAGATCAAAAAGATAAAAATCGCGTTACCTTTAATGAGGTAACAAAGGACGCTGTCAAAAACAGCTTTAAAAACCCAAGAACAATCGACATGGACACTGTCAATGCACAGCAGGCCCGCCGTATTTTAGACAGAATCGTTGGTTACTCGCTTTCGCCAATTTTGTGGGAAAAGGTCAAAAAAGGACTGAGTGCCGGACGTGTTCAATCAGTCGCATTAAAATTGGTCATTGATCGCGAAAAAGAGATCAAAAACTTTAAGCCACAGGAATATTGGACAATTGAGGCAGAATTTAAGAAATTAAAAAAGACTTTCAATGGCCAGTTTTGGGGTATTAATGGCAAAAAGACGGATTTATCCGATAATGATTCTGTCCAAAAAGTTTTGGCTAAAATTGATAAAAAGAAAAGCTTTCAAGTCGAAAATGTGGTTAAACGTGAGCGCAGGCGGCAGCCTGCCGCTCCCTTTACAACTTCAACGATGCAGCAGGAAGCAAATAAACGCTTAAATTATCGCACCCGCAGAACAATGAGTATTGCGCAGCAACTGTATGAAGGGATTAGTTTAGGCAAACAGGGAACTGTTGGTTTGATCACCTATATGAGAACTGATTCCAAACGCACATCCCCAGTTGCTCAAGCCGAAGCATCTAAATTTTTAAATGAAAATTATGGTAAAGAATATGCTGCCAAAGGAGCACGCCATTTTAAAAATCAAGAGGATGCTCAAGATGCCCATGAAGCTATTAGGCCAACTAGTGTTTATCGCACCCCAGAGTCTCTCAAGTCTGTTTTAACTACTGAACAATATCGTTTGTATAAGTTGATTTGGTCTAGATTTTTGGCCAGTGAAATGACTCCCGCTGTTTACGACACAGTAAGAGCAGATATTACGCAAAATGGAGTGATATTCAGAACTACGGGCTCAAAAATGAAATTTGCCGGCTTTACTAAAGTTTATGATAATCAACAGGAAAAAAATGTTGAATTACCTGAATTAAATGACGGAGATATGGTTAAATTAGCCAAATCTGATAATAAACAACATTTTACTATGCCACCTGCCAGATACACGGAGGCCAGCTTAGTTCATTCGCTTGAGGAAAATGGTGTTGGTCGTCCTTCGACCTATGCACCAACTATTGATACGATTCAACGTCGTTATTATGTCAAATTGGATGGTAAATCAATTGTCCCAACTGAACTGGGAGAAATTGTAGACAATTTAATTGAGAAATTTTTCCCGGATATTGTCAACATTGACTTCACAGCGCAACTAGAAAATGATCTCGACGGTATTGAAGAGGGCAAGAAAAATTGGGTCAAAGTAATTGATGATTATTACCATCCCTTTAAAAAAGAACTAGATAAAGCCGATGCTGATATCAAAAAGGTGCAGATTAAAGATGAACCTGCTGGTTTTAATTGTGATATCTGTGGGGCGCCGATGGTTATTAAAATGGGACGCTATGGTAAATTTTACGCCTGTTCACGTTTTCCGGATTGTCGCAATACAAAGGCAATTGTAAAAAAGGTTGGCGTTATTTGTCCAAAATGTGGCAAAGGTGACGTGATTGAGAAAAAATCAAAACGTAACCGCAAGTTCTATGGCTGTTCCCGTTATCCTGATTGTGACTTTGTTTCTTGGGACAAGCCTATTAACCGAAATTGCCCTAACTGTGGTCATTTTCTAGTTGAAAAACGAAATAAAAAAGGACCTGTTGTTCTTTGTCCAAATGGCGATTATAAAGAAGAAACGAGTGCTGAAAAAGATACTGTAGAAAGTTAAATTTATGTTAATATCATCAGATCAGTCATGATTTGATGATATTCTTGTATATAAAGTAAAATAATTTTAGTAAAGGAATATGATCATATGCCAGAAAGAGTAACTGTAATTGGTGGCGGCTTGGCCGGAAGTGAGGCAGCCTGGCAACTTGCAAAACGTGGTATCACTGTCGATTTATACGAAATGCGCCCTAAAAAAATGACCCCGGCGCATAAAACAGATCGGCTGGCTGAACTGGTGTGCACGAATTCAATGCGTTCAAATCAGTTATCTAATGCTGTAGGTTTATTAAAAGAAGAAATGCGTCAGCTTGATTCACTGATTATGACAGCTGCTGACCATTCCCAGGTACCTGCTGGTGGAGCATTAGCAGTTGATAGAACTCAATTCAGTGACTATGTCACAAATAAGCTACACGCACTGCCAAATATTAATTTTCATACTGAAGAGATTACCCAGATTCCAACCGATCGAATTGCAATTATTGCTACGGGTCCATTGACTAGTGATAAACTGGCCGAAGAGATACAGAAGTTTTCAGGTAATGAAAGTCTGCACTTTTTTGACGCAGCGGCACCTATAATTGCTGCCGATTCGATTGATATGGATATCGTTTATAAGAAATCTCGTTATGACAAAGGTGAAGCTGCATATCTAAATTGTCCTATGACAAAGGAAGAATATGAAAAATTTGCTCGGGAATTGGTTAATGCGGAGACTGCAGAAGTTCACAGCTTTGAAAACAGTGACGTTTTTGAGGGCTGTATGCCGATTGAAGTTATGGCTCAAAGAGGTATGAAAACTATGCTTTTTGGTCCTCTTAAACCTGTAGGACTAGAAAATCCAGCTACTGGAAAGACTCCCTACGCTGTTGTTCAGCTTAGACAAGATAATGCTGTAGCTTCAATGTATAACGTCGTTGGCTTCCAGACTCATCTAAAATATGGTGAACAAAAGCGAGTTTTTGGCATGATTCCAGGTCTGGCTCATGCTCGTTTTATCAGATACGGCAAAATGCATCGCAATACTTACATGGCTTCTCCAGCGGTATTATCTGCCGCATATGAAACCAAAAAGCAACCAGGTCTATTCTTTGCAGGACAAGTGACTGGAGTTGAAGGATATGTTGAAAGTGCTGGCAGTGGCCTGGTTTCTGGGATTAACGCTGCTAGAAGAGCAATTGGCCAAGAACCGGTTGCTTTTCCTAAACAAACAGCTTTAGGATCAATGGCTAATTACGTAACTACTGCTGACATTAAGCATTTTCAACCTATGAATGCCAGTTTTGCATTAATTCCAGGACTTGAAGGTCCTAAAGTGCGCAATAAGAAAGAGCGTCACTTAAAGATTAGTCAACGCGGCTTAGAATGTTTGAAGGAATTTCAACTGGAAGTGCTGCAATAATGGACGCTAAAAAAGATGAGCTGCTAAACCTGTTCACATCCTATTTGCGTAATGAAAGACAGTATAGTTCTAAAACAATAAAGGCTTATCAAACAGATTTGCTTGAGGCTGAAAAATTTTGGCAAGAAAATGGCGGCTTTAATGGTTGGACAAAAATAGACAGACGTGATGTTGAAATTTTTTTACAAAACTTAACAGAACGCAATTTAGCGCGCTCGACGCAGTCGCGTAAAATGTCTAGCCTCAGGTCGTTTTATCACTTTTTAACTAGACGAAAAATTGTTAAAATAGATCCAACGCAAACAATTGTTTTGCGCACTAAAGAACGAAAGTTACCCCAGTTTTTTTATGCACCAGAAATGAAGCAGGTATTTGACTCTTTAAGTGGGAATGAACCCTTGACTTTACGTAATTTAGCATTAATTGAATTGTTTTATACTACTGGGATGAGGGTTAGCGAAGTAAGCAACTTAACAAGAAAGCAAGTAGATTTAGATTTAAAGATAATTCTGGTACACGGTAAAGGTAATAAAGACAGGTACGTTGCGTTTGATGATAAAACTAAAGCGGCTTTGGTTAATTATTTGGGAAACAGTCGTGATCAACTTGTAAAAGGTGATGATAGTTCAGATTATGTCTTTTTAAATAATAAAGGCAAACCATTAACGGATCGTGGCATCGAGTATATTATGCAAAGGGTTTTTAATAAGGCTGGCATTAATGGTAAGGTACACCCGCACGAATTGCGCCATTCATTTGCTACGGCAATGTTGAATAACGGTGCAGATTTACGCAGTGTACAAGAACTTTTAGGTCATGATAATTTATCAACTACCCAAATATATACACATGTGACTATGAGCCACTTACAGGCAAATTATGAAAAGTACTTTACTCGCAATGATAAGAAAGATGAGGCAAAAAAATGACAACAATATGTTCAGTCAAATTTAATGGAAAAACCGCAATTGCGGGAGATGGTCAGGTAACCTTAGGTGAAAAAGTAATCGCCAAAGCTACAGCTAAAAAGATTAGACGTATTTATCACGACCAGGTTGTAATTGGTTTTGCTGGTGGCGTAGCCGATGCAGTCAGTCTGCAAGATATGCTTGAAGGTAAATTGGAAGCTTTTGGGGGCGATTTGCGCAGGGCTGCTGTGGAAATGGCACAGGCATGGCGAAAAGACGCCACCCTGCAAAAACTGGAGGCCATGCTCATTGCTTTTAACGAAAAGGACCTTTTATTAATTTCCGGCAATGGTGAAGTGCTCGAACCAGATGAAAATGTGGTTGCGATCGGTTCTGGTGGCAACTTTGCTCAGGCTGCAGCCATCGCAATGACTAGACATTCGTCCAATATGAGTGCCAGTGAAATTGCTCATGAAGCTGTTGAAATTGCTTCCGGAATTGATATCTTTACTGATAACCAGATTATCACTGACGAATTGTAAAAAACGAGGCAGATAAACAATATGGAAACGAAAACACCAAAGCAAATTGTTAATTTACTTAATGAATACATTATAGGCCAAGATGAAGCTAAAAAAGCAGTTGCAGTGGCTCTTTATAATCGTTATCGCAGAATGCAGCTGCCTAAGAAAATGCAAGAAGATATCACACCTAAAAACCTGTTAATGGCGGGGCCCACTGGTGTTGGTAAAACAGAAATCGCCAGAAGATTAGCAGCGATTGTTAATGCGCCATTTGTCAAAGTGGAAGCAACAAAATTTACTGAAGTTGGTTATGTCGGTCGTGATGTTGAGTCAATGGTGCGCGATTTGGTAAATGAAGCAGTGCGCATGGAAGAAAAAGACCAATTTGATCGTGTTCGTGCTCAGGCAACTAAAGAGGCCAACAAAATTTTAGTACGTCTGCTTGTTCCCGGAATCAAAAAAGATAAAAGAAAAAATCAGATGCAGGAATGGCAAGATATGATGTCAATGATCATGTCAGGAGGTCAAAACAATGATCAGTCTTCTGAAGCAGACCAGGAAGAAATAACCGATGATGTCCGCAATGAGCGTCTTACTGTTTCAGAGCAATTAAGTAAAGGTTTACTGGAAAATCGGGAGGTCACTATCGAAGTTGAACAAGCTCCCAAAGTCAATCCCATGGGTGACATGATGGGACAAATGGGAATTGATATGAGCTCAATGCTTAATGATTTGGTTCCTAAAAAGAAAATTAAACGTACCCTGGCAGTTAAAGATGCCCGGGAAGTATTAATTCAACAAGAATCTCGCAAGATGATTGATTATGATTCCGTTTATCAAAAAGCTATTGAGCGTACGGCAAATAACGGCATTATTTTCATTGATGAAATCGATAAAATTACTGCCGGCAATAAGAAAACTTCAGGTGAAGTATCACGCGAAGGTGTGCAAAGAGATATTTTGCCAATTGTAGAGGGCTCGACGGTTCAAACTAAATATGGTCCTGTAGCAACAGATCACATACTCTTTATTGCAGCTGGAGCTTTTTCTGAATCCAAACCAAGCGATTTAATTCCCGAATTGCAAGGTCGTTTTCCAATTAGGGTTGAACTTAATGCCTTATCTAAAGACGATTTTGTTAAAATTCTCAAGGATCCAGAAGATTCACTTTTAGAACAATATGTCGCCTTGATGAAAGCTGACGGAATCAAATTAGTCTTTACACAAGAAGCAGTTGATCGGATTGCTCAAATTGCTTATGACGTAAACCAGGGAACTGACAACATTGGTGCCAGAAGATTGTCAACAATTCTTGAAAAGTTGCTGGAAGATGTTTTGTATGAGGGTCCAGATATGTCTATGGGCGAAATTACAGTAACTGAGGCATACGTTAACGAAAAACTTAGTGATATAATAACAAATAAAGATTTAACTAAGTTCATTCTTTAACAAAGGTGATGATTAAGCATGAATTACACTATTAAAAATAGCATCTTACAGGTTGAAATTGCCAGTAAGGGTGCTGAAGTGCAAAGTGTGAAAAGTTTACATAGCGGATACGAATATATTTGGCAGGCTGATCCTGAAGTTTGGCAAAGACATGCTCCCGTCCTTTTTCCCATTGTGGGGAAACTTAAAAATGATGAATATACTTATCAGGGCAAAACCTATCACTTAACTCAGCATGGTTTTGCGCGAGATTCAGAGTTTAAAGTTGAGCGACATACGGACGAAAGCATTACTTTTTTGCTGACGGATTCTGCCAAAACTAGAGAAGTTTACCCGTTCAAATTTGAGTTGCGTGTGAACTATAACTTGCTTAATAATTTGCTGGAAGAAAATTTTTCAGTCGTTAATAAGTCAGATGGCGCAATGATTTTTGGTATTGGGGGACATCCCGGTTTTAACATCCCTACTAGCAAGACCTTGTCTAAGGAAGATTTTTACTTTAGTACTAAACCTTCTCGTGCTCGCGTTCGTATTCCTCTTAAAGGAGCTTTTTTAGACTGGCCCAATCGTTCGCTGGCTTCAACCAATAGTTTGATTACCCTTAGTGATCATCTGTTTAAAGATGATGCTTTGATTTTTCAAATGCGGGGTCATGACAACCGGGTATCTTTAAGAACGGATGCCAACAATTTTCATGTCAACGTTTGGCTGAGGGATGCGCCCTTTGTCGGTGTGTGGTCCCAATACCCCAAAACCGCTGATTATGTTTGTATTGAACCATGGTGGGGCATTGCAGATCGCACTGATACTAATCAAAAATTGGAAGACAAATATGGCATGAATCACCTTGAAGCTGGTGATACTTTTACTGCTGGCTTTAGTATGGCCTTTCATGATCAAGATGAATAAGCTTTAATCAGTAAACTAAAAAAGGAAGCTCTCGGGCTTCCTTTTTTACAGTTCTTATTAATTTCACCAAAAATAATTCTTGCGAACAAATGTTCTTATGATTATAATAAAATAGCTAGCTGAAATTGCTAGCCATATTATCTGCTATGCAATTATAATTTATGATGCTTTTTCTTATACCAGTACCATAATCCAAAAGGAATGATATTCTCCTGGTGATGCAATAATCGTTTAATATTGCTTCTGTGACGGATAAATAAGATGATCATGATGCAGCCCACAATTAGCTCCAGAAAAACATCATGAAAAAAGAAGGTTACAATGAATATTAAGACTACGGCAATTAAACTGGACAGGCTGACATAAGACGTGATAAAAACCAATGGCAAGAAAATAAGGGCACAGACACCAAAGAATTTAAGGTTGTAGCCTAAAAAAAGTCCAGCACTGGTTGCTACGGCTTTGCCACCTTTAAATTTGAGAAAGATGGAGAATGTGTGTCCCAGAATTGCTAAGCCTCCTGAAATTAACAAAAAATATTTAGGAGCATTAATATGGAAAATTCTGGGTAAATTTGTGGCTAATGTTCCCTTGAGAACATCAACAATTAAGACCAGGCTACCTGCAAGTGGTCCAAAAACGCGAAAAGAGTTAGTAGTTCCGATATTGCCAGAGCCATAGTTTCTAATATCTTCCGCAAAAAATACCTTGCCGACAATCACGCCTGTGGGAAACGAACCTATTAAATATGCTAGAATAAATATCAGAATTAAATTTAAGTTTATCATTGATATCCTGCTCTCTTAAAGTCTAATGCTATTTTATCAGAGTTTACAAAATATGAGGATGAAAATAATAAATGATTTTTAACTGGAGGAGTCTATTTGGCTAAAACAAGTAAAAAAACAAATTCTTATGATGACTCATCAATTCAGATTCTACATGGCTTGGAAGCTGTACGCAAGCGTCCGGGTATGTATATCGGATCAACTGATGTTCATGGTCTTAATCAACTTATTTATGAAATCGTAGATAACTCAGTAGATGAGGCAATGGCCGGATTTGGTAAAGAAATTGACGTGACGATTCATGAAGATAACAGTGTGACGGTACGTGATTTTGGTCGAGGGATGCCCACAGGTATGCATAAGTCAGGCAAGCCCACAATTGAAGTTATCCTGACTGTCTTGCATGCCGGTGGCAAGTTTACTGAACAAAATTACAAAACTTCCGGTGGACTTCATGGAGTAGGTTCCTCTGTCGTTAATGCTCTTTCCAGTTATATGGATGTTAAGGTAGTCAGAGATGGGATCGCTTACGAAGAAGAGTTTAAAGATGGCGGACACCCTATTGGTACCTTAAAACGTTTAGGCAAAACTAAGGAACCTACAGGTACCACCATTACTTTTAAACCCGATGAAAAAATTTTCTCGACTATTAAATATAAATATGAAACTATTCAAGAACGCATACGTGAGTCGGCTTTTCTGCTTAAAGGTGTGCGCTTTGTCTTAGTAGATGAGCGTGAACCGCAACATCATGATGATTTTAAGTATGATGAAGGTATTAAAGCTTTTGTTTCCTATTTGAATGAAGGTAAAGATTCTTTAAGCGACATTTTTTACTTTTCGGGTAAACAAGACGAAATTGAAGTTGAATTCAGTGGTCAGTATAGTGACAGCTATTCAGAAAACCTGGTTTCTTTTGTAAATAACGTGCGTACGTCGGATGGTGGTACTCACGAAGTAGGTGCAAGGACCGGTTTTACGCGTGCTTTTAATGATTATGCTAAGAAGCAGGGATTGTTAGGAAAAAAAGACAAAAATATCGACGGCTCCGATTATCGCGAGGGTTTAAGTGCTGTTTTATCAGTTAAAATTCCAGAAGAGTTACTGGAGTTTGAAGGGCAGACTAAGGGTAAACTGGGTACCCCTCAAGCTAGATCAGTTGTTGACGCGATTGTTTATGAAAAAATGTCTTATTACCTGATGGAAAAGGGTGAACTGGCGCAAGAGCTGGTGAAAAAGGCACAAAGAGCAAGAGATGCCCGTGAAGCTGCCAAAAAAGCCCGTAACGAAAGCCGAAATGGCAAAAAGCGTCGTAAAAAAGAAGTCCTGTCTGGTAAACTAACACCGGCACAATCACGTAATCCTAAAAGAAATGAGCTTTTCTTGGTGGAAGGGGATTCTGCCGGCGGCTCCGCAAAGCAGGGACGAGACCGTAAGTTCCAGGCAATATTGCCATTACGGGGAAAGGTTTTAAACACCCAAAAAGCAAAACTGCAAGATATATTTAAAAATGAAGAAATCAACACCATGATTTACACCATTGGTGCCGGTGTAGGCGCTGAATTTAAAGTAGAAGATTCCAATTACGATAAAGTAATCATCATGACAGATGCCGATGATGACGGTGCCCATATCCAGATTTTATTATTAACCTTTTTCTACCGCTATATGAGACCAATGATCGAGCATGGCAAAGTTTATATTGCTTTGCCTCCTCTTTATCGCTTGCAAAAAGGTCGTGGCAAAAAGGCGCAGATAAAATATTCCTGGACTGACGAAGAGCTTGCTGCCGATGAAAAGAAAATGGGTCGTGGTTATGCTTTACAACGGTTCAAAGGTCTGGGAGAGATGAATGCTGAACAGTTGTGGCGAACAACAATGGATCCACAAACAAGGCTGCTTATTCGGGTAAAAATTGACGATGCTGCCTTGGCTGAGCGTCGTGTGACCACATTAATGGGTGACAAAGCAGGTGCAAGGCGAAAGTGGATTGAAGAAAACGTTAAGTTCAGACTTGGGGATAATACTTCAATTTTGGAAGAAGAAAATGAATAAAGAGGTTTTTAATTAATGGCTACAAAAGAACGAATTCGTGAAATGCCCCTTGAGCAAGTCATGGGTGAGCGATTTGGCAGATATTCCAAATATATTATCCAAGAGCGTGCCTTGCCAGATATTCGTGATGGTTTGAAACCAGTGCAAAGAAGAATCCTTTACGCTATGTTTCAAGATAATAATACATATGACAAGCCATTCAAAAAGGCGGCTAAAGCGGTGGGTAATATCATGGGTAATTTTCATCCCCACGGTGACAGTTCCATTTATGGTGCCCTGGTTCACCTTTCTCAAGACTGGAAAATGCGCGAACCACTAATTGAAATGCACGGTAACAATGGTTCAATGGATGGCGATGGTCCCGCTGCAATGCGTTATACCGAATCACGTCTAAGCAAGATTTCCAATATGTTGTTACAAGATATTGATAAAGATACAGTCAATATGGTCTTGAACTTCGATGATACTGAGTATGAGCCAACGGTTTTACCAGTTCGGTTTCCTAATTTATTAGTTAATGGTTCTACAGGTATTTCGGCTGGTTACGCTACCGAGATTCCACCGCATAACTTAGCAGAAGTAATTGATGCTACTATTTATTTGTTAAAGAATCCTGATGCAAGTCTTGATGATTTAATGCATTTTGTTAAAGGCCCTGATTTTCCTACAGGTGCCATTGTTTTAGGACAAAAAGGATTACGTGAAGCCTATGAAACGGGTCGAGGACGCATTCAGGTAAGAGCAAAAAGTTCAATTCAGGAAATTAGAGGCCATCGCGAAGAAATTGTTATTACTGAGATTCCTTTTGCTGTTAATAAAGCTTTGTTAGTTAAAAAGATGGATGAAATTCGTCTTAACAGGGAGATTGATGGCATAGCGGAAGTGCGTGATGAAACTGACCGTCATGGTTTATCAATCGTAGTGGAGTTAAAAAAGGGTGCTGATGCACAAAATATTCTGAATTATTTATTCAAGAATACTGAATTGCAAGTTTCCTATAACTTTAATATGGTTGCCATTGATCATATGACTCCCATGCAAGTTGGTTTAAAGCATATATTGTCTTCTTACTTAGAACATGAAAAAGATGTAGTAATCAAGAGGACGAAGTTTGATTTAAATAAAGCGGAAGAACGTCTGGAAATTATTCAGGGTTTGATTCATGCCATGGATATTTTGGACAAGGTAATTAAGGTAATTCGAGCATCTAAAAATAAAGCAGAAGCAAAGAAAAATATCTCAGATAAATTCAAGTTTACTGCCCGGCAAGCAGAAGCAATTGTTTCTTTGCAGCTGTATAGATTAACTAACACTGACGTTGATGCTTTGGTTAAAGAGCAAAGCGAACTAAACGAAAAAATAGCTCGTTTTAAAGAACTTTTGTCTAATAAAAAGACTTTAGATAAAGAGATAATTAAGGAATTAACGACAGTCAAAAAAGAATTTGGTAATCCGCGGCGCACTGAAATTTCATCTGAAACCGCTAAGATTCAAATTGATGAAAAAGCACTAGTGGCAGATGAGCAAGTACGTGTTTTAATCAGTCGTGATGGTTACTTGAAGAGATCGTCTCTTCGTTCCTGGCAGTCAAGTGATGATGAGGATAATGGTTTGCCGAGTGGGGATGAGGTCGTTTTTGAAAAGACATTGTCCACGTTAACAAATCTATACTTGTTTACTGACCGCGGTAATGTCATTTATAGACCAGTAAATGAGTTAGTGGAAACTAAGTGGAAAGAAACAGGCCAACACTTATCTCAAGAAATTGGCTTAAGCGGGGATGAAAATATCATTCGTGTCTTTGATTTTGAACAATTAGATCAAAAACTAAACTTTTTAATGGCAACTAATGATAGTTATATAAAACAATTGGAACTAAGTAATCTTCAGCCTACTAGAACTTATCGTTCACGCGCAATTACTGCGATGAAAATGAAAAAAGCTGACAGTAGGATTGTTCGTGTTGATTTAGTAAAACCTGATAGCAATAATGAAATCATTTTATTTACGCATAAAGCTTATGCGGTTCGTTATAATTTAGCTGAAATTCCTGCATCAGGCGCCAAATCATTTGGAGTAAAATCCGTGAATTTAAAAGATGACGACTATGTAGTTTCATATGTTGTAATAAATCCTGATTATCTTGACTTGATTCGTGTCGGTATAATTACTCAAAGGGGAGCATTCAAGCAGCTTAAAGCCGGCTTAGTCAATAAAGTATCTCGTGCCAAACGAGGGCTATTAGTTTTAAGAGAACTCAAAACTAAGCCTCACCGTATTGCAGCTGTTGTTTCATATGGTCAAGAACATACCTTGCTGATCACAACAACAAGTAAACGTCACATAAAACTTTCAACTAAAGATTATCCGCTCGGTGATAGGTATTCTAATGGCTCCTTTGTCTTGGATACGACAAGTGATGGCCAGCCAGTTAATATAAAATTGGGAGTGCCTTTAAGTGCTGAATAATTTTTTATTTATTTAATGATATCAATAATTTATGGAAGTGCTTTAACAGCTTTAAATAATACTTTGACACAAAGGGGTTTTTGATTGATAATAGCATATAAATAGAGCAATATTATTGTTAAGATAGAAGGAATCATCTTATGCCTAAAACAGATACAATACTCTCGACCAAATCCTTACATTATTTTTTGCAATTAATTGATACCATGAACTACACCCAAGCTGCTCAGATACTTGGTATTACCCAACCGGCTTTAACTCAGCAAATAAAGAAAATTGAACATGCAATTGGCACCCCGTTGTTTGGCCAAATGGGTAAAAAGCTTTACTTAACGGAAGCAGGAAAGCAGTTGCAAACTGGGGCAATCAAACTGCTCGGGACTATTAATTCTGTTGTTAGTGATATACAAGAGTTTACCCAAGCTGATAAAGGCAATATTGCAATTGGCGTTTTAGAAAGTATTAATTCTGATCTTCTTAGGAAATTTTTGGTTGATTTCAATAAAAATTATCCCAATATAACCATCAGCGTATCATATTTTAATCGTAAAGATCTTTGGTATAATCTTGATAATAATTTGATTGATTTAGCAATGCTTTATCTCCCTGAAACCACCAAAAAGAGTCAGTCAAATATAAAAAGCCAGTATGAATTAATGAAAGTTACTCAAGACAGGTTAACTATTCTAACTCATGATAAAAATCTTGAAGCAGGTAATTCATATCCAGTTTCTAAGTTTTTAGGAAAAAAGTGGGTTCTTTATCCTGATAGTTTTTATTTAACTCAAATACTTAAAGGAAAACTGGGCAATAAGATGAATGCGAGAAACGGTCTGAATGTTCCATTAACTTTCACTTCCACTAAAGAAATGGTTGATACAGCACAAGACACGGGGTATGACACAATTGTAAGTAACTCCTACTATAGCTTAAATCAAAGTCAAATTAATTTAGTACCTGTATTTTTAAAAGGCGTCAAAAAATTCACTATTTCGCTTATCTATCGCAAGGGGAAAAAAGAGGTTCCCCGCATACAGAACTTTTTGAAGGAATTTAAGAAATTCTTAGAAGACTGACGTTGTCAAATAATTTTGTAAAAATTTTGCTGCCAGACAAAAAATTTGTAATTTATTCTGTCAAGAATAACCTTTATTAGGTAAACTATAATTAAGTAAAATTTTAAAAAGAAAAAGAGGAAATCTAATGGAAAAAGAATTGGTCTTTGGTCATCAAAATCCTGACACAGATGCAATTGGTACAGCAATAGCTTATTCATATTTACAAAATAAGCTTGGTTACAATACAGAGGCGGTTGCTTTAGGCGAACCTAATGATGAAACAGCTTTTGCTTTAAAAAAGTTTGGTTTTAAAGCACCAAGAGTAATCAAGACCGCAGCAAATGAAGTTAAAGAAGTAATGCTCGTTGATCACAATGAACCACAGCAAAGTGTATCAGACATTGATCAGGTTACTGTAACTCATGTTGTTGATCACCACAGAATTATGAATTTTAACACTAGTATGCCTTTATTTTATCTTGCCGAACCGGTAGGTTGCACTAGTACCATTATGTTTAGTCTTTATAAGCATTTTAAAGTTGAAATTCCTAAGAATATTGCTGGCATCATGCTCTCTGCCATCATCTCTGACACATTATTGCTAAAATCTCCTACAACTACTGATAGAGATAAAAAAGCCGTTAAGGAACTTGCAGAAATTGCTGGTGTAGATTACGAAAAATATGGCTTGGAAGAATTAAAAGCTGGGACTAACATAGCAAGCAAATCAGAAGCAGAACTAATTGATTTAGACGCCAAATCATTTGAATTAAATGGCAAAAATGTACGAGTAGCTCAAATTAATGTGGTTGATTTGCCAGAAGCTCTGGAACGCAAAGAAGCCTTCTTGAAGACGATGAAAGATTCAGCAAATTCAGAGGGATATGATTTGTTTATGTTACTTATAACTAATGTACTCGATTCAGACTCAACCGCATTAGTTATAGGTTCAAATGAAGCTTTAGCATCATTTGAAAAAGCATTTGGTGAAGTTAAAGATTCAGAAATTAGCTTACCTGGAGTTGTTTCAAGGAAAAAGCAAGTTGTTCCACCGTTAACTGAAGCATTTAAGTAATTTAAAAAGCACGAAATAGTTAAAATCTATTTCGTGCTTTTTCTAATCTTTGTTAATTTCCTTAGCCAAAATAATGAATGATTTACATACTCTTTCAGCCTTATCAGGTGACATTTTTCTAAGTTCATTAAGAACCTTCTTAATAAATACAGGAGTATTATCTTGGTGATTTTCCACCTTAACTTCCTTAAAGCGGTAAGCATTCATGATAATATCTGGCGTAGTTGTATTTAAAGCTCTGGCAATTGAGTCAAGCTTTTGAATACTAATATTTTGATTTTTTGTACGTTCAAGGCGAGAAATAAAGTTAACTGATAGATCACTTAATTCAGCAAGATCTTCCTGGGTCAACTTTTGTTCACGCCGCCTGCGACATATTTCTTTTCCTAAATTTATACTCATGGAATAAATTCAACCCTTTCAAAAAAATAATTCCATATTCTATAATAACAGATTAATTATAGAAATAAACAGTAAAACAAAAATAATAATGAATAAAACACTTGCTTTTGGCAAAATTATACTCAAACTAAATGTTTTAAACTATACCCCACATAGTATTGTAAGCTATTTTTTGGAAAAATAAAATAAAAAAGCTCCAAATAATTAAACTTAAAGTGAAAAAGGAAAGAGTGGCAAATATTATATCAAAGCGTGTATTCGCTTGCTGGATAGGCAAGTAGAAAAGTGTTTATGTAAAAAAATTAAACTTCAATTGTTTTATATATTTATCAATGTTAGAAAGCGCTTTTATTTATATTTTTACACTTATAAAGTATTATTTTTAAATAAATCAATTAATCTGGATAAGAAAAGGGCTGGCTAATCATATTAATTTTAAAAAGTTATAAGTAATAAAAATCATTTTACATTATACAAAATAAAATTATAGTTTTTGGAATAATGGCAACTTTTGTTTGTCGTAATAAACTTTTGAAGAAATTCAAAATAAAAAATCGTACTTATAAATTATTGATTTAGCTATCTAAATGGAGCTGATAAAGTAAGAAATTTTGATAAGAGGTAGTTGCAGCTTAGTAAGATATAACTTCGTATAATATATATTATGTAAAGTAAAATAGAAATTACGGAGAGCGTGTAAAAAAGAATTAGAAATTCTTTTGTTTAAATGAATTTCTAATTCTTTAGATTGACACAAGTCATCTGAGAGTTCGTTAAAAACTGAATGAGTGTATAATTGATCATTTAGCTGCCTGTGAGTCTCCCAGGAATTATTATTAGAGCTAATTTTCGTTTAGTTAATATTTTTTATTAACAAGTAGTTTGAATCAGCCAATATTAGTACTTTAAAAGTGATAACATTGGTAGATTTTGTATCAAAAGCAGCTATAAGCAATTTGAGCAACATTGTTTTAATTTGAGAATTTAAAGTTTGATCGAATAATTTGGTTTAGGTTTTGAATACGGTCAGCTATGAAGTTTTTTCAGTTGCTTTCATTAAAACTATAATTTTAATGAAAGATATTAAAATTATCAACGAGTTCAAATATTTTTATTCATTGATTGATTTTTGCAAAACTGGATGTAATTTTTTGATAAGTTTAAATTAAAGCCGAAATTTCTATTTAAAACTTTTTAAAAGATTTATCCTAAAAAATAACAAAGCCGTTTTTTGCTTCCCCCTTCTCCATTCCATAATAAGTATATGCGACTCAAACATACATTCTAGTTTTGTTTTATAATAAAGCATGTAACTTATTAAATTAAGCTAGGAGAAATTTATTACGTGGAAACAAAAAAGTATTTAGATCTAATTGACGAAGAATTAAGCAAAATGCCAGATTTTGTTAAAGAATACAATTTTGGTACTAGTCACTCTTTAGCTACCTCCTATCAGTATCTGACAGAAATCAGAAGATTTTTTGATTGGCTCCGTCATGAAGGTATTTCAAAAGCTGAAAATAACAAAAGCATTGAAACCCAAACTTTAGCTCACCTGCAACGCAACGACATCATGCTTTATATTAATTATTTAGGTCATACTAAGAATAAGCAAGGCAACTTGAATTCGCCTACTACAATCAATCGGTCTATTAATGCCCTGAGGTCTCTTTTTAAGTTTTTAACTATTACTGCTGATAATATTAATGGCAAACCATACTTTGAGCGCAATGTTATGCTCAAAATTGATTCTCTTAATAATACAAAAACTTTAAATTATCGGGCCCATGTTCTTGAATCACACATGTACACAGGAAAATTAAAATACCAATTTTTGGATTTTATTGCAAATAATTATGAATTTAAATGCAATAAACATGCTTTACCGGGATTTAAAGCAAATAAAGAACGCGACATGGCAGTCATTGCTTTAATTCTGGGAACTGGAATCAGAGTTTCTGAATGTGCAGGAATTGACTTGTCTGACATTAATTTTAAAAAGGCTACATTGGACGTAACCCGTAAAGGTGGCCAACGAGACAGCGTACCAATTGCTGAATGGACTTTGGGTTACATCAAGGACTATAAAAAGATCAGAAAACAACGCTATTTGGCGGTAAAAAAAGATTCAGCTTTTTTTCTGACTCGCTGGCATAACAAAACACGTCGGATCACCACAAGCGCTATTGAGAAAATGGTCAACAAATATTCAGCAGCTTTTGGTCACCCGCTCACTCCCCATAAATTGCGCCATACAGTGGCTTCTGAACTGTATGGCGTAACCAAAGACCAAGTGCTGGTAGCTCAGCAACTGGGCCAAAAAGGAACTTCAGCAACCGATTTATATACTCACGTTGATCAAAAAAAGCAACGTGCTGCATTGAATGAAATTTCAGAGGCCGATAAAAAGAATAGTGATCACAACCAAGCATAGTACAGAGTCTGTTTTAGTCGAATTTTGTTTGCCAATTAGGATTTTGATTCCCTTCAAAACACATTTTTATTTCTGCTAAAGAATTTCGTGGCAATGACAAAGGTGGTAAATTATCGAATTCGAAAAATGAACACTTGTCAGTTTCTGTATTTTGGGAAAATTTACCACCCAGGTCTTTACACAAAAAAATGACATTACAAACATTAATAGCTCTTTCAATTCGCTCTTTATCATAAACGTTAGTTGAATGGTTGGTTACTGCAATAATTCGCTCAACTTCAATTTTATGCCCGGACTCCTCTGCGGCTTCTTTTATACAATTTTCTTTAACGGTTATATTAGGTTCACACCAACCACCAGGCATTGACCATAAATTATCTGTAGTCTCTTTAACCAGTAAGATTTTTTGTTTATTAAAAATTGCTGCTCTAGTAGAAACTTTAGGTGTCTGGTAACCATCATCACTACTGAACAAGCCTTTAACAACATTTATTGATAATCCAGTTTTGGCTGCCATCATTTCAGTAGCGATCTTTCTTACCTGTTCGTAGCGTTCCCTATCAAAGCGATCGTGACCATATTGTATGCCGTCTTGAGCAATGCTCTGCAATTCTACTGCCCATTCTGTTATTTGATCCATTTGTTTCATATATATTCTCACATTCTTGAGTCAAAAAAAGCAACCTTACAAGGGGTTGCTTTTATTTTGTTAAATCAATTTTATCTATATCAATCATCCAACCAATTGCAAAAGACTTTTCTCCCAAATGTGTAGCAATAACAGGACTAAATTTGGTAACAGAAATATTTTGCTCCGGAAACTTTTCTCTTAGAAACACTTTAGCCTCATCTACCTGACTACTATCGTTGGAATCTATAATAAAAAGTTTGATTTTATCTTTATAAGGCAACTGATCTATTTTCTTTACAGTTAATTTCTTAATTTTGATAAACGCACGTTTCATAGAACGGATCTTATCAAAAGCTACTATATTGCCGTCTTTAAAAGTAAGCAATGGCTTAATGTTTAACATTGAACCAATAAAAGCACCAGCATTGCTTAAACGTCCCCCGCGACTTAAATTTTTTAAATCATTAACTACAAATATTTCATCAATAGTAGAACGAATTTTTTCAAGTCGAGTTAAAATGGTATCCAAATCTAGACCATTTTTTATCATTTTGGCTGCTGCCAAAACCAAATTTCCTTGTAAACGAACAGTCATTCTAGAATCAATCGCATGTAAATTATATTTTGGGTGATTTTCTGCAAAATTACATAATGTTTGATAAAAACCCGATATCCCGCTGGAAAGTGTAATAGCAATAATTGCCTCATAGCCTTCTTCATTCAGGCGATCAAAAAGACGAATTAAATCACCAGTACTTGGCTGAGAAGTTTTAGGAAAATCTGCTCCTTCCCTCTGCATTTTAAAAAGCTGATCAGAGGTTATATCAACATTTTCCAAATATTCTTTTTTACCTATAATAATCGGAATTGAAACAACAATAATGTTATTTTTTTCAGCCTCTTGTTTTGTTATGGCGCTGGTACTATCAGTAACTAAAGCAATCTTCATCTAATTTACCTTTCGCTTTTGTCTGTACAACATACAAGAATTATAGCATAAAAAAATAAGTGTTTCGACTATCAACTATAGAGAACTTGTTTGTTCTGTTTTCTGCACTAATTTAGTAAATATTTGGTCAAATGCTTTTATTTCTTGCTCTGTAAGACCATGTAAAAGTGATTCTTCTATTTCTTTTAAAACGTTTCGCAATTCAGAAATTTTCTCCAATCCCTGATCATTTAACAAAACTGTTTTACTTGAGTCACTTTCTGACCTTTTAATTGTTACAAAGCTCATTGTTTTCTTCTGCTGCAACTGTCTGCTTAATGTTGAAAGCGATATTTTTAATTTTTCAGCTAAATCTCCCATTTTTAAAGCTGTATTGCCATTATGGTAAAAATAAAGCAAAATTCTAGTTTGCGAAAGGTTTAACCCACACTTTTTGTTTATTTCGTTTTTAATAATTCCAGCAATTGTGCTAAAAGATAAAACATCCATTTAACTACCTTTTCTGATTAAACAAAATCATAAAAATATTTTATAAACTAAAATTTAAGTGACATTAAGAACATAAAAAATGCCAAGCAAAGTTGTGAAACATTCACATTTGACTGCTACTATTACTTTTAGCTTATAAACATTTGCATTAATAACTTTAAATCTATATTACCAGTATATCAGTTTTTTGCAACGATTTCTTTAATTATTGCAAAAATTATTACTATATAAATGGTAGTACTCTTTTTTAAGTTTTTTGATAATTTATATTTTAAACGGGTACTTATTGCTGAATACTTGGTATAATAGAAAACGTGTTTTGAGGTGATAATATGGCTTTTGATGGTTTGTTCATACATAGCCTGTTAAATGATGTTAAACCGAAAATCGTGAATAGCAGGCTTTCCAAGATTTATCAACCATTTGAACAAGATCTAGTATTAACTTTTAGGAAAGACCGAAAAAATATACAATTGTTATTATCTGCCAATGCGCAGTATCCACGTTTCTATATTACTGAGCAAACAATTGCTAATCCTGATAAAGCACCAACTTTTGTTATGGTGTTGCGCAAATATTTGGAAGGCTCAATTTTACAATCAATTGACCAATTGGGAGTTGACCGCATTGTCAATTTTAGTTTTAGTAATCGTAATGAACTTGGAGATCAAGTTCAACTAGTCTTATCATTAGAGTTAATGGGCAGACATAGCAATGTTATTCTCTATGACCAAAAAAGTGGACGCATAATTGATTTGCTTAAAAGAATTAATCCTGATGAAAATAGAGTGAGATTGCTCTTGCCCAAAGCTAAATATGAGTTACCTCCCCTTATATCTGGTATTGACGGTTTTAAGATGACAAAAAAAGAATTTAGTCAAAGATCTATCAATTCTAATCCTAAAAAATTTGCCAGTCAGATTGGTGGCCTTGATCGGGACGATCGTCAAGAACTTGCAGGTTATTTGGAAGACGATTTTTCCTATTCATCTTTTAAAACTTTTATGGCTCAGTTTAATAAAAAAGGTGCTTTTATTCTAAAATCACCAAATAATAAGCGTAAAATTTTTCCTTATTTGCCCTACCATCTCGACTTGATTAAAGAAAGCTCTGATCCAGATATTAATCACGCATTAGACAACTTTTACCAATACCAGTCAAACCAAGATTGGGTAAGGCAAAAGTCAAGCCAGATAGAACGTGTAGTAAAAAATGAGCATAAAAAATTAGCTAAAAAAATAGTTAAGCTCCAAAAGCAATTGGATCAAGCTGAAAATTCTGAAGGATATAGAATTCGGGGAGAAATTCTTAATGCAAATTTGGCTCAAGTTAAACCGGGAATGACAGAAATTGAATTGCCCAATTATTATGAAAATAATCAACCACTAAAAATTAAGCTTGATGCTGCACTCTCTCCTGCTCGCAATGGTCAAAAATATTTCACCAAGTATAAAAAACTACGTGATTCAATTAAACATGTTAAAGAACAAATAAAAATAGCCCAAAACAATTTAAATTATTTTGACACTATTCAAACTGCAATCGACAATGCGGAACCACAGGATATCGATCAAATTAACGAAGAATTGATGAATCAAGGCTATATTAAAAAGCCCCAAAAACCTAGACGTAAAAAGAAAATTACTGAAAAAAATCTCAATAAATTTCGCATTTCATCTGGTAAAACGGTTTTAGTCGGCAAAAACAACTTACAAAATGATTGGCTCACTTTAAAAAAGGCTAATAAAACTGATATTTGGTTTCATGTTAAAAATATACCGGGGTCACACGTTATTTTACAATCAGATCAGGCAACAGAAGAGGATATTTCAGAAACTGCTGAGATTGCAGCCTATTTTTCTAAGGCCAAGAATTCGGCTCATGTGCAGGTTGACTATGTGCAAGATAAAAGAGTAAAAAAGCCTAATGGTGCAAAACCTGGTTTCGTAATTTATACTGGGCAAAATTCAATTGAGGTAACTCCTGAAAAAGACCGAGTATTAGGTAAAAGAATAAACTAAAAAACGAGGATGAAGAATCATCCTCGTTTTCAATTTTACTTGTGGAATCAAATTGGCTGTGTAGTTAAGGCCAACGATTCTAGAACGCTCAAAATAAGTTCAGTGGTTTCGATACTTGAAAATACAGGTATGTTCTGATTCAAAGCCTCATCGCGTATTCTGGTCGCATCGTCGCTAGCTGAGTCGGATAAGTTAGTAATATTAATCACCATATCAATTTTATGTTGTCGAATTTTATCCAATAGACTGCGAGAACCATGACTGATTTTGGAAACAATTCCTGTGGTTATTCCAGCTTCTGCTAAACCATTAGCTGTCCCTTCAGTGGCAATTATTTTAAATCCCAGACGATAAAAACGTTGAGCCAATTCTGTCACTTTCTTTTTATCTTCATTGCGAACAGATATAAAAATCGTACCAAAGTTTGGTATTCTTAACCCGCTAGCTTCATAACCCTTGTATAAAGCTTTTGCAAGCTCAGTATCTCGGCCCATGACAGAGCCAGACGATTTCATTTTTGAATCAAAAGAGTTTTCGCTTCGGTAGTTAATGTATGAAAAAACTGGCATTTTAACGAAAATGAAATTATTTGAATGCCACAAACCATTTTTACAATCTAAGTCAGGTAAGTTTTTGCCGATAAGCACTTCCGTTGCGCATTTGGTAATATCTTTTCCCAGTGCCTTAGATAAAAAAGCAATATTATGTCCGGCATAGGGCTTAATTTGTAATAAAAATATTTTCTTATCAACAATTAAAAAATGTAAGGTAAAAATTCCACGCATATTTATACGTTTAATCAATTCAGTAGCATATTCAAGCAGTAGTTTTTTGCCTGTTTTAGTTAGATTCTGTGGCTTAAAAACAGCAATCGAATCTGATGCATGGGAGCCAGTTTGTTCCAGGTGTTCTATAATACCGGGAAGCGTAACATTCTTGCCGTCTGAAATAGCCGTGATTTCATATTTATTTCCTTCAATAAAATGAGATAAACTAACTTTGGATAATTGATTTTCTTTCAAATATTTTTTTAGAGCCGGCAAATCATAAACAACAGCAGATTTTTGCTTAACACCCATATTGTTAAATCCGCCAATGAGGATTGGAAAACCATGTTCGTTGATAAAATTCTTAGCTTCGGTTTTATCAACTGTTGTTAAAAGCTTATTTTGTCCTAAATTTTTCAATGGTTTATTTAAAACTTGGTCAATACGATCCTTCGGATTAATATTTTTACTGCCTAAAATATTTAAGCCATTTTTTATTAGTTTTTTACATAAAGCATTCATTTCTTTGCCGGAGAACTGAACTAAAACATCTTTTATATCTTCTTTTTCGGCAATGTGAAGGATGCTTTCAAGAGTTATAGGTTCAAAATAGACCTTATCTGCCCTTTTATAGCTAATTGCCACAGATTCATCGTTATTGGATAATAAAACAGTGGCATAATTATTATTATGTAAAGTGTCAATTGCATGACTAATCATGTAGTCAAATTCGCTTGTAACTGAAACTTGTGAAGGTAACATTCCGATCACAAGCACTTTTTTGTTTGCAGTTAGAGCTTGGCTTTCATCTTGAACTCCATATGAGCTGTAATATGCCTTAACTAGAGGCTTAATTGTTCCGGCAGACCCGTCTATTTGTTGATAAGCCGGCTTCAAATGTAATTTTATAAGCTTCTTTTTAATTGCATTGGCATCAGTATTAGAAAGTTCAGAAATTAATGCATTGCGAAATCCTCTCTTTTTAGCTTCAATCAATAGTTCATCTGTTAGATTTCCAGCTGCTAATTTTTGACCTATTGCCACGATATGAGCCAGTTTTTGAAAATAAACGGGATGGATATGAATAATGTTTTGCAGCTCATGATAATCAAAACCCTTGGATATTGCGGCTAAAAGCTTAATTAAATGTGACTCATCGGGATGCTTTAAATCACTTGCAATTTCACTTTTTTCTTTTGCTTTTTCAGTTTTAAAAACATTAAGTGCCATTTTCAGATTAACTGTTGACGCAAGTCCCTTTAAAAAAGCTGATTCAAAATTTGTTCCTAAGCCAATGGCTTCCCCACTGGCTTGCATTTTGGTACCTAATAAATAGTGGTTGCTGCCAGATTGTGTTAGGGACCAGAAAGGCATTCTAACTGCGACTTTATCTAAAGTTGGTTCAACAGCAGCATTAAGACCTGATAATGGATCTGTTATTTCATCTAAACGATAGCCAATGGCTATTTTAGAAACAATATAGCCTAAACTATACAAACCTACTCTTTTTGACCAAATCGCACTGCGTGTCAACCGAGGCTTGATTGATAAAATTTTTACTGAGAATTTGGTGCCGTCATGTTTGACAGCAAAATGTATATTTAATATTCCCACTATTTTTAATTTGTTAGCAATTACTTTAGCAATGGCACGAATTTTTTGTACTTGGTCATTATTAAGCGTTAAAGCTGGCATTACAGTAGCAGAATCGCCAGCATTGATAGCTACGGATTCAAGAGTATCAGCTAAATTGGTGAAAAGTACATTTCCAGAACTGTCACGAATTATGTTAGCAATGACTTCTCCCCAAGAAGAAAGATCTTCAGACAAATGGTAATTACTAAAAGAAAAGTTCTCAGATTGTCCTTCTTTTGTTAAATATTCATTTAAATCGGAAACGTTATCAAAAATAATTTGTGTATTATTGGTCGAGGTATTTTCTTTGATAAGCATCACTGGAAACTGAACTTTTTCAGATAGCTGCTTCTGAATATCAACAGCATTAAAGTCAGTTAGATTCCAATATTTATTGCTTTCAATCTGGTTCTCAGACAAAAAGTTGTTTAGTTTTTGGTGATTGTCCATTGCAAGAGTTTGTTTATTCAGTGTTAGTAACCTAACTCCCATTTTTTGCAATATGCCGTCTTGAACCAATTCTCTGGTAACTTTTAAGCCTGTAGTTGAACCGTAGGCAGAAATAATAGCATTTGGTTCCTCCATACGAATTATTCTTTTAAGAAATTCCAATGTCATTGGTTCCAGATAGACGGTTAAACCGGGCTTTTTGTCAGTAGAAACAGTTGCCGGATTGGGATTAACCAAAACTACTTGAATATCTTCTTCAAAAAGTGCTCGAATTGCATCTTCAACTAACAAATCAGTTTCAGACACTTTACCAACCAAGGTTGGGCCTGATCCAATGATTAAAACTTTATCTAAGTCATTTTCTAAAGGCATTTTTACACCATCATCTCTACAAAATTATCAAAAATAGGAAGAGCATCAAGGCTTCCAGGCGCACCTTCAGCATTAAAAGCTGTACCAATTACCTTATTGGCTTTATTACTGTAACCAGCTAATAACTCACTATGGAGATCGTATAATTCTTTTTCCATTTCAAATTGGACGCTGTTTGGCAGTACTAATTGATCTATATTCATCGCCACTTGCCAAATCTCATTCGTATTTTGGTCAATAACAGGATAATTAATACCGTTATAGGCCTGCGGCAAAGCAACTAATTCAAAATTAAGAAATTCACTTAAGGCTAAAAAGCCCAGACCAATTCCCCAAAGAGGAATTTTTCTATAAAATGCGGCCATAATAGGATTTAGATTCTCTTTGAGTTCTTCCACTTTTCCTGGACCACCCGAAATAATAATTCCTTGCGGCCGCAAATTTTTAATATCGGGTACTGACACGTTATAAGGTAAAACAGTAGCGTTTACTTTTCGTAAAGATAATTCTCTAAGCATAGAATGCTTTAATCCCAGATCGATAATAGCCACAGTTTTACCGACGTTAGGTACCGCATATGCATTTTTAGTTGAAACAGTGGCAGACTTGTTTTTAGGCAAAACTAAAGCTTTGATTTGATCAAAAGCATGTTCGTCGTTTGTGTCCATGATTGAGGCTTTTATGGTTTTCTCTTTATTTAAAAGATGAACTAGAGCCCTGGTGTCAACGTTATAAATAGCCGGTATGTTTTTTTCCTTTAAAAAAGAAGCTAAATCTTGAAAGTTTTCACTATCTGAAATATTTTGAGCTACATCATTGGCAATAATTCCTTTTACAGTTGGATTAATACTTTCATAATCTATTGCGTTAATGCCATTGCCACCGATCATAGGAGCAGTAAAAACTAAAATTTTACCTGTGTTTGTTGGATCAGTTAAAGCTTCCTGATAACCAAAATTACCGGTTTGAATAGCTAGTTCCCCTGTGGAAATTATTGAAGCTCCTAATCCTTCTCCTGGAAATGATTGACCATTTTCCAGAATCAAATATCGTTTCATTTAATCACTTTTTTCTCTTAAGTCAGCCAATTGTTCCAAAAAAATTTGTGGAGGCTGCACATCAAATTCCAGCCATTTACCTGAACGTGGCTGCTTAAAGCCCAGAACTTGAGCATGCAAAAACTGACCATTACCGTTTAAGGTATGATGTGGTCCATATAATGGATCTCCTGCAACGGGATGTCCAATATACGCAAGATGCACCCTGATCTGGTGTGTACGTCCTGTTTCAAGCTGACATTTTATTAAACTATATTTTTGAAACTGTTCTAGGACAGTAAAATGAGTGACTGCATTTTTACCATTTTCAACTACAGCCATTTTTTTACGATTATAATGATCACGTCCGATCGGAGCTTCAATTGTTCCAGATTTTTCAGAAAAATTCCCATGCACAATTGCTAAATAAAGTCTTTTGTTTGTCTTTTCTGCTAATTGTTTCTCTAAGCTTTCACGCGCAAAAGCATTTTTGGCTACCATTAACAAACCAGATGTGTCTTTATCAATTCGATGCACAATTCCCGGACGAAAGCCCTCAGGACTTTCAGCCAAATTTTTAGTATGAAAAAGTAATGCATTGACAAGAGTGTGGTCCGGATGTCCGGCAGCTGGATGAACTACCATACCTTGAGGCTTGTTAACAACTATTACATCTTGATCTTCATAAACAATATCTAGTGGTATGTCCTCTGGAGTTACGGCCAAAGGCTTTAATTTGGGTATAAAAACTGAAATTAAGTCATTTTTTTGAACTTTATAAGAAGTTTTAACCCTTTTGCCATTAACTAGAATATTTTTGTCTTGTACTAATTCTTGGATCCTTGAGCGAGATAAAGTTGGAATTTTAGTCGCCAGAACTTTGTCTATTCTGCCTTTTTCATCTTGAATGACAAGTTGATATTTATCAGGCATTATTTTTTTTCACTTTCATCAAAAAACAGAAGATAAATAAAAACGAGTATTATCCCTACTGTTATTGCAGAATCTGCAATATTAAATATATTGAAGTGAATAAAGTCTACTTGAATCATATCAATGACATACTTTAGATGAATTCGGTCAATTAAATTACCTATGATTCCTCCAAGAACTAATGCGACCCCAATACTAAAAAGTTTACTATGAAATTTTTTACTAAACAGATAATATAAACAGACTATGATAGCAATAATGCTAACTAGATAAAAAAGTCCCATTTGACCCGGAAGAATATTCCAAGCTGCGCCCTCATTTTGCACATAAGTAAATGAGAAAATGTGAGGTAAAACTTGGTGTGATTCACCCAATTTATAATTACCAGCAATAAAAGATTTTAAAGACTGATCGGAGATCACTATTAATAATGAAATAATTAAATATAAAAATTGCATTGTTACTCTTAAAATAGGCCACTAATTTTGCCATTGTTGTCAACATCAATATCTAATGCAGCAGGATGCTTAGGTAGTCCAGGCATGTCTAAAACATGGCCTGTAGTTATGACAATGAAGCCAGCTCCATTTTTCAAACTAGCGCCTTTAACGTGTAAAGTAAAATCAGTTGGAGCACCTAATAATTTTTGATTATCAGTGAATGAATATTGTGTCTTGGCAATAATTACAGGCAACTTATCCTTCCCCATTTTTTCCAGTTCTTGAATATCTTTTTCCGCTTTTTCACTATATTCTACTCGTGCGGCATGATATATTTTTTGGGCAACTTTTGCGATTTTAGTTTTAACGTCATCATCTTTTTGGTAAGTAGGAATAAGATGACCGCTTTGAGAATTTGCTAAGTCAAGGACTGCTTTTGCTGCTTCTATGCCACCTTTTGAGCCCTGTTCATGATAATCTACCACAACAGAGTCAATTCCTTGCTCTTTGATCAGCTTTTGTAAAAGATTAAGTTCATTTTCAGTATCTGTTGCGAAATGATTAATCAAAACAATAACAGGAATACCATAATTGCGCATATTATTCATATGTCTCTTAAGATTTCCAAAACCGTCGCGTAAAGCAGACAGATTTTCCTTACTTAAGTTATCAGTAGTCCCTTCTGCCTGATATTTCAAGGCACGGACAGTAGCCACAACTACACTGGCATCTGGCTTTTTATCAAGATGTTCGGAGACAAAGTCCATGAATTTTTGGCCACCAAGGTCACTACCAAATCCTGCTTCAGTCAGAACATAATCGCTTAGATGCAAAGCCAAATTTGTTGCCATTACTGTATTGGCACCATGAGCAATATTGGCAAATGGACCACCATGAATTAAAGCAGGTGTATGCTCAATTGTTTGAACAAGGTTAGGCTTTAAGGCATTGGAAAGAAGAGCGGCAATTGCACCTTCAAACCCAAGATCCTTAACGAAAACAGGTTGATCATCAATGGTATAACCAACGAGCATTAATCCAATTCTCTTTTTTAAGTCATCGATATCAGTCGACAAGCAAAGAATAGCCATTAATTCATTGGCAACAGTAATTGCGAAACTGGACTTATGTTCAACACCATTAAACTTTGAGCCTTGCCCAACGGTAATATTTCTTAAACTGCGATCGTTTACATCAATTCCGCGCTTTAAAAGAATTCTCTCAGGATCTAATTTAAGTTCATTTCCCTGATAGATATAATTGTCTACTAGTGCTGCTAAAGTATCAATAGCGGCAGTTAAAGCATGCATATCTCCGGTAAAATGGAGATTAATATCCTCCATCGGAATTACCTGTGCCTGGCCTCCTCCAGTTGCGCCGCCCTTTAAGCCAAAAACTGGTCCCATTGACGGTTCTCTCAAAGCAATCATGGTTTTCTGGTGTAATTGATTGTTTATGGCATCTCCTAAACCAATTGTCATTGTTGACTTGCCCTCTCCAGCTGGAGTGGGTGAAATAGAGGTAACCAATATAAGTTTAGCAAGGTGTTTTTTGGCCATTATATGCTTTATTGCCTGCCAGTTAATTTTAGCCTTGTCATTGCCATATGGTTCAATGTCTGTTTCACTTAAGCCTACCTTAGCGGCTATTTCCTTAATGGGTAATGCGTGAGCTTCTTGTGCGATTTGAATATCTGATTTCATTGCGCATGCCTCTTTCTATATTCTTAAATTTTAAAGTCTAACTCTTCATTTTAAATAATATCCTTTTCATATTAGAATTTAGGTCCCACCTTTTAGTTAATCAATTGTCATTATAACAAACATTGATCTATTTTTATGCATTGCCAGCCATAAATTAAGAATTATGTTAAATTTAATCTTCTGAAACGGCAAGACAGTCTCACCACTAAGTATGACTACCAACCTTTGAGGTTACATCATTTTCTGAAACTGCCCTTTTTTATTTTTCAAATCTTAATAAATAGTACTGGCCAAATTCTGCAATTTTGATTTTGTAAATTTTTAGCAGCTGCCAGTCGAAAATAATTGCTGGTTCAGATGTCAATTTTGCTTTAGCACGAAATGGCAGCTTAAATATTTCATCGGTCCAATATGAATTAAAGTAAGTATTAACTAATAACATTAAGAAAACTAAAGCACAAATTAAAGCCGGCCAGTTGAAAACTTTTGTACTTTCATATAAGAAAATAAGACATAAAAAAAGAACTATTAATACCCAGCTAAAATAAATTAATCCACTGCGACCTAAAATAATGAAATGCTTTTTTCTCATAAAGGCTCCTTTTCAATACCAAATTTCTGCTTCAAGGTTGCTATGACTAGTCGTATCAAATAAAGTTCTCATATAATTGCTAAAACGTGGTCTTTGTTTGAGCAAAATTTTAAATTCAGGAGAAGAATATAACTTTTTCAGTTGCTCTTTTTCGATATGATTATGTCCAGTAAAATATTGATAATTCATTTCTATAAACAAATGATTTACCTTTTGCAAGAACTCAGATTGTTCACTATGCAAATGATCTTTCTTATTGGAATTTCCTTGCAAATTTTTAATCTGAATTTCCTTCAAATAATGGTGAAAATGGGCCAAATTTTTTTCTTCCAGCTCTCTTTTAGTTAGAAACGGCTTCATATTAAATGTATGACGTTGATATTTAATATGATTCGGACTTACATCGATTACCCCATACCCCTGATCATATGAACAAAAACTGGAAGTTACTATTTCTATTGCAGGCGTTTTTCCTACTGGTCCAACTATGTTTTGAGCGTGTATATGTCCGGAAAAGGCAAGTTTAATATTGTAGTCCTGACATAAGCGGCATAAAAGTTGAGCATTATTTAGGACAAAGCCTCGATTTACGGCCTGATTATGAATATATAGGTTATGATGCATGAATAATAAAGGCCTTAGATGATTTCTTTTAGCATTTTCCAACTGTTTTTCTAACCAGATAATTTCTTCTTCATTTATTTGTCCTTCGGTCATCGGTGCGCCATTAGACTCCTGCTTACCGTAAATATTGGAATCCAGCAGTATTAAAAGATAACGTTGATTTAGTTGGACACTGTATGCTAATGAATCAGGATCAATGCTCAGTGCACAGTCATATGAATTTTTAAATATTTCCTGCCAACTTTTTGGACTTATTTGTTGAGCATAGAGCTGATTGGGACCTTTAAAAGCACGTGCCCAGCCATCATAAATATCATGATTACCAGGTATGACAAGTAATTTTGTGGCTTTTAAACGAGAAAATATTTCAGCAAATTTTTGTGCTGAAACTAACTCCCCGTTAAAAGTTACGTCACCAGTGACAATAATTGCGGCAGGTTTCTTTTTATTGGCGAAGTCAACAAATGCACGTAAGGCTGTTTCTTGATAAGCCAAATCTTTACCCTGACTAGTATTCTGAATATTCTGAAATGCCTGCCCATCATCATGCAAGCTATCAGCAATTAAGTGTGTGTCCGTAATAACCCAAAATTCCGTATTTGATTTTTCAGTAATCATTTTTCTTTGCCCAATATTGATAAAAGTCTACTCTTAGGTTGCCGTTAAATAATTTTCGCTTTTTGGTGGCTTTCTTACCAAAAAATTTCTCAAAAGCAGGATCTCCAACTAAATAATATTGACTAAAACTATCATATTTTAACAACGTTTCGCCCATTTGTTTATAAAGGTTTTCAGCTGATTCTCGATCTTTTAGCCGTTTACCATATGGTGGATTTGCAATTATAACTCCATTTTGTAGATCAGTAGCAAAGTCCTTTACTGCAACTTGCTTAAAATAAATATCTTGTAAAACACCAGCATTATTGGCATTTAATTTGGCAATTTCAAGAATAGACTGATCAATATCACTTGCCCATATAGGTTGTTCAAGTGGTTTGATTTCATTCTTGGCTTCTGCTAGCAATTCCTGATGAATAGAACTGTCAAACCAATCAAAGCCATCAAAAGCAAATTTGCGCCAACTGCCAGGAGCGATGTTTTTACCTATTAACGCAGCTTCAATAGCAAGAGTACCAGAACCTGTCATTGGATCTATAAGAGGATGAGTGCCGTCATATGGAGTTAGTTTTAATAGTCCTGCTGCAAAGTTTTCTTTTAGTGGTGCTCCACCGTGTTCAATACGATAGCCCCTTTTGAATAAGCTGTCTCCAGTAGTATCCAATGAAATTCTGGCAACATCTTTATTAATATGAATGTCAAGAGGATATTCATTACCATTCTCTGGCAAAAAGCCCCGTCGATGATATTGATCTGACATTTTATTTACAATCGCCTTTTTCACGATTGATTGGATACCGGGCTCAGAGTGCAATTTAGACCTGACTGATCTACCTTTCACAGGAAATTTTGCGTCAACAGGTAGTAATTCTGCCCAGTCAATGTCATAAACTTGATTAAAAAGAGTATCGAAATCAGTTGCTCTAAATTCTTTCAATAAAATTTTAACGCGATCTGCCGTTCTTAACCAAAGATTGGTTTTGACAATATCTTTTTGCGCGCCTTCAAAAAATACTCTGCCATTTTCAGTACGCGTTTGATAGCCCATTGCCTGTAATTCTTTGGCGACAACACTTTCAAATCCTGCGCCCATAGTTGTATATAGTTGATATTTTTCCATCTTAATTCTTTCTTTTCTTAAAAAAAGCGTTGAGCCCTTTGAAAAGCTCAACGCTGCCAATGCAAATTTCTATAAGCCACGTTCTGTTAAGGTATTTGTGGCATAAATACCCTTAGCAGCCATCTATCTTTGCTTTAACTAGCAACTCCAATCTTTAGTTCATTTTCATAGATTGAAACGCCCCCACCAAGTTTGGGTTGCACGCTCGCAGGGTTTACCTCGTTCCACCAGAAGCGTTTCCACCTCTGCTACGTCACTGTGGCACTTTTCAGAATATTCATGCATGTCATTTACGTATGATTTAGCACTTTTTTCGCCGTAATTAAAAATTCTTTAGCTTATTGGGCTAAATACGAACACTACAAGCATCGCAGCTCGTGCGTGCGTGGACTTTCCTCAGCCTGACCTTTTTACAGGTCAAACCGCGACTGCTCAAAATTTGCACCATTTAAAATTATATCAAAGCTTACTCTTTTTGTAACCCATAAACTCGTTGTTCCAGATTATAAACTTTTCGTTCAAGGGTTGAAATTCTTTGAATGATAGCCATATTAGTAGAACTTTCCGTTTGATAATCCGATTCGGTAGATGAATTAAAGCTATGAGTAGAACTTTCTTTAGTCGGTTTATAAGTTCTGACGGTTTCCTGCGTAACCGCTGGACTTACCCTTCTAGTTTTTTGCGCTTGGACGGATTCTTCTTTATGTTGGTCTTCCATTAGTTCACCCTGAAGTTTACCAATTTGGCCATAAAGATCTTCAATTATTTGTTCAAAGGTATCGTAATCAGCAATCACTTTATCTAAAAAAGCATCGACCTCATCTGGATCCAAACCTTTAACCTTTGTTCTAAATTGTTTTTTTAAAATATCCTGAGTGGATAGTTGAATATCATTTAAATCTGCCATGATAATATACAACTCCTTTTTTTATCACTTTTATTCTAGCAAAAACTGGACTGGCTTAAAACTAAAATGTTAATTTTAAATCAAAGTTATCTTATTCTCGAAATTCGTCATCTTGATTTTCTTGAAATTCTTCTGCTTCATCTTGCAGATCATAAAAATCAATTAACTCCAGAGGATATGCTGTTGTCTCTTGGTATTTTTTGATTAAATTATAATCAAACTTTGGTTTTCCCGGATTTTCCGGATCATAAATCATTAGGGCCCTATCGGTATGCATAAGCATAAAATTTTGATAGTTGCGCAATTGAACAGGATTTTGATACTTTTCTTTAGAAGTGGAGGCAAAAAAATCTACTTGTTGTTTTAAAGTAAGGTACTTTTCCTGATTTTTTTCGTTCCATCTACTAGCGAACTCCTCATAGGGAACAATAATGGATACTCGTAATGGATATTTTTGTCGTAAATCAATTGCCACTTCGCTTGCCCACTGCTCAATCCCAAGGTTAGCTCCAGTTATTACCCAGTCGAGTTGATTATTTTCCAATAGGTTAACCATATGTTTCTTTAAAACCAACTTAATAATTTTTATCTTAGGATCTTTGTCTCCAAACGTATTAAGTTCGTAGTTGCGATATCCAGTTACCCACAATCTTTGCATAATGAAACAGATAGCTCCTTGTTCAAAAACTTTTTCTTTATTGCTATAATGCTAGCAGGAGTGATATTTATGGTCAAATATCCAACCGGCAGTTCTGCCGCTTTTCGTAAATTAAATTATAGTCATCAAGCAAAGCACCAAAAAAGAAGACACAAAAATATTAATTTTTCTGACCGGGGAATGAATCTTGAGCAGATGATTAATGAATCTAATAAATATTATCGTACCAAAGAAATTGCAGTGGTGCATAAAAAGCCAACGCCAATTCAAATAGTTAAGGTAGACTACCCTAAAAGGTCACGTGCAGTAATAAAAGAAGCATATTTCCGCCAGGAATCAACTACGGATTATAATGGTGTTTATAAAGGATACTATCTCGACTTCGAAGCAAAAGAGACCAAAAATAAAACTAGTTTTCCTTTAAAAAATTTTCACGAGCATCAGATAATTCACTTAGCAGAATGCTTGAAGCAAAAAGGAATATGCTTTACAATAATAGGATTTACAAGTTTAAACCGCTATTTTGTAACACCAGCAAGCGCAATCATTAAAGCTTGGTGGACCAAAGATAAAAGTTCGTTAACATTAAAAGAAGTCGAGGATTGGTCAGTAGAGATTAAGAACGGCTTTCAACCCACTCTGCCATACCTGAAAGCTGTAGATTCTTTCATCTCGGATAGGAAAATACACGATGACAAATAAAAATTCAAACTCAAATAATGGACGTGAATCACGTAAGGACTACAGGCAAAGTCTGCCCAAGCCATTGTGGCGTCGAATACTTAAGTGGACATTTTTAGGTGTTTTTTTAATTTTGGTAGCTGGCGTAGGTTTGTTTGCCTTTTATGCTAAAGATGCTCCTAACATTAGTCGAGCTGATCTTGAAAGTGGTGGCTCTTCAGGGTTATATAATACCAATGGTAAATTTATCATGTCCCTTGGAACTGAAAAAAGGTTGTATGTTAAAGACAGTAAAGATTTGCAACTACTAAAAGATGCTATTGTATCAGTTGAAGACAAGCGCTTTTATAGAGATAAGCTGGGAATTGACCCTATTCGAATTGCAGGCTCAATGTTAACCAATGCTAAAAGCAAGAGTATTTCTGCTGGTGGCTCTACCATTACCCAACAATTAGTTAAGTTGACAAAATTTTCAACTTCTGCCTCTCAAAGAACATTACGCAGAAAAGCACAAGAAGCATGGCTGGCTATGCGAGTTCAAAGAGAATACAGTCATGATGAAATTCTGGAGTTTTATATTAATAAGGTTTACATGAATTACGGTAATACTGGAATTGGCACTGCTGCTAACTTTTATTATGGTAAAAAGATTGGAGATTTGGACCTGGCCCAAACAGCTATGCTTGCAGGAATGCCTAACAGACCAACCGTTTATAATCCCTACACCTACCCAGAATATGCAAAATATCGGCGTAATATTGTTCTCAAAGCAATGTTAAACAATAAAAAAATTTCTCAAGAACAATATGATGAAGCTAGGAAAGAAAGCATAAAAAAGGGGTTAAAACCTCATAATCAACGTAAACAATCTAATTTACGCAAAATTAATGATCCTTACATTAAAGAAGCAATTGCCGAAGTTAGAGCTAAGGGATTTGACCCCTTCCGCGATAACTTAAAGATTACCATTAATATGGATCAAAAGGCTCAAAAGAAACTTTATCAACTGGCTAATAATGGTCAAGTTCCTTTCACAAATGACAAGATGCAGATTGGGGCTTCCGTAGTCGATCCAAGTAACGGCCACGTAGTAGCTATACTTGGTGGCAGGCACTTACCCTCTTCAGTTCAATTGGGCTTAGACCGAGCAGTACAAACCACTAGATCTACTGGTTCTTCAATAAAACCGGTCTTAGATTATGGTCCGGCAATTGAATATCTAAATTGGTCAACAGCAAAAATGCTAGATGACAGCAAGTATGTATATCCAGGAACGAATGTGCAACTCTATGACTGGGATAATAAATATGATGGCATGATGACAATGAGACACGCCTTGGAACAGTCACGTAATGTTCCTGCAGTCAAAACTTTGAGAGAAGTTGGTGTTAAACGAGCAGCAAAATTTGCTGGGAAAATGGATATCAATGTTCCTAAGGACTCAGGCTTGTCAGTGGCAATTGGTGCAAATGCGTCAAGCTTGCAGATGGCCGGTGCTTTTAGTGCCTTTGCTACGATGGGAATCTATCATAAACCGCAATTTGTTTCTAAAATTGAAACTCCTGATGGACTTACCAGAAATTATGATTCTGAAGGCATTCGAGTGATGAGTAAGTCTACAGCTTACATGATTACGGACATGCTGAAAGGAGTAATTAAACGTGGGTCTGGTACTAACGCTCAAATTAGAGGTTTGCATCATGCTGGAAAAACTGGATCTGTCAAGTATTCCGAACAGGATTTAGCACGCTACCCAGCGTACGCTGCAACTCCTAAAGATTCCTGGTTTGTAGGTTATACGCCTAGTTATTCAATTGGTGTTTGGACAGGCTATGATAATCTGAAAGACGGAACCATTTCCGGTATCGGTCAGCAATCGGCACAGCTTTTTTACAAGAACATGATGACTTATCTAATGAGAAACAAAGAAAATGTCGATTGGCAAAAGCCTGACTCTGTGATCCGAGCAAAAATTGCTAGAAACTCAAATCCGCCTGAAGTGTCGTCTACAGGTGAATGGCAGTTGTTTGTTCGTGGTCATTCTCCTATTGGTATAGTTGATGATAGCAGCGATTATGATGAAGATGATGAGAAAACTAATACTAATGATTCTTCTTCAACAAATACTCAAGGAAGATATTCAGTTCAACATAATCAAAATGGTTCAACCAGGCAACCTGATAAGAATCAAAGAAAAGCCAAAAGTTCAAAAGATAAGAAGCAAAATCATACAAGTGAAAATGATTCACCAAATTCAAGTCAAAATAATGACTCTAATAATTCCGATTCGGGTACCAGTTCTGATCATGAGCAAAAGCCTAACAAACCTGGAGGTGAAAGCAATAATACAAATACCAACAATGAAAATAATGACCATTAGTTAAGAAAAACGTCGAAAGATTGATGTGAACCCCAAAATTAGGACACTTTATATTAGCTATTAACTGAGGACTAACTGCCGATATTCAAGCGGAGTTAGTCCTTTTAGTTTGATCTTGATTCTTTTCTGGTTGTAATACTCAATGTAGTCTCTAATCGCATCTTCCAGTTCAGTGAGATTTTTAAACTGCTTTTCAAAGCCATAAAACATTGCTAAAACAGTTAAGTAAATAAATTTAACACACATAGTATTAGGAACACCGGTTCCATCATAGGGACGAAGTCATAAGAATAAAGCAGAACCTACGAAAATCTTTTAAAGTTAGTCGTTTGCCAACTACTCATAGTATAGATTCCTTTAATATTATTTTGATAAAGAAATTATACTAACCTTTTTTAAACCCTATTTTTCTTTTAAATAACTGTATGGATCATTTTTATCACGTGCTGTCATGGAATAGCGACCAAATAGAATCATTGCGTGATGAGTATGAATCCATTCGTTTTTCGGTAAAATTTCTTCTAACCTTTTTTCTACTTCAAGAGGTTTGGCATTTTGTGGCACAATATGGAATCGTTTTGAAATTCGTGACACGTGTGTATCAACTGCTATCGCTGGTATCCCAAATCCCTCTGCTAAAACAACATTAGCAGTCTTCTCGCCAACTCCAGGCAAAGAGATTAACTCCTTTTTATCTGGTGGAATTTGACTATCATATTTTGAAACCAAAATTTCTGCTGTCTCTTTTAAGTGCTTAGCTTTAGAATGATAAAGTCCAATTTGGGAAATATGATTTTCTATCTCTGAAATTGTTGCCGAGGCTAAATTCTTGGGTTCTGGATAATCTTCCATAAATTTTGGCATCACTCGATTTACCATCTTGTCTGTGGTTTGAGCACTCATTAACACTGCACATAATAAATGAAATTTATTGTCCCAAACCAATTCACTTTTGGCATCAGGATACATACGGTTGATGCACTCTAGCACCTTTCTAGCTTCATTTTTACTAAGTATTTTTTCTGCTTTCATTTAGCGGTTCCTCCTCAAAAACTTTTGGACTTCACTGCTTGTTTTTAGATTATGTCTTTGCCAATTGAGCAAAATACGATCAACATACTTCAGACTATATGCTTGAGATAAGACTGCTTCGCGTAGGGCCAGCTTAATAATGGCCGGATCGTAGTGATCGACATTGAGCCAAGCGGCAATTTCTTCTCGTTCTATTGGACTTAAATAGCGACCAAATTCAATTTCAAATTGCCGCACTAATTGATTTAATGGACTGTTATCAATAACCGTTTCTGATTTTTTAACAGGTATTTTTTTATTAGCTGCCAAAGTTTTATTTTCCAGCAATTGATCCAGCTTATCATATAATGGATTCAGATTATATTTGTTTCCAATCATGCCATTCTTGTCAGTAACCTGATCAATCACAATTAAATCTTTTTCAATCAATTTTTGGATTAAAGCAGTGATTTCTGTAACAGAAAAGTTAGTATTTCCTGCAATCTGTTCATTGGTGGGGAAAAAAATGTTTTTCTGAGCAAACATTTCCAATTGAATAATGACCATCATTTCTGCATCATCAATATTAAGCTGCGGATAATAAGCTAGTAAACCATTTGATAAGGTAGTGAAACCTAAAAAGCGGTAATCATTATAGCGCATATTAACTTCTCCCTTTAAAAAAGTTGAACTAAATCAATCTTTAGTTCAACTTTCAACTATACTATTCACTTTAATTTAAGGTTCCAAACGATTAATCATTCTCGGGAATGGAATAGCTTCGCGGACATGATCCAATTTGCAAATCCAAGCAATAACACGTTCAAATCCCATCCCAAAACCAGAATGAGGTACACTGCCGTATTTGCGCAAATCTAGATACCAGCTGTAATCATTCTCATTTAAACCAGCCTCATGTATTTGTTTAAGCAAAGTTTCATAATCACTTTCACGTTCAGAACCACCCATGATTTCGCCATAACCTTCTGGTGCCAAAACATCTGCACACAAGTATTCCTTAGGATTATCGGGATTTTTCTTCATGTAAAATGGTTTAATACTTGTCGGGTAATTAACAATGAAAAATGGACGATCAAATTTTTCAGAAATAAAAGCCTCGTCAGGAGCACCAAAATCATCGCCCCATTTGAAGTCACGACCATCGTCTTGCAAAATTTTTACTGCATCATCATAAGACAAGCGAGTGTAATTACCTTGAGCCGCAGGCTCTAATTTTTGGGGATCACGACCTAAAATTCCTAATTCATATTGACAATGCTTGAGAACTTGTCCGGTCACGTATGACAAAAAACGTTCTTGCAAATCAAGAGATTCATCTTGATGCATCCATGCCATTTCTGGCTCCATCATCCAAAATTCAGTTAAATGACGACGAGTTTTGGATTCTTCAGCTCTGAAAGTGGGACCGAACGTAAAAATCTTACCGAATGCTTCTGCTCCAACTTCACCGTATAGTTGCCCAGACTGTGATAGGTAAGCATCCCCACCAAAGTACTCCGTATGAAATAACTCGGTAGTTCCTTCAGGAGCTGAATGCATAAAAATAGGAGCATCAAATTTTACAAAGCCTTCATTTTCAAAAAAGTCAACCGTAGCTTTGAAAATAGTATTTCTAATGCGCATAATTGCAAAAGGACGTTTGCTTCTAAGCCATAAGTGTCTGTGATCAAGCAAAAATTCGATCCCGTGTTCCTTGTTGCCGATGGGATAGCCTTCATTGTTAGTTATCAGCTTTAAATCGGAAATTTGAATTTCATAACCAAAATGAGAACGCTCGTCTTGGTGTACAGTTCCCTGAATATAAAAACTGGCCTCTTGATGCAGAGATTTTGCTATTTCAAACACTTCATCAGAAACCGCATTTTTACGAACTACGCCTTGAAAAAAGGCTGTACCATCACGTAATTGTAAAAATACTATTTTGCCGCTTGAACGTTTGTCAGTCAACCAAACGTGCATTTTTACTTCTTGGTCAACATGCTTGCGGCAATCTTCTATTGAAATTAATTCTGTCATAAACTTTTATTCCACTTTCCTTATCATAATCAAATTAATGATACCAAAGTTTGATCAATTTAGCGACTTAACCTACTAATTTTCCATCTTTAAAATTATAAAGTTGATAATGATATTCACCAGCTATATTTTTAGAGCTTACTTCCCACACGGGTTTATTCCTATACCAACCCAGATTCACTTCCGTAATTTTTTCGTTAGGCTCTTTTGCACTATATTTATTTCGAATAAGCCCTTCATTTACGCCTTTGCTTGCTGAATAAAGATATGCTTTTTTAGATCCAGGTAAATAGATAAAGTAGTAAGTCTTATGGTTTTTAGTTAGACCTTTAAGTGCATAACTATTAACTCCGCGATTTAAATGATAGTTTTTTTCTGTATATTTGATAGGAGTCTTTTCGACGGCTATTCTGTTGAGTTCACGAGTTTCTGAACGTTCCGGATTACCTGCCTTGTAAAAAATAACAATGAAAGCAAAGTATAAAAAAATCAGAATTATGAATACCCATGCTAAAAATTTAAAAGTTTGCTTTGTATCATCTTGTATCATAGTTTGTTAGCTTTTCCTGTAAATTACTTAAAGATGTTTTTTTGACTTTAACTGGAACGGCTGCCAGAAAAACCGGACCATAATCTTTTGACCAGATTCTTGAATCCAGTATTAAAAATTGACCTTTATCCTGTTCTCCACGAATTAGCCTGCCCATTCCCTGCTTAAAGCGAATAATTGCTCGCGGCATTGTATCGGCATGGAAAACATCTATACCCCTGTCAACAAGTTGTCTTTGGCGCAACTTAACTTCTGGCAAATCAGGTGATTCGAAAGGCAACTTAGTTGCTATTACCAAATCAACACCACATTCATGAAAATCAATTCCTTCCCAAAAACTATCTGCTCCTAAAATAAGTGCTTGTTTAGCAATTGCAAATCTCTTAATAATCCGATTATTTGAACCGGAAACGCCCTGAGCTAAAATTTCAAAATCACGTAAACTAGGTGAATTTATAATGGCACTAAAAACTTTTTTTATTTGTTCTAGGTTTGTCATAAGAACTAAAACATGATTTTTATTTGCCAGATCTTTCTCCAAAATCTGGGTTAGACTTTTATCATATTTTGGGTCGGTGATATCGGGAAAATCAGTCACAGACAATACTTCAAGATGCTTTGCCACCTTAAATGTGCTTGTTCCGATATACTTTTGTGGCGCTAAATTAGTTAACCCGAGAAGCTTAGTGATAAAATCAAAACCTTTTCCACTAGTTAAGGTAGCACTGACAAATGAAATATGGTCGAAGCGATCATATATCTTATGAAGTTCGGGCGTTGCATCAAGCATTAACCAGCTTAAGTTGGCACTTAAAGGATCTTGCGGATTAGTTAAAGTAATGATAAACCCTTCCGAATCCACATAAGCTTTTTTATGAAGCAGATCCGATAATTGATAGCTTTTAGTAATATAGTCATCAAGTTGATCTATTTGATCCGAAATTTCACTTAAAATAGCATCCCTATCGATATTCGAATTGTCAGTTTCATTGTAAAGCTTAAATAGAATTTGATTGGTATTTTGCCTAATGCCTTCTAATTTTCGTTGTAATTCCGCCAGTTTAGTTAAAAATTGACTATTCTTGGGAAATAGGTCTTTACCTCTAAAACTGAGAAGTAAATTGCCATTAGCTAGAGTATTTTGACTGACAGCTTTCTTCTTTTTCGAACAGAGCAAACGTTGCAAATGATTAATCACTTTGATCAGATCAAGTATTGCCGGATCTAATTTTTCTAAGAGAAAATTAAACTGTACATCATTACCATACTGGTTAAATACACTGTCATCAGCATAATAAAGCAAATTACGCAGGTGAGTAAGAAGGCCCCACAATGATTCAAATTGAAATGAGTCATTCCTTGAAGTAATCACATTGTCAACAAAGCGATGGGCTTCGTCAATAACGAGGTAGGGATTTTGACCCCAAATTGTATCATTATAATGATTGGCTAAATAGGCATGATTCGTGACTAAAATGTCAGCTTGCTCTTGCCTTTGTCTGGCCAAATTCCAGAAATCAACATCAGCAAAGATGCTGCCAACACGAGCATCTCCCGGGTGAGCAATTTGGGCAAATAAAGGAGCACGATAATTAGTTAGCTGCAATTCATCTAGATCACCCGTTCGAGTTTCAGTTAACCAAACCAGAATGCGCATTTGCAACACCAAAGTTAGTTTATTGGGAGTCCCCTGATACAGACTTTGGTAAAACCCATCTAAATCAAGGTAATGGCTGCTGGCCTTTACTTCTTCTGCTTTCAAATCCAACTTGGTTACATTCAGTAATTGGGGAATTTCCTGCTCTATTATCTGCCTTTGCAATACTTTGGTGGGAGTGGCAATTACTAATTTTCTATTTGTATATAATTGATAGGAATATGAAAACAGGTAGGAAAAAGTTTTACCAGTACCATTAGGTGCTTCAATCAATAGTGCTTTTTGCTTAGGAGCATTCAAAAATTGCTCAATGCGATTGATGAGATCTACCTGAGGCTGGCGGTAATTAATCTTATTTTTAAATAATCTCTTCTTGTCCGCGTCACTTTTAGGAAAAAGACCAGACTGTTGATTCTCAGAATTAATTACATTTTCCTGTTTTCGTAAAATTATTTGCCGTACTTGTTGAAATTGAGCCGGTAATGGTCGTTTTTCCTTACGTGCGTCATCAGCAATGGTAGTAAAAATCCAGGAAGTGTCACGAATTAAGCCGTGAGCCAAAGAACTTAGCGTATTTAATGTAGCTTGAGGAAGTTTTTCAAGTCTTTCAATTATTTTTATTAATAAAACGGCAGTGCCGTAGGCGTCAGAATCGGCTTTGTGCGGATTTAAATGCTCTATCTGCAGATGCGTGGTCAAATCACTTAACTTGTATGACGGTTCAGTGGGAAAGGCAATTTTGGCCAGCTCCACCGTATCTATGGCTCGATTAGTTAGTGGCTCGTAGCCGTGCTGCACCAATTCAAAATTCAAAAATGGCAAATCAAAGTTAACGTTATGTGCTACGAAAACAGTATTTTTTAAGATTTTAACAATTTTGGGTGCATAATAAGCAAAATCTTTTTCTTGAGCCACATCTTTATTGTGTATATGGGTTAAATTTTGGACGGCTATCGGTATTTCGCGGTGAGGATTAATCATAAAAGAGTAAGTTTTGACAACTTTCATGTTTTTAATAATAGCGCAACCAAACTGAATAATGTGATTATTTTCTTCTCTTTGAGTTCCCGTAGTTTCCAAATCCACTACTGCAAAAACGGTATGCTCGAATGATTTCATTCTGCTATTTTTCCTCCTTTCTTTTACTTTACTTCAACAACTTTGCATGCATCTAATAAAATTAAGTATTTAGCCTTCACTTTTTTACCAGCAAAGGAATTAAGGGCCTGTTCATAAAGACGCAGCTGTCCCAGGTACCTCTGTTTTATTTCTTTAATAGCTGTTTCTAGGTGAGTTTGATCAATATGGTCAGTTTTATAATCAAATAATATTATGCCATCTTTTTCGGTAAAATAGCCATCTATTGTACCGTGAATTAAAATTTTTGCATCTGCATCGCTGAAATTGTTAAAAAGACTATCGGCTGGCAATAGACTCGAAAATTCAATTTCACGGTGCAAGTTTTCTGGTTTTTGCCAGAAACTCTGTGCAAAATCACTATGAACGAACCAATTTATTTTTTCTAAATCTAAACTGGGAACAATATTGCTATTAAGTTTATTTTGCTTAACTAATTCTTGAACCTCTTCCTTCACCTGGCTGGTATTTCCTGATCCATGATAATCATAGTATTGTAGGATCAGGTGCATTGCAGTACCAATCTCTGCTCCTGTAAACCGGGTTTTAAATAGAAAATCAGGTTTAGTATCGATCGGCTGCAAGTAACGGTTAGTGGAAGAAATTAGGTGTGCATTTTCCAGTTCGGTATCAAGCGGATCGTTAAACGCTTTTTTAATCTCAGATACCGATTGATAAGCGGTTGTTTGACTGGCATCTTGAAAAGGATAACTAAAATTAAACAGTTTTTTTGTATATTGTGCTAATGCTGAAATGTTTTCAGTTTTGCTTTCTTGCGGGCTAATATCTTCTTGAAGATGAACTTTTTCGCCTTGATATTGGATATAAAGCAATTCTTGACTAGTTTCCGAAGCCGAATTGATATCAGTGATTTTTTGACTTAAAAGCTTATCCCATTTGATTGACGGGCCAATTAAACTCATCGGATTTGAAGCGTTAAGCTTGCTGTTCAGGGAAAGACGTCCATTTTGATCGGTCTCATTTTGCCAATTTTTAATTGCATCAGGCAATTTCTTTAAATCAGCAACTAAAATTAACTTTTGCTTTGCTCGGGTCATCCCCACATATAAAATGCGCGCTTCTTCTTCTAAAAGTTGTCTCTTCTTGGATATATTTGCAATAGCCTTAACAAGGGTATCAGCACGATAATGTTTTTGCTTAATAGTTAAACCTACAGAACCCGAATTTATAATATAATTGCCGCTTAAATCCCGCTTTTGAAATTGGTGTTGCAAGCCTAAGTAAAAAACAATGGGAAATTCCAAGCCCTTGGAACTATGAACAGTCATTAAGCGCACAGAGTTACCGGCTTCTTTAGTTAAAAGTGGCTGCGCCAGGTCCTTTTGGCTACGTCTCATTCGCTCAATAAAATTGATAAATTGATATAAGCCCTTAAAACCAGCGCTTTCATACGAAGCAGCTCTTTCATATAAAGCCTCTAAGTTGACTCTGCGCTGCTTGCCATTAGGTAGTGAGGTCATAATTTCAAGCAGGCTGGTCTTTTCATAAATACTCCAAATCAATTCTGAAATTCTATGTGTTGCAGCGAATTTACGCAATTCTTCGAGTTGATTCAAAAAATCTTTAACTTTTTGACTTAGTTCATCACCCGCGGCAACATAAGAAGTTAAAGCATTGTAATAACTGGCATTCTGCGTATGAATTCTAATAGTACTAAGCTCAGGCTCTGTAAAATTAAAAAGAGGTGACCTTAATACAGCAACAAGCGGAATATCCTGATCTGGGTTATCAATGATTCTCAAGTAGTTCATGATAATAGTTAATTCTAAAGTTTGAAAATAATTTTTCGCATCGGTAACCATTATCGGAATATGACTTTTGGCAAACTCTTGCATAATTTCAAGGTTATTGCTGCGACTTCGGGTTAAGATAACAATATCACTGTACTTAAAAGGTCTTAGATGATTATTATTTTGGGAGTTTTTGTCATAAATTAACAAATTTTCTTCTGTGAATTTTTTAATTCGATTAATAACCATTGCAATTTCAGCTGAATCAATATCATCAGGATCCTCATCTTGCGGGTTGGTTTCGTTTTTATTTTTCTCATGAAGTAGTATTTCTGTCGCATCAGGAAGATTTGCGGGGTAATATTTAGCGCCATAAGTCAACTGACTCTCCTTATTATAATCAATGCCTCCAAAATCAGCTGTCAAAATATTTTTAAATATTTGATTAACTACAGAAATAACTGGCTGAGAAGAACGGAAATTGTCCGACAATAAAATTCTTTCTTCTTTTGCTTGATTTTCTTTAAGGGCTGCTTCTTGATATTTGTGTAAAAACAAACTTGGTTCAGCCTGCCTAAAGCCATAAATTGACTGCTTAACGTCACCAACCATAAAAAGATTGTTTTGACCATCTTTTTTAATTAATTGCAAGATATTTTCTTGCAGCGGATTGATATCCTGATATTCATCGACCAAAATTTCATTAAATTTATTTTGATAAAAGGTTCGTGCCATTTGGGATGCAGAAGTGTCTTGGCTGAGAATTTGGTAGGCTAACTGTTCCATGTCACTAAAATCAAGCAGGTTTTCTGCTCTTTTAAGCTCATTGAAACGGTCAATCAGTGCCAGTTCTGCTTTAACGATTGCAGTCATTATCTGCTGGCCTTTTTGCATCATGGACAATTGCTCTTTTTCATCAGTGGCATAAAAAGAGGTAAAGGCAGTAAAAATCTGTTCTCTTGCCTCTTTTTTAAAATCAGAGCACTTGTCATAAAAAGCTATAATATCTTCGTCCCATTTTTTAGTTTTACGCGGATTGCCCCTGAAAATGCAAGCACGTAGTTTTTCTCGCTGATCATCATATGTGCTGTCATTTTTCAGGTCATGCAAATAGCTGCTAAGACATTTTTCAAACAAGTCAAAACTTTCTTTAACTTTATGCAGTTCTTTAGTAGTCATGACCGCACTTTGACACAGATGCTCTAACTTATCAGCAAGATTTTGAAAAAGATTGACTAAATAAGGCTTAATTTCATTCTGCCACAAAGAAGATTTGCTTACTTCTTCTCCCATCTGATATTTTGAGGCTAGCCCTTGCAGCCATTCACGATAATCAGGTTTAGCCATTGCGTAATTATATAAGTCTAACAATAAATTCTGTGGTGATTCCGCGTCCCTGTCACCTGCAAAATTGTCATAAAATGCTATGAAGTCCTTATCTTTTTTCTCTAAAAACTCTCCTTCAACTTCTTTTAAAGCCCGTTCACGCATTAATTCCGCTTGTGACTCGTCAGTTAGTATACTGAAGCTGGGGTCAAGATTAATTATGTAATAAAAGCGATGAATCACATCCAGACAAAAGGCATCAATTGTAGAGATATTAGCAGAGTCAATCAAATTTAACTGTTGACGCAAATATGAATTGTTTGCAGACTTCTGCATTTCATTTGTTAATACTTCTTTAATCCGTTTTTTCATTTCCGCTGCAGCTGCTTTTGTAAATGTAACTACTAACAGTTGATCAACACTGACGCCAGAAAGAATTTCTTTCATTAAGCGCTGCACAAGAACGGTGGTTTTGCCACTACCTGCTGAAGCTGACACTAGTATGTCGCGGCCATGATCATTAATAGCTTTTTCTTGAACGGCTGTAAATGGGGTTTTTTCTTTTTCTTGAACCATTTTTAATTGCTCTCCTTTAGCCGTTTTTTAATCTTTGCCAGTAGTTCATCCCTTTTCAGGCTCCCTACTTGATGATACTTATTTTCTTTCAACATGGCATCAAAAAAGAAAATATCACGAAAGTCTGAATAAGTTAAGGCATTTTTTCCATTCCCATATTTATAGGGATTCAGCTTTATTTTTCCTGCTAAAATTTGACTAGAGGCATCTTTAATAAGCTCTTCGTCGTATTTCAGCAATAATTCAAGTTCATCACTATTGAAATAACTGCCGCCAAACTTTAAAGAGCCATCTTTTGTGGTACTGACTCCAGCATAAAGGGAAGAAGTACTACGTGCTTTATTTAAGTCAGGCTCAGCCGCGAGCATTAATAGCTGGTCGTCATTAATTAAACCAGTATATTTAAGTTTAATTTGACCGTCTAAGTAAGCATCTCTGATCTGCAAATTACTGTCATACAACTTATTGCTATTTAGCCTTTCAGTTTGTCTGGTAACGGTTTGGTAAAAAGCACCTAAAAGTGAAAGTGGCTCAGAGCCAGCAAAGAATTTGTGGTTTTGCATCAACACATCTAGATATGAAACCATTTGTAACGAAATACCTTCGTAAAATAATCCCAGATCAAATTTTTTAGCGGAGGACTTATAGTCGATTACTTGAGCAATTAATTTGTTTTGATCAGGAACCTGAGCCAAATCAACTCGATCTATTTTTCCTCTTAAATTAACGTAATGATTGCCTTCAATGTCCGGCACCTTAAAGTTAAGTCCCTGTACCTGCTCACCTTTTCCAAAACTTAGCTCTGAATATTTAGCACGCAGAGGTGTTTTTGCAACTGCATGGTGCCAGTTACTTGCTACTTTACTGGTAGTTTGATCAAGGCATTTAAATAAAAACTCATTAAATGGGTCATTTAATAATTGCTGGTATCTGGCTTCACTTTTCATTTTAGTACGTGCAATTGTAAGTAACTGCTTTAATGTGTCATCATCAATTTCTTTTAAATCAAGTGAACGGTCATTTAGTTCCTTAACTAAGCGGTCAAAAGTTTCGTGAAAATAATTGCCAGCTTGTATAAAATCAAATTCGTTTTCAAATCTCTTATGAAGGTGTAAGCCATATGTCAAAAAATATTCATAAGAATTTTCATAAAAAGTTTCCAATTGAGAAACTGAAGAATTGAGGTTTGACCCGTATAATTCTTGTGCCAAATCAGGACCGATATTTTGGGGCTCATTTATGAAACTACTTCCTGCCATAACTTTAGCGGTTTTTTGCGGTAAAAGTTTAGCGGTTAGCTTTAACAATTCTTTAACATCAACGTCTTTTTTTGCCCGGTTAAGGTAACTTAAGTATCCTAAACTTGCTTGGGGATTGGTTATAAAAGATAACAATTGACTGTATTCTTCAGGTAAATTGTGTTGCGAAAATTCTGCTGCACCTGCTGTTTTAAACCTTTCATAATAAATTGAAGGCTGCACAGTGCTACCCTCATCAGTCGCTAAAGAATACGATAAATAAACCTTATCTTGTGCTAAAGCCAGGCAATTACCAAACTGATAATTTTGATCCCAATTGCTTAGCTGTTGTTTGTCTTCAATATAGGAGTCCTCGCCAAAATCTTTTTTTAATTCATCCAGATTTTCAGTACTTAAAAAGCCCGGGGTATTCTGCATTTGTGGTAAGCCGTTAACTGTTGCTCCCATAATAAAAACTTGTTTGTAGCCACTAACTTGAACAATACCCATTTCGGATAAATTTACAGCGTCCAGAGTAGCTGGAATTTGAGAAAATGTAGCTTCCTTAAAACCGTTAATTAATACTGCAAAAAAGCCTGCCAGATCAAAATCATCAGGGTTAATCAAGAGATAATCGTGCAGCAGATTGATCAAAAGATCCCAAACCTGTTCTGACTGCCTAGCTTCTTGTAAAGCACCACTTTCTTGGGCGTCGGCACGCCATTTTTCTAAAACTTCATTGACCCTATTATTAATCAAAAAATTAAAAAATGTCGTAATAGCCTTTTGGGTATCCTTTTCTTCTTTTAAATTGTGAAAAAGCTGGGTAAGTTGTTTGACAAAATAATTCTTTAATTTTTCTATTTTATTAACTTCTTCAGGAATTTTATCTAAGCCTATGACATCTGCTGCCATATATTCCGCAAAGTTTCTCCGCCATAAATTATGGTTGATGCCATGGGCGAGGACAAAATTTTCTAATTGATCAACATCATATACATAAGCCGTTTCATCTTGATACCAGTCAGGTATTATTAAACGAGTTTTCATTATGGCCAGCAAGTTTTGGGTCTGCATAGGTCTAGTCAATAACTGGGCAATATTCTCAATTAAGACCACTAGAGGATGATACTTCATTTCTTGCTGTAAATCATTAAAGAAAGGAATTTGATTCTGTCGTAAAATTGGGGTTAAATAAGTTTCATATTCATGCAGATTAGGTGCCAGAACCAAGAAGTCACTGTAGCGGTAGTGCCGTAAAGCTACTTGCTGGTAAATGGTATGAGCTACATAATACGCCTCTGCATACCTGTTATCTGCACGCACGAGCTGCACTTGCTTAAGCTCACCAATATTGCTAACAGCTCCAGTCCAAAATTCGTTGAGCAGTTCTCTTTTACTGGGTCTGGAATTGACAGCTGTATTTATTATTTGATGTACAAGATTATGATTTTTAATATACTGTAAAAGTTTACTGATAGTATTCTGAATGACGTAATCATAATCCCCCGGTTCAGGCTTAGGGTTAATATCACCCAATTTTGTTTTAAAAGCCAATGTGACGCTATGGGCTTTGGTCATCAATAATTTAACAGTTAAACATTCTTGCAACGAAAAATGAGAAAAATCACTAAAGTAAAAGTCTGCTTGATCTAAATTTTTTTGTGTAGCTAAAAATTCATTTAATTGCAGCTGTATCTCGTTTGAGGTAGAAAATTTGCCGGTAATGGCTTCAATAAAAGCCGAATAAATAACTTTGAGATCAGAAATTTTATTTTTGGTTTCAAGTTCGAGCGTATCCAGCTCAATATCATCGAGATTCAAATTACCTTCGCGAACTTGTAAAATGGTGTCGTATAATTGTTTTAGTAAGCCTGGATTTAAGTCGGTAGTTTGAAAAAGGTGCAGCTGCTCTTTGTTTTGGTCAATGATTTTTGCAAGCAGCATCGCCGCAGCGGCATTATCAAGTTCTGTTGGCAAGCCTTTTTTGGCGTCTTTTAAGAAAAACCAAGCTAAGCGAGAAAATGATAGAACCTGTAGATTTTTGACAGACTGTTCAGTATGCTTTTGACTAGTAGCCACTCTATTTATTGCCCTGACTTCTGTGGTAAACTTAATGTGGTTAGGAACGATGACAAAAGTTTTATGATCAGGAAAGTGCTGATAATTTTGTACTGCTTCCTGTAAAATTTTTTCTTGCATGGGATCGGTTTGGCGACCGACTAAAATCTTGATCATCTGTTCTCTTCTCCTTTGTCATTATTTTAGCATAGGAACCAAAATTTTTTACAAACAATAAGGATCTTAAATAAAATGAAATCAAGTTTTTTAGCACACGGAAAAGTTATTCTGATAGGTGAACATTCAGTAGTTTACGGCTATGATGCGTTAGCGTTGCCAATCAAATCATTGCATATCAAAACTACTGTTGAACCGGCAGAACAAATGTGGATGGATACGGCTCATTATCAGGGGCCTTTTTTTATGTCCCCAGCTGAATATGATGGACTAAAATATGTTGTTAAAACTATGCTGACAAAAGCTGCCAGTAATGAAACTCTGAAAATAACTTATACAGGAGAGATTCCAATCGAACGTGGTCTTGGTTCAAGCGCAACAGTTGCTCTTGCTACAACCAGAGCAATGAATACTTATTTCAAGCTTAACTTAACTGAAGAAGAAATAATTAAAATTACTAATCATGCGGAAATGATCAATCACGGTAAAGCATCAGGTCTTGATGCTGCAACTGTTAATTCAGATTATCTGATCTTTTTTAATCAAAAAGAAGGTCCCAAACCGCTTAAAGCTAAATTAGGCGCAACTTTGCTTATAATGGATACGGGTGAATTAGGCAGTACCAAAAAAGCGGTTAGTCAGGTTCATGATTTGATGATAAAAGTTCCCCGTGTTAAAGAAAATATTAAAGAACTAGGCAAACTGGCAGACGAGACTAAAATCGCCTGGTTGAACAAAGATGCTGCAAAGATAGGTTCATATTTTAATCGGGCACAAGAGATACTCCATTCGTTTAAGCTTTCGACTGTCAAAATCGATCGTTTGCAAAAAATTGCTCTTGCAAATGGTGCTTTAGGTTTTAAATTATCTGGTAGTGGCTTGGGCGGAATTGTAATTGCTTTGTGCCCAGAGCATGAAGATGCTGTCAAAATAGCCGATAAATGTCAAAAAATAGCTGCAAATAGTTGGATTGAGGAAATATAATTTTTATGGAAAAAACAGTTCGTGCCCATACAAATATTGCGTTGATCAAATATTGGGGCAAAGCAAATTCAGGTTTACGGTTACCTCTGATGACCAGTTTGTCAATGACACTTGATAAATTTTATACTGATACCAAAATTTCAGATAGTTTAGAAAATCAATTTTGGCTAAATGGCGTCAAACAAAATGGACAAAGCAGCAGCCGCGTTTTTTCTTTCTTAAAATTGCTACAAAATAAATTTGCTGTGACCGGCAAATTAAAAGTTGAATCATATAATCATGTTCCAACAGCTGCAGGATTAGCCTCTTCTAGTTCAGCTTTTGCGGCTTTAGCTGGAGCTTTTTGCCTACATTATGGTTTTAATTTGTCCCCTGTTGAACTTTCTCGTTTGGCTCGTTTAGGTTCAGGATCAGCCAGCAGGTCAATTTATGGTGGTTTTGCTATTTGGCGAAAAGGACACGATGATGAATCATCTTATGCCTATGCTTTAGATGAAAAGCCTGACATAGATTTGCGATTGCTTGTGGTTGAGCTGAATAACCAGCAAAAAGATTTGTCTTCCACTCAAGGGATGAAGCAGGCGCAAACATCGCCCTTTTTTATACCTTGGATTGCGCGTAATCAAACAGAATTAAAACAAATGATTAGCGCTATTAAAGCAAATGATTTTTCAACTATTGGCAGTTTGGCAGAACTGAATGCTTGTGAAATGCATGCAGTCAATTTATGTGCACAACCAGGTTTCACATATTTTGAACCTGCAACTATTAAAGCAATCAAACTTGTAGCTGATTTACGTCGACTTGGTATAGAATGTTACTTTACAATAGATGCCGGACCTAATATAAAAATCTTAAGTCAATTAAAAAATGTAAAAGATATTACTAATAGGTTTGTATCCGAATTTGATAATGTTAACATAATAAATGCAAGTTTTGGTCCAGGTATTTCATGTCTGAACTAATTAATATAAATTAATTGATTAGGAGATTTAATTCTTTTGATAACAGAACAAGCACCCGGTAAATTATACATAGCTGGCGAATACGCCGTATTAGAACAAGATTGTCCCGCTATCTTGGTGGCAGTTAATCAATTTATTCGTGTTTCAATTATTAAGTCAAAATCGAAAACTGGTTTAATTCATTCTAAACAGTATTCTCAAAGTTCCATTCACTGGATAAGACGAGGAGCAAAAATGGTTATTGACAACCGTGATAATCCTTTTGAGTATATTTTGGCCGCAATTTCTTACACGGAACGTTTTTGTTTAGAACAAAAAGTCAAGATGAAGGTTTATGATTTATATGTTAATTCTGATCTAGATTCTTCTGATGGCAAAAAGTATGGTTTAGGCTCTAGTGCGGCAGTGACTGTAGCCACAGTTAAAGCAATACTCCGTTTTTACGATGTGCCTTTCAGTAACGAATTAGTTTATAAACTATCAGCCATTTCACATTATTCTGTGCAAGGTAATGGTTCAGCCGGTGACATTGCTGCAAGTGTTTATGGTGGCTGGATTGCTTTTCAAACTTTTGATAAGCAATGGCTTGCTGATGAATTAGCACACAAATCTTTATCTGAAGTACTGAACGAGGCTTGGCCTGGACTTAAAATTCAGCTTCTGACCCCTCCTGCCGGTTTAAAATTAATGATTGGCTGGAGTCAAAAGCCAGCATCAACCTCAAGGCTGGTTGATGAAACTAACGCAAATAAAGCTGCTTTAAACGGTCAATACCAGGAGTTTCTTAGGCTTTCACGCAAATGCGTTCTCAAAATGATTGCTGGCTTTGAACATAATGATATTCAGATAATTAAAAAACAAATTCGTGTCAATCGTAAATTGTTGCAGCACTTTGCGCAAATAAATCAAATTGCCATTGAGATACCACGACTTTCTAAACTAATTAACATTGCGGAATCATTTGGTGGAGCAGCTAAGACTTCAGGTGCCGGTAATGGTGATTGTGGCATTGTAATTGCAGACAGGAATACAGATACTGCTTTTCTTGAAGATAAATGGCGTCAAAACGGGATAATGCCTTTGGACTTTCGTGTACACCAAATTCGAGTTGCTGATTAGAAGAACAGAGGAAAATTATGTCAATCAGATCTAATCGTAAAGAGGAACATTTAGTTTTGGCACAAAAATTTTATCAAAATGAAAAAACAAATAGTTTTGATAAAATGCACTTAGTACGCCCTGCATTACCAGAAACTAAAGTTGATCACCGAACCATACAAACTACAATGTTTGGTAAAAAAGTTGCAGCCCCCTTTTTTATTAATGCTATGACTGGTGGATCTCACAGATCTTATCTGATTAATAAAGAATTAGGTCGAATAGCCGAAAAAACAAATATTGCATTAGCATTAGGTTCTGCCAGTATTTTAACTAAAGAACCTGATTTACTAGATAGCTTTTTGATTGCAAGACAACAAGATCCTGATGGCGCTTTAATAGCAAATGTTAATGCAAAGACTTCAGCCGAACAAGCTGAAAAGATTGTGACAGAGCTAAAAGCTGATGCATTGCAAATACACCTAAATGTGGTACAGGAAATAGCTATGCCAGAGGGTGATCGAGATTTTTATTGGCTTGATAACTTAAAAGAGCTGCGTCAGAAAGTAACAGTTCCAATTATTATAAAAGAAGTCGGTTTTGGATTAGACAGAGAGACAATTCGTTCATTAAAAAATGAAGGCTTTAGATTTTATGACGTTGCAGGAAGTGGCGGAACTAATTTTGCTCAGATAGAAAATGCTCGTAATACTAATAATGTTTTTTATTTAAATAATATTGGCTTACCCACCGTTATTTCGAGTTTAATGGCAGCCAAAGAGCAAGTTGAATTTACTGTTTCTGGTGGTGTGCGTAATCCGTTAGATGTTTTTAAGGGGCTTTGCTTAGGTGGAAAATTTGTGGGAATTTCTAATGTATTTTTACAGGCATTACTTAAGCATGATGCAGATTACCTGCAAAACCTTATTGAAGAATGGCAATATGAACTTGCTTGTCTTCTTGCAATTTACGGTCAAAACGATCTCTCTGATCTAACCAAGATTGATAAATATTATGACTTTTCACTAAAAACTATTATTGATCAGTTATTATAAATAAAAATGAGTACGGAAATTTTAAAAATCTTGGTACTCATTTTTATTTGACAATAATTTACTTTAATAAACGCCATATTTCCTTTTGAACAGCACTATCATTACTGGAACCTATAATGTGGTTGGCAGCTTTTTTGGCACTCGGAAGAGCTGTTCCAGTAGCATAACTACTGCCTGCATATTTTAACATTCCCACATCGTTACCACTATCGCCAAAAGAAACCATTTCCTTTGGACTAATCTTGTATTTGTTGCCCAAATATTGCAAACCTCGTGCTTTATTCATGCCTTTTGTCGACATATCTATTGATGTCGCTGAACCGGAAACAAAACCAATTTGCGGATATTTCCGCTTAAGTTCTTCTAAAAGTTTAACCATTCTATTTTCTGGAACGTCAAAAGTGACCTTAAAAACTTGATCATCCAGATGATTAAAATTCTCAACAACTGTCAGTTTTTCATAATATTTTTTCAAATCTTCTGCATATTCAGGACCATCACTTTTTAAAATATATGCACTTGCGAGACCAGAAACCGTTACTTTTTCATCATATTCTTGGATGATTTGTAAAATCGTGAGCCAGTCTTCTTCAGAAAGGCACTCAACATGAATTACTTGCCTGCCTTGAGCTACGAGTGCCCCATTATCAGCAATGTAATAAAGCTGATTAGCCACTTGGGGAAATCGGGAGTACAAATTTTCAAATTGGTTTCCACTTGCAACGACAAACTTTATAGCTCTTTTTTGCATTATTTGAAATTCTTGCAAAAATAAGTCTTGATCATAAGTTTTTTGGTCTGTTAGCCAAGTTCCATCCATATCGGTAGCGATTAGTTTAATCATTCTTTTTTCTTTCTCTAAATTCGTAATCCTTTAGGATAATAGTTTTTAATAATATGATTGCTGATTTTGCCAAAGCCTAAGATAAAGTTTTTAAAACTGACCAGAATAAAACCAGTTATAGCTGAGTCAGTTTTAATAGTTTCTCCATGCAAATACTTCAAATAATTGTCATTATCTAAGTCAACTACTCTATTTTGTTTTTGTTCTGCTAAAACCATCGCCAGTTGATGTCCTGGTTCAAACCGGTTTTTCTTTAAAACACCTAACTCAACACCATTGGCTAAAATCCTAAGATGAGTATCAGAATTTGTATTTATGGCCGGAATAAAAACGTGATTATTGCGTACCTGACAACTTACTTGCCAGTTCTCGATCTCAGGAGGCAATTTAAATTTATCTAACACGCTTGAAATCAAATCCATATCCGATTTGGTTAAAGCATTTCTTTGTTTCTTTTTGTGTGTTGACTTTTTGCTTGTCGACGTGAAAGTTTGATCCTTAATTTTTTCATCAAGCCTTAACTTTGCCACATACTGTCCTTCTCCAATATTAGCAGTAGGCCAAAATCGTGCTGTTTTAACTAACTCAATATTATTATCAGACCATTCAGGATGACCATGGTCAATATTTTGTTCGTTTATTTTTAGTGGCAATATTGTAAAACCAAAAGCTTTAGTTAGCCAAGCAACTATTTGTTCATTTTCTTCTGGAGCAAATGTACAAGTTGAATAAATTAGTTCTCCTCCTGGCTTAAGCATTTGAACTGCAGCAGATAAAATCTCTTTTTGTCGTTGCTGACAAAAAATTACGTAATCCTGTGACCAATATTCAATGGCTTGAGGGTCTTTGCGAAACATGCCCTCACCGCTACAAGGAGCATCAACTAGAATTTTATCAAAATACCGCGAAAAATATTTTGTTAATTTTTCTGGTTTTTCACTCGTGATTAGTGCATTGGTTACTCCCCAACGTTCTAGATTTTCACGTAAAATTTTTGCGCGGCTAAGAGAAATTTCATTTGCTAACAAAAGTCCCTGACCTTTTAGTTGCGCGCCAATTGCAGTACTTTTGCCACCAGGAGCTGCACATAAATCGAGAATTTTTTCTCCAGGTTGAGCTTCAAGAAAAAAAGCAGGAAACATTGCAGCTGGTTCTTGTGAATACACTGTTCCGCTTACCCATTCAGGATCTTTTCCACTTATTTTGCCGTAATAGGCACCAGGAACTAATGGGATTTTTTCACGTTGATCATAAGAAAGAGTTTGATTTTCTTTTAATGAATTAATCCGATATGCGTTTTTGGAATTTTCACTAATTGCCTTAAAAAGTTGATCAGCCTTTTGCTTACCTAAAAGCTTAGTATATTTTTTGATGAAATCTTCAGGCAGTTTTGGCATTGTTTTGTTCCTTTCGTAATAAGTGCAGAATACCTATGCCGTACAGAATAGAAATTATAATCCAACTTATCATTAAGAGCCATATTAAATGTTGTGGTTTAGAAATGAATTTGCGCCAAATCAAAAAAAGATAAGCACCAAAAGTAATTACAAGCTCAATAAGCAAAATTCTAACACCATGATTGATTAGCCAATTGCGTAATAGACTTCCCTTCAGGTTTGTTTGTTTAACAGTTTTCCAGTCCATAAAGGCTAAGAGTATATTACTTGCCGCAGCAATTAACAAAAACAACAATATAAATAAAATTTCTCGAATAATTGAAAACTGGTGTATTTGATGATTTTTTACAAAAACCGGTGTCTTAGCTTTTACCTTATAATGCTTAGCGATTTGTTGAATCACTTTATTTGAACTGTCTATTATAATTTGATAATCACGCAGTTTAAATTTGCCTGTTGGCTGTTTTGGACTAGTAGTCAAATAGTAACCGTTTTGCTTCATTTGACGATAATGCTTTAAAGTTCCTATTACTGTATAATATTTTTGGTTTATATAAATATATTCGTTTCCTTGTGTTTTTAAAGTAGGAACCTCTGCATTTAAACCTAGTACAGCAAAAGAAACGTGACCTTTAAAATCATCTTTGGTAAAGTACCTTCCAGATTCGGTCGGTAATTTTAACACATCATGATTTGACCATACGAGAGTTTGATTTTTCTTAGCTTTAGAAGTCATATGAACTTGAATTTTATTATGGGGAAATTTCTTTTTCAGATAGATCAAAAAAGATCTAACTTCTTGATCATTTTTAACTTCAATATAGCGAGTATTGTTGCTTAAACCATATGCCTCAAGTAGCTGGTTCGCTTCACGGGACTGAACATTTGACAACATACTGCCAATACCTAAAAAAGATAAAAATATGATAAAGATTAAAATGGTTTTTTTAAATTTCATGTGCTATCTCAAAAATGTGTTCGTCAATAAAATCAAAACTAGGAAAAGTTTGATTAATTTGTTTTAATTCTTTTGAATGATGTACTAATCCTTTTTGCCAAAAAGCCTCTGAATTGGTTGCTCCGTTTTTTTCTCCTATAAAGAGCAGATGGCTTGGCGTATTCAGCTTTTGCCAAGTTGAAACAACTTTGGTATCGCTGTTGCCAAAATTGGGGGCCCAAGAGCATATTATTAGATCAACATTACCAAACATTTCAATGGCCTTAGCAGCATCAAAATTTGCGACTGTCATAAATGACTTGGAACCAGTGTTTGAAGTTTTTGACCAATCTAAGTTATCTGTGACTGTCATTTTAACACCTACATCAGATAAAGCCTTGCTCCAATAGGCATTACCTGCCATAATTTCCAGTCCGGTTTTAATGTTTAACCTGTCCTTAATTGCTTTAGCTGTCTGTAAATTAGGCAGCGACCAAACGCCAAAATTGATAGCCAGAAATTGTCTTAAATTGTTGATTAAGTGGTTAATAGTTCTAAATTGTCTAATTTCAGTTTGCGTAAGACTAGCACATATTTCTTCAAATATGTCCGGTAAAAACCCCAGTTTCTCTGGCGCTTTCTTCAAAACTTGTCTTTGGCTCACGATAGAAATAATATCATTAATTTCCTTAACTTGATGATGTACTTGTTTAATATTAAGTTGATCATCTAAGTGGTTAATTTTACTTAAAAAATTTATCATTATCAAATCCCTATAATGATTTTAACATTCAAACTGAAGGATTTCAGTTATAATAAAAGGTAGCATAATAAAGGAGAAAAATTTTATGGCAAAAAAAGTAACAAAAAAGCAAGACGAAGAGGAAGAAAGCTTAGGTAAATTTATTCTTGATGTTGTCATAATGATGGCAGTTATTTTAGGTGTATTCTATGTTTTATTCCATTTTGTACTTTCTAATGATAGAGTTTCTGGACCGTCTATGCAACCGACTTTTGAAGATAATGACCGTTTGATTGCTGTGCGTAATTTTACTCCTAAGCGCAATGATGTTGTTGTTTTGCTTGCTCCTAAGGCAGCTAATGATGTCCCCGGGGCATATTATATCAAGCGTGTAATTGGTCTTCCTGGTGATAAGCTTGTTTCTAAAAATGATAAAATGTATGTCAACGGCAAACTTTTACCTGAGCCATATCTAGAAAATCATTTCAAAAAAGCTAATAATGCTCAAGGCCAGACATATACGACGAATTTTACTTATAAAGTTCCGAAGGGCTATTATTGGGTAATGGGCGACCATCGTGACATTTCAAAGGACTCACATATATTTGGTCCCGTAAAACGACAAAATTTAGTTGGCAAAGTCAAATTCAGATATTGGCCATTTAATAAAATTCAAGGTTTTTAATTTCCTTTGAATTTTAATATTTTTCCGTTAAAATAAATTGTAAAGGAGAATTTATTATGAATCAGCAATTAGAAGAATTATCCGATGCAATTATCGATTTTCAAGTAAAACATCATGTTACTGATACGGATTTAGCTTTTGCAAGTCATTTGTCAGTTGAAAAAATTCACGCAATGAAAACTGGCGAAGGCGAGTTTACTCCTGAAGAAATTAATCAGCTGTACGATTACCTTGCTGCAAATCATTAAAAAGTTATTTATAAAGTTTAGCCTGCAATGCGTCTTATTTCATTGCAGGCTTTTATTTTCAGTGTTGCGAGAAAATAATTAATAATCTTGCTTTTGCGTAGTTTAAAAGCTGAGAAAATTGCTGCTATAACTTTTATTGCATTTTGTCTTTATTCGCATTGGTATTTTTGCTGTTTGTATCATGAGTCTTTTTTGGCCGTTAAAAAGACGCTAAAAATTTTTAGCGTCTTTTAGTATACGAATTTTTATTTTCCTTCCCTTGCCTCAAAAAATTTACTGAAGAGGATTGTATCCAAGAGCCAAAAGAACAGATTGATTACGAGCATTAAGATTAGTGCTAGGGCTAAATCGTCATTTGTACCTGTGGTTTCTCCCATCATAAATCTAAACGGAAATGAAATTATTTGTAGGCCAATGTTACTGGCTTTGATTGCAAGCCAGGCAACTAAAATAATCACAAACACTGCAATTACCCGAAAGTAAGCTTTGCTGAGTGCTTGGGGAAGAAAATCCAAAAGTGCACGACTGGAGTAGTTTAAAAAACTGATAATGAAGTAACCAAAAAATGCGCAAAGAATGGCCATCATAATTGCACCAAAGAAGTTAAACATAATTTCCAGATCAACTTGCTGCAAATGCTTTCCAATATCAGTAAACATTTCGATTATGACAGTATGAAACTGACTATCAAAAGTAAAAGTAACAACGCCTAAAATTAATGTGCAAATTATTTCGAGTATCACAAAGAAGAGCAATGCACCAAACGAACTTAAAATATTATCGAAATACAGCTTTTTATCATCAATTGGTACTAAACGCCAAGTCTGACTTTTACTGACACGTTCATTTTGAAAACAGGTGGTTAAATAAAATATCCCGGTAAAAAGCCACGCTGATACCACAAAAATAGTCAGCCACAAGGTAAAGAAATTAGAAAAAATAGTTCTATTAATGTACACATGGCCGTTATTAAAATTGAAAAACGACATCGCAAATGAAGCTACGGTCTGGATAATTAACAGAAGAGAAATCCATTTGGTTTTTAATCTGAAAAGCACCGTAAAATAGCGATTAAAAATAGCCATTATTCATCCTCTTCTCTTTGATAAAAACTCTCATAAAATTCCTCTACACTTTGATTATCAGCTCTAATTGCTTCAGTCGACTTATGCATACAAACAGTTTTATTTTTAATAATAACAACTTCATCCAAAACCGCAGCGATTTCATTTACGAAATGATCTGAAACTAAAATAGTGGATTTTTCTTGCTTCCATAAAATTATCGATTTAATAATTTTTTTGCGAGCCATAGCATCAATGCCGGAAAAGGGTTCATCCAAAAGATATAAATCCGTTTTTCTGGAAAAAGTTAAAGCAATTACCAGCTTTTCTTTCATTCCTTTAGACATTTCAGATAAGCGCATGTCAGAATCTAAATTCATGAATTTTCTTAACTGCTCAAATTGCTTTAGACTAAAATCATGGTATAAAATTTGGTAAAATTTGACAATATCATTGATTTTAGTTGAATTAGCAAATCCTGTCAGGCCATCAGTAAAAGAAAGATGTGCCTTTCTGTCAGCTTCTTTGGCAAAACCTGCAACTTTAACAGTGCCTCGATAGTTTTTAGCTAAGCCACTAATTATTCGCATTAAAGTAGTTTTGCCCGCTCCGTTTTCACCTAAAAGAGCAACAATTTTTCCTGGTTTAAGGGTTAAATTTAAGTCAGTAATAATTTTTTTCTGGTTCTTTTTGTAAACTAAGTCTGTTATTTCTAAGGGATTGCCCATTATTTACGCTCCTCTTTAAGATATTCAGTTAAAGATTTGAGAATTTGTTCATCAGAAACCCCTAAAGAGTTCATGCTCTGAACAAATTTGTCTAGTTCAGCGTCAATTAATTCCCTTTTCGTTTTTTCAAGTAAAGTAGTATCTTCAGTGACAAAATTACCTTCTCCCCTCTTGGTATACAAAATGCCTTCAAAGTTCATTTGTTGTAAGGCACGTTGTACCGTATTGACGTTTACAGTGAGTTGCACTGCTAGTTCACGTACAGAAGGGATTTTTTTACCTGGCTTCAATTTGCCGGTAATTATTTGTCGATATAGGTATTGCTTAATTTGTAAGTAAATGGGAATGTTATCTTTAAATTCCACAAGTCCACCATCCTTTGGCCGTAATACACCTATAATACACTATCATAAACCAGATTTATTTTTTCCGCAAACCTTTTAATTGTTGTAATAACTTGCTTTTTTGTGAGAAATTATAAAATTGTAAAAGTAATTTTTTCTTATTTGCCTACCTATTTACGTTCACTAGCTTCATAAAAATGATTAAATAAGAAAACGTTGCTGACCAACAAAATAAGATCGCAAATTGTGGTTGACAAAATTGCAAAAGGTAAATCACTAGAAAAAGCAAGTCCGTAATTAGCTGGGTTAAATACTGATAAAAGAATTTTGTAGACAAATATATGTTGAATTTTAAAAAAGAACCAGATTAGTACAAAAATTATGAATAAATGGAGTATCTTTACTAGTGCTCCATTAACGTTGGCGGGTACAAAATCTATTATGGACTGGCTAGCAAAGTTAAAGAAACTGATAACAAAGTATAAAAAGAAACAACTTAAAATGGCTAAGACAATCGTACCAATTACAGTCCAGAAAAAATTGTAATCAAAATTAGGATGTAGATCCATTAGGAAATCATGAAGTCCTCGTTGAAAATCTTTATCAACCAAAAAAGATAAGAAACCTAGCATAACTGCAGCAACTACTTCAAACGCAAGCATGTAAATAAAAGATACAAATGTACTCAAAACATTATCTAGATAAAACTGACTATCACTTATTCCAGCTAAACGCCAGGTTTGACTTCGATTAAATTTTTCACTTTGCAAAGGAGTTAAAATAAATACAAATAATATGACAAAGAAGGCTAAGATGACAAAATATAATGCCCATTCTGGTATCAAACCGACATTATTTTTTAAATTTTTTTGGATATGCCAATTTGTAACTTCATAATAAGTAAAAAAGGCACATGCTAGAGCTGCAATTAGCTGAAAAGACAGCAATATTTTTAATTTTTTTGCTTTAATTTTAAAAAATCTATTGAATAGTCTGCTAAATTCCGACATTTTGACTCCTTATTTTTATTTCTAACTGGTGACAAATATTGTTTTACTAGCTACTTTTTTCTTCTGCCTCAAAGAAATACTTAAATAAAAAGATATTAATAACGTACATTATTAAATTAACAACTACAACAATTACATTAACATATGGTAAAGCGTTGTTATAAGCCGGATTTAAGTTTAAAAAATTCAAGAGGCTGCCTAAAACTTGATCGACAAAAATTTTTTCTACTTTAGTAAAAAGCCATGCTATTACGATAACAATAAAAATATGTAATAGTTTGACAATTAACCCACTTGAAGCTACAGGAAGATAATCCATGATGGCTTTACTGGAAAAATTTAAAAAGCTGATCAATAACGAAATGAAAAAGCAACATAAAAGTATGAGTAGCGTGATATCAAAAATAAAACGAATTGTATTTAGTTCAAAATTTGGTCTAAATTGCTTAAACATTCTCTCACATGAATTACGAAAAGCCTTGTCCATAAAAAATGAAGCAGTTAGCAAGATACCAGCAACAATGATGTTAAGAATAATGAAATAAACAAACGTTGCAAATGTGCTTAAACTGTTAGCAATGTAAAATTTTTCGTCACTAATTGCAGTTAAACGCCATGTTTGACTATGGTTAATCTTTTCATTTTTAACAATAATATAAATAAAAAAGAAAATGACAAAAAAGACACCTAATAGACAAAAGCCCATTAACCAGTCAGGTAAAAGCTCAGTATAAGAATTTAAAAATTCACCTATCTTACCTGTCCCGATTAGCAGACCAAAAACAGAAAATGCAAGGGCACCAACTGTTTGAATAATTAAAAATGAATAAACATTTTTTGCTTTTTCGACAAAGAATCTGCCAAACAAATTTTTAAATGAGGTCATACTCTTTCCCCCTACTATGAAAATATTGTAAAAAATATTATGATTTACTTCTCTTCTGCTTCAAAGAAATGATTGATTAAAAAGACGTTGATGCCAAGCATTATCAAATTAGCAACAAACATCATACCTACAACATATTCTAATCCCGCAAGATCAGTAGCTTTTAGTAAAAAAAGATTTACAAAAGAGTTTATCAATACTCTATAGAGCTTAACAAGCAGTCCCATTAATATGATAATGATGAATATACGAATAAAAGAAATTAAAATATGACTTGATGCTTGTGGTAAAAAACTTAAAATTGCCTGACTGGAAAAGTTGAGGAAACTAACCAAAAAATAAATAAAAAGAGAAGTTAGAATTACCAACAGTATGATACAAATAAAGGTAAGAAATGTGTCAGTATCTAAATTGAGTTCAAACCGCAGATTTTTGCCAAATTGGGGGTAAATTATTAATGACAAAAGGAAAAAACCAATTGCAATTAAAAAATCTAAAAACACAAAATAAATTAATGAAACAAATGAACTTAAGATATTAGCAGCATAGAATTTGCCATCACTGATTGGTGCCAAACGCCATGTCTGACTTCTATTTAAGCGTTCATTCTGAACGACAGTTAAAATATATAAAATAGGTCCAAACAGGAAAGTAAAAGAAGCAAATAAGGCCATCCATCCTGGAAAAAATTCAAGGTTATTGTTCAAATTTAAGTGAAACCTGCCAGAATAAAAACTAAAATAAGTAAAAAACGCTGATGCCAGAGAACTGATAAATTGCAGGACAACTAGTAGATGAACATATTTGGCTTTTTTTTCAAAAAGTTTGCCAAATAAGTGGTTGAAAGTAGCCATTATTCATCCTCCGCCTCATATAAACTTTCATAGTAGTCTTCAACGCTCTTATGGTGTTCGCGTATCTCTTCAGTTGATTTATGAGTATAAATGGTTTGGTCTTTGATTATGACTATTTCGTCTAACATACTGGCAATTTCGTTGACAAAATGATCTGAAACGAGAATTGTTGATTTTTCTGGTTTCCATAAAATGATTGAGTTAATAATTTTTTTACGAGCCATAGCATCAATACCGGAAAAAGGTTCATCCAATAGGTAAAGATCAACTTTGCGCGAAAATGCAAGTGCAATAATTAATTTTTCTCGCATCCCTTTTGACATCTCAGATAACCGCATTTCAGGATCTAATTTCATAAACTGACGAAGTTGCTCAAATTGTTTACCATCAAAATCTTGATAAATAATTTCATAAAATTTAACAATATCTTTGATTTTAGTTGAGTTGTTAAAACCCGTTAGACTATCAGTGAATGATAGCCGGGCTTTTCGTTGAGCCTCTTTACTTTCACCAGAAATTTTTACGGTTCCACGATAGTTTTTAGCCATCCCACTAATTACCCTCATTAAGGTCGTTTTACCAGCGCCGTTTTCGCCTAAAAGTGCTACTATTTTTCCTGGTTGTAAATTTAAGTTGATATTATTTAAAATCGTCTTCAGATTTTTCTTGTAAGTTAAATCTCTGATTTCTAAAAGATTATCCATTTTTTTACTCCCTACTTTAAGTGATTAGCCAAAATAAGATTAGTTTGTTTTGGCGTGATTCCTAAGCTTTTCATGTTCTGAACAAACTTACGTTGTTCAGCAACTATCATGTCTCTTTTGATTTTTTCCAATAATTTTTTATCGCTAGTAACAAAATTACCCTCTCCTCTTTTAGTAATTAAAAGCCCTGACGTAGTCATTTGTTTGAGTGCTTTTTGAATAGTATTAACGTTCACTGTCAACTGCGTTGCTAAATGGCGTACAGAGGGAATCCTCTGATTTGGCTCAAGCTTGCCGGTGATTATTTGGCGACATAGATATTCTTTTATTTGTATATATATCGGTAAATCGTCTCTAAAATTCATAATTTTCTTCTAACTGTATTACATTTATAATACACTATAATATTACAATAAACTTAAAAGTTATGCAATTAATTACTTAAAATCATTTTCTGCGAAAGATTAAATAGCCGGCAATCACAAAAATAAGAATATAGACTAGACTACCCACTAAAAGCTCTTGGTTATTAAGGTGGGTAGTTAAAACATACATGCCATAATTACCATATTGCCTGGTCAAGTCCACCATATTAAAAGGGTTCCATTTCATAATATTCACCAGTTTGCCTCCATTCATTAGGTCCGAAGAAATACTTTGACCCATAAATGTAATTAGAAGGCTTGCTGTAATTACAATTGCACTACTATTAATTAGACACGAGAGTAAAAAAACAATAGCAATAATTAACATTGTTGTTACTAAATCTACTAGAGAAGCAGTTACCATGTTTAGCCATACCGGCTGATGGTATAGATAAAGTTCTGACCAATTAACTCGATAATTAAATATGGTATAACGCAGACAAATGGTATAAAAAAGAGCTAGCAAATGCAGAAAAACATCGTATAAGAACAAAACAATATACTTCGATAAGTAGACATATATTTTATTCGAAGACTTATATAAGAGTGTTAAAATCGTATTGTTTTGAAACTCCATTGAAAAGCACGTGGCACCTACGATCACTAGGATAAACATGATAAAATCAGAAGAATCAAAAGTTAATGTTAAAATTAGCTTTTTACTTTCATCTGCTAAAGCGAAACCGGTAATAAGCATTAAAAAAAATAATATGATAGCTGCGATCCAAGTAATTTTGCGGTGCACTAATTTATATAATTCCTGCTTAATACTAAAAATCATTTTAGTGATCTCCTCTCTTTATACTCGTCGATGTTTGAATAGATAATATCCTAGAATCATAAAAACTATTCCGTAAACGATATTGGCTATAATTAGTTCAAGACTTGATAAATTCGATTTTAAGCTAAGGCTTGGATTTGATAATTGCTGGGAAATAAAAATCATATTTAAAAAGTTCCATTTAATAGTACTTATAAAATGGGGAAAGGTTTGCATTAATCCTTTGGAAAAGCTGGCACCAAAAAATGCTAGTACAATTCCAAAACAAACTACTACAGCATTATTTTTAACCAGCATAATGAGCATAAAAGATAAGCCAATACTAAAAAAAGAATAAATCAATGCTCCTGCTAAGTTAATTAGCAGATTATTTAAGAGAATATGCCCCTTTTGGTTAACTAACCAATCATATCTAGCAGCAATAAAGAACATGCTTAAAATCAAGGTAAGTAAAAATGCAATCACTGTTAGGAGAAAACTATAGACTAAGACAACCAAAAACTTGGAAAAGTAAATTTGAAACTTGCTTGAAGTTTTATACTCCAGCATGATAATCGTGTTATTCTTGTATTCCATTGAAAAAATTACAGATGCTACGGTAATAACTATTAAAGGAATCCACTCAATTGCACCAAATCCGTAGCCAAGGGATTGGCGCGTAATAGGATTAGTAAAAAAGTTGTAAATCATTGTTACAATGAGAATAATCAGACCATACAGAGCAATCTTTTCATGCCTGAATTTATAGATTTCCTGTTTAAAGCTTATAAGCATTCTGTCTAGCCCCTTTTCTTTTCCAAGACATCAACTACAATTCGTTCAAGGTTGGCCTCAAGAGGTAACATCTCATTTAAATGAACTCCTTCTTTAAAAAGCAGATCTTGTATTTTGTAGATATCCTTTTGGCTTACTATCAAATAGTTTTCATTTGCCGTAAATGTGATCTGGTAAGCAGCAAAAATCTTTTTTGCAAGTTTATTATTTTCAGTAGTCAAATGGTATTTTTGGTGACTAATTTTTTCAAATTCTTTGACCTCTTTATTCAATATAATTTGTCCTCCGGAGATTAAGACAACTCTCGTCATTACTTTTTGTAATTCACTTAAAATATGACTTGAAATTAAAAAAGCTGTTCCTTGATCAGAATATCTTTTAATTAATTTTCTTACTCGAATCGTTGATTCAATGTCAAGTCCGTTCATTGGTTCATCAAGAATTACAACTTGGGGCTGATTTAATAAGGCGATTGCTATGCCTAATTTTTGCTTCATCCCTAGTGAATATCCTTTAGCCTTATTATTAATATATGAATCCATTTGTAATTCAGAAATCAAATTTGCCATATCTTTTTGATCATGAGCATAAAGGGTCAAATTTTGCATACCAGTAAGAAATGGGTAAATTGCTGGATGTTCAATTAATGCTCCAACCTTTGTTAAAGCATGATGTTCATTTTCAGACACATTTTTGCCATTGACCTCTATTTTTCCTTTAAATTTCATTAACCCTAAAATGGTTTTCATAATAGTTGTTTTTCCAGCTCCATTTGGGCCTATTAGACCTATTATTTCACCAGCTTTAACATCAAAAGTAGCATTATTAACTAGCACTGTCTTGCCCACATAAGTGCAAACATTATCGACTTGTAGTGCAATAGAACTTCGCATGATCACTCATCCTTTCTCTTATATTATAATAGTGAACTATTTATCTAATACACTAGTATAATAAAATAAATAATCAACTTTTGCAAGGAGTCTTTTGCCTTTTGTCTTAGAAAAATTTAAGTGTTCCACAAATTATCAATATAAAATTTTAAAAAGAAAAAAGGCACATAAAACCATTTTTGATAATGATCCTATGTACCTAAATTTAAATTTCTATTAATTGTGCATAATTTTACTAACTTTTTAGAAGTTAAATTTTCTCCATCAGAACAAGATTTAAGCTTTTAATTATTTTAATAAGAAATAATAAAAACAGTCGTTTTTGTTTCACTATTTATTGCTATTTGCATTCAACTCTATCATTTTAATCATTACATCTACTGCTTTTGCCATAGATTCAAGCACGGTATATTCAAAGCGTCCGTGCATATTTTCTTGTCCGGAAAAAAGATCTGGACAAGGTAGACCTCTGTAAGTTAAAAGTGAACCATCAGTGCCACCTCTGACAGGGTCCTCGTTGATCGTAAGTCCTTCAGCCTCATATGCTTTTCTAGCTAAGTTAACAATTTCCATACGGTCTTTTAGCACATCAGCCATGTTATAATACTGATCCCTCATTTCGAGTTTAATTCTTTCGGTGCCAAATTCCTTATTCATTTGGTTAACGATTGTTTTAACCTTATTTTTGCGATTTTCAAGACCGTCTCTTTCAAAGTCACGAACAATGTATTCCATTTGCGCATTGTCAACCGTACCAGCAAAATGGGTTAAATGGTAAAATCCTTCTCGTCCAGCTGTTTTTTCAGGAACCTCATTTTGCGGAAGCTGATTTTGAAAGTTAATACCAATCTGAATTGCATTAATCATTTGATCTTTTGCCACAGATGGATGAACATTAACCCCTTGAATATCAAGGGTAAAGGTTGCAGCAGAAAAGGTACCCCAATCTAACTTACCTGGAGCCCCGCCATCGACAGTGAAAGCAAAATCAGCTCCAAATTCTTCGATATCAAAATGCTGAGCACCCATACCGATTTCTTCATCAGGAGTAAAACCAAAGCGAATCTTGCCGTGTTTGATTTCTGGGTGCTTCAACAAGTATTCTGCTACAGTAACTAATTCTGCTACTCCACACTTATCATCGCCGCCAAGCAGTGTGTCTCCGGAAGCTGTAATAATAGTTTGTCCCGCATATTTCTTTAAGTTAGGAAACTCGGCAGGATCCAGATAAAAATTAGAGTCGCCTAATTGAATTTTAGATTTGCCATCATAATTTTCATGAACTTGCGGCTTAACATTTTCCGCATTAAAGTCTGCAGTATCGCAGTGCGCTAAAAGTCCCATTACTGGAACATCATAATCAACATTTGCCGGTATTTCAGCAATGACGCAGCCTGATTTTTGATTATAATGCACATCAGATAAACCCAATTTTTCCAGGTCAGGCAGAATATATTCTTTTTGAAAAATTTCTTGTCGCTTTGTCGAAGGAAAACGATCAGAGTGCTCATCAGAGCGTGAATTAACTTTGACATATTTTAAAAATCTAGGTAATAAATTTGGATATTTCATTGTCTCTCCTTAATTAAAATAAATCTTGAAATGGGTTTGTAGAAACTTTTGATTCTGTGACATCAACATCCCATGAATTTTCTTTGTTCCATTTAAGCAACTTTTGAAAAATTTTTTGTTTAAATATTTTTTCAGTATAGTGCCCTGGATCAACTACTGTCAAACCTGCTGAAATCATATCATGTCCCGTATGGTAGTATACATCGCCTGTGATAAATGCATCTATTTTTTCTTCTACTGCTTGATGCCAATATTTTCCGCCGTCACCACAAATAAAGCAGACAGAAGAAATCAGTTGCTCATTATCAGCAGTAATTAATCTTACCATTTTTACGTGCATTTTGTCTTTGACATAATAAGCAAATTCTCTAGCAGAAAGAGGCTGGGCTAGTCTACCCTTACGCCCTATAGCTATGCCATCTTCATCAGGACAAAATGGTTCAACATCTTTTAATCCCAGTTCTTCAGCTTGCCAGTCGCTTGACCCATCTTCTGCTTTATCAGAATTAGTATGAATAGAATAGACGGTAATTCCATGAGCAATAATTTTGCCATACATCGCATATTGGGGATTAGCAAAATCAAGATTTTGAGCTGGACGAAACATTAACGGATGATGACTAATGATTAAATTTGCCCCTTTTTGTATTGCTTCGTCAACTACCTGAGGTCTGACATCTAAGGTAGTTAGAACCTTGGTCACTTTTTGCTTCATCGAGCCGATTTGAAGACCAACTGGATCACCTTTACTAGCTATTTCTTCTGGAAAATGTTGCTGTAAAACAGCTATTATATCTTCTACTTTAGTCATTTATTTCTTCCTCGATCATTTTTATTTCTGACTCAATTTTGTGCATATAGACCAAATCTTTTTCTTTAGCCTTATTTAAATTAAGCAGTAATTTCTTGTGATATGCAAGTTGACCTCGCCATTTTTGATAAAAAACTTCATTTTTTTCTGTTAAGATTTCTGGACCAAAAAATAATTCTTTTTCTGTCAATTTGACAATTTTATTAGTTTTTTCTGCCTTAATTAGTTCGTATGTGTGTCCTGCTTCAGCAATAATTTTTTCTCTTTTTATTTGATAATTATGATTCATTAACCAGTTTCGGACACCGGGCTCACCTATATTTGGCTCAAGGATTAAAGTTTTGAAAATAGAATCTTTTAGCCAAGCATCATTTAAAATCTGCGTTATTAACTTGCCGCCCATTCCGGCAATAATTACTGTATCAATTTGATCAGCAGAATTAATAGTATCAAGTCCTGCCCCAAGCCTAGTTTCAATATTCCCATCTAAACCAGCAGCTGCTATGTCTTTTTTCGCATTCTCCAATGGTCCAGCTGCAACATCACTAGCAATAGCAAACTGAATCTTATTTTCTTTCACTAGTTGAATTGGTAAATAGGCATGATCTGTACCAATATCTGCAATGCGTGCACTCTGGTCAACCATTTGTGCCAATGAGTTCAATCTTAAGTTCATTTATATCCTACTTTCTTCATAATAAAATTTTAGCATAATGAATTTTTGTTAGATAAAGATAAAATAACGATTTTAAATACTTTTTTTATTAGCTTCTAAATCGATCTTACGATCAAACATGCTTGCTTCATCTGTAGATATATGATGAGCAACCTCGATTACTGTTCCGGAAAATTCTTTTAAAAAAGTAGCGTGAATTCTTCGAGATAATTTTGTGTCCAATGAGGAAGTAGCTTCGTCTGCTAACAAAATTTGCCTTTTCTTGAGTAATGCGCGGGCAATTTCTATGCGCTGATTTTGTCCTCCTGACAAATTTTTGCCTCCAAGACCAACTTGATACTGATACCCTTTTTTTCTTACCAGTTCTTCTAGGCCTGCTTTAGAAACGGCCCTATTCAGTTCTTGTTTGGTAGCCTTTTGTCCTAAAGTAATATTGTATTCAATCGTGTCATTTAAAATAAAAGGTTGTTGATTGATTAAAGCAAATAGTTCATGGTCTTTATTCCAATTACCACTAGCCTTTTCTCCATTTATCAGGTAAGAGCCTAAATCCAGCTTATATTTTCCTATCAAGACTTTGAGCAAAGTTGATTTTCCCCAACCTGAAGGAGCCTGTAATAATATTTTTTCCCCCTTTTTGATTACCAAATTTACTTTTTGAAAAATAGTTTGTTTATCAAAATAGATTGTGGCATTACTTAAACTCAAATTATTGAAAACAGGGATTGAACTATTATCGCTTGCTTGTCTTTTATACTTTTGTATTTTTATAAATTTAGTCCAAATGGGAGTGGTTGTTTTAATATCATTAACGCACATAAAAATATTAACTATCGGATTCACGAAATTATTCGATAGCTGCACAATCATCATAAAAGTACTCAAAGCAATATTTCCTTTAGTTATCAAATAAACTCCAACACTAAATGGAATAATCATGCCAAAACAATATGCGGCAAAAGAGGTTAATTCGTTTGCAATGCCCTTGGACAAATTCGTTGATTGTAAGGCATCCTCCATTTTGCGAGCGCTTTTTAGTAAGCGTTTAGCAATAGAATTTTCTGAATTATATAAAGAAAAAATGGTTGTGCCGTTAATCGTTTCCGTAACGGTAGCGGTATAATTACTATTTGCCCTTTCCCATTTTTTAGAATTTGCAGAAATTTTTTTACCGGCAAAATTTTGAACTAAGGCTGGAATTATTGCTGCAATAAAAAAAACCAAAGAAATAAACCAAGATGTAATCACTGCAGTGATAATAGCAGTCAAAAATTTTAAGATGTAATTAAAAATTTTTAATTCGGCAACAACTTTACTAGTCTCAATTTGTTTAAGGTCGTTTGTCATAAATGAAGTATCAAGTTTAGCTTGATCATTAATATTAACGATATGATCAGTTGCTATCTCTTTAATTTTGATGTTAATATCATGGATCAAATTTAAAAAGGAATACTGAAAAAGTATTCCAATTATACTGAAAATAATTAATCCGCTAATGGCGAATAAAGTTAATCCGAGCAAATTTCCCGTAGGCTTTTGAGCAAAGGAAATGAATACTTTTAATAGATAAGCTAAAAATACTGACTGAAATGAATCAAGAATTGAAATAATTAGAAAAAGAAAAAGTTTCCATTTCTTTGCATATTTGATAGCCATGTTATCCTCCTAAAACTTAAAACAGTATTACAAGTATAATGGAACAAATTAATAAATGCCACAAAATCCCTAGTATAATTTTAATTTGCCGGCAAAAAAGTGAGAAAAATTTTCTTTTTCTTTCTAAATTGCTATTTTATAATTGATAATAAGATTTAAAAGAAAGAGATTTTTGACTTAATGGATAGAACTGAACCTGTTACTTTGACAAATATGTGCATGATTAAAAAAAACGATAATATCTTAGTTTTGGATCGTAATGACCCTTATTGGCCAGGATTGACTTTTCCGGGTGGTCATGTGGAAAATCACGAATCTTTTTATGACTCAGTAGTGCGCGAGGTTAAGGAGGAAACGAATTTAGATATTAAAAATCCTCGTCTTTGTGGAATTAAACAATTTTATGATGAAAACGACCACCGCTATCTTGTCTTTTTTTATATTGCCACTAAATTCACCGGTAAAGTCAAGGCCTCAAGAGAAGGTAAATTAACCTGGATGACTAAAGAAGAACTTTTCAAACATAAATTGGCATATAATTTTGACCGCGACTTGCTAGTATATTTTAATGAAAACATTGATGAGCATATCTTAGATGGTGAGCGAGACGAATTATTTTAAGGAGTATTTGAAATGCTTTCTGATAAATTAATTAGACGATGGCACCCTGGACAAATAATTGTTCAAGAATTTTGCTTATTGTGGCACTTGTGCTATTTTTCAAAATCAACCCCCTAACCAAGAGTAGACTTGGAGCAGTAGTAGTTCTGCCGGTTTTATTCATAGCATAATAATAAGTGTGTTAAAATATGATTGTAAAAGTAATTTGAAAATAATTTCAGATCAAAAAAGAGGCCTATAGTGACGTGAACCCTGCTAACAGATCTTATAGTATTCAAGATTGTGATGTTCGTGGTATGAATGCAATCTATTCTACATCTGCCCTATTCTCCGTGAGAGATTCAGAAGATATTATAACTGTTATTACTTATATGAAAATTGTCCCAAAGAGCAATCGTTAGTGTAAGTGTAATGGGTTAATTGATTTTTAATTACTTTTACACACGTTGTCCCTTAATTAAGCATTTAACTATAGGACATTTTTAAAGTCGTAATTTTATGTTGGTTTCAGAAGGGAGTTGAAAATAATATGCGACTGAGCAAAGAAAAATTAGTATTAGGATGTATAATATTTTTAGGGTTATGCATTTTTGGGAGTCAAATATCTCATGCAAAAACAGTTCCTCAAATAAGTAAAACGACTTTGACTTTCAATAAGAATGACAATGAAGCTAAACTAAAAGGTAAAGCTAAAGGTATCAAAAAGTTAAAGGTACTATATAATAGAAATGTAATTAAAACAGTTAATATTAGTAAAAAAGGACGCTTTTCTTCAAATCTGAAATTTAGTGGCTATAAAGATGTTATCTTATGTGGTTTAAATAAGTCTGGTAAAGAAATAGTAACTAGACGAAAACTAAGCAGTAAAAATTATGCTTCACCTAAACCGATGATCAATAAGATTGAACAAAAAAATGGTACAATTTATTTTGACGTGAATGCCAATGAAAATAGTACTCTTATTTTTTATTATAATGGGAAGAAAATTTATACAACTAGAATGAATAAAACAAATTCTCATGACATGACAGTAGCTTTTTCAGATTTTAATCTTACTAATGATTCAAAATACATTTTTATTAAACAAAAGCAAGTAGGTAAAAAGATTAGTCCGGCCATCAAAACATTAATTCCGGATGAGGGGCAATCTATCGTTTCAACGTATAATTAGACAAAACAAGGGTTCAATGTCATTAAGTTAAGCAAAACTTTTAATTTAAAAACTGCAATTTTTTAAATTCGAAAATTGCAATTTTAAGTTGAACACCTACTTGATCTGATAGATGCAATCTAATCTTCTTTCGTATAATCCATCGGGTGTGTGGTAGGCTAAGATCTTGCGGGGCAGGTTATTGCACCATTCCTCAATGCCATAGATTTGCCTTAAGTCATAATCCTTGATGCACTTGCCTTTAGGAATGAAGCGCTGGATTAGCCGGTTGTGCCGCTAACCCTCAATTAAAAAAACATATTACAGTTCATGGCTTTAGACACACTTATGCTACCCTTAATAAAGGAGAAGATATGACTGATGTACAAGCCGTAATGGGACATGCTAATGTTTCAATGACGAGACATTATACACATTCAACTCCAGAAGGTAGAAATAAAGTAAGAATTTACATGAACGATTTAGGTCTTTAAATAATCTTTTCGAACTTTTTTCGGCTCTATAATTTATCCTGTTGATGACTTATCCATGTGATAAGCTGTTAATGGGTTTTTTATCGCATAAAAAAAGAAGACATTTTCCTCTTGCTTCGTGTAATAAAATATTAACTTCACCCAATATTTTTTTATAGAAGGTTTGAATTTTGTCCTCTCTCAATAATTATATTAAATTTGCGCTTGATATTAAAGATCAAAACATTGTTTTTGAAGTTTATTTCTTCCGTTTGGTTAACGGCTATAAGCAGAAGGTTTACCAAGCTGTCTTATTGCAGCCCAGTTGTCCCTTTTGTGGCTCGCAGGAGCTGCAGCACGGATCTCACTAATGCCTACAACCTGCTGCAGTCATTTTATGATGCTTTAGCCGCCAAAGATCCGCAGGCAATTATAGAAGTCATTCATATGTTGGCTGGCAAATGCATCAAACACTGTTAATTTTTAAGCATAATCTAAAAACAGTGATCAACGGGATAACATCGAATTATTCCAACGGCTGCTTAGAAGGATTTAATCGTAAAATTAAACAAATTGAGCGCACAGCTTTTGGCTACGCCAATTTTTCCAATCTGCTATCCAGGATTAGATTGGCAGAAAACAAGGCAAAAGAAAAAGAAACAAGCAGTTTATTAGCTGCTTGTTTCTAATTCAACAGGATTTGCCAAATAGCCATAAAAGTATCGTCATACTTCTATCTGCTTCCTACTTTAGGATGTTTGCCAAATAGCCTTTATTTTATCTTGTTAATCTAAGAAATCACGTAATTGATTTGATCTGCTTGGATGCCGTAATTTACGTAAAGCTTTAGCTTCAATTTGGCGAATTCGCTCTCTTGTAACTCCAAATACTTTACCAACCTCTTCTAGAGTTCTCGTGCGACCATCATCAAGTCCAAAACGTAAGCGAAGAACATTTTCTTCACGGTCTGTTAAGGTGTCAAGCACTTCTTCTAATTGCTCTTTGAGCATTTCATAAGAAGCATGTTGTTCTGGACTAGTTGCATCTTTATCCTTAATAAAATCTCCTAAATGTGAATCATCTTCTTCACCTATTGGAGTTTCCAAGGAAACCGGCTCTTGAGCTATCTTTAAGATATCACGAACTTTAGACGTAGGCATGTCCATTTCTGCTCCTATTTCTTCTGGAGTTGGTTCACGTCCTAAGTCTTGCAGTAATTGTCTTTGAATCCTGATTAACTTATTAATAGTTTCTACCATGTGAACTGGAATTCTAATGGTTCTAGCCTGGTCCGCAATCGCACGAGTTATTGCCTGCCTGATCCACCAAGTTGCATAAGTTGAAAACTTGAAACCCAGGCTGTAATCAAATTTGTCTACAGCTTTCATCAGCCCCATATTTCCTTCTTGAATGAGATCAAGAAAAGACATCCCACGACCTACATAACGTTTGGCAATAGAAACAACTAAACGCAAGTTAGCTTCTGCCAGCTCCTGCTTAGCTTCTTCATCACCTTTTTCAATCCTTTTTGCTAAAGAAATTTCCTGATCTGCATTCAGTAGGGGTACCCGACCTATTTCTTTCAGATACATTCTGACCGGATCATTCATCCTAACGCTTGAAGGTGCTGACATATCTTTTAATTCAGCTTTTTCAACATCTTTTTGCTTTTTCAAGGCTAATCTCGATGGGTTACCTTTTTCATCAACAATACTGATGCCGTTATCCTCAAATTCTTGAACTAATTGGTCAACTGCTTTTCCCTGTAGTTTATAGGGCTTTATCAATTGAGCAACAAAGTCCTTTTCCGTAATAGATTTATCTTTTTTAACATCTTTAACAACCTTTTTAACCATCTTGTCTAAAGACAATTTTTCGTTGCTAGCTGCTTTTTCCTTATCTGCCACAATAAGCCCCCCTTTAACCCTGAATTCTTTTTAACTGCAAAATTTTGCGAGTAATATCTAATATTTCGTCTGTGTCAGTTTTTCGTTTTGCGTCTTGTAAATCATTCATTAAATGTTGCAGTTTAATATTAATCTTGCGCATATTTAATGCGTTTATTTGCTCATCAATTTCGCGGTCTGAAAAATCCTGGGGCATGTTTGTCATTTCAGCATTAACTATTATACCTTGAAGTTCGCTGGGAATAAAATCTAAGAAACTATTAACTGTCGGATTTTCTTGATTTTCACTAAAATTTAACCATAATTCCGCTAATCTTTGAAATTTGGAATCTGGAAATAAAAATTGATGGGAAAGTAAATATTCTTGAGCATGCTTTGAATGAATAAATAAATATAATAAGCGTGTTTGAATAGGATCGCTGACCTCCTCTTTTTGAACCTTAGCTATAGGTGCATTAGCATAACTATTAAAGGACTCATGCTCTTTCGAAGCTGGATAGCCTTGATGCCTCTTTGCTTTGTTTTGCTGCCTGCGGTATTTTGTCAAGTTCACTTTCAGTGAATCTTGCGCCACACCTTGTTCTTTGGCAATTTTGTTCAAATATAAATCTTGTTCAACTGGATTTGATAACTGAGCTATTTCTTTCATAGCCTCATCCAAGTAAGCCAATTTCTCTCTATCATTTGCCAGATTGTATTTCTGCTTTAGACTTTTAAGGAAAAAATCTGTCGGTGTCAACGCACCTTTGACTTCGTCTTGGTATTTTGCAGCACCATATTTTTTGACATATTCATCAGGATCAAGTTTTTCAGGCAAAACAACAATTCCTAAGTTAAAGCCCCCAACTTGATTAAACATTCTAGTTGCTCGTTCTTCAGCATGTATTCCCGGATCATCGCCGTCATAATTGATAATGATATTTTTAGTAATCCTGCGTAACATATATACTTGTTGATCTGTCAAACTGGTCCCCATTGAAGCAATGCCAGACTTTATTCCGGCTTTATATGCTGCAATTACATCCATATAGCCTTCATACAAAATTAAATGCTTTTCACTTCGAGCTTCCTTTTTTGCTTCCGCAAAATGGAACAGAGTCTTTGATTTGGTAAATATTTCGGTTTCTGGACTATTAATATATTTAGCTTCCGTTTTATCATTAGAAAGCCTTCTGCCAGAAAAACCAACGACATAGTCTCCTTCGTTACTAAGCGGAAACATTAACCTTTCCCTAAAACGATCGAATAATTCTCCATTTTGCGATTGAACAAACAGACCGCTTTTGATCAGATCCTCATCTTTAAAATCTTGTCCCCGAAGGTAAGTTAAAAGTAAATTATTTTGTTTGGGAGCATAACCAATCCGGAAATGATTAATTATGTCTTGATTAAGGCCACGTTTTTCTGCGTAACTATACCCTGGTTTTCCTGCGTTAGTAGAAATTAGTACTCTGTGATAAAAGTCGGCTGCTTCTTCATTTATTTTGATAAGTACATTAGAAAATTTTGGCTTTTGACTGGAATATTCTCCAATATCAATATGAGCAAAATCAGCTACTTTTTGAACACTTTCCGGAAAAGTTAAATTTTCCTTATACATCAGAAATGAAAAAACATTGCCACCTTTACCGCAACCAAAGCACTTAAAAAATTGTTTTCCTTCGCTAACGGTAAATGAAGGCGTTTTTTCTTCATGAAAAGGACAGAGACCGACAAAATCTTTGCCCTTCTTTTCAAGTGAAACATACTGACTTATGACATTGACAATATTGACATTATTACGAACTTTAGCAATTGTATCTTCAGGTATAAGACCAGCCATCTTTCCACCTACTTTTATTTAATAACTAATTTGCTTAGATCACCGAGCCGTTTTGCAAGTTGTGCTATCCCATTAAGCTGTGCTAAACGGTTATTTTTAATAGCTTCATTCTTATCCATAATCATATTTGTCTCAAAGTAAACATCAATGATAGGTTGCAGCTTTACAAAGCCATCATAAAGTTTTGAGAGATCATTAACTTTGCTCAAGCTGCTAACTCCATCAGCAAGTTCAGTTTCAGTATCGTTTTCAAACAATTCCGTTTTTACTATGTTTTGGCCCTTGTACTTAGCTTTTTGCAAAATATTATTTATTCTGATTAAGCTTTCAACAACTGGTTTGAATTTATCATCATCATGATGTAATTGCAAAACTTTTGCTGCAGCCAAAATTTGGATGGGATCTTGTTGACTTGAAGCCAGAACCGCATCAATGATGTCATATTTATAGTTATTTTTCTGTAAATACTGTTTAATGCGATCACGAATAAAGGATGAAATTTCCTCTTCCTGTTCAGCTTTTTTAGGCAGTTTAGCTGGTGTTTTATTTTCAAGAGCTGAAACAATTTCCGGTAGAAATTCGTTAAATGGTAATGACCATTTTTGATTCAATAAAATGCGCACGATGCCGTAGGCATAGCGACGAAGTGCATAGGGATCATTTGAAGAAGTAGGAATCATACCAGCAGCAAAGAAAGTAATAATAGTATCTAATTTATCAGCAACGGATAATAATGAACCTACCGTTGTTTGAGGTAATTCTCCTTCAGAGGTAGTTGGCATGTAATGCTCTTCAATGGCATCGGCAACATCATCCTTTTCACCCGCTAATTTGGCATAGTGCTTTCCCATTACTCCTTGAAGTTCAGCAAATTCTCCCACCATTTGGGTAACTAAATCAAACTTGTAAAGCTGACTGGCACGATCAAAATCTTTGACCACTTGGTCATTTAGTTGCCATTTGTTAGCCAAGAAGTCACCTATAATCCGAACGCGTTTCATCTTTTCTGACATTGATCCAATTTTATCGTGAAACGAAACATTATCCAGTTTTTGAACAAAATGGCTCAGAGGGTATTTACGGTCTTCATCGTAAAAGAATTGCGCGTCATCAAGCCGTGCTACTAGCACTTTTTCATTACCTGAAACAACATTTTCCAAATAGTCTTTATTACCATTTCGTACAGCTATAAAATGATTGATTAATTTATCATCTTGATCATAAACTTCAAAGTAACGTTGATTGTCCTTCATGGATGTTATTAAAACTTCTTTAGGCATTTCCAGATATTTTTTGTCAAAAGAGCCGGTGAAAACTGTAGGATATTCAACCAAATTTGTTACTTCTTCAAGTAAACTTTTATCTGGCTTAATTTGCCAATTATTCTTTTTAACCAATTTGTTCATTTGATCAACTATCATTGTGCGACGTTTTGTTGAGTCAACAATTACAAACTGATCTTTTAAGGCATCTTCATAGTCACTAGAGTTAGCTAGAACAACACTGTCTCCTAAAAAACGATGACCTTCAGTTTTTCGTCCAGCTGTGATATCTAAAATTTTGACTGGTACTACTTCATTGCCATAAAGTGAGACTAGCCAATGAATAGGGCGAACAAACTCAAAATCATGAGAATCCCACCGCATCTTGGTTGGAAAAGTCATAGCTTTGACAATGTCGCTCATACCTAAAAGAATATCAGTGGCTTTTTTACCTTCTTTTTGAACATGCACATAAGCATATTCAGTACCTTTTAATTCCTCAAAATAAATATCATCAGTAGTCATTCCTTGACCACGAGCAAATCCTTGAGCAGCTCTAGTCCAATTTTTATCCTGATCCAGTGCAATTTTTTTGGCAGGCCCCTTTTTTATTTCATCAATATCGGCCTGTTTTTCAGAAAGCTCCTCTACTAAAATAGTTAGCCTTCGAGGTGTTGAAAATGTTTTAATGCTTTTAAATTTGAGTCCGTTTTCTTTAAGAAACTTGCTGGTTTTTTCAGCTAACTGCTTAACACTCCTTTCAACGACATGGGCCGGCATTTCTTCAGTACCAATTTCAAATAAATAATCTTTAGCCATTTTCTAGTCCTGCCTTCTTATCTTCTGCATTTTTTAACAAAGGAAAACCTCTTTTTTCACGTTCTTTTACAAAACATACAGCTACTTCATGTGCCATATTTCTAATTCTGGCCAAATATCCTGCTCTTTCAGTAACTGATACAGCTCCACGAGCATCGAGCAAATTGAAAGTATGTGAACATTTCAAAATATAGTCATAAGCAGGCTGCACCAAATTAAGTCCAATTAATTCCTGGGCTGTTCTTTCATAAGTGTCAAAAAACTTTAAGAGATCTTCCTGGTTTGATTCTTCAAAAGCATATTTAGAGTTCTCATACTCAGCTTCTTTAAATATGTCGCGATAAAGAACCCCATCTCCCCATTCAAGGTCAAAAACAGAATTAACATCCTGTATATAAGAAGCTAGTCGTTCAACACCATAAGTTATTTCACTCATTGTTGGCTTAACATCGAGTTCGCCGACAGTTTGAAAGTATGTAAATTGACTTACTTCCATGCCATCAAGCCAAACTTCCCAACCAACACCAGCGCAGCCCATCGAAGGATTTTCCCAGTTGTCTTCGACAAAGCGAATATCATGCTCTAAAGGATTTATCCCAAGTTCCTTCAAACTATCCAAATAATACTGCTGAATATTTTCTGGTGCTGGCTTAATTACTACTTGGAATTGATGGTGTTGAAACAAACGATTAGGATTTTCCCCATATCTGCCGTCAGCTGGACGTCTTGAAGGCTCTACATAACAAGCTGCCCAGGGCTCCGGTCCAACAGCACGCAAAAAAGTATAAGGACTCATAGTTCCTGCACCCTTTTCAACATCATAAGAAGGCATTACCATGCATCCTTTAGAAGACCAAAACTTTTCTAATTTAAAAATCATATCTTGAATAGTTAATTTTTTCTTTGCCATTTATATTTCCTTCCTGCATAAGACCATAAAAAAAGCCTATGCAAAACATGCATAGGGACGAGATTTAGTCGCGGTTCCACCCTAATTCAGGAAATAGTTCCTGCTCTTAATTAATTTAGCTAGAGGTGCCTTTTCCCAGGTGCTCTTTCACCTTCAACACTCGCTTAACTGGTACTTTTTTATCCTCATTATAGCTAATACATATTATTATTTTATCATAAAAAGTATTCAATCAGAAGAGCTAGTCAGTTAATTTCAGCTCATCCAAAAACTTTTTAGTTTTGAGATTGAGATCAATCGTTTCCTGATAAATACGATCAATAGCTCTGCGCGTAGCTTTTTTGGTAATAGAATTAATTTTAATATCACCTAATCTGTTAAAGGGGAGTAAAAAAATAGTTCTCAAAACAGCTGTTTCTTTTGGTTTCAAATGTAAACGAGCTGGATCAGCATAAAAATGCTTACTGCATAAAATACCGCCTTTTCTGATTGAATAATCAAACTCTCCCTGCTTTTCTCCACAGATCACACAGCTTCTCAGTTCTGGCTCTACTCCGTAAGCTGCTAACAATTGCATTTGTACTATCTGAGTTATCATTTCAGGATCAGTACCAGAGTTAATTTTTTGCAAAGCAAAATTTGCTAGATCGTAATACCTGCCTAAATTTTGATATTCAATAAATGCGTGATCTATCAGGTCAAGAATAAAAGAAGCGTAAGCATTTTTAATTAAATCGTCATATAATCCATCAAATTGTTTTACATTTTTGTATGTCCTTAAAGTACTCAAGCCATGGCCAGAAGAATAAATGACATAAGTTCCATAAGAGAAATTAAGCAATGATGCACCTAATTTAGACTTTGCTTTTAGTGCACCACGAGCAAGCAATGTGATTATGCCATTTTTTTCAGTCATAATTTTAGCCAGCAAATCAGCCTCATGATACTTTTGTCTTTTAAAAATTATGCCATTAACTTCCTCGAGTTCACGAACCATTAGGCTAGATCCTTTGGATTATAACCTATTCTTCTTAAAAATTGCGGGTCAGAACGCCAATTGTGCTGTACTTTTACCCAAAGATGCAAATTAACTTTTTCACCTAATAAATCTTCTATTTGGAGTCTGGAATTGATACCAATTTGCTTGAGCATCTTACCGCCTTTGCCAATAATTATGCCTTTTTGCCCATTTTTTTCAACATAAATTGTTGCTTCAATCTGCAATTTATTGTTTTCATGCTTATTCATTTGTTCCACCCAAACAGCGGTAGCATGGGGCACCTCTTCAGCTGTAAGCTTTAAAATTTGTTCACGAATTAATTCTGCAACCATAAAGTATTCTGGTCGATCCGTAATTTGATCAGTGCCATAATACTTGGGCCCTTCAGGCAAATACTGGTGTAAAACCTGAAATAAATCACTAATTCCAATTCCCTGAGTTGCCGAAACTGGTAAAAACTCCCTAAAAATGTTTAGCTTACGATATTGATCAATTATTGGTAAAAGCTCGTTGGGATTAACTGTATCTACCTTATTAATTAGAAGTAAAACTGGAACCGTCGCTTTTTGCAATAACTCTGCTATGTAAGCATCACCCTTGCCCATTTTTTCTGGTTCAACCATAAACAAAATGAGATCAACATCGTTCAAGCTAGACAAGCTGGCTTTATCCATGTAATCATCTAAATCTAGGTGCGGCTTAAATATACCGGGAGTATCAATAAAAATCGCCTGCATATCACCAGTTGTTAAAATTCCAGAGATTTTATTACGGGTAGTTTGCGGTTTGCTAGAAGTAATGGCTACCTTTTGACCCACTAAATAATTCATGAGCGTAGACTTACCAACATTCGGTCTTCCTAGCAGAGCAACAAAGCCTGACTTAATTTTCTTCTCTTCTACCATTATTTACTATTTACCTCTGCCTTCATCTAACTGATCGGGATACAAGGGCAATCCATATTTTTCTAATACCTTTCCTTGTATTTTAAACATGGTTTTTGCTTCGCCTGGTTCAATATGATCATACCCGCTAAGATGCAAAAAGCCATGGACTAGAGTATAACCAAATTCACGGTCCCAACCGGTACCATATTCCTTACTGTGTCGCATAATAACGCTGGGACACATAAATAAGTCACCAATATCTTCAATGAATTCAGGATTATCAAATGTGCTAAAATCAATTTGATCTTCCCCATCTTCAATAGCAAAAGAAATTACATCAGTTGGCCTATCTTTACCGCGATATTTTTTATTAATTTCATTACTGCGTTTTTCATTAATAAAGTTAATACTCATTTCCAAGTCGTTCTTTTTATTTATTTCCTTTTTAGCAAGCAAAAGGAGATTGGTAATCCACTTTTGCCAATCACGTTTTTCATTGTCAAGAAAACCAACTTCATCATTAAAAGTAATGTCTATTGAATCCATTAAATCTATTTTTCTTCCTTTTCGTAGGCATTAATAATTTTAGCAACAACTGGGTGGCGAACAACATCATTAGCTGAAAACCAAATAAATTTAATTTGTTCAATTTTCTTCAAAATACGTTCAGCATCTATTAAACCACTGCGTTGTTTACCGGGAAGATCAACCTGCGTCATATCACCATTAACGATCATTTTCGAATTAAAGCCAAGCCTGGTTAAAAACATTTTCATCTGCGCGTCAGTAGTATTTTGTGCTTCATCAAGGATAACAAACGCATCATCCAATGTACGTCCACGCATGTACGCCAATGGAGCGACCTCAATAACACCGCGTTCCATTAAATGATCGGTAGTATTGTTGCCTAAAATTGCATAAAGCGAATCATAAATGGGCCTTAAGTAAGGATCAACTTTTTCTTTGAGATCACCAGGTAAAAATCCCAGTGACTCTCCAGCTTCAACTGCAGGCCTAGTCAAAATAATCCTGGATACTTCGCCCTTTTTAAAAGCAGCAACAGCACAAACAACGGCAATAAATGTCTTACCGGTACCAGCAGGACCGATCCCAAATACAACATCATTTTTTTCAATGGCTTCGACATATTTTTTCTGCCCCATATTTTTGACTCTAATCGGCTTGCCTTTAGCATCCCGAATCAAAATCTTTTTATATAGATCAGGAAAATATTCTGTTGTTCCTTTATCTGCCATTTTCATCGCACTAACAACGTCAGCTGGACCAATGTTAATATTAGCATTAACAACGTTGTCTAAAGCTTTCAGGACAGCTGAAACTTTTTGGATGTCATTGTCATTACCTTGAATAGCTATACTATTGCCAGTATCAACTACACTAGCATTATAACCGGTAGATAAAAGGCTTAAATTGTTATCGTTAATACCAACTAATTTCTGGATATTCTCAGGATTTTTAGGAATAAAATTGGTTTGGGCCAAATAACTCTGCTCCTTTTCTTATGCCTAATTCAGTTGTTTGCGCACGACTGCAGAAGCTTCTTTGCCATCAGCTTTACCTTTGATTTTAGGCATTAATACTTTCATTACTTTTCCAAAATCTGACTTACCTTGAGCATTCACTTCTGCAATTGCTGAAGAAACAGCTTGATCGAGCTCTTCAGGGGTCATTTGCTTAGGCAAATAGCTTTCAACAATCGCTAGTTCCTGTTTAGTTTCATCTGCCAGGTCTTTACGATCAGCCTTGGTAAATTCTGCAATTGATTCTTCACGCTGCTTTTTTTCTCGGCTAAGGACCGTCAGTTCTTCTTCGGCGGTTAAATCGTGACCAGCTTTAATTTTTTCATTCATCAATGCGGATTTTATCATGCGCACAGTGTTCAGTCTAACTTTGTCACGAGCTTTCATCGCTTCTTTCATATCTGACATTATTTGCTCAGATAAACTCAAATGAATTCCCTCTTTCTTCACAAAATCTAGCTAAATTATAACAAATTTACACCCTAGTTTAAATTAAATAAATCATTAAACTTTAATTATTGTTAATAAAAAACGACTTCTATCAGCTTGATAAAAGTCGCTTTTAAATTAATAATGTCTGCGTTTCCGAGCAGCTTCGGATTTCAGCTTCCTACGAACGCTAGGTTTTTCATAAAACTCGCGCTTGCGGTATTCCTGTAAAGTACCACTTCTAGAAACGGAACGTTTAAAACGACGAAGAGCATCATCAATAGACTCGTTTTCGTGAACGACTGTCTTGGCCATATGTGATCCCTCCTTCCATTTCTTGACGTTACCGTCATACATTTAACTAAATTATATCAAACATCACCGGTGGGTCAATACAAACGAACAATATTTTTCAAATTTTTCACAGGAAAAACTTAATCTGTTAATGATTTTGGTTAAATTGTATAATTAAAGAAAAAAAGGAGTAAATAATGGCTGAAGAAACACCAAAAAAAGAAGTTAACATAATAATAATTTCAGATTCTGCCGGTGATACTGCTTTTAACAATGCTGTTGCCGCAGCCGCCCAGTTTCCTGATGCGCAGATTAATTACAGGAGATATCCATTCATTATTAATAAAGAGAAATTAGAAGATACTTTTGCAGAAATAATACAATATCAAAATTTACTGCTTATTTATAGCTTGGTAAAAGATGAAATGCAGATTCCGGTTATTCGTTTTGTTAGAGAACATCATATTCAAAGTGTGGATATTTTATCACCAGCAATCGAATCGATTCAAAAATTGACTGGTCTTAAGCCGCAACAAAGAATTGGTGCCCAACATAAAATGAATCAAAAATATTTTGATCGCATTTCAGCCATGGAATTTGCAGTTATGTATGACGATGGTAAAGATCCCAAGGGCTTTTTAGAAGCCGATGTGGTACTTTTAGGAGTTTCAAGAACATCCAAAACCCCCTTGTCGCTTTTTTTAGCAAACAAAAATTTAAAAGTAGCTAATTTACCTTTGGTACCTGATACCCATATTCCTAAAGAAATTTATCAAATTGATCCTAAAAAAATTATTGGTTTGACAAATGACCTCTCTGTCTTAAATGAAATCAGACGTGAAAGAATGATTTCTTATGGTCTAAATCCCGATACCTCTTACTCTAATATCGATGCCATAAAAAAAGAATTGGATTCAGCCCAAAAGCTTTATGATCAACTCGGTTGTTTTGTAATAAACGTTGCTCACCGCTCGATCGAAGAGACTGCAGCAATTATTATGAATCATTTAGGTGTTCAAAGCTAAAAGCAAATAAGGCATCTAATTATGGTATTTATGTTTAAATAAAAATTAAAGAGGTGTAATAAATGAGTAAAAATGAAAAAATGGCTAATTTAGATACTGCAATATTTGCAGGAGGTTGTTTTTGGTGCATGGTTAAACCGTTTGATTCCCTACCTGGAATTAAAAAAGTAATTTCGGGTTATACCGGTGGACATGTGCCCAACCCAACCTATGAACAAGTATGTACAGGAACGACAAGACATACTGAGGCTGTCGAAATCACTTATGATCCCGAGGTTATGCCTTATGAAAACTTGCTTAACTATTATTGGCAAGTAACTGATCCAACAGATGCTTCAGGACAATTTCAAGATCGCGGAGATAACTATCGTCCCGTAATTTTTTACAATTCTCCTGCTCAAAAAGAAGCTGCGGAAAAGTCAAAAACAGCTCTCCAAAATAGTGGCAGGTTTGATGATCCAATAGTTACAAAAATTGAACCAGCCAAGCCATTTTATCCTGCTGAAGATTATCATCAGGATTTTTACAAAAAAAATCCCCTACGTTATAGTCTTGAAGAATCTGGTGGTAGAGAAGATTTCATCAAAAAACATTGGCAAAATTAGTCGAAGATAGATTAAAAACTCTTTAAATTTCACGGAAATGTGTTAGTATACTTAAGAAAAATACTAGTTTTTATTTTTATATAGAAGCTAGTATTTATTATTTTTAATTAGCAATTTTTCGCAAAGGAATAATTAAATAATGGATCAGCTTGACGCATTCAATCGACGGTATAACCTACTCTCTAAAATTTCTGCCTCATTTTTCTATTCGCTAGCCGTAGCTGTAGCTCTAAACTTCTTTTGGACTCCAGGACACATGTATTCCTCAGGAATAACCGGTTTTGCCCAATTAATTAATACCATGAGTGAGCGCTTTTTACCCGTTACTCTATCAACTTCTGCTTTGTATTTCGTATTGAACTTGCCTCTGCTTTTGCTTGCCTGGATAAAGATTGGACATAAATTTACGTTTTTTACCATCATTACGGTCATACTGGGATCAATTATGATGCGGGTAGTTCAACCACTAAACATGCATCTGGATCCACTTGTCTGTGCAATTTTTGGTGGTATGATCAATGGCCTGGGAACAGGTTTTGCGCTTAAGAACGGTATATCTACAGGTGGACTTGACATCATAGGCATTGTCATTCAAAGAAAAACAGGGACGAGTTACGGTAAAATCAGTATTTTAATAAATTTGATAATTATAGCTGCTGCTGGATTTGCTTTTGGATGGACACGTGCATTATACTCTGCTCTGACAATTTTTATCAACGGCCGCGTAATAGATGCTGTTTATACTCAACACCAAAAGCTGCAGGTGACTATTGTTACTGAACAACCTCATGCTATTATTGATGGCATTCAGGAAAAAATGCACCGCGGCATTACAATTTTCCATGATGTTGAAGGGGCTTACAGTCATAATGAGAAAAAAGTACTGATCACTGTGATTGACCGCTATGATATGTATGACATATTACATATTGTTAAAAAAAGCGACCCTTACGCTTTTATGAGTGTAACAGAAGTAGAACGGGTTTACGGCAGTTTTAAGGAACAAGAAATAGTTTAATAAGAACTCAAAAAGAACATGACTAAGTGCCATGTTCTTTTTTACATAATTTTTATTATTTAAAGAGCTTTTTATATTCTCCATAACCTTTTTGCTCTAATTGCTCATAAGGGATGAACTCTAAAGCCGAAGAATTAATGCAATATCTAAGTCCCCCTTTATCTGATGGCCCATCATCAAAAACGTGTCCTAAATGAGAGTCACCATCAGGACTTTTGACTTCTGTTCTCTCCATATTATGAGACTGATCACGGTGGTAGACTAATTTTTTAATAGGTCGTGTAAAACTTGGCCAGCCACACCCTGCATCATATTTGTCTTCACTCGAAAATAATGGTTCACCTGATACAATATCAACATAAATTCCTTTTTGATAGAAATCATCGTATTTGCCTTTGAATGGATAATCAGTTGCAGCTTGCTGAGTCACTTGGTACTGATCCGGAGTTAACTGCTTCAATCTCTTATTTTTTTCATTTTGATCCATAAATCACACACTCCTTACTTGATATATTCAATATAACAAAAATAAATAGCATGGACTAACTATAAACTCACTAAAATAATACTTTTTCTTAATTTTATTTATGGTCAGGCTGGGTTATAATATGGTTTCAAGAAAAATAGGAAGGATCTTATTATGCCACATTTAGCAAAAAACTTATCTGCAAAAATAAATTCTAGAATTAGAAACTTGCCTAATTCTGAAATCAGATCTTTTAGTCAAAAAATTTCTCAAATTCCCGGGATAATAAAATTAACAATTGGTGAGCCTGATTTAAATACTCCTGAGCATATAAAACGAGCGGCAATTGATGATATTAATAGTAACGACTCCCATTATGCTCCAGAAGCTGGTAAGGAAAAATACTTAAGCTCCGTCAGCAAATATTTAAAAAAGAGTTTGGGTGTAAGCTATGATCCTAAAAGTGAAATTTGTGCTATTGTAGGTGTCTCAGAGGGACTAAATATTGCCGCCATGGCTTTGCTAAATCCGGGAGAGAAAATCATTGTTCCTACTCCGGTTTGGGAAGTTTATTTTGGTATTATAAAAATGGCTGGTGGTATACCTGTACAAGTTGATACTTCTGCGGATAATTTTCTTTTGACAGCCAAAAAACTGACTGAAACACTTGAAAATGAAGGCAAGGGAGCAAAAGCTGTTATCATTACTGACCCCTCTAACCCAACAGGTCGAGTATACTCAAAGCAAAACTTACAAGAGTTAGCAGAGGTTATCACTAAATATGATATATTTGCAGTAAGTGATGAAATTTATGCGGAATTAATTTACGGTGAAAAAAAGCATTACTCTCTGACACAGATTATTCCGGAAAGAACTGTTTTGTTATCAGGGTTATCAAAAAGCGTTGCAATGACAGGTTGGAGAATTGGTTATATCGCGGGGCCTGCCGAGCTAATGAAATCAATGATCAAAATACATTCATTTTTGATTTCTTCTGTAACTGATAATGTTCAGATTGCGGCATCAGAGGCATTAGAACACGGTGATCAAGACTATATTGAAGCCAGGGAAAAATACCAAAAGCGTTTGTATCTTCTTCAAGATGGTCTAAAGAAGAATGGCTATACTATGGCTACACCAGAAGGAGCTTTTTATATTTTTGCTAAAATACCAACTAAATTCGGCTGTGACGATGTCGCCTTTGCCAAAGATTTAGCTGAAAAAGCCAAAGTTGGAGTAACCCCTGGCAGTTTTTTTGGTGCAGGTGGTCATGGGTATGTTCGCTTTTCATATGCATCTTCTGAAGAGAAGCTCAAAGAGGCTATCAAGCGCATAACTGATTATACTAATAATAACTAAAAAGCTAATTTCTTGGGATTTTCAACTCTAGTAGTTTAAAATTTAAAGAGTAGTCGTTTATATTTTTAACAAGAGAAAGGGTTAAGATTATGCAAGTAACAATGAAAAATGAACCTCTGTCAACGAATGGTGAACCACCAAAAGTGGGCGAACAATTGCCAAGTTTCAAGGTAAAACAGGCAGACGGTTCTGTTGTTTCAATGGAAAAATTAGTTGACAAGCCTACTTTAATCAGTGTGGTACCTAATATTAATACCAGTGTCTGCAGTATTTCTACTAAAAAGTTTAATGGTGAAGTTGATAAGTTTAACGGTATCAATTTCTATACTATTTCTACCAATACTCCAGAAGAGCAAAAAAACTGGTGTGCAGCAGAAGGCGTTTCTAAAATGAAACTTTTGTCAGATGATTCTTTTGATTTTGGTAAAAGTATGGGTTTATATATTGAAGCTAATAAATTAGATTCCAGGAGCGTTTGGATCGTTGATGCAGATAAAAAAGTTTTGTATCAAGAACTTATTCAGGAATTAACTAACGAGCCTAATTATGATAAGGCTTTAGATTTTTTACAAAATTTAAAATAAACCAGTTAAAAGCGGTTAAGGAAATGATTTCCTTAACCGCTTTTTTTCTTTAAAAAACAGGTTTATCAAGTACAGTCCACTTATCAAATGTTTGATCTGCTAAATCAAATTTGTCTGGGTTTAATAAAAATTCCTTGGCTTTAACTACCAAAGGCGAAGAGTTTGCAATACTTATTTTTGCTAATGGTATCGTGACTGCTCCTAATGAGTCTTGACCGGTAAATTGTTTAACTTCTCCTTGAACCTTGCCAACTGCTTTCTTTATTTCATAAAAAACACAAATATGTTGATTCAAATGCCATTGTTTGTAATCCCAAGGGTATTTAAATGAAGTAACACCAATTTGCCTGTAATCTTGAACTATTAGACCTGTTTCTTCATTTACTTCACGCATAACTGCACGGTTTAATGATTCCCCGTCTTCTAAACTACCTCCTGGTAAGTCGTAGCGATTTATATAAGGTCCACCCTCTTTTTTGATTACAACTAGATTTTGTTGATCACCAATAATGCCATAACAGCCAAAGGCTCGATGAAACCTGTCAGTCATATGATTTCCTCCTAATTCAGGTCATTTTTTAAACAATAAGTGAACAAAATAGCATGAAGACCATAATTCTTCATGCTATTTTGATATTTGTCTTCTCTTTAATCCCAAGTGGTATTTTGTGCAGCATCTTTTTCGGCTTGTGCTTTCAAGTTTGCCTCAATTTTAGCTACGTCGTCTTGATACTTATCTTCGACCTCAATACCCAAATCAGTTAATTGCTGTTCAGATACAGGAGCAGGCGCGTGCATCATTGGTTCTGAAGCATTGGCATTTTTCGGGAATGCCAATACATCACGGATATTATCTTTTTCAGCAAGCAGCATTGCAAAACGGTCAAGCCCGATAGCAAGTCCTGCATGTGGTGGAAAGCCCATATCCAAAGCTTCAAGAAGGTAGCCAAACTGTTCATAAGCACGTTTTTTGGTAAAACCAAGGGCCTTAAACATTTTTTCCTGAATTGAACGCTTGTGAATACGTATTGAACCTCCACCCAATTCATCACCGTTCATAACTATATCATAGCTGCGAGCATGAGCCTTGTGCGGCTCAGTATCCAATAATTTAATACCTTCATCATCGGGCATAGTGAATGGATGGTGTGCTGCAATCCATCTACCGAATCCTTCATCATATTCAAATAATGGCCAATCAACCACCCACACAAAGTTGAATACATGTTTTGGAATAATATTTGTTTCTTTAGCGAATTCACGACGCAAATGGTCAAGTGAGTCGCAGCAAACTTTCCATTTGTCAGCAATAAATACGACTAATTCGCCGCCTTGCAAGTTAAATTCATTAATTAAAGCAGCTTTATTTTCATCAGTTAAGAAACGAGAAACGGGACCGGAGAATTCACTATCTTCAAATTTGACCCAAGCCAAACCTTTTGCGTGATAACGCTTAATATAGTCCTGCTTTTTCTCAATTTGTTTGCGAGAGTATCTTTGAGCACCATCTTTAACTGCAATCCCTTTAACAAAACCACCATCTGCAATGGCATTAGAGAACACTTTAAAAGAACTATCTTTAAAGATTGCACTTAGATCATGAATTAACATGCCGAAACGGGTGTCTGGCTTATCTGTTCCGTAATTATTCATTGAATCTGTCCAAGAAATGCGGTCAATTGGAGTTCTTAGATCAATTCCCATTACGTCTTTCATGATTTTCTTGAGCAAGCCTTCTGTGTAGTCCTGTACTTGCTGCTCATCAGTAAAAGAGGTTTCCATATCAATCTGCGTAAACTCAGGCTGTCTGTCACCCCGCAAGTCTTCATCCCTAAAGCATCTAGCTAACTGGTAATATTTATCAAAGCCCGCTCCCATTAATAATTGCTTGAATAATTGGGGAGATTGTGGCAGAGCGTAAAAACTGCCAGGATAAATTCTGGATGGAACTAGATAATCACGTGCACCTTCAGGTGAAGACTTTCCTAAAATTGGTGTTTCAATGTCAATGAAACCATTTTGATCAAAAAATTCGTGTGTGGCTCGTAATATTTTTGACCGTAAAATGATAGCATTTTGTAAGTTTGGTCTACGCAAATCCAAATAGCGATACTTTAGTCTGGTTTGTTCAGCAACCTCAACGTCATCTTTAATTTCAAATGGTGGGTTCTTAGACTCATTTAAAATGATTATTTCCTCAGCCTCAACTTCGACCTCTCCCGTTTTCATATCAGGATTAATACTTGAACGTTTGACTACTTTTCCTTTGACTTGAATTACATATTCATTTCCTAGTGAATCTGCAATAGCCATTAATTCTTGACCTGAATCATGGTTAACTACTACTTGGACAAGGCCTTCACGATCGCGTAAATCGATAAAAACCAAATTACCCAGATTACGCACTCTCTGAACCCAGCCATATAAATTTACATCCCGATTAAGGTAGTCCTGAGTGATATTGCCACAATAGTCAGTTCTTTTTTCCATTTTTTTCATTTTTATTCCTTTAATTGTTCCATTACCGCATTCATATTTTCGAGATCATTAAAACTAAACTTAAAAGTTTTAGCATCAGCAAGTCTTTTAACATTTAAAACTTTGTCAGCTAATTCTTTACCGCCAAGTGTAATAACGAACTTTGCTTTTGCTCTATCCGCTTTTTTGAATTGAGCTTTTAACTTTTTTTGCTCAACATCATATTGAGCTTTCAGCCCTTGCTTACGCAATAAACGTGCAATTTCAACTGTTTTTACTTCTGTTTCTTGACCGATATTGGCTATAAAGAAATCAATGCCCTGATCTGCAAAAAGTTCCGGATTTTGTTTGTGCAATACCAGCATCAAGCGTTCTTCTCCAATGCCAAAACCAACTGCTGGAGTACTTGGTCCGTCAAATTCCTCTACTAAGTTATCGTAACGACCGCCGCCAAGAATTGTTGAAGCAGATTCCCAAATGCTTTTATCTTCGACCATGAATTCAAAAATTACACCAGTATAGTAGTCCAGTCCACGAACTAAATCATTATCGATCACATAATTAATCTTTAATTGATCCAGCATCTTTAAAATTTGGTCAAAATTTTCCTTTGATTCATGATCCAAATAATCAACTATTTTAGGTGCATTCGGTAAAAATTGCTTATCCTGTTCATCTTTGGAATCCAGAATACGCAAAGGATTCTTTTCTAACCGTCTTTTTGAATCATCAGAAAGCTGGTCTCTAACTGGTTTAAAATAATTAACTAGTGCATCATGATAATCTTGCCGTACTTGTGAATTTCCTAATGTATTGATATGCAATTCATAATTTTTCACACCTAGCTTGGCCAGTAAATCATGAGCCAGAACTATTGTTTCCACGTCAGCCAAAGGATTTGCGGAACCAAAACTCTCAATGCCAATTTGGTGAAACTCTCTTTGACGCCCTGCTTGGGGCCTTTCATAGCGAAATGTCGATTCAATATAATAAACATTTAAAGGCTTAACAATTTCTGGTGCATAAAGTTTATCCTCAACGTAAGCTCGCACTACCCCCGCTGTTCCTTCAGGCCTTAAAGCAATATGTCTGCCGCCTTTATCATTAAAGTCATACATTTCTTTTTCAACAACATCAGAAGTTTCACCACTCGAACGTGAAAAAACATTGTAGTTTTCAAAACTGGGTGTCCGAATCTCGCGGTAATTTGCCCCTTTAAAAAAGTCGCGTAATATTTGTTCGACTTTTTCCCATGAACCAGATTCATCTGGCAAAATGTCAACTGTTCCTTTAGGTCTTTGAACTCTCATTTAATCATCCTTTTAATAAAAAAACGTCCTTGAATAAATCAAGGGCGCTCTGATTTAGCACGGTACCACCTTTTACCTGCTGCGAATAACGCTCGCGATGCGATTATTATCTGGTAAAGGGGTCACAGTTAGTTTTTTTCCACCTTTTCACCAAAAATAGGCGGTCTCTGAATAAAAATACCAAACTTCAGTCTTTGTCATTGATAATTCTTTTTTAGAATATAGTTTTCACAGTTAAAAGTCAACCTGTAGTACTATTTATGCACGATATTTACAGATCCAACACGATTGTGAAAGGTCCATCATTTTCTAAATCAACCTGCATGTCAGCACCAAATTCACCTGTCGCTACGGTTAATCCTAAATTTTTCAATTCTTTATTAAATTGTTCCCATAACTCTTTTGATTTCGGTGGCCTCATAGCTTTGATAAAACTTGGTCGATTACCCTTTTTGGTATCTGCTAGTAAAGTAAACTGACTAACACTTAATATTTGTCCGCCAACATCTTTAATTGCCAAATTAGTTTTACCCTTTTTATCTTCAAAGATACGCATTTTGGCAATTTTAGCAGCTGCCTTTTTAACAATATCGGCTTCATCGCCTTCTTTTAACCCAACCAGCAATAACAAACCCTTGGAGATCTGTCCTACTATATTTCCAGCAATTTTGACACTAGCTCGATTTACTCTTTGGATTACAATCCGCATTAATTATCAGCTCTCCTTGTCTGATATACATCTGGTATATCTCTTAACTTGGTTAAAATATCATCTAGTTTTGCTGAATTGTTCACCGCCACTGTAGCATATATATGTGCAATATTATTTTCGTTGACTTTGCCTGAGATATTATTAATATTTGGGGTTAACGTATTCAACTTTGTAATGACATCAGTGAGTAATTTGCCCCGGTTGTAACCGAAAACTTCAATATTAGCATTAAATGCTTGGGCACTGTTTTCTGCAACATTCTCCCATTGAACTTCAATCAGCCTGCCCTTACTTTCGTCATTATTTACTATATTGCGACAGTCTGTTCGATGAATTGTCACGCCCCGGCCTTTAGTAACATAGCCGACAATGTCGTCTCCTGGAACTGGATTGCAACACTTGGCCAAATGAAGCATCAAGTCACTTATGCCCTGAATCATGACACCATTTTTGTGCTTGATCTTCATTGCCTTAGAATCTTTTTTACTTGGTGGATTTTCCGAAACTGCTTTTTGTCCTGAATTCAGAATTTCTTCTTCAAGCTGTTTTTGTTTCTTCTTTTCATTCTCGTGCCGTATATCTGCAGTTAATCTGTTGACCACACCAATCGCGGAGAGATCACCAAAACCAATTGAAGCATACATTTCATCTGCTGTGTGATAATTTATTTGCTCCAATAGTGGCTCAATATGTTCTTTTGACATAAATACTTTGGGTGAAAGTCCTTGCTCACGCAGTTTGTCGGCAACCATTTGCTCGCCCTGCTCAATACTATGGTCACGATCAAGATTTCTAAAGTATCTGCGAATTTTGTTTCGTGCGCGCGAGGTCTTAACTAAATCGACCCAGTCGCGTGATGGGCTTGCGTTTGACTGCGTCATTATTTCGATGACATCACCATTTTTCAATTTATAATCAAGAGGTACTAACTTACCATTGACTTTGGCTCCGACCGCATGGCTACCCACTTGAGTATGGATTTCATAAGCAAAATCCAAGGTCACTGACCCTTTTGGCAGTTCATAAACTTCACCTTTAGGAGTAAAAACATAAACGCGATCAGAGAAGATTTCGCTTTTAACGCTTTTCATGAATTCATCAGCGTCTGATGTTTCATCTTTTAACTCTAAAATTTCACGTACCATGTCCAATTTTTCATTTGAACTGGTTTGCTCTACACCTTTAAAATTGCCTCTCTTATATGCCCAGTGAGCAGCGACACCGTATTCCGCAACTTCATGCATTTGTTCGGTTCTGATTTGTATTTCCAGGGGTCTGCCCCCAGGACCGATAATAGTGGTATGAAGTGACTGGTAGCCGTTGACCTTAGGAACAGCAATATAGTCCTTGAACCGGCCAGGCATCGGTTTCCACTTAGTATGGACTGCTCCTAAAACTGCATAACAGTCTTTTACTGTTTTAACAATTACGCGTACTGCCAACAAGTCATAAATTTCATTAAAATCTTTATGCTTGTTGACCATTTTTTTATAAATAGAATAAATATGCTTTGGCCGACCGTATATTTCGTACTTAATGCCCAGACTATCCAAACTCTCCTTAAGTGTCTTGATTGCATCTTGGATATATTTTTCCCTTTGGCTGCGTTTAAGACTCATTAAATTAACAATCCGGTAATATGCTTTTGGGTTCAAATAATGAAAACTCATATCTTCGAGTTCCCATTTAATTGTTCCGATACCCAAACGGTCAGCTAAGGGAGCATAAATATCCATAGTCTCGGATGCAATTCGGCGCTGCTTATCAGGGCGCAAATGCTCTAAAGTATGCATATTATGCAGTCTGTCAGCTAATTTGACCATAATCACTCGAATATCTTTTGCCATTGCAATTAACATTTTTCTGTGATTTTCAGCCAAAAATTCTTGGTGTGATTTATACTGGTATTTATTTAATTTAGTAACGCCATCAACTATAAAAGCAACATCTTTGCCAAACTTTTCCTTGATATCATCATTGGTAACTGGTGTATCTTCTACCGTATCATGTAAGAATCCTGCTGCAATTGTATCAGGGTCAAGACTCAATTTTGCAAGAGTACCAGCAACTTGGGTGGGATGAACGATATATGGCTGTCCGGAGGCTCTTTTTTGGTCTTTATGGGCATTTGCAGCAAATTTATATGCTTTTTCAACAAACGCAATTTGATCATCATTCATATATTTTTTACAGGTATCTATCACCTGTTCATGTGTCATTTCGATGTACTTTGACATATAATATCGCCCCTTCTAGCACTAACCGTAAATTTGATTATCCATTAAACCAAATATTTCCAAAATGAGATAAATTAACGCAAACAAAAAGTTATAATTAGCATATTTCAATAAAACAATTAAGCAAAAACAGCCTGGCATAAACAAGAGCCAATAGTGCCTTAAATTAAGTGCTTTAATCAATTTGCCAATGTGATAGCTGATTATGCTGTTGAGCATTATAAATAACAGTCCCACGCGATAAATAGTCCTTATTGAAAAAAGGCTAAATATGAGTGGCAAAACCATGACTAACATACTCCAGCTAATTACAGGTGTAATTTTATAGCTATTTAACTTTTTAAAAAAAGGAATATTTTTTAGTTTATCAATCAACTTGTCAGTTCCTTACTAATTTAATTATCTATTATAACTCTATTTAGTTATCTTTTCTTTCAATAATTAACCCAATCCAACGTCCTTGTTGCATTGATAATATAATTTGGAATCCATTTGCAGTCAAAGCTTTCTTGATTTTTTCTATCTGATCACAATCTATTCCAGAAAAAATCACTTTTCCGTTAGAAGTCAAGTGCTCATCCAACTCTGGAATTAAATCAAGTAAAATTTCAGCCAAAATATTTGCTACAATAATATCATACTTATCTTTAACTTTATTTAATAAGTTCGTTTTCTGCACTTTTATATTAGTTAAATTATTTAAAGATATATTCTCATTAGCAGCAGTTATTGCCTCATCAGATATATCTGTCGCTAAAACTGATCTCGCTCCTAAAATAGACGAAGCAATTGCTAAGATTCCAGAACCAGTGCCAACATCACAAACAGTCTCTGGCTTGATTAAAATCTGTTCCAGTCCTAACAATGCTAGTTGAGTAGTCTTATGTGAACCAGTGCCAAATGCCAAACCGGGATCAAGTTTAATTATGTTTTGGTCTTTAAAAGCCGGCTTATATTGTTCCCATTCAGGAACTATAGCCAGGTGCCTGGAAAAGTCAATTGGATGATAAAATTTTTGCCACACTGTATTCCAGTCTTCATCTTTGATATAAGAGGCACTCACTTCAGCCTGGCCTATTTTCAAACCATAGCTTTTTAATTCAGACAACTTTTTTTGGTACTTTTTAACTAATTCTGCCTTATCTTGTTCCATATCAAAATATGCTAAAAATTCCAAATCTTCAGGTAAGTCTTTTATTTCGTCAAGTTTAACAATTGTTGAATCAGATTCCCAACCTGCTTGTTCGAAGTCTGAACGCTTCCGCGTTTCTGTGCCCAAACAGTGCAGTACATCCTGACTATATATATTTAATGCATCTTCAACTTCATGACTAGTTTCTATTTTAATAATTAACAATTTCATTATTTTTTTAACTCCCTTTTATTTTCCCTTTTATCAATGCTATCATTAAAAAGGTGATCATTATGTCAAAAAAGAAAAATAAGATTGAAAAGACGCTTGTCGAAAAAATATTAGATAGGGATAAAATCTCATATCGGCAAGCAGAGTTTGCTACACATGAAGACTCGGGTGGTGTGGCAAAAATGGATACATCCATTTTAAACGAGAATGAACATTTGGTCTATAAAACTTTGGTGTGCTGTGGAAATAATACGCCTACTTTAGTAGCTGTAATACCAGTAACCGAGCATTTGAGCATGAAAAAATTAGCAAAAAATTCAGGTAATAAAAAATGCGAAATGTTACCCTTAAAAGATTTAGAAAAAACCACCGGTTATGTACATGGGGCAAATACTCCCATCGGCATCTATTTTAAACATCATTTTCCCATTTTTCTTGATAATAGCATGGTCAGCGAAAAAGAAATTGCTGTTTCCAGTGGCAAAATCGGGCGTAGCGTGTTTCTAGATCCTCAAGATTTGCAAAAAATTACACATGCAAAATTTTGTGATTTACTGGAATAAAAACAGAATATAAATTTCGTCTTCTGAAAATTTTTCTTCTAAAAAGTTGCTTAAGTTATAGTATTAAAACGTTTTTTCTAATATAATTAAAACAAATAAAAAGTATAAAGAATAGGAAAAAGCAAATGACATTGTTAACAGATGAACAACTTGCGAATATCGCACATGACTATTTTTTGAGCAAGCTGAACATTGCAGAAATCTCGAAAAAGTATAATCTCTCTCGTTATCTGATAGCTAAGGCAATAGAAGAAGCCGAAGATAAGGGAATTGTAAAAATTAGTATTTATCAAAGCCCTAAACGATCACAAAAACTTGAGCGTGAATTTCAAAGATTTTTTGATTTAAAGGAAGTCTATATTTTAGAAGATAAAGAGACTAAAAACCAAGATAATGAAATGATTGTTAACTTTGCAGCTAAACAAATACAGAATTATATTAATTCAGCTCATGTTGTCGGCTTAACTTGGGGAACTCTCTTAAGAGACATTATTGATAATTTTTCAGCAGAAACGCGTGATGATTTGACTTTTGTGCAGTTGTTAGGTCAAGTGGTTAATGCAAGCAAGCGTAAACTACCATTAATTCAACATGCTGCGAATAAGTTCAGCGCAAAATGTCTAACTTTTCCTGCCCCTCTTTATGCGATCGATCCCACTTTAGTAAAAAAGGTTCATAAAGAACCATATTATGAATACATAGAAAAATATTTTTCACAACTCGACTTAGTGTTTGCAAGTATCGGAACATTCCAGTCGTTAGAATCAGGTCAATTCTTTATGGATCATTATGCAGACAAACTATTTACGGGATTAGAGAAAAATCAATTAGCAGGAATTGTTTTTGGCAGGCCTTATGATATTAAAGGACGTTTTTATAGTCCCATAGAGCCACATATATCTGGTATCAGCCTTTCTAATATTTTTGCAATTCCTGATCGCTTTGTAATTGTTAGAAATCGCTTTAAAGAAGATGCTCTTTTGGGAGCGTTAAGGACAGGCGTAATAACTCACTTGATCACTACTAGTGGAATAGCAGAAAGAGTTTTGCATAAGAATGACACTCTTTAGTTTTAATCAGACGTTATCTCCTGCCTGTACAAATTAGTGATATAATTTTGTAATTCTGAGACTGAATGTCTTCTTGAACGAGCACATTCTTTGGCAGGTCTTGAACATAAAAAACATTTGCGAACAGGCATACCCAGTTCTTTGCGGGATATAGCCTGTTTTTGCTTATTAATCAAAACATCAGCATCAAAAAGTCGATTTAGTTTTTGATGTTCTTCAAATTCAACTGCTTTTTCTTTTACAACTCTGTAGTTACTATTAACAAGGTAAAAATTTTCTGGACCCGTTACTTTTTCCCAATGTTCATAGAGAATAAAAGGCAAATTATTGCTTTGAAAAACTTTTTCTAAATCAAAAATACCTTCGGCAAATATTTTTTCTAAATAACAATTGTTTTTAATAGGCCCGGGAATATTCAATTTAACATCTAATAATGTAGCCTCTGGAAACTTTTGCAAAATTTCTTGTTGAAGCTTAACTCGTTCATCTTTATTTTCCAGTACTTCAGCTATACTCTGAGGCTTACCTTCAGCAAAAATTGTTTTTAACATCTGACATCCTCCTCTTTTTATATTATAGCCAAAAAATGTGAGAACAAGTTAAAGCTCATTCTCACACTTTTTTTAAAATAAATAATTAGTCTTTTACTTGCTTAATTGTATCGATAATTGTGCCATCCCGATACTGAATAAGAGCAACAGTCCGATCAGTATATGCCAGTGGTTTTGGAACTCCAACTTGTTGTTGAGCCATTTTTTGAAGTTCCTTAATATCAACTACATTAAGTTCAGGCACTTTGGCAAAAGCATCTATGAGATCCTTACGACGTGGATTAATTGCAATTCCTCTTTCAGTTACCAAAACATCAATTGAATCACCAGGAGTTACAACTGTTTCAACTGCTGGAACAACAGTCGCATTTCGTCCGCGTACCAATGGAGCAGTAATAATAGTCATTTTGGCTGCAGCTGCATCTTGGTGACCACCAATAGCACCACGGATAACACCATCAGAACCGGTCATTACGTTAACGTTGAAATCTGTATCAATCTGTAAAGCCGAAAGAATAGCAACATCTAAATTATTAACTACTGCCCCTTTGTTGTGAGGATCAGCATACCAAGAGGCATCAATTTCTTGTTGGTTTTTATTCTTGGCCATTGATGCTGCAGCACCTTTATCAAAATCCTGCACATCCATAATTTTTTTGACCAGGCCTTCCTCAAGTAGGTCGGTTGTGGGCTTGGTAATGCCACCTAGAGCAAACGATGCTGTGATGCCATCTTTTAACATTGATTCTCTTAAATATCTGGTCACAGCAAGAGCAGCTCCGCCAGATCCTGTCTGAAAAGAAAATCCTTGCTTATAATAAGGTGAATTAGTAATTACCTGATTAACGGTTTGCGCAATCTTCAGCTCTTTTGGATCTTTAGTAAAACGAGTCGCTCCTGAACCAATTTTATCCGCATCACCTATTTGATCAACCTTAACAACGTAATCGACCTGAGTTTGTTTAATAGAAGCAGGAGTATTTGGATAATCAACAATGTTGTCTGTCAATAAAACTACTTTATCCGCATATTGAGAGTCAATCAATGCGTAACCTAAAGAACCGAATACAGCATCTCCTTCTTGACCATTAGCATTTCCTGCGGGATCAGAATTGGGGACACCTAAAAAAGCAACATCAATTTTGATTTCTCCTTCTTCAATTGAACGAGCCCTATTGCCGTGAGAACGGAAAATTACCGGATTCTTCAGTCCACCATGGGAAACAAAATCTCCTAAGCTGCCTCTCATTCCAGAAGAAGTAATATTGGTAATGACACCCTTTTTAATTGCTTCAATTACTTTGTCATTCATAACACCAGTCAAAGAAGAAGGAGCTAAAGTCAGATTTTGATAACCCATTTTAATAATTAAATCCATTACTTTATTAAAAGCAAAATCGCCATTTCTAAAGTGATGGTGAAACGAGATAGTCATACCATCTTTTAGCGTCTTTTTGATAACTTCTTCTAAAGAATCGACCACTTTTGATTCACCGGTGGTAACTTGTACTTTGGGTGCAACTCTCTTTACTTCAGGATTGCCAACTACAACAGACTTAAATGGTTTAAGATTCATATCAGTCATCAAATCATCCGGCAAATTGCGCTTTACTTTATTCTCCAATGTAATTACCCTCCTCATCAATTAAATTCGAAGCTTTTGCTGTTTCAATAACACGATCAGCTTTTTCAACTACAGGTTTGTCAACCATCTTACCGTTCATCGAAATTACTCCAGAACCTTTTGCTTTTGCTTCCTGAATTGCATTTTGCACAGCAAGTGCATTTTCAATTTCGTCTTTAGTAGGATTGAATACTTTATTAACCATTGGAATTTGCCGTGGATTGACCAAAGACTTACCATCATACCCAAGTTCATAAATATATTTTGTCTCGCGGTAAAATCCCTCGGTGTCGTTCATATTTGAAAAAACTGTATCGAAGGCATAAACATCTGCAGCTCTAGCAGCTTGTAAAACCATATTACGAGCAAATTCAAGTTCACGTCCGTCAGGATACCGGTGAGTGTGCATATCAGCAGTATAATCTTCGCCAGAAACTGCCAAACCCATCATTAATGGTGTGGCCGTTGCAATTTCAGGTGCATTAAGAACACCTTTAGCACTTTCAATTGCAGCCATTACGCCAATAGAACCTTTTTCAACGCCATATTCTTCTTCTGCCTTTTCCATATCAGCTACTAATTTTTTAATCATTGCAGCTGATTCAGTTTTTGGCAGACGAATAACATCGACTCCTGCTCGAACCATTGCCTTTACATCTTCGTCATAAAAAGGCGTATCTTGACCATTAATTCTGACAACTACTTCTGCACCACCAAAATCAACGGTTTTAATGGCATTAAATACTAACATTCTCGCTGCATCTTTTTCAGTTAGAGAAACTGCATCTTCCAAATCTAACATAATGGAGTCAGCACCATAGATACCGGCATCCTTAACCATAGCTGGATTATTCCCCGGCACAAACATCATAGTTCGACGCAAACGATTTTTTACGTAAGTCATTTATTGTAGTACCTCCAATCTTGGTTTATCAGTAGTTTCGGTTGCTCTTTGAGCTGCAGCCAATGTACGTGCAGCAATTACGCAGTCAAGAGCGCCTTTATCAGTTGCTTTAACCTTTGCATTTTCAATTCCGAATTTTTTAAGTACATCTGTTATTACTTTTTTGATCTGATCCCCGTAAGATTTGGCTACTTCGGATTCCAAATCAATTTCAACGCCATTTTGACCAGCTGATACCATTATTTGAATATCTGAAGATTCTAAAGTTCCTGCCACTCCAACAGTCTTAATTTCCATTGATGTTCATTCCTTTCTCTATTCTTTCTTGTAAAATTTGATAGTTTTTATTAATAAAATCAAAAGTAGTTGGTGGAACTAAATTTGAAATGTCTTTTAAATTATTACTTTTGATCAGCTGACGGACTCGTGTAGCTGTAATTATTTGATCGTTATTGCAAAAGCGCTTAACAATTTCAACGTCAATTTTGGGACTAAGTGTGTTTTTTAAGCTTTGATTATAGAAATTAGTTGTTCTTGAAAATGGTTCAGTACCTAAATAACGCTTTTTTATTGCCAGTTTCGGTGCAATTTTATTTTTAAAAATTAATGCATCAATTTCTGTTTGCGTAGCGATCAGTTCATCAGGTGATTTTAAAAAGTATGCCGGAAAAGTTGATTGAGAAACTAAATAGTCTCCACCACTAACTACTAACACATTTTTGTATTCAGAGGTTCCTTTTTTTACAAGTTCCATTCTTTCATTCGTTTTAAATAACGAAGCATCCGTAGCAACAACAAACACATATACCAGATCATTCTCGCTACTAGCAAGTTTTACCAGCCCTTGATGACCTAAAGTAAATGGATTAGCGTTCATGACAATTGCTGCAACTTTTTTATGATTTTGGTCTTTTATTATGGGAATTTTTGCCAAAAAATCCTGAATATTTGGTGTTCCACTCTCTAAAAAAGCAGCCTCATCGGTATGAGCTAGTTCCTTAAAGTTTAAATGAGAAAAACTGGATGAATATTTTGACTTAGTGAATACAAACGAATGATAAATTCTTTGACTAAAAAGATATTCTTGTAGTGCTGAAACTATTTGATTAAATCTTGCTCCTTGAACAGATTCATTATTTGAAACCGCAATATATTTGAGAACATTTCCAGCAATGCTACCTGTGCCTACTAACTGACCATCTTCATCAATTAGGCCAACTGTATGATCAATCACAGCAACTTCACGAGAGCTAAAATTATTAATTCCTTGACTAATCAGGAATTTTTGCCACCTTTTTTTGGTTTCCGGCAAGGTTAAAAAAAGTTCTACGGTTTTATCCATTTGTTTCATTCTCACTTTGAGTTAAATCTTTTTTAAGAAATTCGTAACTTCTTTATACATGCTAGGAGGCTGTTCAGCCTGAATTAAGTGTCCACAATTTTTAATAACTTTTGCGCTAATTATTGCATTTAACTTTTCCATGGCAAAGGCGAAGTGATAGTCAAAAAAGGGAGAATTCTGTCCTGCTAAAACCAGCATTGGGATTTTTAAATTAATTAAAACATCTCTCCAATCCTGCTCAGCATGATCTACACGACAAAGATAATTCTCTTCAGCATTATATGGATATTTTTGAGTTTCCATTTTGGCCTTTTTAAACATCTCATAATTAATATGAGCATAAATGCCATTGCCAAGATCCGCCTTCAAATAATCCGGGTAATTCTGCCAAGTTAAATCTTTAAAGCCATATTGCCAAGAGCTATCACGAATCATTTTAGGAGGCTGATCCAAATCGATAATTGCCTTTAGTCTGTCATAGCCAAACAATGAAACATAAGCCCAAATATTTGCTGCACCCATTGAATTTCCAATAGCAACAATTCCTTTCAAGTTTAACTTGGTAATCAGTTCCTCTAAATCAGCTGCATGACGACTGATACGCTGTCCTTTAAATGTTCTTTGTGACCGTCCCTGATTACGCGGATCTATTACAATAAAACGATAATCAGATGCAAAGAGTTTAGCAACTTCTTCCCATAATATTGCGGTGCTTCCTATACCGGGAACTGCCAATACAGGCTGTTTATCTTTTTCAGTATCATAATATGCTATTCGTATATTATCATTAGTGATAAAACTCTTCTCATTAAGCATTTACCAGATTCCGATAACTTTCATCCATAAAGTTCCAATTACACCAAAAATCAGTAAATAGATAATTCCTAAAATAAAGTTGTATTTCCACCATTCACCTTGTTTAATGTAACCTGTAGTAGCTAAAATTGAAGCTGGTCCATTGGCGTAGTGAGTGGTTGAAGCATTGAAAGCACCTGTAAATGCAAGCAGCATTGCAGAAAGTCCCAAAGGAGCACCAGTAGCTACTGCCACTGACAAGAATGGCAAATATAAGGCGGTCATATGAGCGGTTCCACTAGCAAAGAAATAGTGAGTATAAAACATCAATATTACCAAAACCACTAATACTATTTGCCAGCTGATGCCGTGAAGACTTGTTTGAATAGTCTTTGAGAACCAGTCAATAAAGCCAAATGAAATAAGTTTACTTGCCATAAAAATTAAAATTGACAGCCAAATCAAAATATTCCAAGCACCAGTTTGGTTTAAGGCGTCTTTCATGGTTAAAACACCAGTTAACAGCAACAAACCAACCGCTAGAAAAGCAACGAAAGTTGAATCTAATTGAGGAATATCAAAAACGCCAGATAAAACCCATAAAATTATGGCTAGTAAAAACACCATTGACATAATTTTTTCTGGTTTTGTAACTGGCCCCATGTCCTTTAAATGATCAGTAGCCCATTTTTCAGCATTAGGTGTTTCTTTTATTTCAGGTGGAAAAATTTTATAAATTACAAGTGGAATAACTATAGTCGCAACCAGAACAGGAACTACAGCTGCTGAAAACCAGCTAATCCAGGTCATGTTATAATTTTTCTGTGCTGCCATTTGTGAAGCAACCATATTCGGTGCCGCGCCGGTAATAAAGAGGGCAGTTGAAAGAATATTGGCATGAAAGGCCATAAAGCTGAGGTAGGCACCGATTTTCTTGCGGGAAGGATCATTAGGATATGAATCATAATCTTTAGATATTGATTCGGTTACCGGCCAAACGACTCCTCCAGTTCTGGCACTGTTTGATGGAATCAAAGCTCCTAAAACTAATTCCAATCCAGTAATGGCATAGCCGATACCAATGGACTTCTTTCCGAAACGTTTAATCATCCAATAGGCTATTCGATTGCCCAAACCAGTTTTACTAATACCATAGGCCATGATGAAAGCCATAGCAATTAGCCAAGAAGCTGAATTACTAAAGGCACTGAGAATTCCTGTTGTTACTTTACCTGTTTTAGGATCTGCAATGTCCTTGATTGGGGCTAAACCAACTAAAACCGTTACTATAAGTCCGATTAAAGTGGTGCCGCCTATTGGCAAAGGTTTAGTGATACATCCAACGATAGTTGCTACGAAAATAGCAAACATCTCCCAGTCTGGAGCTGATAAACCTGCAGGACGCAAAGGCGTGATGCACCAGAGTATAACACCAACAGCCAGGGGTAAGATAAATCCCTTGTAATTAACTTTTTCTAGTGTTTTCATTTTAATTACCTGTAATTTTCCGGGCGATAAAAATCGTCGATAATTTCATAATTTTTATTCTTCAGTTCTTCATCAAGCCAATTTATATTTCCTGTGCCATCATGAAAACTTGCTGCTTTGGCATCATCTTTTTTGTGAAAATCCTGGACAGCTGGAAGTAATTCACTTGCTTCTTCTAAAGCAATTTTTATAACACCATCTGCATCACCTAAAATCACGTCACCAGGATTAACACTCACATTCCCACAAGAAATTGGAACATTTATTTCTCCTGGGCCCTCTTTATATGGGCCGTCAGGTGTCGTGCTAACCGCATAAATGGGCAAGTCCCAATCACGCAAACTATCTATGTCACGTATTGGCCCATCAACTACGACTCCAGCAATATGTCTTTGGTCGCGAAGCCAGGTCATCATCACTTCGCCAATAACGGCCCTGGTATTGTCATTCTCATTGTCAATGACAACGATATCGCCTTCATGACAATATTTTAAAGCTGCATAAATGGTCAGATTATCACCTGGACGATTATGAACTGTAAAAGCTGGCCCACACATTTCCTCATGAGGATTGGACATAAGCTTAATTCTCGGTGCCATTGCGCCTGTTCTATTCATACAATCAGCCACATTTGACGATGGCAATTTTTTGTATGCATCTATTACCTCTTTTTGTGGAAGGTTTCTTTTTAAAAAAATTCTTTTTCCAACCTGCATTCGTCATGCCTTCTTTTGGTTAATCTAAAGTAATATTATCTAGTACTTCCTGCATTTTGGAAGCAGAGTTCAGCATCTTAGTTTTTTCAGCTTCAGAAAGCTTAGTCTCAAGCACCTGACTAATTCCAACACCATTTATTACAGTAGGTGTTCCTAGATAAAGCTCATTTTTAATTTCATATTCACCTTTAATTGGTGCTGATAAAGGCAAGGCAATTGATTGATTAGTTAATATAGCAGTAACTATCTGGGTCAACATCATCGCAATGCCATAAAATGTAGCACCTTTATTTTCAATTATTTTTCCTCCCTTTTTACGAATACCTGATTCTACTTGATCCAGCACAGAGTTGTCAATACCGTCAAAATCTTTAAGTGGCTTGCCACTAACTGTTGACTCATCAAAGTTTTCAAAAGAAGTATCACCATGTTCTCCTAAAACCATTGAATTTACTTCAGCAACAGGAACATGTAGTCTTCTGGCTAAGTCAACCTTTAAACGTGCTGAATCAAGGGAAGTACCCGTTCCAATTACTTTATTTTTAGGAAAACCAGATAATTTCTGAGTCAGCGTTGTTAAAATATCAACTGGATTAGCAGAGACAACAAAAATGCCAGAAAACCCAGATTCAACTACAGGTTGAATAATACTCTTTAAAATATTAACGTTTTTATTAACCAGATCCAGACGGCTTTCTCCCGGCTTGCGGGGAACACCAGCTGTGATCACAACAACATCAGCATCTTTTGCATCAGAGTATTCTCCGGAATGAATATCACATTCTCCGGTAAAAGGCAGTATATCCTCTAAGTCCATTGAATCACCCAGTGGGCGTTTTTTTACCACATCGCAAATAACCAGCTCGTCAACTCTGGTATGTTGTAATAAATCATTGGCAAAAGTTGAACCTACTGCTCCATCACCAACTAGTAAAACCTTTTTATTCATAACGTCATTTCCTTTCAATTTTTAAAAATGTAATCCTTTACATTTATAATTATAAAATTTATTATAGTGTTTTTCAATATTTAAAATAAATAATTTAAATTTTAATTTTTTAAAAATATAAAATTACTTTAATTTTTAAAATTATAAAAAATGCTTAGAAATTCTAAGCATTTTAAATATTTATTTATATTGTCTAGTAAACTCTGCCATTTGTATTCCGGCCTGCCTTCCAAATACCACTGTTTCAGCAATTGAGTTTCCTCCGATTCTATTATTGCCATGCAATCCTCCTGAAACTTCTCCTGCGGCATAGAGTCCTGAAATAATATTTCCGTCTGAATCCAAAACTTCAGTTTTTGGAGTTATATGAATTCCACCCATAGTATAATGAATAGCTGGATTAATATGAATAGCAAAAAAAGGACCTTGCTTGATAGTGCGATCCATCCCAGTAGTACGCTGAAATTCACTATCATTTTTGCTTTTCACAGCCTCATTCCATTTTGCGATTGTTTCCTTAAGGTTATCACTATTCACACCGATGTTTTCCGCCAACTTCTCAATAGAAGAACCTTGGCTAACTAATCCTACGTGATCATAAAATTCAACAGCAGTAAAATTATTACGAATTGTTTGGTCGAACAGGAGGTATGCGCCATCTTCGTCTAAACCAGTGATGGCATCCGATACAATTTTTCGGGTATTAAGCTCATTAACAAATCTCTGACCAGATTTATTAACTAAAATTGCACCTTCGCCACGTAAACCTTCACCTATTAAATAGACGTGATCAGTATCTGTTTGAGCAGTAGGGTGAACCTGAATAAATTCCATTTGCTCTAATTGAGCGTCTATTTTGGCAGCTAACATTAAACCATCACCTGTAGCTCCGGGTTGATTAGTTGTTTTGTAATTCGCCAGGTCTGGACGGTATTTTTGTATTAAATCTTTTGAAGAGCCAAAGCCACCAGAGGCAAGTAAAATTGCTGTAGCTTGAACCTTTTTAATTCCTGAATCAGTTTCAACTTCAATTCCTACAACTTTTTTCTGCTCATCTTGTAATAAACTAATTACACGAGAATTATTAAAAACCGGAATATTTTTTTCTTGAATTTGCTTCAAAGCTCCTGTTACTAAATAACTGCCAACTGGTGCCATTGAGGCAGGACGGTGAGCCCTTTTTTTACTCATACCACCAGTTATCGTTAAATTTGTTAACTCGATGCCATGATTCATCAACCAGTCAATTGCTACTGCAGAGTGGTCAACAAAATATCTCAAAAGGTCGCGGTCATTTAGTTTGCCTCCACCCTTTAAAGTTTCCTGGTAAAAGTCTTCCTTATTATCTATAATTCCTTCATTAAGCTGAACCAGACTCTCAGAAGCATTCATGCCCGATGAAGCCCTGTTAGTATTTCCACCAAGGTCAGCATTTTTTTCAAAAACTGCGACATTCAAGCCTAGTTCTTTTGCTTGAATTGCGGCCGTTAAACCGGCGCCACCGGCTCCAACGATTACTGCATCATAACGGTCTTTAATTTCTGCACTGCCGTTAGGCCTAAAAACAAATTTTCCCATTTAATTTCTCCTCTAAAATGTTAAAAAATTATTTTTCAGGATTAGTTTGTGATATATTGGTCATCGCCATATAATCCATCCATTTATCATATTCTTCTTTGGTTAATTTACCACTTTTAAGCGCTGCTTCCTTAAGAGTGGTTCCTTCCTTATCTGCAGTTTGAGCAATTTTCGCAGCTGCATGGTAACCTATATGAGGCGATAATGCCGTAACTGTCATTAATGAGCTTTCAAGCAGATCATCCATCTTCTCTGCATTAACTGTTAAGCCAGCAATCATTTTATCAGCAAACCCCGTAATAGTACCAGTTAAAATATCACAAGAATCAAGAAAAGCTGTAATCATTACTGTTTTATAGACATTCATTTCAAAATTGCCTTGTGAACACGCAAAAGTAATAGTAGTATCATTACCAAAAACTTTTGCGGCTGCCATGGTTACAGCTTCAGCTTGCGTGGGGTTGACTTTACCAGGCATAATTGAAGACCCGGGTTCATTAGCTGGTATATTAAGCTCATGATAGCCAGCTCTTGGGCCAGAAGCCAAAAACCTGATGTCTTGAGCAATTTTAAACATATCAGCAGCTAAAGTTTTTAAAGCACCATGAACAACGTCTAAACCAGAATGATGAGCTAGGCCCCAGAACTTATTGGTATTAACTTTAAAATCATGTCCATATACTTGAGACAATTTACTGGCAATTTTGGCAGTCATTCCAGGCGCAGCATTAAGTCCTGTACCAACAGCTGTCCCTCCTATTGCCAGTTCATACAATGTTGGCTTGAGTTCTTGAATATAATTCAAGTCGTGCTTTAACGCGGAAATATAGCCCGAAATTTCTTGACCAAAAGTAATAGGCGTAGCATCTTGCAAGTGAGTACGGCCTACCTTGACAGTTTTCCAATATTTATTTTGTTTAATTTTAAGTTCATCAATAAGATGTTGTACCGCCGGTTCAAGTTTATCCAGTGCTTCAACAGCTACAATATTCATAGCAGTAGGATAAGTATCATTTGAAGATTGTCCCCGATTGACATCATCATTTGGTAAAATGTTTAAATCTGGATGAAGTCTATTAGCTAAATTAGCAACGACTTCATTAACGTTCATATTACTTTGGGTTCCCGATCCTGTTTGCAAGACATGAAGCGGAAAATCTTTACGAAGCTCGCTATCATTCAATTTTAACAACTGGTCAATAGCTTCTTCAATTGCCGCACCTTTATCAGCTGTTTCATCCCCCACTTCGACATTTGATTCAGCTGCAGCTTTCTTCAAATGCAAAAATGCTCGGATAATTGCAAGAGGCATTAATTCGCCACTAGGAAAATTATTGCGACTGCGTTCAGTTTGGGGTCCCCATAAAGCTTCTTTGGGTATTTTTACTGGGCCAATGGTATCACTTTCAACACGGTATTCTTTTTTGCTCATGTTCTGTCTCCTTATTTAATGCTGACATTTCTCTGACAATAACTTTTATATTACTCTTTCATTCATAATACAGTTTTTCCAGACTTTTTTCAATATTTTTAAATAAAAGGGCTATCATTTTAAAAATTTAAACTTTATTAAAAAATATAAAAAGCACTCCTTATGAGTGCTCAAACAAAAGTATTATATTTTTAAAGTTTCTGCATTAATAGCAACTATTATAGTAGAAAATGACATTAGAATTGCTCCAACTGCAGGTGAAAGCAAAATTCCCACAGGAGCCAGAATACCGGCAGCTAGAGGTAAAGCCACAATATTGTAGCCAGCTCCCCACCAGAGATTTTGGACTGTTTTTCTTTGGGTGTGCTGGGCCAATTTTAAAAAACTAATGATATCTAAAGGTTCACTATTAACCAAAATGACATCCGCAGAGTCCACCGCCACATCTGTTCCAGCTCCAATGGCAACTCCAATGTCGGCTTTGGCCAAACTAGGTGCATCATTAATGCCATCGCCGACCATCATCACCTTATTACCTTGATTTTCCAAAGTAGCTACGATTTTTTGCTTATCTGCTGGCATCAGACCAGAATGCACTTCTGTAATACCTAACTTCTGGGCAATGTTTTGCGCTACCTTTTCGTTATCACCAGTCAACATTACCGGTGTAATGTTGAGAGCCTTAATCTGTTTAATTAACGATGCTGCATTCTTTTTAATTTCATCACCAACGGCAACATAGCCCAAAAGCTCATTGCCTTTAATCAAGTAACTTGAAGTATAATTTAAGGAATCAACCTGAGGAAAGTTTTTAACTATTTCTCTGGCAGTTTTTTCATTTACTAATTGATATTCTTGTCCATTTATTGTTCCTGAAACGCCCTTTCCAGCCAATGTTTTACTGTCGGATAAAGCATATAATTCAATCTTATTTTCCTTAGTAAATTGTAAAATGCTTTGTGCAATCGGATGATTGGAATCTTGTTCTAATGATGCAATTAGTTTAATAACTTCATCCGCATTGTAGGATTTACTTAAAGTATTATACTTGCGCACCTGAAACTTACCTTGCGTCAAAGTTCCGGTCTTATCTAAGAGCAAATAATTGATTTTAGAACTAATGCTAATAACATTACGATTTCTAATTAGTAAGCCATTTTGGGCACCAATTGATGTGCTTTTAGCATTTACTAATGGAATAGCTAAACCCAGAGCATGGGGACAAGCTATTACCAACACTGTCACCATTCTTTCGAGACCATCAGCTATACCACGTAAACTTGTCCAAACGAGTAAAGCAATAATACCAAAAATTAGCGCTGCATAAAATAACCAGCTGGAAACCCGATCTGCCAAATTTTGTAGTTTAGACTTATTCATCTGGGATGACTGAACTAGTTTATTAACACTGGCTAAAAAGCCTGAATTAGCAGAATTAGTAACCTTAACTGTTAGTGTTCCAGAGCCGTTAATTGAACCCCCAATAACCTTATCGTCTTTTTGCCGCGTTACTTCGCGCGATTCACCAGTAACCAAAGATTCATTAACCTGACTGGAACCATTTAGAATGACACCATCAAGAGGAATACTTTCTCCTGCTTTGACTAGAATTACTGCATCTTTTTGAACATCGTTTATTGCCATGTCCATTGTTTGACCATTATGTTGTACGTGAACCTTATCGGGTAAAAGTTTGGCTAAGTCATGCACTGAACTATTGGCATTCATTACCGAATTCATTTCAATCAGATGACCTAGTAACATAATTAAAATTAAAGTAGCTAATTCCCAGAAGAAATCCATGACATGAACTTTGCTGTTTAATAAATCATTTTTAATAAAAGCATATAGACTGTAAATATATGCTGTAGTAATGCCTAAAGAAATCAGTGTCATCATTTCAGGCTTTTTAGCCTTAATTTCATAATAAGCACCAGATAAAAATGGTTGTCCACCATAAAAATAGAGAATTGTAGCAAAAAGTGCAACTACCCATTCTGAACCGGAAAAAGAAAATTGGAATGGTAAATGTACACCCATTGCTGGTGATAAAAATATGATTGGCAAGGATAAAACGACTGATACCCAAAATTTTTTCTTCAGGTTTCCCATATGCATCATATGTCCGCCATGCATCATCATATCCTGACCACCCATATTCATTGACGATGTGTTATCCATTGAGTGATTCATATTTCCATTATGGTTCATGTTCATATTATTCAAATTACTCAGTCCCATCTATTTATAATACTCAAGATTGCTCTTTTCTTTAATCTACTTTTATAAATAGAGGTTGTCAAAAAATTTAACTGAAATAGCTAGAATATATTGATATTAGCTTTTGCTCCTTGCTTTTTCATAAAATGAATAATCAAACCGATAACTAAGCCGATAACCGCAGGAATAACCCAATCCATACCGATATCAGCAAAAGGCAAAAATTTTAGTTGGAATGCTTTTAACTGTAAAGCCCAAGATTGGTGACTAATTATAGGTGGAAAAGAAGCTATCATATCTAATATAGCCGGTACAATTGTAAAAAGTATCCCACAAAAATAAACGATTGCGTCACGGTCGAACAAAGAACCAGAAATTGACAAAATAATCAAAACCATGGCAATTGGATATAAAAACATGAGCATTGGCGTTGACCAGGAAATAATTGTATCTAAGCCAAAATTAGCGGTGATAAAGGAAACAATAGTCATGATAGTCAACCAGCCATGATAACTTATTTTGTTAAAACTACGATGAAAGTCCTGAGCAAAAGCCGCTATTAGACCAACTGCAGTTGTTAAACAAGTAAGAGTAACTAGTGTGGCAAGTAAAGCATGACCAAAATCGCCCAGATAATAGGTAACAATTTGGTTGAAAACTGTGCCACCCTCTTGCGAAATTTTAAAATGATTTAGTGTTGTTGCTCCTAGCCAGATTAAACCAATATAAATAATTCCAATTGCACCCGTTGCCAAGACCCCAGCTCTTGCAGTAACTTTTGCATTACTTTTAGCTGAAGTTTTTCCTAGTTGCCTGACAGCTGAAACAATAGTATATCCAAAGGCCAATCCTGCTAGAGCATCCATTGTGTTATAGCCCTCTAAAAAGCCGTTAAAAAAGGAAGCACTCTGATAAGCCGCAGTAACAGTTTGATCTTTAGCAGCACCCATCGGTGAGATAGCAGCTAATAAAAACACAGAAAACAATAATAATAAAAATAAAGGATTCAATATTCGTCCAATACTATCCAAAATTGTCGACTGCTCGTAAGAAATAATAAAAGCTAAGATAAAAAATATTGCTGAAAAAATCAGTAATGCAGGTTTAGCGGCAGCTTTAGGCAGCACTGGCTGCAAGCCAACCGAAAAGGAAATGCTTGCTGTTCTTGGTGTCGCAAACAAGGGCCCTAAGGTTAAGTGAATTAGTACCATAAAAACAAGGGCAAATTTATTTCCTAGTGGAGTGCCGATATCATAAACGCCTTTGGCATGGCTGGCACTTATTGCCAAAACAGCAAGCAAAGGTAAGAGAACGGCAGTTACTAAAAAGCCAAATGTAGCCATTCCCCAGTTTGCCCCGGATAATTGCCCCAAATGAATTGGAAAAATTAAGTTACCAGCACCAAAAAACAATCCAAATAACAATGATGCAACTATTAAATACTGTTTCCATGATAATGGTTTAGTATTAAGATCCTGTTCATTTTCTTTCATTCTAATTCCTCCTAAATGAAATAAAGCATAAATTAAAATTGATAAAAAACTCTGGTCATTATTAAGGGAATAAAAAAGCACCCTTGAAATAAATCAAGGGTGCTTTGGCACGGTACCACCTAAATTACTGCTTTGGTTACTTAAAATAACTGCAGTCGCTTCACGTACGGCAAATATGCGATACGCTAACACGATAATGGGTGTCACCAATTATAGCTACTTCATTCACTACATAGCTCAAAGTTACTTTCAACTTGCCATCACGGTCCATTCACAGCTACAGGACTCTCTTTGACGCTACCTGCAAGTTTACTTATCTTTTCATCGCTTTATCAATATTAATAACATTTTAATCAATGTCTTATTTCATGTCAACAAAAATTTGAAAAGTTTTGTGTGAGCCAATTGGCAAAACGTTTAGCACTTATTGGTTCACCATAATTTAGCATAGCAATTCCATAATTGGGCTTAATAGCATATTTTAAAGGAACACTAACAATTGTTTCATCATGATAAGCATTGACAAAATCTGCCCAAATGCCAATTCCCAGCCCTGCTTTAACCATCAAATAAGCACTTAAAATATTATTGGCATATGCAATATTAACATTCTCATTCATGGCAATGATATATTTCTGTAAAGCATTTTGTGACGGTGGACACCACTTACTATCAGAAAAAACTAACCTAAAATTGCTTAATCCTGAAATTTTAAAGCAGTTCTGTTTATCAAAAACAGGCTTATAAAAGTTAACACAATACTGCCCCGTAACTAGATTTATATACTTAACGTTTTCCATTTTGGCTATGATATCCGGCATCGTAAATATAATGTCACAATCACCATTAATTAGTCTGTCTTTTAATTCATTGTGTGCGTAATTTTCTAAAAAAATAGATAAGGCATTTTCTTTATGAGTTCTTTCATAATATTTAATTATCTTTGGTAATATTGAAATTTCATATGGCGTTCCGCTATAACCGATAGTTAAATTATTTCTTTTTTTAGCTGCAGCTGATTTTGCCTTTTGTACCGACTTATCATAAACGCTTAATAGCGGTTTTATAGAATAGTAAAACTCTTTGCCACTCTCTGTTAAATCCACTTGCTTTCTGCTTCTTTTAAATAATAAAAAGTCAAGCTCTTTTTCCATTGATGAAATTATTTGTGATACTGCTGATTGTGAAAGGTTCATTTCAATGGCCGTTCGAGAAAAATTTAAAGTCTCCGCTAAATTTACGAATACTTCTAAGTGTTCAAGATTCATTTTTTATTCTCTTTCTTTAATAAGTGAAACTGATAATCAATCATATTTTAGATTATTTGTAAACAAATGAACAATGTTATATTTAATTTTGTAGATATTAGCTTAAATAGATTATTGAAAGGGGTTATTTAAAGTGAAAAATCTAACATCAGGTACTTATCAAGTTGTTGCTCATGAATATGAAAATGAGCAAATGCCAATAAAGGTAGAAATAAGTAATAACAAAATTAGTAAAATTAAGACTCAAAAAGCAATGATTCCAGGAAGTTTGGAAGAAACAGTATTTACAAAAATTCCTAAGGAAATTATAAATGAGCAGAGCTTATCAGTTGATGCTATCTCAGGAGCAACACATTCAGTTAACGGTTTACTAGATGCAGTCGAAAAGGTAATTGAGCAAGCTGGAGGAAATCCCCAAGATTTTAAAACTGAAGCTGATCAAAAAGTTGTACCACTAAAGGTAAACACAAAAAAGCGTTTAGATAATAGCTATTCATTTTGGCGAAAAAAGCCAAATCATATTATTAAAGAATATAGTACGGACTTTTTAATTGTCGGTGCCGGCATATCTGGATTAGCTGCTGCAGTTCAAGCTCGCCAACTCAAAATGGATACAATTGTTATTGACAAAAATGGTTTTGTAGCTGGAAACGGTGGCGGCGTTGAAGGTATTTTTGGAATTAATACTAAAATGCAACAAGCAGCGGGCATACACGCTGAAAAAGAAGACATAATTGCCAAAGAAGCTGAACTGGGACAATATAGAGCTGATGGTTCGTTTTGGGTTGATTTAATCAATAATTCTGCTGCTAATATCGATTGGCTGGTTAATCTGGGAGTGCAATTGACAAAGGTTGACGATTATCATGGTACTTGCATGTTTCCTACTTTTCATTGGTTTAAAGGTGGTTTTGCATCTGTTGGATACGTACCTTATATGAAAAAGAAGGCTGATGAGCTAAATGTAAAATTTCTGCTGGAAACATCAGCTACGAGCATTATTGAAGAAAACGGGTCTATTAAAGGAGTATATGCCAAAACACCAAATGGATATATAAAAATCAATGCAAAGGCAACCCTATTGGATACTGGAGGTGTTGGTCATAACCCTGATCTTTTGGAACAACAGGGTTGGTCAACAAAGAATATTCATTACTGTTCAATGCCTAGCAACACTGGTGATGGTTATCAAATGGCTATGTCAGTCGGTGCAAAAGACATGCTAAAAGAATCACCAGAATTCATGATGAACTATATTCAAGCTTTCCCACATGAAGGAGTTCATTTGTATCTAGATCCAATAAACGGATTCATGTCTTTGCCATCAGGAGGACCAGTAATTTTTGTCAATCAAGATGGTAGACGTTTTGTAAATGAAAATGTTAAAAAATATAATTTGCTTTATCAAAGAATGGCAATTAAAGCTACCAAAGTATCATATGAAATATTTACACAAGAAATTTTTGACAAACTAACCCAGAATGTTGCAAAAGCCGATGAAATTTTAGCTAAAGCACTAAAAGAAAACGAAGGTAATTCATTATTTAAAGCAAATTCAATAGCAGAATTAGCTGAAAAAGTAAATCTTCCTTCAGATGTATTAGTAAAAACAGTGAATGATTATAATTCGTTTTGTGACAATGGTAAAGACCTAGAGTTTAATAAAGATCAAGATATGCTTATTTCGATGAAAGAAGGCCCGTATTATATTGCTCGATTAGATCCTTCCAACTTGATTGGTCTAGGAGGCATTGGTTCTAACAGAAAATTCGAAGTCATAAACAATGATTTTGAAAAAATTCCTGGTTTATATGCTTCCGGTATGGATTCAACCATGCAGTATAGAGATGTTTACACAATAACTTTAGGTGGTTCAGCCTGTGCACACAACGTCAATTCAGGACGCCAAGCAGCTAAAAACGCAGAGAAATATATCCAAAATCTTTAAAAATATCTATAGAATAAGTCTGGAAAAAAAGTATTTCCAGACCAAAAAAGACGTTGAATTCAACGCCTTTTTTCGTATAAATTTTGTCTTAGACTTGATATTATTTACCAAGCTCAAATAGATCGGAGACCAATTTAAATGCGCCAAAATTATACCACAGGTCAGAGTGCTTTAGTATACTCTATTAAACTTTATTATTTCTCAGGGCCAATCTAGACAATTTTTGACCCATGAAGTTGATTAACATGCAATGCTTCAGCTATTTTATCCCTATTTTTAGTCGTAATACCGCCACCTGGTAAAATTTCTATCCTTCCGTTTGACCAGTCAAGGATCTGCTTAAGGTGAGTAATTGTGGCTTCAATGGGAAATTTCAAATCTCCCCCATGTGTCAAAATCCTTGCTACTTTTTGCTCAATTAGCCAGTTTAGTTCATCTCTTTGTCTTGTTTCAGATATTTGGTCAAAAGCCATATGCATCACCACAGTAAGATTTAAGGAATGAGCTAAAACAATTAACTGTTCCATTTGAGCTCGATTTAACTGATTCTGATCAGTTAAACAGCCAAAAGCAACTCCTCGAGCGCCTAATTTAGCTGCAACAGCCATATCATCAGCCATAATAGCAATTTCATCTTCATTATAAATAAAATTGCCGCCTCTAGGTCTAATCATCACAATTACTGGAATTTTTACCCTGTTAGCACAAATTATTGACCTTTTTATGACACCAAATGTTGGTGTAGTTCCACCTAATGAAAGGTCGTTGTTCAATTCTATCCTGTCAGCACCATTTTCAATAACATGCGGAATATTAGTAAAATTCTCTACACATACTTCTTTAAGCATCTAAAAAACCATCTCTTAAAATTTTTCACCGACTGGAGCATTGATTTCTTTTTGATAATTATCCAGCCATGTTTGCGATATAGGCTCAATTTGGGTTTTATTGTTTTTACCAGGATTAGCCATTAAAATCTTTGCATCCTGGTCATTACAGGCAACGCAAAATGGAAATTCAACATTGGTTGCTACTCCCCATTCACCTTTGTTATTTAAGGCGATTAAAGAAATTTCTCCTACCTGACCATAGCGGTGTTTTAAATTATGGCAAAAAGGATAAAGCGCAGCATCACAAGCTTGCTGTGGAGACATACCTTCTGACATTTTTCGCACAATTTCATATGAAAGGCACCCTTTCATTATATCTTCACCTAAACCAGTGGCTGCAGCTGCACCAATATTGCTATCTGCATAAAAACCTGACCCTGACAAAGGCGAATCACCAATGCGACCCTCTTTTTTCATAAATAAACCTGAAGTTGAAGTGGCTGCAGCCATTGAATTATTTTGATCAAGTGTTATTGCCCCAACAGTATCATGACCATCATAAGGGTGCAGTCCAGGCTGAGCCTGCTCTTTGACTTTTTCTTGCCAAATTGCCTTTGCTCTTTCTGTCAGCATATTGGTCATTTCAAAACCATTTTTCATCGCAAACTTTGTAGCTCCTTCTCCTACTAAAAAGCTGTTAGTCTTATTTAAACTTAACTTTCTAGCTACTGAAACAGCGTGTTTGACATTTTCAATTGCTGCTACTGAACCTTGAGACAAGGTATCTCCATTCATAAAAGCCGCGTCCATTTGGACGACACCATTCTCATTCGGCAAACCGCCATAACCTACAGATTTATATAAGGGATATGATTCTACTTCCATAATCAAATTTTCAACAGCATCACCAGCATTTGCGCCTTTTTTAAGCAGATTACCGGCCTTTACCAGCCCATCATATGACATACTCCAAGTAGATATTGCAGCCCAATTTTTCATTCTGTTCGTCCTTTTTCTTAAATATAGTAATAATATTAAACTAGAGCCGCTCAACTAACAACTACCTAACGCTAAAAATTTAGAGAATAACAAAAAGGCCTTGAGTCAAGATCAAAGCCCTTTTGATTACCACATGCCGATAACTTTAGTCCAAACCAGACCGCCGACTAACCAGATAATGTTAAGTACAACACCAATTATGGCGCTTAGTTTCCACCAATCTTTATTAGAAACGTAGCCTGTTGAAGAAAGCAAAGCGGCAGGACCTGCCGAATAGCTTGAAGTTGACAAGTATAAAGAACCGTCCAGAGCTAGCATTAACGCTGCCATCATAGGTGGCACTCCAGCACCAATCGCAATCGAGAGAAATCCTGCATATAGAGCAGAAATTTGTGTAGAAACACTTGGGAATAAATAGTGGAGGTAGAAGTAAACCAAGAATAAGATTACCAGTACTAAAACCCAGTTCATACCATGAAGTGCACTACCTAAAGTCTTTGAGAACCAAGGGAAAAAGCCCAAAGTCATTAATTTTTGAGACATCAACATGATAATTGAAAGCCAAGTTAAGATGTTCCAAGCAAAACTCTGACCTAAAATATCCTTAACATTGATGACGCCAAATACCAATAGTAATGCAACTGCAATAAAGCTGACTAAAGTAGCGTCAATGCCAAACTTAGAACCTATTAGCCATAATGCAACTGACAGGACAAAAACCACACCCATAATTTTTTCTGCAGCTGTCATTTTGCCTAATTCTTGTAATTTTTTGTCTGCCCAAGCATGAGCATTAGGTGTTTCTTTGATCTTAGGCGGGTAAATTTTATATAGAATAAAAGGTACTAATATTAATGAAATTATGCCCGGTACGATTGCAGCTACAAACCATTGCATCCAGGAAATAGTAACGTTTTGGGTCTTTGCTATTCCTAATGCCACCATGTTACCGGCTAAACCAGTTAGAAACATTGTGGAAGTAACGATGTTAACTTCGTATTCTGTAAAGACCAGGAATGAACCCATGTCACGCTCAGTTCCTTTTTTAGGATCTGAACCCATTTCTCTTGATAAATTATCAATAATTGGGTACATAATACCGTTAACACGAGCGTTGTTACTTGGGATGCCGATTGCCAAAACAGTTTCCACTAACGATAAGGCATAAGCCAAACCTAAAGTTCTCTTGCCAAAAGTTTTGACAAAGAAGTAGGCAATTCTTTTACCAAGACCTGATTTAATAAAGCCGGCCGCCATAAACATACACATAGCGACCATCCATGCCGTGGAATTACCAAAACCGGCAGTGACTTCTTCCATCTTAAAAATACCGGTTAATGTAGCAATCACTACCGCTATTATAGTAGTTGCCATCATTGGTAATGGTTTAGTTACACAGGCAATTATAGTTGCAATAAATATGGCGAAAAGATGCCAAGCTTGAACGTTAATTGCCGCTGGTTTTAATGGAGTTAACAGCCATAAGCCAATGCCAATAGCTAGTGGCAAAACCCACTTTTTCCATTGTATTTTATCTAACATTTCTTTATTCTCCTTTAGAGCTATTTTGTGCTTTCTTAATCGCCACATTCACGGCTTCCTTTAAAGCATTAGTTGTGGTAGAAGCTCCTGAAACTGCATCAACATCCGTAGAATTATTGCTTACCATTTCTTGGGGTATACGGTCAATGGCTACAGCTCCAATTCCTTCCGTTTCATGATTTTCCAGTACTTCGATTTTTTTGATTTTATTATCAAAATAAGTAACACGAACCAAAATCCTGCCGCCAATACCTGCTTCAGAAGATCCTAAAAACTGATTTTGTCCCAACTCAATTTGATCGTCCTTTTCACCATCCAAAAGATCATTAATTCGCGGCAACTTCCCCGTTAAATTAATCGAATACTCAATTGACTCTAACTTGGCAGCATTTTCTCCAGCAATTTTGCCAAAAATCAAGCATTCAGCTAAGTTGCCACCGCCCTGATAACGATTGACGCACATTCCGCCAAGCTCACCAGCTGTGTAGAGACGTTTGATTGATTGATTGTTGACATCAAGTACACGGGCAAACTCATCATGTTCTGGTCCACCCTGGGTATTAAGCACTGCAGGAGCCAATTTAACTGCATGGACGTCATCTTTTAAATCGAAACTAGTCATTGACTCAGGTGCACGACCAAATTCCAAATCCTTGCCGTTAGTGGCAAACTCGTTAAATTGCAAAACAGTATTTTCCAGATTTGCGGCTGGTACATTCATCTTTTGGGCTAATTCAGTCAGTGAACCGGCACTAACAACCTTGTCAAAGAACTTACCGTACTTGAGCTTTCCTTGCTTTTGTTCTAAGACAAACTTTTGATATTGCTGATTATCAAAGACTAGCCATGCATTGTCGTAAGCGTGAGGCAATAAATAGTCCCCGTGTTCAGCTATATGACCATGTCTGAATTTAGCGTCTTCGCGCATAAAGCGGGTGCCGTCGTCTGCCACCGCAAAAATTGCACCTGATTTGACATTTTGCCAGCCGCTAACCTGCCGACCACGCTCATTTTCACCTTCAGCAATTACATAGCTGGGAACGATGCCCAATGATTCATAATTGCTCATGTGCCACATTTTTGCTCCAACTTCACTAGTCATTTTAATCCCATCACCCTTATTATAGAGAGTACCCAGCGGGGTTAATTTAGTGACGTGCAGGTAATCCTGCTGCATCTGTTTATTATTTTCAAAGCCACCTGTAGCAACAATTACTCCTTTGCGAGCATGAATATAATATTGTTTCTTGTTACGATTAATAGTTACTCCAGCTATTTCACCAGTTGCCTCGTCCTGCAATAAATGCTCTGCTTTAGAATTAAGCCAGACATCAATGTTGGCAGCATTTTTGACGACTTGAGCACGAATTACTTTCCATAGTTCAGCATCAAAGTCTTGGTTATGAACCAGGGCAAAATCAAAGGTTTCAGAGCCGCGATATTCAGGATACTCACATAAATTCTTTTTCTTTGCTAAATGGTCACCCGGTTGATTATCACGTGACCAGATAAAAGGATCAATACCAAAATACTTTTTAAAGTATTGCGGCATATTAACAAAGCCATCAAGATAAGCAGCCATTGTTTTCTGATCAAAATTATATGGCGCTGCCAGCTGCTCATAATATTCAGCAATCTTCTTTCTATCATGTGCCATAGCAACATGCTGTGCTGAATAACGGGTGTTACCACCCTCATGACCATAAGGAGCAGCGTCAACTAATAAGACTTGAGCACCATTTTCTGCCGCAAAACGAGCTGCCGTGCCTCCGGCTCCACCGAAACCTAAAACGACTACATCATACACACCATTCCACTTAGTTTTTTCGTTGATTTTCATTTTTGCACTTCTTTACTGCTTTTCAGCGTTCTCAATTGCTTGGTTGACCGCTTCTTTAAAAGCAGCACTAGTTGTACTTGCGCCACTGACCGCATCAACCTCTGTAGTTTGCTTTTCAATCATTTCATTAGTTAGAACGGGAATTGCTTTGCCTCCCAAATAAGGAGTTTCCTTTTCTTGCAGTGTTTCAATTTGAGAAATCTTATCACCTGACATCGTGACGCGTACTACAATTGGAACATCATTAATGCCATTTTCACTAATTCCGATTCCCTGATTGGGTCCAGCTTCAAAATCAGTTGAAGAAGCATGAGCGTCAGATTTTAGATCAGGGTTTTCTGAAGCACCTGTAACTACATCAACTTCAGCCATTTTTCTTTTTGGCCATGCAGCATTTTCTCCCGCAATTTTGCCAGAAATTAACAAATCAGCAATACTGTTTGCACCAACATATTTGGTAGCAAAAATATCTCCTAATTCACCAGCTTCATATAAATGAGGAATAACATTATTCTCCATGTCCAAAACTTCGCAATTTTCATTACGACGAGCGCCACCATGCGTGTGCAGAATGTTGTGGCGAATTGGGATAGCATAATATGGTCCTGCGCCAAAAGCACGCATTGTTTCAATTTTGCGATTTAAAAACATATCGCGCTTTTTTTCATTAACTAAAAAGTTAAAATCACTGACAGCTTCAGCCAATTTTGGTGCGGCAATCTTGTCAGCTAATTCGGCAATAGTTTCAGCTTTTATGGCATAGGTGATCAGGCTCTTAATTTGTTCAGCCTTATCTGAATCGTCATTAGCTAGTTGCTCAAATTGCCTTTGATCCATGATGATATGTGGATGATTTTGATTAGGCTGCATAATCCAGTTGCCGTGGTTATATTTGTATCCATGACGGTCCTCTTCGTCTTCACGGTAATACCGGGTGCCATCATCGCCAGCAACGAAAATACTGCCATTAAACAAGCTCTTCCAGTTGATCATGTAAGCAAATTTTTCTCTTGGCTGACCTTCTCTTAAAGAAAAACCATGTGAATCATAGTTGGACATATGCCACAGTCTAGCGCCAGCTTCAACTGCTAAATCAATTCCTTTACCTTGATTATATAAAGTACCAATTGGAGCTAAAGAACCTTGACCTAAAAATGTTTGAACCATATCTTGGTTATTTTCAAAGCCACCACATGATAGAACTACACCGTTTCTGGCAGCCACATTTCTATTTATACCTTGATGTTTAATTTGCACACCTAAAATGGTTTTAGTGTTGGGGTCCTGAATTAAATGTTGTGCAGGACTTTCAAACCAAACATCAATTTTGTCTAAACGCTCGTAAACTTTTTTACGTAATAATTTCCAGAATCCGCCATTATACATACCAGCAGTCATGCTTTGTGAGCGCATAGTTTCTGCATGCTTGTATTCCGGATATTCTCCTTGAGGTCTTCTGCCGGTGTATTGTGCTTCAATGCCAAAATATTTTTGAGAGTACTCCTTCATCTTCAAAACATTATTGACAAAAGCGTCTAAATCTTTTGGATCATACTTAAAGGGATAATAAGTTTGCTTATAATATTCACGCAGATCAGCAAAATTATCGCTCCAAGCAAAAGCACCACCAGCATACCTGGTATTGCCACCTTCATGACCTTCAGGGGCTGAGTCAATGAGCAGAACGTGCGCATTATTATCTGCTGCGAATCTTGCTGCACCGGCTCCAGCTCCGCCGAATCCGACTACAATTACGTCGTAAACGGCGTCCCATTTGAGAGTTGAATCGTAGATCAAATTTTTCACCATCACTTTCTTATAAACTATTCTTAACGTAAATATATCTTGACCATCTTTTTAAGTCTAATTAAATTTTTTAAAAAAATATTTTATTTTCATAATACAAAATGCTATTACAGCAACTTGTTATTGTACATTAAAGCTAAATTTAATATAATTTAATTAGATATATTTATAAATTTTATTTATTTAGGAAGTACTCATGAATGAAAAAGACTTATTATATTTTTGTAAATTAGTCGAAACTGGTAACTATACCACCACAGCCGCATTTTTTGATGTTACCCAGCCCACAATTTCCATGGCAGTGAAGCGGCTGGCAGATAAGTTCGATGATCCACTAATATTGCAAAAAAATCGTAAAAGTAAAATAACTTTGACCGATGCCGGCGACTTACTCTATAAAAGAGCAAAAATACTGTTGCAGGATATCGCCAGCATCAATTATGATGTGATGCATGCTAGTGACAAAAAAATTCGGCTTGCCTTTTCTGGGGAAGCCGGTAGCCTTTACATCGCCGATATTATTCAAAAATTTTATCAAGCAAATATTGCCAATCTAATTGATTCGAGAATTGAAAGATCGGCTAACGCGTTTTCCGACTTAACTAACGGTACCGTCGATGTAGCAATATATTCGTGGATGGTTCCTATCAATGACCCCGAATATTTTATTCATAACTTGCAAAGAACCGAACTAGTCATTATTACCAGTACGAGCGACAAGTGGCGGGATGTCCATCAAATTAGTGCTTCCGACTTGCGCAACCGCAAGTTTGTCGCTCGCAAAAGAGGCTATTTAACCAGAGAATGTTTGGAACAGGAAGCGAAGTTAGGTGATTTTACGCCACAGATTTCATACACTGCTACTACAATGAGAATGATGATAGAATTAGTTAAACGCAATGTGGGCATTGCTCTTGCTATGGAAAGTAGTTTAAAAGAGGTTTCTGATATTCACGTCATTCGGTTAAAACCGGGTCAAAAATTGTGGGCATACATGCAGATAGCAATGAGAAAAAGCTTTATACCTAACAAGTATCAGCGCAAAGGGATTGAAATTCTGCGACATTTTAAACCAGATGAATATCAATAATTTGGGCATAAAAAAAGACTTACGTCCTTTTAACGTAAGCCTTTTTAACTAAGCAATCACATTGAATAATAATGCCGCAATTACTCCACCTAAAAGTGGCCCAAAGACTGGCACCCAACTATAAGCCCAATCTGAACCGCCTTTATTGGCAATTGGCATAAATTGGTGAGCAAGTCTTGGTCCTAAATCACGAGCTGGATTAATAGCGATACCAGTTGGTCCTCCCAAGGACAAACAAATCGCTGTGATCAAAAATCCTGCCAGTAATGGATTGAGACCCGCTGCCAATTTAGTATTAGTTAGTCCGAGCAAGCCGAAAACCAAAACAAAAGTAGCAATCATTTCTGTAAAGAAATTCCACATATAGTTTCTAATTGCTGGTGTAGTTGCAAAAGAACCTAGAATGCCCTCTTGATCAGTTGTTTCTTCCCAGTGAGGAAAATAAGTTAACCAAACTAAGATACCGCCGATAAAGCCACCGGCTGTCTGTGCCAGCATATATGGCAAAACTGAAGACCAAGGCAATTTATTTGCAATAGCCATTCCTAATGAAACCGCTGGATTAAAGTGTCCCGGACAAAGCCAACTAACACAAAATACACCGAAAGTTACAGCGAAACCCCAACCAAAAGAAATAACGATCCAGCCGCTGCCTTTTGCTTTTGACTTGTTCAAATTGACACCAGCACAAACGCCATCTCCAAGCAATACTAAGATGATAGTTCCGATGAACTCTCCCACTAATTGCATTGATAAGCTATTATTCATTTTTTAAAATCTCCTACTTCGATTATTAGGTTAAATAAACCTAAAATAATGTTTAGTAGCAAATTACTCCCAAACAAAATATATTATAAAATCTTGCTTGTGTAAACCCTTTCTTTAAATAAAATGGTGAATGCATCCTTTTTTGATAATTGTTATTTAATATTCCTGCTTTTAGCATATTTGTATTCTGCTTCTTAAAAATTGCCACTATATTTTTGCATCTGTTATTTTTATTAAAAAAGTAAGCTATGAAATTTTGATATGACCCAAAAATTAGGACAAAGCCGAATATTATATTGTTTTAAACCTATTTTTTTATTTTTAAGCACTCAAGCTGTTTTTCTATTTCAGATAAATTAACTCCGGCTTCAATCAGAGTGGCTGCTGTATATGCCCCTTCGATGAAGGCAACATCATATAAGTGAATTTTTTTGGAAGTCATTTCAGTAGCCAATTCAATATTCATTTTGGCACTGCCTAAATCATAAAAAGCCAAAATTTCATCAGCTTTATTGTCAGAAAAAGCCTGCAAAACCTTGTCCATGCTAGTCCCTATATCTTCTTCATTTGTTCCGCCAGCAGTTGTAATTGATACATCTTTTGCAACTTGATCTAAAAGTTTAGTCAATCCAGTAGGTATTTCAGGAACATGTGATACTAACGTAATGCCTAAACTCATAGTATACCTTTAGTTTCTAGTAAAGCTTCAAAGAGATAGCCACTAGATTGCGAGCCGGGATCAACATGACCTTTTGATCTCTCTCCTAAATATGAAGCACGACCCTTTTTAGCAATCAAATCTTTAGTTGCAGTTACAGCAGAATCAATTTTTTCTTGAGTTAAATTATGCGCTTTTACTTCAGGTACGAGTACTGACCAAACATCAACCATCGTTTTGTCTCCTGGTTCAGCACCGCCACGTTTTTTAATACCAGCTAAAGCAGCGTCCAGTAATTCACCAATGTCATCACTAGTAGCGCTTTTCTTGGCCATTTCTAAAAAAGCGGTGCCATACAGCGGGCCTGAAGCTCCACCAACCGTCGAAATTAGAGTCATGGCAATTTGCTTGAATACGTCAGTGATAGTTTCAGGTTTAGTGGAAAGTTTTTGACTAACCGCGATCATCCCGCGACTCATGTTAAAGCCATGGTCACCATCACCGATGGCTGTATCAAGGTCACTTAAATATTGCTTATTTTGTTCGATTTTGGCAGAAAAATTATTCATCCAGTCAATTAAATTGTTTACAGTCAATCCCATATTATTCTTCCCTTCTTTTACCAAGCAATGGTTTCAACGGGCTGATTAAGGTACTTGAGCCATTTTTCATCAGCTATTTCAAAAAATGTGAGCGAAATACCGGCCATATCCAATGATGTCATGTAATTACCAACTTTCATGAAAGCTGGTTTAACATCAAACTCCGCCAATTTATCAAGCAAGTCATTGCTAAAAATGTATTGTTCCATTAATGGAGTTGCACCCATGCCATTAACCAATACCGCATATTTCTTGTTGTGATCCAAATGCATTTCATCATTTAATTTACCTACCAATTCAGAAACCAAGTCTTTAGCAGGCTTAATTTTTTCACGGCGGTAGCCAGGCTCTGAGTGAATGCCTACGCCATATTCAATTTCATCATCTTTTAAAACAAAACCAGGTTTGCCTGTTTCAGGATTGGTAGCAGCTGATAAGGCTACCGCAATTGTTTTAATATTAGGCAAAACTTTTTTAGCTGCTGCAGCAATTTCGTCTAAACTTGCACCATTTTGAGCCATGGCGCCAAGTATCTTATGCATAAACAAAGTACCGGCTACACCACGTCTACCTTGCGTAAAAGTACTGTTTTCAACAGCTATATCATCGTCAACCACAATTGATTTAACTTTGATGTTGTCCATATCAGCCATATCTTTTGCCATATCAAAGTTCATGACGTCTCCAGAATAATTTTTAATTACTAAAAAGACACCTTGACCTTGGTCAACTGCTTTGATTGCTGCGTATATTTGATCCGGCGTTGGGGATGTAAACACTTCTCCACAAACAGCTGCACTTAACATCCCTTTACCCACAAAACCAGCATGAGTAGGTTCGTGACCAGAACCTCCACCACTGACAATACCTACCTTACCAGTCATAGATTCTTTATCTGCTCTCATCACAGCCTCAGCATCTTCTATTTTTGTTATAAATTGTGGATAAGATCTCACCATACCTTTAACCATTTCTGGTACAACATTAGCAGGATCATTAATAATTTTTTTCATGTAATTAGCTCCTTCAGTAAATAAATGTAACGCTTACATAACTATTATACCAAGTAACCTTTATTTAAACCATTTGTGGTGCAATAAATTGAATATTTTGTTCAAAATAAAAAACTTTAGCTAGCATCATTAAAATACAGCTGATAGCTAAAGTCTTTGGTTCTTATACTAAAAATCTTATCTTCTTACTACTTTATATCTATTTGATCTATCATCGTCTGGTTCTTCAGCAGCATGACCGCAGGCAACAATAACACAGGTTTCAAAATTCTGCGGAAGACCTAACTTTTCTTCCAAGTTTTTAGCAGAATTGAGTACACTAGCCGCATTCATTAGATAAACCGAACCCAGGTTGAGTTCTGCCGCCTCTACCATTATGTTTTCTGCAGCAACAGAAGCGTCTCTTTCACCAAACTCATTATTCTTTTTGACATTGATGACAAATAATAAAGGAGCATTATAGCAAGCGTTACTTGTAACTTGTTCTATTTCTGCTAATAATTCTTCACTCTCAACCACGGTCATCTGCATCACGTCAGTTTGGTGCATGCCACAAGGAGATGCTTGAAAAGCGTTGATCAACTTAGCAATATCATCTTGAGCAACTTTTTCAGTCGTATATTTTCTGATAGCTACTCTTTTTAAAACAGGATCAGTCATTTATGTGCCCCCTATGAAAAACAAAACCCAAATTATTTAATGACAGCTTTACCAGTCTTATGAACTAAATCAGACCATTTTAAAAACTGTGTTTCAGATATTCCTACTAACTTTTTACCTTTAATCTTCTTAGTACTATATACAAAAACTGTTGTACCTTTTTTAACGTATGAATATTTATTTCCTTTTACCAGAAGCTTGCCTTTGCTATCGTAAACTTTAGCATTGCGTTTTACTTTATAGCTGGCAACTTTAAAAAGCTTTACATTACCTGGCTTTACGTATTCTTTCTTCTTAGTTTTCTTGCCATTTAATGATATTTGCAGATAACTCTTATTTTTAACTGTAGTAAAACCGATAACCGAAAGAATTGTTCCTTTTTTCAGTTTTTTGTTTTTAATTCTTTTACCCTTACTGTCATATATATAGGCATTTCTCTTTAATTTGACAGTTTTGCCTAAATATTTTATTGCATTATTTGAATTAGTATTATTTTTCTTGGGCTTCTTTGTCGTATCTGTTATAGAAGGCTTATTTGTACTGTTAGTTGTATTGGATTGTTCATTATTGGTTTTACTTTGATCTGTAGTGTTTGACGTATTCGAATCTCCCTTTGTAGTATTAGAAGTTGTATTATTAGTCTGACTTTGATTAGTTGAATTTGCATCAGTTTCTGCAGCCGAAACTGGCTTAGTGGTACTTAATCCCAAAGTCAAAAATGCAATTCCAGCTAGACTTAACAAAAGTTTTTTCTTCATTTTGACACCTCATTATTGAAAAACTTATTTATATACATTCTACTACTTTGAATAAATAATTTCTTTTACAAAATCGAAACAATTAATTTACGTCTTTGATTTGTGATATATCATTTTCATAACTTATATTATGAGGTACATTACATACTTTTGCTTTATACTAAGAAATAGTGAAAACATAATAATGTTATTAAAGGAAGAAATTCATGAAAAAGTCGCAAAAAGAACCAATTGAAATACTAGTCACTATTGACCAAAACTATATCAAACCACTCGAAGTTATGATGTATTCCCTTAGGCTTAACAATATGACTGAAGAGTTTCATGTCTGGCTAATTTACGATAACATCAACCAGCACGCTCTGAATAAATTAAAAAAATTTGGGCTAAAAATAGGAATTAAAGTATCCACCTTAACTATGAATAAGAATATTAAATTTCCTGATTCATTACTCAACTTGCATGATTATCCGAAAGAAATGTATTTCAGATTACTTTCAAGTAAAATTTTGCCACCTGATTTACATCGTATTATTTATCTTGATCCTGACATATTAGTTATTAATTCAATAGTGCCTTTATGGGAGTTAGACCTTAAAGGAAAAATGTTTGCAGCTTCAGTTCATGAAGGGTTAACAGACATTATGAGTTCAATTAATAATATCAGGCTGGGCACATCAACCGGCTACTTTAACTCTGGAATAATGTTAATGGATTTAGATCAAATGCGTACAAAAATTAAAATTGAAGAAATTACTCAGGCAATTGAAGAGCATCATGATACTTTAATTTTGCCAGATCAAGATATTCTCAATTACTTATATGGCGAAGATATTTTAAAAATTCCAGAAACTCGCTGGAATTACGATGCCAGAGCTTTCTCAGTTTACTTAACAAGGAGCACAGGCGAAATCAATACCGAGTGGGTCATGAAAAACACCTCAATTTTACACTTTTGCGGTAAACCAAAACCGTGGCAAAAGGAGAAACATTCCCGGTTTAAACCACTTTATCTTAATTATTTGCAAATGGTCAACCGCTTGTTAAAACAACAAAAATTAAGCTAACATTTAGCTTTTTACTGTTGAAGGTTGCCCTATCTGTGCTAAAATAATAAAAGTTGCCGAATATCAAGCGACACAATGCTTTAGGTGGATTGGTATAGAAAAAGTTCAAACTATTTAATAGCATTGAATGTGTAATATTTTTTATAGAAAAGAGAAGAATTATGGCTTCAATTAACAAGTCTGAACTTACTAAAGAAGTTTCAGCAAAGACAGATCTTAAACAAAAAGATGCAGAAAAAGTTATCGATGCTTTAATCGAATCAATCAAGGATAACTTGGCTAAAGGCGAAAAAGTACAAATCATAGGTTTTGGCTCTTTTGAAGTACGTAATCGTGCAGCTAGAAAAGGTAGAAACCCACAAACTGGTAAAACTTTAACTATTCCTGCAACTAAAGTACCTGCATTCAAGCCAGGTAAAGCATTGAAGGATGCAGTTAAATAACTCTACATTTAAATACGAAAAAACAACGAGATTCAACTCGTTGTTTTTATTTTGTTTCAAAATTTCTAACGATTTTGATGATTTAATTTGTTGGCGAAAAAATCACCAATAACTTGAACAATAAATATTAAAATAATAACTAAAATTGTCGCAATAAGAGTAACATCATTATTAAACCGATTATATCCGTATGAAATTGCTGTGTTACCTAATCCACCAGCTCCAATTGCACCTGCCATTGCAGTCAAACCAATTAGACTGATAACCGTTACGGTAGAAACACGAGCAAGTTCCGATCTGGCTTCATTTAAATAAACGCTAAATATAATATCCCAGATCGTTGCCCCTAAACTCTGTGCTGCTTCAATTTTCCCGTGATCAACACTTTCTAGTGCTACTTGAACCTGACGTGCATAAAACGGGAAACAGCCCAATGTAAGAGGAACTAAAGCCGCTTGAATGCCAATTTGGGTACCTACAATTTTTTGCGTTACCGGAGCTATAAATGCTAACAAAATTATAAATGGAATAGCTCTAAAAATTGAAACTATTTTATCACAAAGGTTAAACCAAAATTTATTAGGCCTGATGCCGTCACTCTTTGTCAAGACTAAAACTATACCAAAAACCATTCCTAGAATGCCACCAAAAATTCCGGCCCAAAAAGTCATATACAGAGTTTGAATAATGCTGGTGCCCCAGCCTGTGTCTCCTAGCCAACCTAATTGCACAACATTGGGAAAAACTTTGCTAAACCAACTACTCATATAGATCCCCCTTTTCGTTTAAACGAGTGACAGCAACTTCTGCTTTTCTTAAATAAGCAACTGTTTCCTGCTGTTTTGTCTTGTCTCCTTTGACTTGAACAAGTAAAGTGCCAATTGGCTCATCATCAAGCAATTCAACATTGCCGTATAACATGCTGGCTTCAACCCCTACTTCACGATACAAATCAACAACAATTGTTTTAGTGACATTAGCCATACTATAAACAAGTTGATATATGGCTTCATTATCATTGTCTAGTTTATCAATATTAAGAGACTTCAAAGTGTTGATTACTTCCAAAGAGCCACCCACGAAACTTTTGGTCAAATCATTTTTAGGATGTAGCACAACATCCCTTAAACTGCCTTTTTCAACAATTTGCCCAGACTGCATTAATGCGACTTTATTACAAACTTTCTTAATAGCTGCCATTTCGTGAGTTATCAAGACAATAGTTAAATTAAGATCTTGTTGGAGCTTTTTGAGCAGTGTCAGAATCTGGAGAGTATTTTGGGGATCAAGAGCACTGGTAGCCTCATCAGAGATTAGAATGTCTGGTTCATTCGCTAAAGCTCTGGCAATCGCAACTCTTTGTTGCTGGCCACCTGAAAGCTGTACCGGATAAAAATTTGCTTTGTCTCTTAAATCTACTAAGTCTAATAATTTTAATGATTTTTCCTTAATTTCTTTTTCTTTTAATCCAGAATGTTTCAGGGCAAAGGACACGTTGTCAACGACGCTTATTTCATTTAATAAATTGAAATTTTGAAAAATCATGCCAATTTTTCTGCGAGCTAGTTGTAAGTCTTTATTAGCTATTACCTGCTTACCGTCTTTAACAAAATCAGTTCCGTTAACTTTAATATTGCCGGCTGTTGGCTTTTGTAAAAGGTTGACTGTTCTGACTAAAGTAGACTTACCAGCTCCAGAAAAGCCCACGACTCCGTATATATCACCTTTTTCTACAGTTAAACTAACATCATGAACTGCTTGTACAATTTTGCCTTTCTTATCAGGAAAATCTACGCTTACGTGTTCTAAATCAATAATACCCATTACAATCTTCTCCGATCATTAAAATTTTTACTTCAATTTAATGTCCCAAGCACTTCTAGTCATGTTTCCATAATATTTCTTTTGTATCCGTTTAGTCTCAGCAGTTTGATAACATTTGACTACTGCCTGGTAGTCCTTATTCTTTGCTTGATCTTTCTTAGCTACAATGATATTTATCCATTGGTAAGAATCTTTATTTACCGGTTCAACAAAGATTGTTTGTTTTTCACCCAAACCTGCAGGACGAGCAAAGTCATTATTAATAACTGCTGCATCTACTGAATTAATTACCCGTCCGCATTGATCGGCACTAATTTCTTTAACTTTGATGTTTTTAGGATTCTTCACAATATCTGCAACAGTCACAAGAGCTTTACCTTTGCGTAATGAAATTAATCCGGCATTTTTCAAAACGAGTAAAGAACGGGATTCATTACTTGCGTCATTTGGCACAGCTATTGTGGCACCTTTTGGCAATTCGCTCAATTTATGATATTTCTTTGAATATAGCCTAATTGGATTGATATCTGTGCGTCCGATAGCTACTAATCCACCATGATTGGCTTTATTCCAAGCTTTAAGAAAAGCATAATGTTGGAAAGCATTTAGATCGATATCACCGCTTTTTACGGCCTTATTTGGTTGATTGTAATCAGTGAAATTCTTGATTTTAATCGTAATACCATATTTTTTCTTGGCCAAGGCCGCAGCGTGATCCCAAATAACCTCTTTTGGTTTTGACTCACTAACTATACCTACAGTAACAACATGGTTCTTTTGATTGCTATCCCCTTTTTTGCCAAAGCTAAACCAGGCAATTGCAATAATTGCAATGGCTGCAATTACTCCAATAATTATATTGCGACTTTTTTTAGTCATTAGAAAAACCTCCCAATTTTTCAATAAAAAAAGCACTCATCCTAAACTAAGGACGAGTGCTTCGTGTTACCACCTTTAATTTGCTTATTACTCACGTAATAAACCTCAACAGCTATCTAACAATAGCTTGCAAAGTTAACGGATGCAACTCCGCCACTAGCTAAATATCACTAGCAGTCATCGTTTCAAGCCCATGTTCACTACACCTTACTAACTGACTCTCACCAAACATCAGCTCTCTTTATTAGTAAAAATAATAGCTACTCTGCTTTTCAAGATGTATTATTTATTTAATTGTTTATTAATTTAACATCTAAAAATTTTCCTGTCAACCAAAAAATAAATTATTTTTTAGTTGCTTGATATGATTTTATTATTTTTAAAAAATATTGTCCCACAGCAAAAGTTACAATGGCCATACCAATTACCTGCCACCAATAATTATGATTTAAGTTTTCTGCAAGTAAAAAACTGCTAATCAAAGTTAATATACAAATTATCAAAACGACGGTTGAAGTAATAACTTGTTTCATGTTACTTCTCCTTCCTCATATAAGTTAAAAATTCATAGGAATACAAATTTAAATTGTCAGGCTGCTGGAATTCCCTTTTTACTAGCTTAAAATCGCTATAATTAAGTTTTGTCATTGTCACATCAGCTGTAAAAGTGGCTTTGATTTCAGTTTTTTCCAGGCAATCTACCTGATTTTTCAAAGCACCAAAAACCGAGTTACCACCAATAACACAAATTTCCAGATTTTTGTGTCTATCAATCCAACTTTGTAATTCACTGATCGTAGGTATTATTAAAACTCTTTGATCAGCATGAAATTTATTTTTCAATTCATGACTAGTTGTTAAAACAATATGCTTGCGACCAGGTAGAATATGAGGCAAGCTCATAAAAGTTCTTCGCCCCATGACAATGGGATGTCCATATGTTATTTTTTTAAAATGATGTAAGTCGGCAGGCAGTTTCCAAGGTAAATGTCCATCTATACCAATTTGGTGTTTTTCATCTTCTGCCCAAACAAAAGTGATCATTAGTTCTCCTCTACCTTAATTATAGCGCTTTATTTATGAGATTTCTTGTCTTTTGCCCCACTTTACCAATTGTGCCTTTTTAAATTCAGCTTTTTCCCACGAAGAAATTTAGACATGATTTTTCAAGATAATATTGCTATAGTTATTTAAGTATCTTAATAAATTACAGGAGGAAGTCATGGCGGAAAAAAGTCAATTTACTGAAACAAAATATAATAAAATGAAGCAAACTGAAGCTGATCTAGTACGAGATTTACAAGCAATTGTTAAAGATCCCTCTAAAGAAGCCGACTTGAGTGATGATGTCTTTACAAAGCATCAAAATTGGCTGCGAATTATTATGCCTAATTATTCCAGCAAAATCCACTTAGGAATAGTCAATGCTTACGATAATGATACTCGCTATCAATCTTATTATGATGATAAGGCTGGCAAAGGTGCAACCAAGATATTAAGCAGAATTGTTAAAAAGCATTTAGCAAAATAAAGAGTCTTTTACATTGATGTGAACTCCCAAATTTGTCCTAAATTTGGGGGTCACTTTACATAAAAGACTCCTTTTTTGTTAGTTAAACCAGCTAATATGCTTATCGGTAAATGCTAGTAAATCATTAGTTAAATACAAAATATATGTTAAAAATAAAGTTAGATTAGCATCCCCTTGAAATGCGGTAACTCCCCATAAAATAATTGAAAGTATTCCCTGAATAGTCCAAAAATAGTATTGCTCGCGAAAATGTAACATACAAAGAAGAGAACCAGTAATTCCAATTGCTCCAGCTGTTGCATCAATTAGGGGCCTTGGACTAGTGAAAAGTTTAGTATCTAGCAGATAAAGTAAAACTAGCACCACGACAAAAAAGATAATGGTGAGAAGCCACTTTATCAGTGTCAAACCATGAATATGTTTTTCCGTATCTTTAGACCAAGACGGCAACATTAATACAGGTAAATCTAAGAGCAAAATATAAATAGCTTGCAAAATAACATTGGCATAATTTTGGGCGTATATGGAAACTATGATATAAATCGCAGAGGAAATTAAGCCTAAAATACCATTGATTTGTCTGGCATTAGTAATGGCAAGTGTACAGGTAAAACCCAAAATTGCAGCTACCATTGTTAACAAGGAAATTTGAGTAACGGGTGCTGCTACAGTAGTACCAACAATAATGCCTATTCCCAACATTAATAATAAATATGTTTTAAAGCTCCAACCTCGCATCTGTTCTATATACCATCTTAATTTAAAGATCCCAGCACTCGGCTTTATTTTCATCAGACCTTCCTACCTTCTGTTTAATTTTAACAGTGAAAAAACACGGTTTTAATCATAGCATAACTTCTAAATGACTTTAAGAAATTTAACTAGAAGGTCAGATCGCTATATTGATCTTAGGTATCTTGTTTTGCTTTATTCATTCTTATCCATCTTATCCATTTTTAATATTGACCATTTGAGCAGAAAGGGTGAAATTACGGTTGTCATAATTATTGCTCCAATGACTGTTGAATAAGCTGCTGGCGCTAGTAGATGGTTGGTTAAACCTATTTGTGCAACGACGAGTGCCATTTCACCACGCGAAACCATTCCTGTCCCGACTAACAAAGAACTTGAATTGCTAAAACCCGCAATCTTTGCTCCCAAGCCTGCACCAACCAATTTTGAAAAAACACCGCCAATTACCAAAACAATAAATAAAATAAAGTCGTGCAATATTCCTTTAATGCTCATGTCTAAACCAATGCTGACAAAAAAGATGGGAATAAAACTGCTGTAGCCGATTACTGTAAAATTCTTTTTGAGTGTTTTTTGTGCTGAAGTACGATTTAGGGCTAATCCGGCAAAGAAGGCTCCAATTACGTTACTAAGTCCCACTTCTTCAGCTCCCCATGAAGCAAATGCCACAATTATCATTGTTACTAAGGTCTCTGGAACGGGCAATGTCAGACGCTGACTTAAGTTGATTAACCGAGGTATGACATAAACGCTAAGAAGGACTAATAAAATAAGAAAGGCTGCCTGAATAAGCAAGCTCAAAGCCAGATCTTTTCCCATATTTGATCCGGGTTCAGAAACACCTGTTAGTCCACTAACAATGCTCAAAAGCAGTATTGAAAGCAGGTCATCTGCTACTGCAGCGCCTAAAATTGTCATGCCCTCTTTTCCTTCCAGACGCCCCATCTCCTGCAAAACAGCAACAGAAATTGATACTGAGGTAGCTGAAAAAGTTAAGCCTAAAAATAAACTTTCAACCTGTGAAAATTTAAAAAGAATACCAGTCATATAAGCGATAATAATTGGTACTATCATACCAAAGGCAGCTACCAGTACACTAGGACGTAAAAGCCTTTTTAGTGTTTTAATATCACTGTCAAGACCGGCTAAAAACATCAAAAAAATCACACCGATATCGGAGAATACTTTGATGATACCGCTAGGTTGCACCAGATTAAAAACAGCCGGGCCAATTATTATCCCAGCTAATAATTCTCCTACAACAGCTGGTAATTTTAACCTTGCACTAAATTGTCCGCCAATTAAGGTAGCTATTAAGATAACAACTAGCATTCCTAAAAATTTCATTTACATTCCCGCCTTCTACAGCAAAAAGACCTTCAAAATTGCTCAGGCAACCCAAACCTGAGAACAATTCTTGAAAGTCTTTCACTCCAACCAAAATATTTATATTATTTTTAATAACAAATTTGATTAATAGTTATGAATTAACAACTTTTACTAGTATAACTCACAATTCTCTTAAGATAAACTTTTAGAAACGTAAATCAACTAGCAGCTTTACAAAATGAACCTTAATAGAGCTAATGAAACTATTCCAACTATCACAATCACTAAAAGTGACTTGCTGGTAATGGCTGCTATCAAAGTTGGTATTGACGCGATTAAATATTCAATATCAACTTTTGGTAATTGGCCTGGTTGAGCTACGAATAAGTTAGTAAACCACATAGTAGACATTATAACAATTGGTACAAAAGATAAAAAATCAACCACTATTTGCGGTAATGAGAATTTTTTTAATAGAAAAAAGGGCAAAACCCGTGAAAGCCAAGTTGCAACGCCACAACCGATAATTGTTAAATATATATAATTAGAAGAAGACACCTTTTATTACCATCCCCAATGTACATCCAATAAGTGTTACAGCAATAATAACTAGACTAGCTGGCAAAATCATTGTCAAAATGTAAGTCAACACCAATGTCAACAAAATTACTATTACTTGTAACAGCTTATTTAAAGATTTATCACTATTTACTTGCAAATATAACAAACCAATAAACATTGCCACATTTGCAAAATCGAGTCCTAATTGTTTTGGATCTTTAATAAAGTTGCCCAGTATGGCGCCAATCGCTGTGGCAAATATCCAAGTTTTATATGAAATCATATTTTCGGTATTGAACCAGCTAAAACTCATTTTACCTTTAGTATAATTAATTTTATTCATCGCTAAAGCAAAGCTTTCATCAGTTAGAAGAGTGCCAATTAAAACACCTTTGCCCAAGCTGTCTTTTTTGAAATAGGGTGCAACGGTCGTACTCATCAAAATCATCCTTGAATTGACCATAAATGTAGCAAAGATAATTGAAATAATCGGACTACCTGCTGCCAACATACTAACAGCTGTAAATTCTGCTGATCCGGCATAAATTATGATCGACATTAAAATTACGGTAATGGTCGAAAAGCCGGTCGCACGGCCGATTACACCAAAAGCTGTCGCAATTCCTAAATACCCGAAAACAGTTGGAATTGTGTCAGTCACGGCTGCACGTTTAGATAATGAACTTTTCATATAACACTTCTTTAATAAAAAATTTTAACTTAAATTTTCGTAAGCTGGACTTAGTTTATTGAAAACCAAGTCCTCTCCCTGTTTAAAATATTAGATTAAAAAACTAGTTTACCTATTACAAGCAACTAGTTTAATCATGACATTATTCACTTTTAGATGTCTTTGTGAAATCGATCCCTCGGTCCTTGAAAACTTTCTTAGCAACATTAATCGCATTTAGCACTTTCGGAAAACCCACATAAGGAATAGTTTGAATAAATGTCTCAATTATTTCTTCTGGCGTTAAACCCACGTTTAAGGCACCATTGATATGAACGTTCAACTGCGGTTCTGTGTCACCCTGTGTCAGCAAAGTTGTAATGGTAATCATTTCTCTTTGTTTCAGATCAAGAACACCACGATCGTATACATCACCAAATGCAAATTCAATAATGTAGCGCCCTACATCTTCAGATAAACCAGCAAGTGAATCAATAACTGATTGGCCACCTTCCCGGTCAACTTTTTTTAAATTTGCTAATCCTTTTTGATAGCGTTCATCGTTTGTCATAGTTTTCTCCTTTTATTCTGTAATCTAATTTTCAACAGTTTTCAGAATAATTGCTGGAGTGTAGTCCATGTCAACCACTATTTTAAAATTTTTTGGTAGTGGTAAAATATGACAATGTATCATTTATTTGGCTGGAATTTGTAGGGAGGAAATACGATGAAATATTCGATTGGTCAATTTTCCAAACTTAGTGGCTTTTCAATTGACACACTGCGTTATTATGAAAAGCAAAAATTAATTTTCCCAAATCGGGATGAAAATAATCGTCGCATCTATACTGAAAAAGATGTTGCCTGGATTAGTTTCATTTCTCGCTTAAAAAAGACTGGCATGAGTATCAAAAAAATGCAAAAATATGCCCAATTACGCTACAAAGGCGACCAGACCATCCCTGAACGACTAGTTTTACTGTTTAATCAGCTCGATGATTTGAATGAACAAGAAAAGAAGATTGACAATAATATCAAGTTCGTAGAACAAAAAATTAAAACCTACCTCAAGACAATTGGAGATTTAAAAGAGTAATATTGCTGTCTAATGTGAATACTGATTTAATTGCTTTTTCCGATATTATATTAAGCAAATACACAACAAACACGCACTTGTTCAGTTTAGAGTAAGTGGTAAGTTGAAAAAAATTTCAGTTAAGGTATAATGTTATTCGTTATGGAGAGTTGGCAGAGTGGTAATGCACCGGACTCGAAATCCGGCGAACCAAGTTTTTCCTTGGCGCGCAGGTTCAAATCCTGTACTCTCCTTAAATATATCGCTTTAAAGCTTGATATATTAATATTTTTAATTTATTTGATCGCCAAAAGTTCGCCAACCATTTAATTATAGTAATTCAGAATCCATTATAAAAGAGCAGTTATAAAAACTGCTCTTTTATTCCTAATAAACCAATGTTTAACTTAAAAGCTTATTGTATTTCAATATGATTAGTATTACTTAACTTTATTTCATTATCGACGATAGCAATTTTATGCTCCCTCATAACTTTTAACCAGTCTTACATTGTCAGGCTGTAATTTCTTATATAGCGTTTTGATGTTATATGTAACTTAATGGACAGTGATATCAAAGTAAACAATGGAAGATTTATTAAAATACGCTTTTGACTATGTGCCCTCTGTAAGCTGTTTATGTTATATTGCAAAGGCAATTTCATGCCGCCACTATTCCTGATGTCTCATTAGTAACGCCTATAAAAAAACCAACTGTTGAAAATGCTGATTTGACAGCTATCTTAATAGATAATGAGGCTACGATAAAACATGTAAAGCTTGTTGGAGATAAAGTCATCTTAATTTTTGAAAATAATGACTATGATTTAGATTGTTTTAAAAAAAGATACGCCGGGAAAAATTTTAGGTAAAGTTATCCCAGTAGAATACGATGTTCAATAGTACTTGAAAACATATGTAAATTTATTCTTTTAAGACATTTATAAAAATGGTAAATTATAAATATACTGATACAAATATAATGGGAGAAGGCAAATGAAATTTTTATGGGTAATTGCACTAATAATATTTGTTATTTACATGATTATTAGTGAAAGAAAATTAAAAAATAGAAAAGATTATAAAGAAGCACCAACACCAAGTAAAAATCCATCAAATGAGCCATTAGTGAAACGTTGGTTGGTATGGGGACTAATACTAGTTTTAATTTGTGGTTTCTTTGTATCAACTTCAAATAAAGCCCAGAGTCATAATGAAACATACAAAACTACCGTACCTCATCCAATAAAACCATCTCCTGTAAAAAAGAGGAAAAAGCTTTCTGCCTATGCTTCCAAAAAGGTTTCCAAATTTATACCAGTGAAGAACACAGCTAAAGCAGTTACTTTAGGCGCTGGTAAGTATAAGGTCGGTAGAGATATAAAGCCGGGCAGATACGTTATTAAAGCTGTCAAGGGCAGTGGTAATTTATCTAACAGCGATTTCACTATTAACGTTATTTTAGGAAACGATGATAAAGGAGATCAGTTAACTTCTTTTACTACCAACTTAGTAAAAAATGACAAAATCAAGTTAGACTGGATAGAGTCTACAAGCTTCACGCCAACACCAGATAAATATACATATAAAACAAAAATAAATGCTGGTATATGGTTAGTAGGACTTGATATTAAACCCGGAAGGTATGTCATACGGCCAATAAAAGGCAGAGGTAACTTGATATCAGAAGATGGGTCTGATGATAATTTAAACGAAATATTAGGCAAAGATACTGAAAAAGGTCAAGTCAGCAAAGTAACGGCTGATTTAACTGCTGGAGAAGTTATATTGTCTACTATAGAATTAATTGGCTTAAGTAAAAAATAAGATTTAAATATTTTGAAAATAAAAAACTTCTAAGAAATCACTGCTCGAATTTAGATTTCTTAGAAGTAATACAAATACAACAGGGTTATGCCCTTTTGCATTCTCTATCATAGCAGCAAACGAATTGCTTTATATGTCATTTCAAAACGTTTGGGAAACTCAAACATGACAATAACTGCGAATATGCCTATATGCTTGATGAATATAAAGCACAGCAAGATGATAATATCGAAAAAATCGTCAATAGCATATTAAAATGTTCGCCAACTTTAAAATTAATTACTAGATTTCATTTTCTATTATTTTTATAAAAATAAACTGCACCCTTCTTTTATCATTACTATGAAAATAATCTTATATATTTTTTTGTTTTACAAAAAGGCATTGAGCAATATGGCACAATACTTTTTTACATGTTTTTTCTTATTCTATACATTATAAATAAACTACAAACTATTTATAAAATATAAAAAATGTTCACATGGTGATCGACTTTAGTATTTAATTTACACAGTACCATTCGTTTTTTAAATTAAACGCAGAACTGCTAGTGAAATCATACCAACTATCACAATGATTAAGAGTGACTTACTAATAATTGCGGAAATAAATGTTGGCAGTGAAGCCAAAGCATACTGCATGTTAAGTTGAGGCAAATGACCTGGTTTTGCTATTAATAAGTTACTAAACCAAAGAGCAGCCATTATTACTATAGGCACAAAAGACAAAAATTCAACTAATTTTGGCGGCAAGGTGAATTTTTTCAACAAGACAAAAGGTATCACTCTAGATAACAAAGTGGTGATTCCACAGAAAATGATTGTCGTTAAAATGTATTCAGAAGAAGACATGCTTTATTACCATTCCTAAACTACAACCAATTAAGGTTACAACTATTACCACTAAGTTGGCAGGTAAAATAATAGTCAGTAAATATGTCAGCGCAAAAGAAATCAATATCACAATTATTTGGAGTACTTTATTTAGTTTTTTGTCCCCAATTACCTGCAAATAAAGCAAACCGATAAACATTGCTACAATAGCAAAGTCAAGCCCTAATTTTTTAGGATCAGTAATAAAACTGCCCAATACTGCTCCCAAAAGTGTTCCAACTTGCCAGGTTATGTAAGAAACAATATTTACTGTGTTAAACCAGTTAAAATTTAACTTGTCATTTGTATAATTAATTTTATTCATACCGAGAGCAAAACTTTCATCAGTGAGAAAAGTTCCTATCAAAATATTACTTTTTAAATTTTCTTGTTTTAAGTAACCTGCTACAGTCGTGCTCATAAGAATTACTCGAGAATTGACCAGGAAAGCGGCTAAAACAATTGAAGCAATCGGGCTGCCCGCAACCAGCATATTCAGAGTGGTTAATTGAACGGATCCGGCATAAATCAGAATAGACATCAAGCAAACTTCCAAAGTAGAAAAGCCACTGGCTTTGCCAATAATTCCAAAAGCCGTACTAATGCCAATATAGCCGAATATTGTTGGAATTGCTTCTTTAATTGCAGATTTTTTGGTTAAATAAGTATCCATTCTTTCACCCTCTTTTGTGAAAAATCATTAAATGATGTGGTTAGTCCTACCATGAGTAATGTAGTTAAATTTATTAAGGGAAAATTAGTATTGATTTAATCTTAACGTATAATAAATAAAAATTTTTATTTTTTTAAATTTTTACTATCGAGCTTCTTTTTTCGTTTTTTTTTCTTTTTTCGTTTTTTTTTCTTTTTTCGTTTTTTCTTCTTTTTTCGTTTTTTCTTCTTTAGTTCTAATTTAATTTCATCATTTACACATTGCCATGTATCAAGAATTGGGTAAACACTTGCGGCTGCAGCAGTAAATGACAATTTTTCCTCATCGTATTTTGTTGGTACGGATTTTCTGTTTTTACTTCCTTTAGGAATCACTGTAATTTTATTAGTAGATTTATTTCCTATTAATTTATCTTTGATAACAAAAGTATAAGAATTTAGAGTAGCATCTGGTTGAATAATAGTATAAAGTCCTATAAGTGTAACTATTGTAACTATAAGGCTTCTTATAAAAACCACAAAAATTTTACCTTTATCAATGGAACTTTTTTTAACTATCTTTAATAAAAGAATACAATACAAAACCAAAAGAAAATATAGTATTGATAAAGTTGAAATTATACAAACTATGACATTTATATTGTCATAGACATAATTATCAGGTATTTTAGCAAAATTTTTATTTAATAAATCATAAAGCATATTTGATGTGAGAATTTTTGCAGTTATCGGACTAATAATTGCAAAAACCACGGTTAGTATATTAATCATTTTTTGAGGATCTTTTTTACCAGTAAATAATCCAATGTTTGTAATAAAATTTACTAATATTAAAAAAACGTAACCAGAAATCCCTGAAAATATGATGTTTATAGTAAAATATATTCTAAACAAAAATTGATAGCCAAATATATTTTCTATATAATTTGCAAAAAAATAATAGAAAAGTAAACTAAATATAATCCCATAAAAAAGACTACAAAGAGTTAAACTTAAAATAAAAAATATGGTGAGTAAAAAAGTTTGATTTAATCTCTTATTTTTTCTAAATTTTAAAAAGCAAATACAGGTATTTATACCAAAAGCAATTATAAATTGAGAAGTAAGATAGCAAGTAAACTTGTTATACAGAATTAAAAATGATAATAAAACTGCTATAAAAATAGCAAGTAATTCATGAAGCATCCAGATGGGCTTATTTAATTTCTTTAACCACTTCATTTTTACTACATCCCTTTTAACAAAATCATATTTATTATACGCAAAAAACTATATTAGAAACAATTTTTCAATATAGTCATAATAATGCTCGTCCATTCTATTACCGTGGTGACTTTAAAAGCAGTATTATTTTTTAGTGGTTCGGGCAGATAAAAATACCTACAATTGTAGTAATTGAGACAAGTTAAAAAATTATTAGTCTTGCATTTTTATGTGGATTTTTGCCTCCAAACAAATTAAATTAAAATCCGTGCACATTAACGCAGATAACCGCAAGATATTACCTATTTTCAAAGTAAAATTAGGTTTAACACATGTAGCAATTTAATGCCCAATATCATTTAGAGCTTTAAACCTTGTTTTTTCTTTTTTCATAATTTTCTCTGATGAAAATAATTTTATTCTATTGTCTAATTTGCTTTTTGTTCAAGCTAAGTATTTAAGGCATTGCACAAAAACAAGCTTTAAACAAGCTTTATGGAGTTTTTTTATGTCATATAAAAAGCTAGTAAAAGAAATTACTTTTACTGGCTTATCTTTGTATCAGTGTCCTCATGGTCAAATATATTCATACTTAGCTCTGCATTTAAAAGACTCTGACTTTATGTAAATATTTGTATTGCAATCCAGTTCCAATAAGTGCAACAAATATACCTAACAGGTTTGCCGCTAACCAATTGATTGAATTGCCCGTGAACAGACACACTGCAACCCATGGTGCAATACTTATCAGATAGCCGCGCGCAGCCGTCATTAATAAAGTACCCCACTTAAAGCCTTTACTTATATTATTTGTAACAACTTTATTGTGTAAAAACCTTTGAAATAGAACTGTACCCATTACTATCAAAATAGTAATTAAAACAAATTGCCAAGCTTCAAATTTAACTAAGATTAATTCTTCATAAGAAAAATGATTTGCCAAAAGGGCAAAACCACACGCAATATCAAAGAAAAAGCCTTGGTTGACATAACCCTTTTTGCAACTTTTAATACTAAAATCAAAAGCTTTTTTGCAGGTCTCGCTTGGTGATTCCTTTTGCCTGTCAATGACTTGATGATTAGTCAGGTAATGATATTGACAAGTTGTTCCAATCAAAGCAGTAATTAAGCCAACCAGCAAAGAAATGGAGAAGTTAAATTTTCCCTGAGTATGCATACTAAGAGCTAATAATGGTGCGTTTCCTATTACAAAACACCTCACACCAGTTGAAATCAAACTAGTATTTACGAAAAACGAAGTCATTTTTTGGGAATTAACCTTGTGTCGCAAGAAGTTTTGATAACGGATTACGCTAATGATTGCAACAATAGCCAACAATACAAACAGCCAGTCAAACCAAATATCAGAAAATAAAAGTGTAAAAAGATAAAGGGTGCCATAAATAACGAGATCACCAAGATGGTTAGTAGAATTATCAGCTAAAGCAAAGTTATGTTCATGGTGAGCAATATCACGTATAGCTTCACCCACAGTCTCTTGCTTAGAAGTATGATTATTATTCATTTTTTCCTCCTAAATTACGCCCTAACTTGATAATGATAATTTTAAGTTGGTTTTAATTAAAGTCAAGCTTTTTTAAAAGTAATTACCTTGCTAAAACTAATTTTAGTAAAGTTCAAATTCTGAATTTCCTTTAAATTACAAATCTTAAGTTTTGCTCAAGAGTAGATTTTAATTTCTACGCTTTGCCTCGTTACTGTTAAAATATAATCGAATACAAATTATAGGTAGGGATTCGATTTGAATATTAACTTTTGGGTAGAAACATTGTCTGCTCTAATACTAATACTACTTATCTTTAATGTCAGAAATTCACGACGTTTCAATTTATTTGATCACTGGCTTCATCATAAATTAATCAGAAGACGCGATGGAATCGGCTGGCAGATTATTGCATTTATAAACGATCCCAAACTTTTAGTTGTTTTGGATGTATTTCTGGCAAGTTTTTTAATCAGTAATAATGAAAGTTTACTAGCTTTTTGGGCATTATTTACTTTAGGCTTTACTGATCTGATTGGTATCTTTTTAAAAAAATGGATGCGCAGAAAACGGCCAATCCTACATTCAGATTTAGAAGAAGGCTATAGTTTTCCAAGTGGTCATGTCTTAGGTAGCACTGTTATGGCTTTAATCATTTGGCGACTTTTTGCAGGACGATTAGGAAATAGACTTTTATGGATTTTGCTGGCAATTTGGCTGATGGTTGTAATTTCTCGTATCAGTCTTAAGGCTCACTTTCCATCAGATATTATCGGGGCCACTTCTCTAGCCGTCTTTTGTTTTAGTATTTCTCAACAATTACTTTTAATGGTTATTTAAGAACAAAACAACCCCAAACTTTTGGTTTGAGGTTGTTTTTTGCTTATCAACAGTTATTTTATACAATTAAATTATAGGAAACTAAGCATCTTTCCTAACACAAACACGATCACACACAATAATGCAGTGTACCATGCACAATGCGGCAAAGCTTTCTTAAGAATAACTCCTTCTTTACCCTCAAGACCAGTAGCTCCTGTAGCAATTGCGATGTTCTGTGGTGAAAGCATCTTACCAGCGGTAGCACCAACCATGTTAGCAGCTGCTAGCCAGTATGGACTTACTTTCAGTGCGTGGGCAGCTTGTACTTGCAATTCACCAAAGAGAACATTAGCTGAAGTATCACTACCAGTGATAAAGATACCTAGAACACCAATGATTGGTGAAATTACTGGGTAAAAGGCACCAGTTAAAGTTACGAGGCTAACTGCAATGACATCAATCATTCCGCTGTAACCCATTACTTTGGACAGGCCCACAATAGAACAAACTGTGATAATTGTTTTAACTAATTGCTTGATCGTACTTGTCAAAACGGAAAACATTTCCTTAAATGACAAACCTTGGATAGCACCACCAATGATACTTGACAGTAAAATCAAAGTACCCGGTGATGACAACCAGTCAATGTCAACTGGCTTGGCATTTGCACCATTATAGAAGTGGAAACTGGTTTTAACGCTTGCAAGTGCATTATGAATTGCTGGGAACATTGATGAAGTGAAAATGATAAAGCAAAATACCAAAATAAATGGTACCCAAGCCTTAATTTTATCAGCAGTGGAAATAGGAGCCTTATCGTCTTTTTCAGTACCAGCAGATTCAGTTTCATCTTTGCTGCTGTATTTCTTAATAATAACTACTAAACATAGCAGACAAACTATTGAACCTACAATTGATGGTAGTTCAGGACCTAAATATTTAGTAATGAAAATTTCTGGAACTGCAAATGTTAAACCAGCTACCAGGGTGCAAACCAAAACACCTTTTCCTTTAAATGACTTAAGTCCCTTACCTTCAGTCATCATGACCAAAACGAATGGAACTATCATCATTAAAACAAATAATTGTATAGCAATTAAATAACCTAATTCAGTAACTCCCAAACCTGTTACTTTAGCCAGAGTTGTTACTGGCAAACCAACGGCACCAAAAGCAGTAGGAGCAGTGTTTGCTACCAAACAAACCACAGCTGCTTTAATAGGACTCATGCCCAACATAATTAAGATACTTGCAGGAATCGCTACCGCAGTACCGAAACCGGCAATGGCTTCCAAGAATCCGCCTAATCCCCATGCTAAGATTAATACTAAGAATCTCATATCCTTAGTAATTGAAGTTAACATAGACATTATTGTATCCATTCCTCCTGATTTTCTACTGATATTGTAGATAAACAGAGCGGAAATAATAACATAAATTATTGGCCATAAAGCCATAATTATGCCGTCAATTCCAGCGGTAATACTGTTTGAAAACGAAAAGTGGAAACCGACAATACTGAGAATTATTGATAAAGCAAAGCCGATTAAGCACGACAAATCTCCTCGAATGCGAAAAACACCCAAGGAAAGTATCAGCCAAACGATAGGGATGATCGCAAGGACTGTTTTAAGTATATCCATTTTTATTCCTCCGACGAAATCAATTTAGCAAAAACCAGATTGATTTCTCTCACTTTCTAACATAGAACTTGATAAAACTTATTAGACAACACTATATGAGTTTGTGATGTAAGCGCTATCTAATTTCATTATAGCACTATGTTAAGCGCTTTTGAAGATGAATTTAACTTCACAATCTTTTATAATAAAGCGCTTACATTAATAAATAAAAAATAGTCCTAACTTTATTAAGTTAGGGCTAAATCACCTTTTTTTATATTCTGTTATATAGAGAACAAGTGTAAAAAAGGAATTTTTTATTTGCAAATAAATTACAAATCGTCAAAACCAACCATCAAACTGCCTTCTTCGGCATAAAACGTGCAAAGTCCCCTCATTGAGCGAATTTTGATCTCTGCTTCTGGATAAAGTGCTAAAATTTTTGCTTTTAAACTTTCAGCATCTTTTTCATTTTTACAATGATCAATAATTAAATTACCACCTTTGTATTTCATTTCACTCATTAATTTCAGGACTTCTTTAAAAGCACGCTTTATTCCTCGTACTTTTGCCAAAGGCTCTAGCTTACCCTCCTCACTAGCAGTACCAACCACATCAATATTTAAAACTTTAGCGACTTTAGCCACAGCCATATTAACTCGCCCATTGAGTGCTAAATTATGCAGTGATTTTAATACGAATAACAAATGTGTGTGTGTCTTATAATCGGATATTTTTTGTTCCAAATCTACAAAACGAATTTTGCTATTAGCCAATTTACGAATTTTTTGTAAAATAACTGAAATTTCTGGGCCAGCAGTCCTTGAATCAATCACAATTACATGGCTATCAGGGTGATCTTTTTCATATATTTGTTTAGCTTGAAAAGCAGATGAAAAACTGCCACTAAGGCCACTAGTAATTGTTATCATTATTGCAAATTTAGTTCCTTTTAAAGCTTCTAGCCATTCATTAATGCTGGGACAGGAAGTTTTTCCTTCCTCCGTATTTTTCTCCATACTGCTGATGAACTCATCGATATCAAGATTTTCGTCATCAACAAAATCTTTTCCTGCAATTGTCATTGTTAATGGCACTACAGTCAGATTTTCATTTGCTCTGTCATTTGAGCCAGAGTCTATTATTAACTTTACTTTATCCATATTTGTGTATCCTTATATAAATAAACTATATATCTAAAAAAATATATAGCTAAATAATAAATCAAATACCAAAAAAAAGCGATAAAAAATTTTTTAATATTTTTTAACATTAGAAATCGGTTACAAATGTTTACATAATCACAAACTTAGGCTAAAATTTGTGATGTAGATATGGAGCAGTTGCTCCACTAATGTATGTACTTATAAAAATTAGTACAGCATTTATTATTTAGGAGGTTTTTAGATGTTAAAATCAGTCATTGAAAATGTTCATGCACTGGAAATCTATGATTCACGTGGTAACCCAACTGTTGAGGCTTTTGTAACCTTATCAAACGGTGTTGTTGGTAAAGCTGAAGTTCCATCAGGTGCTTCAACTGGTGAAAACGAAGCAGTTGAATTACGTGATGGCGGCAGTCGTGTAGGCGGTAAAGGTGTTTCCAAAGCCGTTGAAAACGTCAATACTAAAATTGCTAAGGCATTAAAAGGCTTGGATCCACATGATCAACCAAACATTGACCGTGTAATGATCGACTTAGATGGCACCCCTAACAAGGCTGAACTTGGTGCCAACGCTATTTTAGGCGTATCAATGGCTACTGCAGCTGCTGCAGCAAAAGACAGCCACCAACCTTTATACAGATACCTTGGCGGCACCGATCTTGAAATGCCACAAACTTTCCATAACGTTATTAACGGTGGTGAGCACGCTGACAATGGTATCGACGTTCAAGAATTCATGATTACCCCAGTTAAGAAGACTTCTTTCCGTGATGGTTTTGAAAAGATCGTTAACACTTACCATACTTTGAAGAAAGTTCTTGAAGACATGGGTTACGAAACTGGCCTCGGCGACGAAGGTGGTTTCGCTCCTAACATGAAGAACTCTGAAGAAGCTTTGCAAGCTTTACATGACGCTATCGTTAAGGCTGGTTACAAGCCAGGCGAAGACATTGCTATTGCCTGTGACTGTGCTGCTTCATACTTCTACAACAAAGAAGATGGCAAGTATCACTTTGAAGGTAAAGTCTTTGATGACGAAGAATTAGCTCAATACTACGACAAGTTACTTGACGAATTCCCAGAATTAATTTCAATTGAAGACCCATATGATGAAAACGATGTTGACGGCATGATTAAGTTTACTCAAAGCCACAAGGACAGAATTCAAATTGTTTTGGATGACTTCATTTGTACTAATCCTAAGCTTTTGACTAAAGCTATCAAGGAAGGTGCCGGTAACGCTTCATTAATCAAGTTAAACCAAATCGGTACTGTTACTGAAACTTTGGAAACTATCCGTCTTTCACGTAAGAACGGTTACAACACTATGATTTCTCACCGTTCCGGTGAAACTGGTGACACATTCATCGCTGACTTTGCCGTTGCTGTTAACGGTGGTCAGCTTAAGACTGGTGCGCCTGCTCGTTCAGAACGTGTTGAAAAATACAACCGTTTGCTCGAAATTGAAGAAGATCTTGGTGAAGGCGAGCGTCTAGCTACTTTTCCAGACAGTGTTGACAAAGATTAGTTTTTAAACTCAAAAAGCCTGCAATAATGCAGGCTTTTTTTGTGCCATTTTTATGGCTAGTCGTCTTTTTGACTAATTGCTTTTAAGTAAGTACTTTCGGAGATATAGACAATTTTTCTCACGTACTGTCCCTTGTGGTCGATCTTAATATATTGTCTACTTGGATCAAAACCACCTACTCTTTCAATTTTATATGGTAATTTTTTACCAGTTTCAGGATTATAGGCCTGAACGTTTAGATAATTTTGCGTATTTTTTTTGACTTTAGCATAACTAGTTACTTCTGGAATAGCAGGATTAGCTCTATCAATCCAAGAATTGTGATCCAATGGAATTTGGTTAGTTATAATCAGAAAAAAGACATAAACTGGAACCAAAAATTTTTCGAACATGATATCTCCTTTATCTAACTTTTAGGAATAGACTTTCTTTTGAAATTCCTTTTAGGAAACATATTTAAATTCAAGTGTACTAATACACTACTATACCTATTTTACACTTTTTTATGATTATTTTAAATAATAAATTAAAGTAATCTTGTCAATGATAATCTTAATTTGCTAGCAAAAGTAAGTTTTTTATGCTACTTTAAATAAAGTATTAATAACTAAGGAAGTAAAATTATGTCTGAAAAAATTGAAGGCTTAACTCAAGCCGAAGCAGATAAACTTTTGCAGAAAAAAGGATTAAATGAGGTGCCTGAGCCTCAATTCAACTTTTTTAAAGAGTTTCTATCCAAGTTGTGGAATTTATCAGCGTGGATTCTTGAAGCTGCTCTACTTTTAGAGTGTGTGCTAGGAAAATGGATACAATCATTATTTGTGCTTTTGATGCTCCTTTTTGCCGCCTGGAATGGTGCCTCTAAGAAAAAGCAGTCAAGACGTGTTCTAAATAATATTTCACACAAATTGACTCCTACCATTTCTGTTCAACGAGATGGGCAGTGGCAAAATTTTGATTCAAAATATTTAGTCCCGGGTGACTTAATCAGTATGCAAGCTGGTGACGTCTTGGCTGCTGATGTGAAGCTGATCGATGGACAAATTTCTACGGACGAGAGTTCAATTACAGGTGAAGCAAGAACTGTGCGAAAAAATCCACAAGATACAGCCTTTGCCGGTACTACTGTAACTGAAGGAAATGGTTTGGCCGTCGTTACTGCCACAGGTGCAGATTCACGTTCCGGTAAGACAATTAATCTAATTAATAATTCTGCAGCTCCTGGTCACTTGCAGCAACTGCTAACTAAAATTATTTATTATCTATGCATTCTTGACGGAATTTTAACCTTAGTAATTGTCATTGCTTCTTTCTTTAAGGGCGGTGACTTGAATAATCTTATTAACATGCTGCCATTTTTAGCAATGATGTTTATAGCTTCAATACCAGTTGCTATGCCTTCTACATTTGCACTTTCTAACTCCTTTGAAGCAACTCGTTTAAGTAAAGAAGGTGTATTAACTTCTGATTTAACCGGTATTCAAGATGCAGCAAACCTTAATTTGATCCTGTTAGACAAGACAGGAACAATTACGGAAAATAAAACGGCAGTCGGTCAGTGGACCAATTTCAGTTCAATGAATAATAATGATGTTCTGCAATTAGCATCAGCCGCTACGGATCAGAGAAACAAAAAACTTATTGATACTGCAATTGATGAATATGTTAAAAAACAAGGATTAAGCATCAAGTCAGCTTCTAAATTTACGCCTTTTACTTCAAGCACCGGCTATTCTATGGCAATCTGTGATGGCCATAATATTAAACTAGGTTCATTTAAACAACTTTCGTTAATTGATCAAGATGCTAACGAAAAGGCAAAAGAAATAGATTTCAGCGCTGGACGTTCGGTAGCCTTGTTAATTGATGATAAGCTGGCTGGTGTTTTCATTTTGCAAGATATGGTGCGATCTGATTCCAAAGCTGCCCTCGAAGAGCTCAGAAAACGGGGAGTAAAGCCGATTATGCTGACTGGAGATAATCAGAAAACTGCTATTGCAGTGGCAAAGCAGGTTGACTTGCAAGGGGAGGTAATTTCTATTCGTGATTTTACTGACCAAACAGATACCAGCAAACTGGCCGGTATTGCAGACGTTTTACCAGAAGATAAATTGCGCATGGTTAAATTCTTCCAGAAGAAAGGTTATATAGTAGGTATGACAGGAGATGGCGTGAATGATTCTCCTGCTCTAAAGCAAGCTGAAGTTGGTATAGCGGTCTCTAATGCAGCTGATGTAGCCAAACGATCTGGTAAAATGGTACTTTTAAATGACGGTTTATCTTCAATAGTAAAAATACTTGACGCTGGACACAGAGTGTACCAAAGAATGACTACCTGGTCCTTAACAAAGTTAGCCAGAACTGCACAATTAACAATGCTCTTAACATTTGGCTACCTTTTCTTTAACTACATTCCAATGGCCTTAAACGCTATGGTCATTTACACAATTATGAATAATATGGTAACAATGATGATTGGTACTGATAGAACGCACATCACCTATAAACCAGAGAACTGGAATATGGCTAAATTAGCTAAAATTGCTTTTTCATTAGCTTTCGGTTGGACTGCTATTGGGATTGCTGCTATTGCCTATCTTAATATGCACGGCTATAGTCATGGTACTGTATCAACGATGGTTTATGTTTACCTGGTTTTGAGTGCAATGTTTATCGTCTTAATTACAAGAACTAAGAAATACTTTTGGCAGGATTATCCTTCTAAAGCAGTTGGTTTGACGCAATTAGGAGACGTCCTTCTAACTGTCATCTTGGCATTATTTGGTATAGCTATGACAAAAATAAGCTGGACAAATATATTACTTACCTTTGCCATTGCCTTGATAGCCGCAATTGTTATTGATTTATTCTATCAACCAATAATGAAGAATCGTTAATTTTAAATTTAAATAAAGAAAAACCTGATTGCGGAAAATTTCCGTAATCAGGTTTTTTAAGGTTTACCGATGAGTTCCTGAATTTTCCATCACACCGGTAAAAAGGTTTTGTATATGCTATTTGGTATAATAATTTAGAATAGGAAAAAATAGTTAAATTAATCAGGAAAGTTAATTTTTTGATTAGAGGCGAGCCAATAACAAAGATAGATAATTATTTTGCTAATTGACCCTTGAATCCCCCCTTTCACTGGTTATACGTTTATAACAAATGCTTTAAATTACATTCGTTATGTTTATATTAATACATAAAATAACCAAAGTAAACAATTTTGTACAACTTTTTTACTTTTAAATCAATATTTTTTTAGATTTAAATAACAATTATCTTTTAACTTTATTTTTTTAATTCATATACATATGACGTTTCATTTGGACGATAAACACCATGTAAAAGGCCAACTTTTGTAAAACCCATTTTTGCAATCAAATGCTGCATTGCTTTATTATCTTCATGAGTATCAATTCGAATTGAATCAATATCGTCACGGTTAGTTTTTATATCATTAATAACAGCCTGTAGAAGCTTGGTAGCATAACCTTTACCAGAATGCTGAGAATGAATCGCTACACGATGAATAACAACATATTTGTCTGTATTACACAGCCACTTGCCGTCCAAATGATCATATACATGGTCAGGGCCATCCACTATGGCAATTGCACCAACAGTTTCTTTATCCTCGGAAACAGCTAAAAAAGCCCAGCCATTTTCAATATCTTCTTTAATTTGACCTTTAGAAGGATAGTCTCCTTGCCATTGATTGACACCATGCTCGGCCAACTGATTTGCTCCATCTTTTAAAATAGCGATAATTTGGTCAAAATCGGCCATTGTTGCTTTTCTTAATTGCAAATTATTCTATTCTCCTTTTTTTAAAATACTGTATCATTATATATACCTGACCTGAGCTTGTAAAAAATTTGGACTCAAAAATTAAAGTTTTTTCAAATTTCAGAAAGCGCTTTTATTTAGATGAAATTTTAAGATTTTTTACTTTACAGCATTTGCTGTTTTTATTAGCTGAAACATATTTAATCATGAAAAAATGCTCTTAACAGCAGATTACAAAAATCTAACTATTAAAGAGCACTTCATGCACATTTATTATTTTTTTAAAATTTGATGCTTAAAAATCTAATCAATAAAAATTAGGCACCATGATATTTAACTAAAGAATAGACATCAAGTCCTGGTAATTTCTCTTTTCCCTTTAGATCTGGTAGTTCAATATAAAAACAAGAACCTACTAATTTTCCACCTAGATTTTCAATTAATTGCTTGCACGCCCTTAAAGTTCCTGCTGTAGCAAGTAAATCATCACAAACTACAACACGCTGACCGGGTTTAATGGCATCCTTATGAATTTCCAAACTATTCGAACCATATTCTAGGTCATATGAAGCACGCTCGACCTCCCTTGGCAATTTATGTGGCTTTCTAGCTGGCACAAAACCAATACCTAATTCTGTTGCCACAGGACAACCTACTATAAACCCACGAGCTTCGGGGCCGACAATTATATCGGCATTTTTACTTTTAACGTATTCAGCTAACTTGTGCGTAGCTGCCTGAAACAATTTGCCATCTTGTAGCACAGGTGTAATATCGCGAAAGATTATTCCTTTGTTCGGAAAATCCTTTACACTTGCAATATGTTTCTCAAAATCGTTTGCCATAAGAAGAAAAACCTCCAAAACTTAACTTTCTTGCTAAAGCTTATTCGACCTTTATATTCTAACAAATTTTGGGCTTAAAAGCATTAAAAGCAAGAAAAATTAATGTTGCTTTAATTGCCCATTCACGTACATTAGTAATTTTTGACTTGGCATTTGCCGCAATTCATTTACAAAAACTATTTGAGACTTAGCAGCTTGATAATATTTTGAATTTGATAATTTATTTTTAACAGGATTAGTGACGCCAAATATTTTGTTTTCTTCTAATTGAATAAAATGAAGTTCAAAGAATACTCGCAAAATAAAGAGAATGCTATCGTAACTTATTTTGATAAAATTACCTACTTTGCGATAGTCCTGCAGTGTAAGTCCGGGGTGAGAGTATATATATTTTAACAAAATTTCAAAATCTGATTTTTGCGGCAAATGTTGGACTGGCAGTTGATCCATCAGAAAGTGTAAATAAAGTTGTTCGTAACTATTGTTCAACGCAAAATCCAATTCTTTTTGATTGTGAGGTACATCAAGAAAAACTGCTACTTCCCCTTCATTGTCATAATCATTTACCAATGTAATTTTTGCAGGATCAATATCAAATAGACTAGAAGCAGAGTTTTTATTTCTTTTATCAAATAACAAATACCTGTCTGCAAAACCCATCACATATTTTTCATTGCGCAGATCAACCACTGGCTCAGGAACTGCTAATTTTGGTGCAGCAAAAATGATCCCCTTTATAATGCCTTGCAATTTTATTTGTTTACGAAAACAATTTTCCTGTAGCTCTAGGAATAGCTGATCTATATATGGCAAAAGAATTTTTGTAAGAAACTTCTTGTTAAATCCCACAACATCAACCTTATTATGGTCTTTACTAATGCTTAATTTGATATGATTTTTATCTTTACCCATGTAAAAACAGCTGTTAATTTTCGGATGAGTAATGCTAAAAATGGGTTTGACATTATCAGTTCCAAAAGGACCAACCTGTTTGATATCAGCTATAATTTGCAAATCAAGATGAGAAAAAGGTAGTTCACAATCATAATAACGAATATTTTGATTAAAAGTACCCGTAAAACTATCTTCAAATGATTTGCGTAAAGAGGAAATTTTGCTTTCGGTCATAGACAAGCCACACGCAAAATCGTGACCACCGAATTTCAGAAAAAGTTTATCCTTTAAAGGCTCTAAGGCGTTAAAAAGATTAAAACCATCTACAGACCTCCCCGAACCTTTGATAATTCCATCTTCATTCTTTGTCAGGACTATGGTTGGCTTATGAGTTTTCTCAACTAATTTATTTGCAACCAAGCCCAAAACCCCTTCATTGAACTTGGGATTATATAAAACTAAAGTTTTATCTCTTTGCCAACCATTATTTTTAATTTGATTAATACAAGATTGATAAACTTCAGCAGTTAAATTTTTACGTTCATCGTTTAGACCTTCAATCTTGTCTGCTATTTTTTCAGCTTCCTCGTCAGTCTCACATAATAGTAAGTCAACGTCTAAACTTGCATTGGCAAGTCTGCCCACAGCATTTAATCTTGGTGCAATATTAAAGCCAACATCAGTTTCATCAATGTGCCCCATTTGTAAACCGGCATTTTTTATAAGAGCCCTTAAGCCCGGCCGCTCAGTCTCATTAAGCATTTTTAAACCGCGTTTAACAATAATATGACCTTCTCCTGACACCTTGACCATATCTCCAATTGTGCCAATCATTGCCAGTTCCAATAATTCTGGCATTGAATCCTGCATTAAAGCTCGGCAAATAGTATAGGCCACTCCAGCACCACAATAATCATCAAACGGATATTTTTGGCCAGGGTAGTTGCAATGCACTAACGCATAGCTTTCAGGAACTTGCTCTTGAAATTTATGGTGATCTGTAATTATTGTATCTACACCTTTACTTTGGGCAAAAGCTACCTCGTCAACCCCAGTAATACCATTATCTACAGTAATAATCAGCTTAGTCCCATCTGCTACAATTTTCTCGTAAGACTCTAGATTTGGTCCATAGCCATCTTTAAAACGATCGGGAATGAAAAAATGAACATCGGCACCTAAAATGCCCAGTGTTTCCACCATAATAGTAGTGGCAGTAATGCCATCAGCATCGTAATCACCATAAATGGTAATTTTTTCGCCCGCATCAATTGCCTGGTTAATCCTGTCAACAGCTTTTTTCATATCGTGCATTAAATAGGGATCTGCTAAATCATCTTCAGTGGCATTAAACCAAAATTCAATTTTTGCTGCAGTATTTATTCCGCGCAAAGAAAGCAGCTTAGCCGTAATAGGGCTAAGCTGATACTTTTCAATCAATTCCGGAGCTAATTCTTCACCTTTACGCTCACGCCATTCAATCATACGTTTAATTCAGCCTTTTTATATTTATTTTCTATTTTGAATTTAAGTCATCATCATTCATTTTTAAAACAGCCATAAAAGCATCTTGAGGAATTTCAACATGACCTACTGCTTTCATCCGTTTTTTACCCCGCTTTTGCTTTTCAAGCAGTTTTGCCCTTCTATCAGGATCTCCCGTATGAATTTTCCAAGTAACATCCTTGCGGTAAGGCTTAACAGTGGCACGAGAAATAATTTTTGCTCCAATTGCCCCTTGAATATCAACTTCGAAGTTCTGCCGGGGAATTAATTTCTTGAGCATTGATGTCATTTGTCTTGCTCTATTTTGAGCTTCATCACGGTGAGCAATGAAACTAAGAGCATCGACCACTTGTTTATTCAACAGGATATCAATTTTAACTAAATCAGTTGCCCGATAACCCGTTATTTCATAATCAAGTGAGGCATAACCTTTAGTGGAAGATTTTAAATCATCAAAAAAATCATAAATAATTTCAGCTAGCGGCATATTGTAAATCACGTTAACTCGATATTTGTCTAAATAGTCCATAGTCACAAACTCGCCCCGTTTGCGTTGACACAATTCCATCACCGGACCAACAAAATCATTCGGGACCATCACTTCTGCTTTAACAAAAGGTTCCTGCACTTCCTTATATTCACCTGCAGACGGTAAATCAGAAGGATTATCAATTACTTTGGTCGTACCGTCATTCATAATCGCATGATAATCAACAGAAGGGGCAGTCATGATTAAGTCTAGGTCAAATTCCTGTTCTAGTCTTTCTTGGACCACATCCATATGAAGCAAGCCTAAAAAACCGCAACGAAATCCAAACCCAAGAGCGGTCGAAGTTTCGGGTTCAAACTCTAGAGCAGCATCATTTAGCTGCAGTTTTTGCAAAGCTTCTTTAAGATCATCGTATTTAGAATTATCAACGGGATACATACCTGAATAAACCATCGGTGGTATCTGACGATAACCGGGAAGTGCTTCAGCAGTTGGGTGCTCAGCCGAAGTAATAGTATCACCAACACGAGTTTCACGAACAGACTTAATGTTAGCAGTTAAATAACCAACATCCCCAGCAATTAGAATATCTTTTTTAACCGGGTGTGGACTGGAAACCCCAACTTCAGTAACTTCATATTCCTTACCGGTATTCATGATTTTTATTTTATCGCCGGGTTTAACCGTACCTTCTTCAATCCGCACAGATAAAACAACACCGCGATAGTCATCATATTTTGAATCAAAAATCAACGCTTTTAACGGTGCTTGGAGATCTCCATTAGGAGCTGGTATATCTTTAACTATGCGTTCAAGCAACTCCTTAATTCCCTGCCCAGTTTTACCGGAAACTTCAACAGCGTCGGAAGCATCTAACCCCAACATTTCTGTGATTTCCTCTTTAGCCTGCTCCGGATTAGCTGAAGGCAGATCAATTTTATTTATAACAGGCAGAATTTCCAAGTCATCATCAATTGCTAAATAGGTATTGGCCAAAGTTTGTGCTTGTACACCCTGTGAAGCATCTACAACTAACAGTGCACCTTCACAAGCCGCTAAGGAACGGGAAACCTCATAAGAAAAATCTACGTGTCCTGGTGTATCAATTAGATGAAAAATGTAGTCTTCGCCATCTTGCGCATGATATTTAATTTCTACTGAGTTCATCTTGATGGTGATGCCGCGTTGGCGTTCCAGCGGCATATCGTCTAACATCTGATTTTTTAATTGGCGTTCAGATACCGTATCAGTCAACTCTAAAATTCGATCGGCAATCGTCGATTTACCATGATCAATATGAGCTACAATAGAAAAATTGCGAATACGCTTCTGATAATCTTGTAATTTTGTTATGTCCATATATAATTTGCACCCTTTACTCTATCTTTATTATTATAACAAATTCGTAAGCACCTATAAAATTAATTAGGGTAAAGAAATTACTTATCAAACTTAAAGGACTAATCCCTCTAATTTTGAAGAATTAGTCCTTTAGTTAAACTTTCAAATAATACTAATAATATCTTGCGATGCCATTTTTATCTAGCTTGCCATTTTCTTTAAAAAGTCTCATATAATCTTTGAATTCTTTTTTTGCCCAGCAAGGAGCACTGGATTTAATTGACAAACCAGTATCATTTTGACACCAGTATTTATAACCTTTTGGGCAACTCAACATCATAATTCTCCACTTTGAAGACCATCATTTAAAGTAATAATAGCATATTTTTATTGCAACTTTTCCTTTAATCTCTCAAAGAATCCCTTTTCTTGTGGTGTTATTGAACCACCACCGGCTTTAACGAAATCAACCAGGGCCTGTTTCTGTTTTTCATTAATTGATTTTGGAATCTGTACTTGAACAGTGGTAATTTGATCGCCATTACCGTTGCCACGCAAATACGGCACACCTTCACCGTGTATGGTAAATTCTTTGTTAGGTTGTGTACCAGCAGGAATTTTCAACTTCTTTTCTCCATGCACAGTTTTAACATTAATTTCATCGCCTAAAGTTGCCTGCGCAAACGATATTGGAACAGTAGTATAAATAGTAGTTCCTTTACGCTCGAAATCTTTTGATGGTTTGATGCGATAACTGATATAAAGGTCACCATAAGGGCCACCATTTTTACCTGCTTCTCCCTGGCCTTCATAACGTAATTGTTGACCATTATCAATTCCGGCGGGAATATTAACTTCAATGGTATTTTTATTATCAATTACGCCTTTACCATGACATGTCTGGCAAGGATGCTCGATGATTACTCCCTTACCATGACATTTGTCGCAAACTGTCTGACGACGAATAACTCCCAACAAAGATTTTTGGGTGATAGTCATATAACCAGTACCATGACATTTATCACAGGTTAGCGGGTGCGTTCCTTTTTCAGCACCATTACCTTTACATGTAGGACAGGTTTCACTGCGTGTGTATGAAACTTGAGTCTTTTTACCAGTAATAGCATCCATAAAATCAATGGACAAAGTATAGTCTAAGTCTTCACCACGAGTTGGCGCAGTTGGGTTGGCGCGACGCTGACTACCACCAGTATCTCCACCAAAGAAGTCATTGAAAATATCGCCAAAATCACCAAAGCCACCAAAATCACTATATCCTTGACCTGCACCGCCAAAGCCACCTTGACCATTAACTCCGGCGGATCCAAACTGGTCATATTGTGCTTTCTTTTGCTTGTCATGCAAAACTTCGTAAGCTTCATTAACCTTCTTATACTTTTCCTCAGCACCGGGTTCATGGTTTAAATCAGGGTGGTATTTTTTGGCAAGTTTACGATAAGCAGAGGTAATTTCCTTATCACTGGCATTGCGATCAACACCAAGAACGCTATAGTAATCTTCTTGTGCCATCTATAAGCTCCTTAACTTTACAAAAGAAAAGAACTACTATTTGGCAGTTCTTTTCTAATTTATTCAATTATAAACCCTTTACTTATCTGGGTCTACCTTATGAAACTCGCCTTCACCTGCGGAACCACTGCCTGAATTACCATCTTGGGAACCAGGATTTTGTGGTCCTGCCTGAGGTCCAGCTTGTCCTTGTGCACCTTGAGCCCCGCCATTAGCTTGGTACAATTTGACTGCTAAGTCTTGGGCAACTTTAGACAATTCATCCTTCTTGGTCTTCATCTCATCCAAGTTGTTGTCCTTTTGAGCCTTCTTCAGAGCATCGAGTGCATCTTGAACTTTCTTAGTATCATCTTCTGATACCTTGCCTTTGACATCCTTCAAAGTCTTTTCTGTTGAGAAGATTAATTGATCGACTTCATTACGAAGGTCAACTTCTTCTTTCTTCTTCTTATCCTCTTCAGCATGTTCTTCAGCTTCTTTTTGCATCTTCTTAATTTCTTCATCGGATAAACCGGATGAACTCTTAATGGTAATCTTTTGTTCTTTACCAGTTCCCATATCCTTAGCAGAAACATTAACGATGCCGTTTTTGTCAATATCAAAAGTGACTTGAATTTGTGGCACACCACGAGGAGCTGCAGGAATATCAGTTAATTCGAAGCGACCTAATGTCTTATCATCGGCAGCCATTGGGCGTTCACCCTGCAAGACGTGGACATCAACAGCAGGTTGATTGTCGGCAGCAGTAGAAAAGATTTGACTCTTTGAAGTTGGAATTGTCGTATTCTTTTCAATTAACTTGGTGAATACGCCACCCATGGTTTCAATACCTAGCGAAAGTGGAGTAACATCGAGTAAAACAACGTCCTTAACGTCACCAGAAATGACACCACCTTGAATTGCGGCACCTAACGCAACAGCTTCGTCAGGATTAATTGAGTGATCAGGCTCTTTTCCTGCCCACTTCTTAACTGCATCTTGAACAGCAGGAATACGAGTTGAACCACCGTTTAAAATAACCTTGTCAATATCATTAACTGTTAATTCAGCATCTTTCAAAGCATTATCAAATGGAATTTTAGTCTTTTCAACTAAATCAGCAGTCAATTCGTCAAATTTTGCTCTAGTTAAATCAGCTTCCAAATGTAATGGACCAGATTCACCAGCCGAGATAAATGGTAATGAAATGTGAGTTGAAGACACACCAGAAAGATCTTTCTTAGCCTTTTCAGCAGCATCCTTTAACCTTTGCAAAGCCATTTTATCTTTAGAAAGGTCAACACCATTTTCATCTTTAAAGTTCTTAATCAACCAATCAATAATCTTGTTATCGAAGTCATCACCACCAAGGTGAGTATCACCATTAGTTGAAAGTACTTGGAAGACTCCGTCACCTAATTGCAAAACGGAAACATCAAAAGTACCACCACCAAGGTCGTAAACTAAAACTTTTTCGTCTTCAGCATCTTTGTCAAGGCCATACGCAAGTGAAGATGCAGTAGGTTCGTTAATTATTCTCTTAACGTCTAAGCCCGCAATTTTACCGGCATCCTTAGTAGCTTGACGTTGAGCATCATTAAAGTATGCCGGAACGGTAATAACTGCTTCGGTAACCTTCTCACCAAGATAATCTTCAGAGAATTTCTTGATATATTGCAAAATCATAGCAGAAATTTCTTGCGGTGTGTATGCTTTATCACCAATCTTGACCTTATAATCAGCTTCACCCATGTGACGCTTAATTGAAGAAATAGTATTTGGGTTAGTAATAGCTTGTCTCTTAGCAACTTCACCGACTTGAATTTCTCCATCCTTGAAAGCTACTACTGAAGGAGTTGTCCGATTTCCTTCAGGGTTAGTAATAATTTTTGGTTCCTTACCCTCAAGAACAGCAACCGCTGAGTTGGTAGTTCCGAGGTCAATTCCGATAACTTTTGACATTGATATGCTTCCTTTCAATTATTGTGCTACAACAACCATTGCTGGTCTTAAAGTACGATCTTTGTATAAGTATCCTTTTTGCAAAACACGCACAACATGATCTTTTTGATCCTCATTTTCAGCTTCAACTGTCTGGACAGCTTGGTGCAAATTGGGATCAAACTTCACACCTTCAGCAGTGATTTCACTAATTCCGTGATCTTTCATGGCTTTAACCAGAGAATCAAGTGTCATTTGCACTCCCTTTTTAAGCTGCTTTGAAGCTTCATCATCAACCTTTGTTGCCAAAGCTCTTTCTAAATTATCCATCGCTGGTAAAACATCTTTGGCTAAGGATTGTGATTCATATTTAATAAGCTGCGCTCTTTCATTATTATAACGATTTTGCATATTTTGCATTTCTGCTTGACTGCGCAAGTACTTATCTTCCAAATCGTCTTTTTCTTTTTGCAACTGAGTCAAATTATGCTGTAATTTACTTTCTAAAGATTCAGGTTTCTTTTTTTCGTTAGCCTTAGTTTGAGAATCCTTTTTAGTTTCTTTTGATGCAGCCGCTTCCTTTTGCTCTTTTTTTGAGTTTTTACTATTATTTTCTTCTTTACTCACGGCTAACCTCCTTTATTTGAATCTACCATAATAATCAAGCAGCTTTTTAGATAGCTCGTTTCTAAAATATTCAAGTAATCCTATAACTTGAGAATACGGCATATTATCAGGGCCAAGTAGAGCAATTATACCTTTCCCATGGGTACCAACACTGTACTCTGCCGTAAGCAGACTATAATCCTTTAACAGATCATTGGACAATTCAGATCCTAAGCTAACCCGAACAGGATAACGGTCACTTTTAGAATTTTGCTCGCGATCCAAAAGACTGGATATCAAATCATTATGCTCAATCATTTCATATAATGAACGCAAATTAGAAACATCGCTTAAAGAAATATTATTGAGTAAATTAATCTGACCATCGACATACATTTGCTCGCTGGCAGCATCACTAATCACATCTTCAACTAAATCTATTAATTCAGAAACATGAGCAGCTTTTAGTTTTTTTCCTAAGGTCTTCTTGAGAAAACCTGGTGTAACTTGATCTAAGGTTTTTCCAACCAGTTCATCGTTAATCATACGTACGGCACGCTCAATGTCATCACCATGAATATTGTTTGGTAAGCTATAAACCTGGTCATGAACATCACCATCACTAGTACCTAGAATAGCCATAATTTGTCTGCTAAATAAAGGCACAATCCGAAAACCTGTAATAGTTAAATCACTATTTTCAGGTCCTTCCGCAAATGCAGTGTAATTTGTTAAGTCAGACAAAATTTTAACCGCTTCTTGTACGATGTCATTTACTTGATGAAACGGCTGATCAAGCTGATTAATGATTTTCTTGTAAACAGAAGATGAAATTTGTAAAGGCTCAACTAAATTGTCAAGATAGTAACGGTACCCTTCAGTTGAAGGTACACGACCACTTGACAAATGAGTTTTTTCAATCAAACCTTTATCTTCTAAAATCGCCATTTCATTACGAATAGTTGCGCTTGAAACTTTGATAGGCAACTGATTCATGACTGTCTTAGAGCCAACAGGATCATGTGTCTGCGTAAAATCATTGATAATAGTTTTTAAAATTAATTCTTGACGTTCGGTCAACATAAATATCGCCCTCACTTTTAGCACTCAATCCTATTAGGTGCTAACAATTAATATGATACTAGCTTTTAGCAGAATGTCAAGTTGAGTGCTAACTTTTTTACAAAAAACATTCATCTCTTTAAAATCAATTATACTAATCAATATTTGCAAAATAAGTCTTAATTTCTGACTCGTCAGCGCTCATTTGTTTTTTTAGATCCTTCAGGTTATCAAATTTAATTTCACCACGGGTATACTTATACCATTTAATTATTATTTCTTCATCATAGGCTTCTTGATCGAATCCAAATAAATTTGATTCAATATAAAGTTTTTTACCTTCATTAATCGTGACGTTATAGCCCACACTTGTCATAGAGTCATACCACTTACCTTTAATCTTGGTCTTAGTAGCGTATACTCCAATTTTAGGAACAACTTTGTCCTTAGGCCAAACGAGATTCGCAGTGGGAAAACCAAGCTTATGACCATTACGTAAACCGTGACCCACATAGCCCGACATAACATACGGAAATCCTAATAACTTTGCAGCCAATTCCATATCCCCACTGGTGATGGCCCTTTTAATTTCGGTAGAGCCGATTTTTTGGCCATCATACGACTGCTTTGGAACATCAATAATATTGAATCTTCCTTTGGCAAATTTAGGGAAGTTTTTCATATTGGCAATCTGCTTGGGACCATAAGTATAGTCAAAACCAGCTACAACTGTATCGGCATTTAATTTGACAATAATCTTATCAACAAATTCCTGTGCAGTCAGTTTGCTAAATGCATCATTGAAATGCATCACGAGCAAAAAATCAACTTTTAGTTTCTGCATTTTATAAGCTTTTTCAGCTAGTGTATCAATATAACTAACTTCTTTATTTTGATAAATTTCTTTAGGATGCCGATCAAATGTCATTACTACTAATGGTAAATTCTTTTGAATTGCTTTTTCTTTTGCGATTTTGATTAATTCTTGATGACCACGATGAACGCCATCAAAAAACCCTAAAACAAGAATTATTTTTTGAGGAATAATATTTTCCTTAAACGGGTAAGTTAAATGGATAATTTCCACAATAAGACCTTCATTCACTTATTCATTTTGTAAAAGCATTAAATAAGGGCGATACATGGTACCATCTTTCTGATAAATTGCCTTAACGCTATTATTGTACCGTAATGCCACCTTTTTTGCATTCGTTTTCAAAGAAATCGTTGCACCATTTTTAACTTTGACCCACAGATCTGTATCAATATCCTCATGGACATAACTAGTAAAGAAAGAATCGATTGGTTGAAGCAATGCAGTTACCAAATTAGGATTTTTGGTAATTTCAGTCAATTTAACAGCTTGATCTATATCAAAGCCAGAACTAGAAGTGCGACGCAAATTTTTCATTACTGCTGGCACACCAAGTTTTGTTCCCAAATCATTTATTAAAGAACGAACATAGGTCCCTTTGCTGCATTCAATTTCAAAATCAAAAACCTCTTGACCATTTTCTTTATCAAAAACAGGTTCATTTGTAAGATCATAAGAAAAAATTTCAACCTGCCTTTTAGGCCTTTCAACTTTAATACCTGCTCTTGCATATTCATACAAGTGCTTGCCATTTACTCGGACGGCCGAATAAACAGGTGGTACCTGCTCTATCTTGCCCACAAACTCTTGCATAGCTTTTTGAATTTGATTTGCTTTAACTTCGGTAGAAATTTTTTTAAAATCTGTTTTTTTGCCACTAATATCGTAACTATCGGTGGCAAAGCCTAAAATTCCTTGACCTATGTATTTTTTGTTTTCCTCATGCATCAGTTCAATCAATTTTGTGGCCTGACCGATTGCAATTGGTAGCACTCCCGTAACATCAGGATCCAGGGTACCAGCATGACCCATTTTTTTAATATGCAACACTTTGCGTAAATGATAGACTACGTCGGCACTTGTCATACCCTTATCCTTATCTATCACTAAAATACCATTTAACATTTTTTAATACCTTAACCATGAAAAAAGCGCTTCACAGCGCTTTTCTTAATTATTGCGATTTGCATCCTGCTTTTTTACTTCAGCGATTAACTGATCAATTTTACTTCCATATTTAACTGAATTATCTCGTTTAAAAATTAATTCGGGAACTTTATAAACAGTTAGGACTTGCCCTAACAAATGCCTCATCATTCCCTTAGCCTTATTTAAACCAGCAGCCGCTTCTTCTTCTTTTTTAGAATCTTCAGAAAGAATACTGTAGTATACAGTAGCATAAGAGAGATCATTTGTACATTCAACCGCTGTAATTGTAACATCATTAACTCGTGGGTCACGAATATTTTTGCGTAAAATTTTCGTCAATTCACGGAGGATTTCTCCTTCAACACGACCTATTCTGTGTTTCATACTTTCCTCCCAGTTAACTTATTCAGGCTTAACTTCCTGTTTTTCGACGGCTTCCATTTCGTCACCAATCTTAATATCATTATAGCCCTCAATAGTTAAACCACAATCGAATCCTTGCTTAACAATCTTGGCATCATCTTTGAACCGTTTGAGTGACGCAACTTTTCCAGTATAAATAACAACTCCATCACGAATCAAATTGATTTCAGAATCTTTTGAAACATATCCGGAATCAACAAATGCACCAGCAATCGTCCCAACTTTAGAAACTTTCCAAGTTTCACGTACAGTCAGATTACCGACAACCTTATCTTCATAAGTTGGTTCAAGCATACCCTTCATGGCAGCTTTAACATCATCAATTGCCTTATAAATTATACTATACAGTCGGATATCTACTCCATCTGCTTCAGCTTGAGATTTAGCAGTAGCGGTTGGACGAACATTAAAGCCAATAATAAAGGCATTCGAAGCTCCTGCTAATGTAACATCCGATTCATTTACTGCACCTACACCCGCATGAATAATATTAACACGAACACCTTCAACTTCTATCTTTTCAAGCGATTGTTGTAAAGCTTCTACTGAACCTTGTACATCTGCTTTTAAGACAACGTCTACTTCTTTCATGTTTTCTTTCTTCATCGTGTCAAATAAGTTATCAAGAGTAACATGTTGGACATTTTCACGAGACTGTTGTAAAGCTTGCTGTGCTCTTTGCTCACCAACGCTTCTTGCTGTCTTTTCATCATCAAAGACAACTATCTTATCGGCTGATTCAGGCACATCATTTAGTCCAGTAATTTCAACTGGCATAGATGGAGTCGCTTTTTCTACCTGACGACCGCGGTCATTCGTCATAACACGAACCCTACCAAAGCGATTTCCAACAACAATTGGATCACCAACTTTTAATGTACCTTGTTGAACTAGAAGGTCAGCAACTGGTCCACGTCCACGGGAAAGCCGAGCTTCAATAACGGTGCCGATAGCCTTTTGCGTAGGATCTGCCTGCAATTCCATGACATCTGCCTGTAAGAGAATCATTTGTAAAAGTTCATCAACATTTTCACCAGTTTTGGCAGAAATGTTTACAAAAATAGTGTCACCACCATAATTCTCCGGAATCAAATTGTATTTCATTAACTGTTCAGTAACATGTTCAGGATTTGCACCTGGTACATCCATCTTGTTAATTGCAACAATAATTGGAACCTTAGCACTTTTAGCATGGTCAATAGCTTCAACAGTTTGTGGCATAACTCCATCGTCTGCAGCTACAACCAGTACAACAATGTCGGTGATTTCAGCACCACGTTCACGCATATTAGAAAATGCTGCATGTCCAGGCGTATCTAAAAATGTGATTGGCTTATTATCAACTCTTACCTGATAGGCACCGATTTTCTGCGTAATGCCACCAGCTTCATGAGCAGACACGTGAGTATGACGCAAACGATCAAGTAAAGTAGTCTTACCATGATCAACATGTCCCATAATCGTAACTACAGGCGGACGCTTGGTCTGATGCTTAGATTCCTTAGAAGCAGCCATTCTCTTATCATAAAGAGTATCAATGTCAGATATATCTTCATGAACTTTTTCTTTGGCATTGATATTATATTCAGCAGCTACTAATTCTATTGCATCTTTATCAAGTGACTGATTTTGATTAGTCATCACACCTAACATAAATAGTTTTTTAACTATTTCAGCTGGTTCACGGTGCAACAATTTACCCAAATCTTGAGCATTCATACCAACTTCGTACACCAGTGTTTCTGGTAACGGACGTTCTTTTCTCTGAGTTGGCTGTTTCTTTGGTACCTGTTCAAATTGCTTTTTCTTATTCTTGCGTTTGCGTTTTTCTTGATGCTTAGAATAATTATTGGCACCAAAAGTTTGATTTTTACCTTTTCTGCCAGGTTTACCTGAATTACGGCCGTGACCATTACCACGACGCTTTTCTTCTTTTGCTGGTTCAGGTGCACTATTTGTATCTAAGGCTTTAGGCTTATTAACTGGACTTGCCTTTTGTTTATTCTTCATTCTGGCAGGTGAAGGCTTAATTATTTTTGGACCAGTTACTTTAGGTGCAGTAGACTCTGTTTTGATAACTTTGTTTTCTGATTTAGAAACAACTTTGTTATCTTCACCAGAAGATTTTTTAGCCTTAGTTTGGTCTTCATTATATGACTTCTGTACTTTTTCACTTTGACGGTTTAATTTCTTTTCGTCCACACGTTGTTTTTGTTTCAACTGTTTTAATAAATCCTGTGCTACCGGCTTTGAAGCCTTTTGACTTGGGTTAGTACCTTGTTTATTACGATCTTGAGCCTGTCTTGATCTATTGTTAGATCTGTGAAAATTGTTGGTTCTTTTGTTGTTCTTGTTACCCTTATTTTCCTCATGCTTTTTTTCATTTTTGCGAATTGAGGTAACGGAAATTTTGATTTTACTGCTCTTTTTCGCAGGTTTCTCTTGCTTTTGCGCGGGAGCGGAGCTACGAAAACTATCTTTTAATTGATTTACTTGTGAATCTTCAAGTGATGACATATGATTTTTAACATCAAGGCCCAGGTCCTTAGCCTTATTGACCACAATTTTATTATCGATGCCTAATTCTTTTGCCAATTCATAAATTCTTGTTTTAGCCATCAAATCACACTCCTTCATCTATTTTTTGTAACAATGCTTTGCAGAAACCAGTATCAGTAATTCCTAAAACCTTTCGCTTTTTTCCTATCGCTTGGGAAATTTCATTACTATTAAACTCGTTAATAATAAAAACGTCATTTTGTTTCCCAACTTTAGATATTTTTGCAGTGGTATCTGCATGACTATCTTGAGCTAAAATAATTAGTTTGACCTTTTTGGCTTTTGTGCCCACAGTAACAATTTCGGATCCTGAAACTAATTTTCCAGCTTTTTGACATAGTCCCAACAAGTTCAATGCTTTTTGTCTATTTTGCAAATCTATTTATCACCAAACAATTCTTTTCTCGCCTTTTGATGGTCAACATATGAGTAAAGTTCCTGGTAAAACTCTTTAGGCACTTTTGTTCCTAAACTGCGCTCAATTAAACCTTTCTCTTGAGCATTTTTGATCTGACTAGGATCAAGCGAAACATACGCTCCTCTACCAGGTTTTTTACCAGTAGGATCTACTGAGATATTCTTTTCTTTGTCAACTACAATACGCACCAATTCTTTTTTAGGCTGCATAGTATTAGTTAACAAGTCTTTTCGCATTGGAATCTTTCTTTTTTTCAAAAGTTTCACCTCTTGCTTTAATTTTCAGTAGAATCTACTGTTTCACCATCAGTAACTTTATCTTGTAGCTCATCTTCAGATTCGGTTTCTTCAGAATTTGTTGACTCTGCATCTGATTCATCGTCCTCAACAAAGTCACTATTTATTTTTGCAGCAGAATCTGAACTATCTTCAACTGAATCATCAGCTTCAGCTTGTTCATTTTCTCTTTCAGCTTGATCACTGCTTTCATCGACAAATTCCACTTCAGATTCCGGTCTAATATCTATCTTATAGCCAGTCAATCTGGCAGCTAAACGTACATTCTGTCCTTTTTTACCAATTGCAAGTGACAGCTGGTAATCAGGAACAATTACTAAAGCACTTTTTTCATTGTCTTCATCTCCAAATTGCACGGCAATTACTTCAGCAGGATTCAAAGCATTAGCAATGTAGTCTGATGGATCTTCTTCGTATTTAACTACATCAATATTTTCACCGTCAAGTTCATTAACTACATTTTGTACTCTGGCTCCTCTTTGACCAACGCATGTACCTACTGGATCAATATTAGGATCGTTAGATTTTACAGCAATCTTGGTCCTGTCTCCTGCTTCACGAGCAATTGAGACCACTTCAACAGTTCCATCATAAATTTCAGGTACTTCCTGTTCAAAGAGCCTTTTTACCATATCAGGGGCAGTTCGTGAAACCGTAATCTGTGCACCCTTTGAATCTGAACCAACATGAGTAACCAAAACTCGAATTTGATCCTGTGGATTATAGCTTTCACCTGGCATCTGATCGTTACGCGGCATAACTGCTTCAACATTACCAATTTTAACATAAACGAAACGATTATCACGTCTTTCAACAGTGCCTGTTATTAATTCATCTTCGTACTGAGAATACTCATCAATAATATGATTTCTCTCTGCCTCACGCAAATGTTGCATAATAACTTGTTTAGCCGTTTGTGCCGCAATTCTACCGAAATTTTTAGGTGCAACTTCGAAACGAATTTTATCACCAAGTTCATATGCCCGATTAATTGTTAAAGCATCCTTTAAACTGATTTCCAACCTTTCATCATGAACTTCTTCAACGACAGTCTTTTCAGTCATCAGCTTAAAGTCGCCTTTACGTTCATCAAATTCAACTATGACATTTGTTGCCTGATTATAATTTTTCTTATATGCAGCAACCAGTGCTGCTTTGATCGCTTCAACAATTACATCTTGTTTTATACCCTTTGTTTTTTCTAGAGTAGCGAAGGCTTCAAGCATTTCCTTAGACATAAATTTTAATCAACCTTTCTAAAACTCAATTGCGAAACGAATGCTTGCAATTGTTTTACGGGGAAGTGATAAAACTTTCTTTTTAGTTTTTACCTTTATTTCAAGTTCGATTTCGCTATCATTATAAGATTTTAAAGTCCCCTCATATTCTTTGCCACCTTCAACTTTCTGGTATAACTTTACATGCACATATTCATTTAAAGCTTTTTGCCAATCAGTCTCATTTTTGATTGGCCTCTCGATACCAGGAGAAGAAACCTCCAAAACATAAGGATCAGGGAACGGATCGGGTTGTATCTGATCAAGCTTTGCAGATAATAATTCACTTAACCCTGCAATTTCATCCATATCAATACCATTTTCTCGATCAACATATATTCTTAAATAGTTTTGACCCTTCTCTTTAACGTATTCTATATCAACAAACTCATCATTGCGTTCTGCAATAATCGGTTTAATTTCTTTAAGAACAGAATCTTTAACTTTCGCCAAGTACTTTCCTCCGTAATAAAAAGAGTGAGCAAAGCTGCTCACTCCGAATCATTTATTCGAACTTCTTTAGCAAGTATATCACATTTATATTAATACTGCAAAATTTTAAAAGAGTGAAAGTTGATTCTGCTCCGGCATTCCAGTTAGAACTTCATTATTTTCTAAATAATCCATAATTGACTGGGATACTTTTCCACGGTTTGCCAAGTCTTCTTTTGACAAAAACTTCTGCTCAGTTCTGGCAGCAACAATTTGTTTGGCAGCATTATTTCCCAGCCCGGGAACAGCGTTAAATGGCGCTAGAATCGTATGCTGGTCAATAATTTTAAAATTAGTGGCTTCTGACTGGTTAATATCCACCATTTTAATTTTTATTCCACGCTCTAAACATTCATTAGCAATTTCTAACACTGTCAGAAGACTCTTATCCTTGGCGGATGCGTCATTACCTTGATTTTGAATATCAGACATTGCCTTTTTTACCGTGTTTTTACCATGACTCATAGCTACTAAATCAAATAAATCAGCACGTACTGAGAAATAGGCAGTGTAGTAAATTTCAGGATAGTAAACTTTGAACCAGGCAATTCTTAAAGCCATTAATATATAAGCCGTCGCATGAGCTTTCGGAAACATATACTTGATTTTGAGACAAGACGGAATGTACCAGTCAGGAATTTTATCGTTTTTCTGTAAAACTGCCATATCATCATCACTTATTCCCCGACCATGACGAACTGATTCCATAGTTGAAAAGGCTACTTCAGGTTTAACTCCCCAGTGAATCAAGTCCATCATGATGTTGTCTCTACAACCAATAACATCTTTCAGTTTGCAAGTTCCATTGTTAACAAGCTCTTCTGCGTTTCCTAACCAGACATCAGTACCGTGAGATAGTCCAGAAATTTGCAGTAACTCGGAGAATGTAGTCGGCTTTGTTTCCTCTAACATCCCTCGGACAAATTTTGTACCAAATTCGGGTACGCCTAAAGTACCAGTTTCTGATTGAATTTGCTCGGGTGTTACACCTAAAATTTTAGGACTAGAAAAAAGCGACATTACTCCTGGATCATCGGGTGGAATTGTTAAAGGATCAACTCCGGAAAGATCTTGCAACATTCTGATCATTGTTGGATCATCATGACCTAAAATATCAAATTTTAAGATGTTATCATGAATAGAATGAAAATCAAAATGGGTTGTCAACCATGCAGCATTTACATCATCTGCAGGATATTGTACCGGCGTGAAGTCATATATATCCATATCATCAGGAACGACAACTATGCCTGCTGGATGCTGCCCGGTAGTTCGTTTGACCCCACTGACACCAGCTGCTAAACGATCAAGTTCAGCACCACGCAGATTCAATTCTTTTTCTTCATCATAGTGTTTAGCATAACCGTAAGCTGTCTTATCAGCAACAGTGGCAATTGTACCTGCTCGATAAGAATTATCGGGACCAAACATTACCCGAATAAAGTTATGAGCTACTGGCTGATAGTCACCCGAGAAATTCAAATCAATATCAGGAACCTTGTCACCGTGAAATCCCAAAAACGTTGCAAATGGTATATCTTGTCCATCCTTAACCAACTCTGCTCCACATTTGGGACATTTTTTATCAGGCAAGTCATATCCAGAGCCATATTCACCGTTTTCAAAGAATTGGGAATACTGGCATTTTGGACAACGATAATGTGGTGGTAATGGGTTGACCTCAGTGATACCAGACATTGTCGCAACTAAACTAGAGCCAACAGAACCACGAGACCCAACTAAATAGCCATCCTTATTCGACTTAGCCACTAGTCTTTGTGAAATCAAATAAATAACCGCATAACCGTTAGAAATGATTGAATTGAGTTCCATATCAAGTCTATCTTGAACAATCTTCGGCAATGGATCCCCATATAATTCATGTGCTTTGTCATAAGTCAAACGCTTCATTTCTTCATCAGCATTATCAATGTGAGGTGGGTAAAGTCCATCTTTAATAGGTGAAATTTCCTCAGTTGATTCCGCGATCTTGTTTGGATTAGTAATCACTATTTCTTTAGCTGCATCTTCTCCTAAAAAACTAAAAGCATCCAGCATTTCCTGAGTAGTGTAAAAATGCATATCAGGTTGTTTTTTGTTCCTGTCAGGATTACTACGCTGAGCCGAAATTAGAATCGTCCGATAAATTGCATCATGTTTTTCAATATAATGTGCATCACCAGTAGCAACTACTGGTTTATCAAGTTCCTTACCCAATTTATAAATATTTGTCAGAATTTCTTCAAGTTCCGCTTCATCAGCTATCAGATGATCTTCGATCATAATCGAGTAATTTGCTGGTGGTTGAATTTCGAGATAGTCGTAAAAGCGAGCTTTCTTACGCGCTTCGTCATAGCCCTTTTGCATCATTGCAACAAAAACATCGCCTTCGGAGCAGCCCGAGCCATATAGCAGTCCCTCATGGTTCTTAACCAAATCAGATTTAGGAGTGCGGGGAATCCTATAAAAATCTTTGGTATTGGCAATAGAAACTAAACGATACATGTTTTTAAGTCCAGCTTGATTTTTAGCTAAGATAGTCATATGTTGCGGTCTTGCTCTCTTAAACACTTGACCTTGAGCAGCATAATCGTTCATTTTACCTAAATTATCTTCGTGATACTTTTTAGTAAAGGCATCCAAGAGCTTAAACATTAAGTAGCCCGTAGCTTCAGCATCTTGGTTAGCCCTATGGTGATGCTCAAGAACAACATTATATTTTTTAGCTAGAGAATCTAAGGTATGTCTAGTTTGTTCTGGGTGAAGCAACCGTGATACTTCTAGCGTATCAACTACCGGCTGAGTAATTTCTTCTAAGTTAGCTCGTTTTAAAGCTGCGTTGACAAAACCAACATCAAATTGAACATTATGACCACAAAGTGGACGGTCGCCATAAAAATCCTGAAATTGCTTGATAACTACAGCCTCATCATCAGCTGCCCCTACCATTTCGTCAGTAATTGAAGTTAAATTAATGGTCTGTTCACTTAATGGATGATGGGGATTGATAAATTTATCAAACCTCTCCAGCACTTCCCCATTTTTCATCTTTACAGCACCGATTTCAATAATGGTGTCGTAAACGGACGACAAACCTGTAGTTTCAACGTCAAAAATAACAAATTCACGATCTTTACATGTCATTGATGCCGGATTAAGAACTAGTAATGCATGATCGTCAATCATATTTGCTTCTAAGCCGTAAATAATTTTGATGCCATTCTGTTTACCAGCATTATATGCTTCAGGAAAGGCTTGAACATCAGCATGGTCTGTAATAGCTATCGCTTTTTGACCAAATTTTTTAGCTGTCATAACAAAATCAGTTGCTGTATTAGTGGCGTCAAGTTGACTCATATTTGTATGTAGATGTAGCTCGACCCTTTTTTCATCACCCTGATATTTTTCCGTTCTGCCAACATGTTCAACAATTTCAAAACAAGAAATATTAAAAACAGTGTCATGACTCCACTGATCTTCTGCAACCGATCCTTGCATTTTAGCCCAAGTTCCCGGTTTGATTTTTGTCATATTTTCAATTTGTTCTTTATCCGAAACAAACTTTTTAAATGAAATTGAATCAGTGTAGTCAGTTATTTCACCCGTAAAAATGATTGAACCATTTTTCAATTCGCGACTAGAAATATTAAAAATATTGCCTTCTATGACAACATTTCTGCTACCGTCAATTACTTCCTTTATTTGGGTAACTGGCAAACTCTCATCCAACTTGCGGTTACCATAGCGAGTCTTTTTAGTAGGATAAGTCCCTTGTTTAGGTTTCTCTTGGGGTGGGGCTGCATCGTATTCTTCCTGCATATTTTGCTCATGCTGTTCCTGCAATTCCTGAAGACTAGCCAAATTATTTACTGAATTTTCATCATCAATTTCAGTTACAAACTTTAAGTTAAAGAAGCCAAAATTTCTCATTTCTTCTGCTAGTTCATCAAGCATTTTTTGCTCGAGCAGGCCATCAACAACTAAATTGTCTACCGGAATAATCCAACGTCCATTTTCCTTTTTAGGCTTATGACTAGAAATAAATTCACGTGCTACCGGTTGTAAAGCATGAGAATTTTGCACTGCGAATTGCCAATAGTCAGACAAATAGTCATCTGCTCCATCTTGAGAACGAACAAACAAACGAGTATTGACAAAAGAGGAAAAACTAGCTGTTATAGCTTTATTTAAAGCATTAAAAGTTTCAAATTTTAGTGGCGTAGTAAAAAGAACATGGATATCCCACCTATGTTCTTTAGCGTAAACATCCACGTTCTCAATTTCGCCTTTCTGCAATAAATCATTATCTGCAAACTCTTGCGGAAACTTGATTTGCTCCAATAACCTTAAAAATAGTTTATTTTTATCAGTCACGAAAATTATCCTAACTCTTTATTAATAAAATCGTCTAACTCGGACACTGTCATTTCAGTTGCTTTTTCATCAGTAGGCCGTTTAACTTCGACTACTCCTTCACTGGCTTTTTTACCAACTGTTACTCGCACTGGAGCACCTAGTAAGTCAGCATCAGCAAATTTAACTCCTGCCCGTTCATTACGATCGTCATATAATACATCATACGTAGCGCTGTATTTTTCTTCAAGTTTTTGAGCCAAATTTGTTTGACCTTCATCTTTCATTTTCATTTGCACAATGTGCAGGTCAAATGGTGCGATTTCTTTAGGCCACGCCACGCCATTTTTGGTCAAATGCTGTTCTATTACTGCAGACAAAACTCTTGTCACACCAATACCATATGAACCCATTATAACAGGTTGAGCTTTACCATTTTTATCAAGGAAGTTTGCACCCATAGTTTTTGTATAGTAAGTTCCCAGTTTAAAAATATGACCAACTTCAATAGAAGTAGTAAATTTTAAAGGTAAATGATCGACCGGATCTGGTTCACCTTCATTAGCTACTCTCACATCACCAAATTTATCAGGGTTAAAATCTCGCTTCAAATTCACATTTTTAAATTGAAAACCTGTCTTATTGGCCCCGACAACCACGTTATAAAGATTATTTACTGTATTATCTGCAATTACCTGATCAGCCCAATCGGCATTAATTGGTCCGACGCTGCCCTTAGTAACACCAGTAATTTGCTCCAATTCTTCATCTGTTGCTACTCTAAGTGAATCAGCATCTAATAGGTGCTTCAGTTTTACTTCGTTTACTTGTTTATCACCCCGAATTAAAACCAATACTTTATCATTTTCATTAGCAATATAAAGTATACTTTTAACAATTCTGGTAGCTGGAACTTTTAAAAAGTCAACTAGGTCTGAGATTGTTTCTTGATCGGGAGTAGCTACTTCTTCAACTTGTTTTAACGGTTCCTCTTCCTGCTTGAACGTATCAATACTGCAAGCCATTTCCAAATTTGCTGAATATGTACCTGTTTCATTCGTAGCAATAGTATCTTCACCAATGGCAGCTGGAGCCTGAAATTCAGTTGAATTTTTTCCGCCCATAGTTCCGGAATCAGCAATAACTGGTGTAACTTTCAAGCCACAACGTTGGTATGCAGCCGTAAAAGCCTTTTTCTCATCTTCAAATTGTTGATCAAGCTGTTCTTTAGTAGCGGCAAAGCTGTAAGCATCAAGCATGATAAATTCACGCGATCTCAGTAAACCGAAACGAGGCCTGTTTTCATCTCTAAACTTTGATTGAATTTGGAAAAGAGCTATCGGCATTTGTTTATAACTTTTTAAATCTTTTGCGACAATATCAGTAAATGTTTCTTCATGAGTTGGTCCCAGCAGACTTTGACGACCGTGTCTGTCTTTAAGTTTAAACATTTCCGGACCATATTTTTGCCATCTGCCAGATTCTTCCCATAAAGTAGCAGGTAATAGATCAGGCATTGCCATTTCTGGCACGTTGATTTTAGCCATTTCCTCACGCATTATCTGTTCAGCTTTACTTAGAACACGGTACCCTAAAGGCAAATAGGCATAAACGCCTGCCGTAACCTGACGAACATATCCGCCTCGCAGCATCAATTTATGACTTTCAGCTACAGCATCAGCTGGTGCTTCTTTTAAAGTCGGCATAAATAATTTAGATTGTCGCATTAAAACTCTCTCCCAAATTTATATTTTATTTAATAAAGTAACGGTAAATATCGTTTCCCGTTACAGCAATAATTAACACTAATAGTAAGCCGAAACCTATCAATTCTACCATGGCTTCATGATTTTCAGAAATTGGTTTACCACGAACTATTTCAATAAGGTTAAGCAAAAACTTACCACCATCAAGACCAGGTATAGGAATTAGATTCACTATTCCCAAGTTAATTGAAATCATGGCTAAAAAGGCCAAGATATAGGTAAAACCCATTTGCGAAACCTGTGATGTCTGAGAATAAATGCCCACAGGTCCGGAAAGTTTATTTAAACTAAAATGACGGAATAAGCCACCAACTGCATTGAAAATCATTCCCGTAGTAGAAACAGCCGTATTCCAACCGCGTTTAAATTTAGCACTGATGCTTTCATCACTTTTTGCTCTAATTCCGATTTGGTATACTTTTTGGCCTTGAACTTTAACAACTTTTGGTTGAACGCTTACCACTTTTTTTTGCTTATCTTTGATAACAGAAATACTGATTTTTTTACTTTTGTTCTGAGATATTTCTTCCGAAATTTGTTCGAAGGACGTTATTTTGTGACCATTAAGAGCCACAATTTTTGAATCCGGTTCCATTTTTGCAATAGCAGCTGGTGAATTAGGTGTCACTTCAGCTATTTCTGTAGTTGCAGGCCCTGGAACAGTAAATGTCCAAATTAAAAAAACAACAAAGCCTAGAATTATATTCATTAATGGTCCAGCAATGTTAGTAGCCAACTTTTGCCAGACATTAGCTTCTTGAAACTGGGTATCCCTTGGCGCAATAATTAACTCAGTTTTTGAATGATCAATAACCGTGGCATCATGATTAACCTTATAGGTAACTAGCCGATCTTCCTCACCATTTTCATATCCAGAAATAAAAAGTTTATCGACCAAATCAAATTTAGTAACCTGTAATGGTACTCCTTCGATTGGCATTTCTGATTCAGAAGCATCAATTTTTACAACTTCTTTTTGCTGATTAAGTTGCAAAACTACTCTCATCCCTGCTGCCAGATCAGTTTCGTCATCTTTACTTGCTAAACGGACATAACCGCCTAGCGGCAACCATCTAATCGTATAGGTAGTTGGGTTGCGCCTAACTTGGAAAAGCTTTGGTCCCATGCCTATTGAAAATTCACGTACTAAAATGCCGCACTTTTTAGCAACAATAAAGTGCCCGAATTCATGGACAAAAACTAATATTCCAAATACTACTAAAAAGATAAGTATACCTTTCACAAGAATCCTCCTAGTGTATGATTCCCATTAAAGCAGCAAAAACAGGTAAAACAAAGAGCATACTGTCAAAGCGATCCAGAATACCACCATGGCCTGGCAATATTTTACCAGAATCTTTCACGCCATAGTACCTCTTATAGGCTGATTCAACCAAGTCACCCATTTGTCCGACTATTGATAACACAAGAGCAAAAATAATCATTTCAACTTGCGAATGGTTCAAGTTCACAAAGTAAACATAAATTGCAGCACAAATTACCGCGCAAATTGTGCCTCCAAGTGATCCTTCCCAGGTTTTATTAGGACTGATTACAGGCCACAACTTATGTTTGCCTATTTTACGCCCGATCATGTAGGCTCCAGTATCTGTCAACCAAACTACAACAAAAACATAGCAAAGAAGAGCAAGTCCATTATTTGCGTTTCTGATACTTGCCATGTAATGAAAGCCGGTTCCCACATATAATGAACCCAAGGTATAAACCGCTACATCATCAAAAGTAGTTTTATTTTTAGTTAAAACAGTCCAGGTCAGCATTAGCATTATCAAAGCAAAATAAATGCCATACTTTGTCCAATGAAATGGCATTGACTTAAGAAAGCTATCAGGAACTGCCCAAACAATGGTAGCAAGTAAAGCCAGCAGAAAGTTTACTGACACCAATATTTGCTTTTTCATTAAAAAGAATTCACTGATACCAACGGCCGCAAACAAAACGGTGAGCCAATCCATCCAAAGTCCGCCAGCTATGACGATAGGAATAAATAAAATTAAAGCAATAACTGCTGTGATTACACGTTGTTTCATATATTTACCTAACTATCCGATTCATCGACTTTACCGAAACGTCGATGACGATTTTGAAAATCAATAACAAATTTTTCCAGATCTTCTCTAGTAAAATCAGGCCAGTTTTTCTTACTAAAAGCAAGCTCTGAATATGCTAATTGCCATAACATGAAATTAGAAATTCTTTGCTCACCAGATGTTCTGATTAATAAATCTGGATCACTGTATTTACCAAAGCTTGCAGTCATCAATCTCTGCGAAATCATTTTTTCAGAAATTTCATCACTGGTAATACTACCTGTTTCAACCAGAGTAGCAATCTCTTTTACTGCTGTAGTAATTTCTCTTCGTGAACCATAATTAAAAGCAAAATTTAAAATTAAGCCATTATTATTAGCAGTTTCAGCCATTGCTCTCTGCACCACATCATAGGTCTTAGAAGGTAACTCGTTTAAATAGCCCATAATGTTCACTTTGACATTTTCTTTCATTAAGGTTGGCATAAACTTGTCAAAAAAACGTACAGGTAAGTTCATTAGATATGCTACTTCTTCTTTAGGCCTACCCCAATTTTCAGTAGAAAACGCATATAAAGATAAAACTTTGATGCCTAATTGATTGGCTGCCAAAGTTATTCTTTCCACGTTATTCATACCTTCGTAATGACCTGCAATTCGTGGTTTGCCTTGTTTTGTTGCCCAACGACCATTACCATCCATAATGATAGCTAAATGATTTAACTGATTTTTTTTATCTGCCATTTAATTAGCCCTGGGTAATCTCTTTACGTTTTTCTTCTGCAATTTGGTCAATCTGCTTAGTAGCATCGTCAGTAACTTTTTGTACCTTCTTTTCCAAATTGCGTTGTTCATCTTCAGTAATTTCATCGTCTTTTTGCTGTTTTTTCAGACTATTCATAGCTTCCCGACGTACATTTCTGATTGCAATTTTACTCTCTTCAGCCATTTTGTTGACTTCTTTAGCAATTTCTTGACGCCTTTCACCAGTTAATTGCGGAATAACAAGGCGAATGACCTTGCCATCATTGGCGGGAGTCAAACCTAAATTGGATGCTAAGAGTGCATGTTCAATATCATCAAGACTGTTTTGATCATAAGGTGTAATTAATAACACGCGTGGCTCTGGAATAGTCACACTAGACATTTGCGTCAAGGGAGTTGGCGCTCCATAATAGTCGACTTTTACCCCATCAAGTAAAGCTGCGTTAGCAACACCGGCACGAATAGAGCTCAAGTTTTTTTGAAAAACAGTAATTGACTTCTTCATATTATCTTGAGCTTTTTTAATTGCGTCATTATTCATTATTCTTTCCTCCGATTACTGTTCCAATATTCTCACCTAATACCACTTTTTTAATGTTACCTTCAGTATTAACATTAAATACGATTAGAGGAATGTTGGTGTCCATTGAAAGTGAGCTTGCAGTTCTGTCCATGACTTTTAAGTTTTTAGAAATAATATCTAGTTGAGAAAGTTCACTGTATTTTTTAGCATGAGGATCAACCTTCGGATCAGCGGAGTAAACTCCGTCAACTCCATTTTTAGCCATTAGGATCACATCAGCACCTATTTCCGCAGCTCTTAAAGCAGCAGTTGTATCGGTAGAAAAATATGGATTACCAGTGCCGCCACCCATAATAACTACGCGTCCTTTTTCCATGTGGTGAATAGCTTTTCTCCTAATATATGGTTCAGCTATTTGCCTCATTTCAATTGAAGTTTGCAGTCTAGTTGGTACACCTACATGTTCCAATCCATCTTGAAGAGCTAATCCATTCATTATGGTAGCAAGCATCCCCATATAATCAGCCTGTGAACGTTCCATCCCTAGTTTTGCGCCAGTTTCCCCGCGCCACATATTACCGCCACCACAGACGATACCAATGTCAACTCCCAAATCGTGAACAGATTTAATCTCCTTTGCTAAATGACTGATGACTGTAGGATTTATACCCGTTCCTTCATCACCGGCCAGAGCCTCACCAGAAATTTTCAAAACTATTCGCTTATACTTAACTTTAGTCATGACAACCTCCTCTATTAACTTTAGTTATTCTACCATATAAAAAGGGCAAATGTGGACCTAGAAATAAAAGAGAGAAATTTCTTAAAAAAACCTCGAAGTGGATGAGCTTCGAGATTTTGATGAAATTAGTATTTATTTTCTTTATTAATTTGAAGTAATAAATTATAAAGCGATCCGTATAGATTTGAATCGTTTCTAAAATGAGCTGAAACGATTGCCGGTTTTGTTAAGGTATCACCAATAATCGGATTATAGTCATTAACCAACTTGTCATAAGCTTTATTGATACCACTGATTAAAATTGGTTGAGCACTTATTCCGCCACCGACAGCTATTTTATCTAAATCTACTACTGTCTGAATATTAAGAATTAAAGTTGCCACTTTTAAACAATAGTCATTAAAAATTCTAATGGCTTCTACTTTACCAGACTTAATGGCATCAAAAGCATATAATCCGTCATCTTCATTGTTATGATCAAGTTTACGATTAATTGCTTTAACAAAATTCACACCTGAACCATTGTTTCCAACGGCGCCTTCCATATTTTTAGGGCAGGATAAATTATTAATCATAAAACTTAATTCACCAGCTTGATAGTGTGAGCCTCGCAATAGATGACCGTTAATTATGATGCCGCCACCAATACCTGTTCCAAGCGTAATTGCAGCACAATTCGACTCACCCTTTAAACTTCCTAGCCAATTTTCTGCTAAAACGCTAGCCTTGCCATCATTTATTACCGCCACCGGAATTCTGTAGCTTTTACCATAAATTTCAGCAAAGTCAATTCCGTCTAAAAAAGGTAATGAACCGCCAAATCTAATTTTAGTGTTTTCAATTTTTCCAGGAGAACAAAATGCTAAACCTTTAATATCTGCAATATAATATTTTACAATTTGATCTATTTTTTCCAAAAACTCGGTTTTATTTTTAACAGTAGCAATTTTGTTTTTTTCGATTATATTTCCAGCATAATCTAATTTTGCAAATTTAATTTCAGTTCCGCCAATATCAATACTTAAATAATTTTTCATTACACTCTTTCACATAATTCATTCTAACTTTTGCAAACAACCATATTACATTATCTCAAATATTAACCTTAAACAACTATTTGACATTCAAATTAAAAAATCAGTTATTTGTTTTATTGTTAGATCTATGGTGCATTCAAATAAAACAAAAACGTGGAAAATATTTTGCCACTGAAAATCATTTTCCACGCTTTTAACATATGTATTTTATTATTATCCAGCTAACGTATGCAATAGTGAAAAAGTTCAAATAATAGGAACATTAGAACTATTTTTTGGAAAAGCTAAATAAATATCTAAAAGATCAACATTAAATAGATATTAATTCTCACTATTAGTGAAGTGCGACTATAAAGTTAGACATAAAGCTAACTATTATAGAGCACTTCATTAGTCTTTTTAAATTTGATTTTCTAATTAGTTAACGTTGCAATATTATCGACAGCTGTTCTGCCAGAATAAATGCAATAACCTGCCTCAGAACCAGGAACATTTACACCATAGGTGTCACCTACAAGAACTGCTGAGGCATCAGATCCAACTGCATACAAGCCGGATATTTGCCTACCATTCTCATCTAAAACTTCATTTTTGCGGTTTACTCTCAAGCCACCCATTGTACAATAAGCCCCTACACCCAATTCAAAAGCATAAAAAGGACCTTTTTGGATAGCCTTAAGATAGTTTGCGGGTTTTTCAAAATCTTCATCTTTTTTAATGTTTGCCAACTGATTATATCGTTTAACTGTTTTGGTTAAACTTGACATATTTAGTTTTTCAGCAAGGTCGGCAATTGAGTCAGCTTTAGTCAAAAACAACATGTTCTTTTTCTCAGCCTCAGAAATCATGCTTTTCAACTTATCTAGTCTAGTACGATCTGAAAGCGGCTTTAAGCTCCTAGGTAATTTTTTATCAGCAAACTCATCTAAGATACTTTGATCAAATATTGCGTATACCTTTTCTTGCCTGATAATAGCATTTCCAGCGTGCGCCCATATTCTAAAAACACTTTCGTCAACGAATCTCTGCCCAACTTCATTAACCCAAAGAGGAGCCATTTCACAACTCGCAATACCAATATCTGTTTTCCAAAATTGATATGAGGGCACACTATCTTCCTTTATTTGTCCTCCAAACATCATTGCCATTCCCATTCCAAATTTTTTGGCCCCAACATTCCATGCTAATTGAAGACCTGAGCCATCACTTTTTCCAGAATTCATAGGAACAATGCGGTTTGCATTAGAATTAAAATACTTTAAAAGCATTTTTCTATTATTTAAGTAACCGCCGGTCGCCAATATTACCGCTTTAGTCTTTATTTCTTTTTGTTTTTTGGTTTCAAAATCTTCTATAACTACACCAGTAATTTTTCCAGTGCTATTTTGAATGAGTTTAACTACAGAAGCTGAAGTGATAAATTCCACACCGTTTTTTTCAGAATAAGGCTGCATTGCATCGTGAATTGCATGATTACCCAATCCCTTAAACATATGCCAAGTGTTAAGTCCTGCACCAAGTGTGGCAACTCCATCGAATTTAACTCCAATATCGTTTAACCATTCAACATTTTTAGCTGACTGCGCAATATAGTCTTTCCATATCATTGTATCTGCCTCAAAGTGGGAAAATTGTTGTTCGTCATGCAAAATTTCTTTTTCAGAGAGATTGATTCCCTGCTCTTGTTGCATTTTACTATTTACAGCAAATATTCCTTCCACGTAATTGCCAGATCCACCAGTTGTTCGACCTTTCTCAACTACTAATGTGGTTAAACCTTTTTCAACAGAGGCAGCTGCAGCTGCTTGACCAGATAATCCTGCACCAATTACTACTAAATCATAGTCAATTCTTTTTGATAACATTATGTCTCCTTAATTTAAGTAAAAATAAATACTATACGTAAGTATGAGAACTCTCTTCATATATAATATAACTAACATAATAGATTCAAAAATTTATTTTAGTTCTTATTGTAAAAACTTCATCGTCTGATTGATATCATCTTTTTGAGTTTTATAATAAAAACTGTCATTACACCAAATTGAAAATTTTATAAATATTATCAAAAAGAAAGTGAATTTTTAAACTAAAAATGAAAAAGTATTCATACGAATTAGCCAATATTGCTGATATCGGAGACTATTTGAAAGTATTCGCCTGCACTGCTGTAATGGCACAACCAATTATGGCTTTAATTATGCAAGTGGGCCAACCTTTTCGTACGCAAGATATTTTTGGTATTATGTACAATTTAGTCAAATACACAGCTCCTGCTTTTATTTTTGGTATTTTATACTCAACAATTCGAACAAATGATTTAGCTGGCACTTTTTCTTACAAGCAACATATGCGATCAAGCTGGTCAAATTTGTTTGTACCTACATTTTGGTGGACACTTATTTACTTGTTGGGAATGCCCTGGCTACAACAGATAAATAGGTTTAATAATTTTAGTTCCTTTTGCTGGCAATTTGTTAACGGTAACGCTGCACCCCATCTTTGGTACAACACCATGATGTTGCAGTTTATTATCTTAATTCCAATATTTTGGAAAATTAGCCGTTTTGTTGGCACAAATGTCAAACAAGGTGTTATGGTTGCTCTTATTACAATTGTTATCTATTTTGCATGGCTGCAATTTTATGATATTTATGTTTTTCATGGCCCCCATGAAAAGAATTGGTATTTGTTAGATCGAATATTTATTTCTTTTTTTATTTATGGCATTTATGGTGTATTAGCTTGGCAACTTAGAGATTATGTTAATTCATTTCTATACCAGTTTTGGTGGCTAATTCTAATTGCACTTATCGTTTGTTTTTTCTGGACTAATTTTGAATTACACGGATTTGGTCATCCAGTTCTCTTAGCTAACGCTCCGTATTATAAGCCGTCAATGATGTTTTACTGTTTGGCTGTGATTGCATTAGTAGCAACTTTGTATTTAGCTAATGTTAAACATAAATTGAAAACTTATTTAAAAGTCTTTCACTTTTTAGCAACTTATGCCTATCGCGCATACTTGTCAAATGTATTTTGGAATCAACTAATTTGGCGCGGATTAAACATGAGCTACCATGCTATATATCATCCATTCCTTACTTTTTTTGGCACATGGATCCTGACATGGATACTATCTTTTACTTCAGCATATTTTCTACATATATGGTGGACAAAGGCAAAAGAGATTTTAAGTAAATAACAACAAATATTTATTTACACAAAAAGCACATTGATTTTGCATTTCAACGTGCTTAATTTATAAGCTAGACTATCAGGCTGAAGCAGCTTGGGTTCTTGTTCTAAAAGTTCATTATTTATTCAAAAGTAATGATTTTATTGCATTTCGACCAGAAAAAACACAATATCCAGCATGGCTACCAGGAACTTCAACTCCATAAGTATCACCATACATAATGCCTGATCCGTCACTTCCAATTGCATAAACTCCTTCAATTACCTTTCCATTTTCATCTAAAACTTGGTTTTCAAGATTGACTTTTAAGCCATCACCCGTTGTATAAGCTCCACAAGCTACTTCTACAGCATAAAAAGGCTTTCTTTCTAACGAAAATAAATATTTTGCTGGCTTACCAAAATCTAAATCCTTTTTCTTAGTAGCCAATTCATTATATCTGTTAATAGTTTTTACCAGATTATTGGCTTCAATTTTTTCTTGAAGATCATAAATTGAATTTGCAACATTCATAAATTGAGCTTTAGTTTTTACATACCCATCAATTTCAGCTCTTAGGTTTGGTATAGTTGGCTTAGTATAAAAAGGATGCATATCCTTAATTATTGAAACATCTGTTAAGTAATCGATTATTTTTTGATCTAAAATGACAAAAGCTTTTTCTTGTCTGCTAATTGCATTTCCTTGGCTGGCCCAATCATCAACACCATGATTTTCATCTATAAATCTGTCCCCATTTTCATTAACCCAGAGACAAGGTTGAGCACTTATAACCAACCCTCCAAGATTTGACTCCCATAGTTTATATGGTGGAATTTTGGGATCTACAAGTTGAGCGCCAAACTTCATTTTCATTCCCGTAAAATATTTTTGAGCCCCTAATGACCAAGCCATTTTCAGGCCATCACCGGTACTCTTACCAGAATTCATCGGTACGATATTAGTTTTTGTTTTAAAAAGAGTTTCTTTTATCAGCTCATCGTTATTAATATAGCCACCTGTAGCAAAAACTAAGTTACTGGTTATTACTTTTTCTTCCACATTGTTATCGAGATTTCTATAAGTTATTACATATTCATGGTTATTTTTCTGATGTACATCTATAGCTTTTGTTAAAGTTTTGATAACTACTCCTCTTGATTTTGCATATTGTTCAAGACCAGAATGTATCGCATTATAGCCAAGGTTTTTAAACAAATGCCACGTGTTAATACCAGTTCCCAGACTAGCAACTTGGTCAAATTCAACTCCGTGATTTTGAAGCCAGGTAATGTTTTCACTAGAATTGTCAATATATTTTTTCCACATATCATGATTAGCTTGATAATGGGAATAATTCATTTCTTCTTTTAAAACGTCGTTTTTATTAATCTTAATATTTTGTTTTCTTTGTAATTCAGAATCTACAGCAAATACTCCTTCAACATAATTTCCTGATCCTCCTGTAGACTTACCCTTTTCTATAAGTAAAACAGATAAACCTGAATCTATTCCCTCAACTGCCGCGCAAAAGCCAGATAATCCAGCTCCTAGAATTACTACATCATATTTATTCTTCATTTTTATCCTTTTGCATTGATCCTATATTTTTTTCCAATAATTACTAAGAAAATCATTATTATTGTCGTTAAGCCACAAAATAAATAAACTGCTACAAAAGAATTTGTCATTTCTAATATTCCAGTTAAAATTGGCATAATAAAAGAGCCGACAAAATACGAGACAGAAGTAACTAAAGAAAACCCTTGATCAAATTCATCTTCAAACATATATCTAGCAAATATCTCTTGTCCTGAACCAAATAAGTTATATGCAGCGCATATTAATAAGGAACCAAATAGTGATATGTCCTTTGATTTGGCTTTTGTTGCCCAACAAAGAACTAAAAAAGCAACTATTCCAGTGGCCAACCAAAAAGTCAAAGCTTTTTGCGGTCCGAATTTGTCACATGACCAACCAATTATTGGAACAATGATTATTCCAGCAAAAGAAACTACAGATACCATCAAAGCTCCAGCAGTTGCACCAATACCAGTACTGACACCATATGTTGGAAACAATTGAATAATGTTCCCTGGAAACTGAACTAGTATGGTAAATAACACAGAAATAACAAAAGCTCCAGAAAAAATTAATGCTTTAGTTGAAATACTTTTTTTAACAGTATGTTTTTCGCTATCGTTAATTGAAGCCACTTTTTCTTCAGATGCTCCATAAGGCAACATGCCTAAGTTTTCAGGTTTGAGTTTGACAATTAAAGCTGATGGTATTCCTAAAACTAGTGTCATTATCGCCAAGACAAAAAAGGCCACTTTCCAGTTAAATTTTTGTATTAACAAAGACGTAATTGGCGTTACTATAACTAGAAAAATTGATTCGATTACTGAACTAATACTAAAAGCTAAATTTCTGCTTTTTTCAAACCAATTGTTAATTACAATTCCTTGAACAACCAAGCCACCGAAAGCCATACAAATGCCTAGAATGCCAGCCATTATATAGAAGATTACCAAATTTTTAGCATTTGATATAATAAATGCACTAAAGGCAGTAATTATAACTACTCCTAGCAATTCAATACTAAGATTAAATTTTTTTATAATTTTTTCTACAAAGGGTATTGTGACAGCCATCACTAATCCTAAAACTGTGTAAAAAAAAGAGACATCTGAAAGTTTTACTTTCATTCCATTAGCAATTGGGGTCAAAAACACTCCTATCACACCAGAGTATGTATCGACGATAGCCGACATTATCAAACCCATTGCAATAGTCACCAACCAAGGATAAAATCTTTGCTTCTTATTCATTTTCATATCCTCCTAAATCAAATTAGATATTTACCAGTGAATAAGTTATCATAGTTTTTAGAGCTTTCTTTATCTTAATTCGAATAAATTATTTGAAAAAGGAATAAATAATGAAAATTGCAATTTTAAGTTGAACACCCTACTTGATCTGATAGATGCAATCTAATCTTATTTCATATAATTCATCGGGTGTGTCGTAGGCTAAGATCTTGCGGGGCAGGTTATTGCACATTCCTCAATGCCGTAGATTTGCATTAAGTCATAATCCTTGATGTACTTGCCTTTGGGAATAAAGCGCCGAATTAGCCGGTTGTGCCGCTCAACCCCGTCCTTCTCATAAGAAGTATAAGGGTGCGCGTAGTAGACCAGCGTCTGCGCAGCTTCTTCTAACTGGGCTAAATCCGCAAACTCAGAACCATTATCCGTGGTAATGGTCTTAAAGACTTCGTTCCAGTGTTCCTGGTATTGGCTGCTTAAAATCTGGAGCGTCACTCGGTCTTGCAAAGCAAGATGTTGGCCTTTTTGGTGACTAGATATGGTAGAATTAAGGGAGTTCATTGGTAACTTCTTTCTAGAATTAGGTTGGTAATTACATTCTATCAAAGAAGTCCAATGGACTTTTTTCATTTTCTAATCAGCGCAAGTATTCAACTTCATTTTACAATTTACCAAAGGAATAAATAATGAATATAGAACAATTCAAAGTTTTTTTAGCAGTTGCTAATAATAGCAGCTTTACAATTACAGCAAATAAACTTAATATGTCACAATCAAGTGTATCTAAAAATATTAAAGAGCTTGAACTCTTTCTAGGATGTAGGCTTTTTCAGAGAACAACACGGAGTGTTCGATTAACCCCTGAAGGACAATATTTTTACGGGATTGCAAAAAATGTGGTTAATTCAATTGATTCGGCTATACTTAATTTAAAAAAGCAGACAAAAACCTTTACAATTGGATATTTAAATACATATGCCGACAAGATATTCATGCCATTGCTGCTTAAAAATATTTTAAAAAAATACCCTAATTGGAATATAAATGTTAATGAAGTTTTTTTAGATGATACTATTAATGGGTTAATTCATGGCAATTCAATGATAGTTTTTGGGGAGAAAGACTGTTTTAAAAATGATTGTCATATTGAGTTTTTACCACTGTTTAAAAGTAGATATGTTGTTATTACTTCCCCACAATCTGAATTTAAGAATAAAAAAATTGTTAGGATTTCGGATTTAAAAAGCAAAAAATTAGTATTAGGCAACATTAGACAATATTTACCAACTGAACAAAGCCTTCATGACAAAATCATTGATCAAATTGGTGGAAAATATATAGAGTATGCTGACGATATGATGATAATGGCTCTTTTAGTAAAATCTGAGAATATTTTAGGTATTTTGCCTGAGTATGGAGTAGACAAAACGGATAAATCATTATTATATTTGCCTTTAGCTACTGACATTTCTACTATTTTCGGATTCGGCTATTTAGATACTATACAATATGATATTAATATGGAAACATTATTTGATCTAATTAAGAATACATATTACAGTTATAGAAAAGAATATTGTTAAACTTGTTTTTATTAATAATAATTATTAGTAAATTTTGCTATAATTACGTTTTTTAGTCTAATAGCTATATATTCATTCCGATTTTTTTGAAAATAATATTGTTTTTTTATATTAGTCCAAATAGGTTTCTGTAGTAAATTTATCAGGATCGGCAAGCTCTCATAAGAAGAAAAATCTTTTAACATAACTTTTTTCCCTGCAAATTTTATTCAGTACATTCGATTATTATTTTTGACATTAAAAAACTGCGCTGTATTTTAACAGTGCAGTTTTAGTATAAAAATGGTCTATTTTTATATAAAGAAACTATGTAATATCCATGACAAAGGCTGCCCCACTTGGTGTAGCCAAGAAAATAGCACTCGCTATCAAAATGCATCCTGCCACAAAGGAAATTCTCTTGGTTAGTTTTGAAAACTGACTAGCAAAACTAAGAAAGATTAGTACTGTTCCAGATACCAAAGCCAAAATCATAATCCAGAAACCCATAGATACTTCCAATTAACAAATTCTTGCATTTCTTTATTTATATTAATTACAAATATAAATCAAAATTAGTAATTAATTGAGTTAGAAAACTAAAGATAAAGGAAAATTTAACTAATTTTTTGTTTAATTTTGTCAATATACAATTTACTTTTTTAAATAAAACAAAAAGCTCCTATCTGTACAGATAAGAGCTTTTAATTGAATCAATAAAAATATGTATATCTATTTCATTTGTTCTTTTACTTCAGCAGCAAAGTCTTCTTGCTTCTTTTCGATACCTTCGCCAACTTCATAACGCTTGTAACCAACAACTTCGCAACCTTCTGACTTAGCGTATTCAGCTACAGTCATATCGCCATCTTTAACGTATGGTTGATCAACTAAACATATTTCGCTAAGGTACTTGTTTACTCTGCCTTCAACAATCTTAGGAATGATTTTAGCAGGCTTACCTTCATTTTCAGTTTCCTTAGTGAAAACTTCTTTTTGGCGATCAAAATCAGCCTTTGGTACTGAATCTTTGTTCAAGTATTCTGGATTAATTGCAGCAACGTGCATAGCAATGTTCTTAGCAGCTTCTTCACTGTTACCTTTTAAAGTAACAACTGCAACAATTGCACCACCATTATGCTTGTACGCACCAAAGACTTCATCATCATTCTTAGTAATTAGATCAAATCTTCTTAAAGTGATTTTTTCACCAATGACAGCAGTAAGATTGGTAATTTCCTCGCCGATCGTGGAATCACCCATTGGTGATTTTAATGCTTCTTCAACGTTAGCAGGTTTAGCCGCTAAAATTGCCTTGGTCACATCATCAACTAATTTGATAAATTTATCATTAGATGAAACAAAGTCTGTTTCAGAGTTAATCTCTACTACAACAGCGTTATTTCCTTCAAAAGCATATTCGGCCAAACCTTCAGCAGCAATGCGGCCACTCTTCTTAGCAGCTTTAGCAACACCATTTTCTCTTAAAATGTCAATTGCCTTTTCAATATCACCATCAGCTTTAACCAAAGCCTTCTTGGAATCCATCATGCCGGCACCGGTACGGTCACGTAATTCTTTTACTTGTTTAGCAGTAATGTTTGCCATTATTTTTCCTTCCAAATAAAAACTTATTAATAATTAAAACTAGTCTTCATCTGAGTCAGAAGTTTCTTCAGCTTCAACTGTTTTTTCTGCATCAGCTTCAGTATCTGCTTGTTTTTCTTCTGCACCCTTAGCCATCTCTGCTTCAGCATTGTCATCATCTTGACCTTGCTTACCCTCAATAACAGCATCAGCCATAGCGCCTGAAATCAAACGAATAGCACGAATAGCATCGTCGTTTGCAGGAATAACTACGTCAACTGGGTCTGGATCAGTGTTAGTGTCGACCATAGCTACTACAGGAATTCCTAAAATATTAGCTTCATGAACAGCAATCTTTTCCTTTTTAGGATCGACTACGAATAAAACATCTGGAATTCTAGGCATATCTTCGATACCACCTAAGAATCTTTCCAATTTATCCTTTTCTTTAGTCAAAAGAGAAGCTTCCTTCTTTGGCAACACATCAAATGTGCCATCTTCTGACATTTTCTTTAAATCTTTTAATCTTTGTACTCGGCTCTGGATAGTCTTCCAGTTAGTCAATGTACCACCTAACCAACGTTGGTTAACGTAGTATTGACCAGCACGAGTAGCTTCTTCAGCAATTGAATCTTGAGCTTGTTTCTTAGTACCAACAAATAGGATAACGCCACCATTTTGAGCAACGGCTCTAACAAATGAATAAGCATCATCCAACATCTTGATAGTTTTTTGCAAATCAATGATGTAAATACCATTTCTTTGTGTAAAGATATAAGGAGCCATTTTTGGATCCCATCTTCTAGTTTGGTGACCAAAATGGACACCAGCTTCAAGCAATTGTTTCATTGAAACTACTGACATATTAACTTCCTCCTACGGTTTTAATCCTCTCAAGCGGTCATTTCAGTATTTCACCATTGTGTGGCACCAAAATACTGATCGCTCTTGATGTTTATTACACAATATGCCTAAAGGCATACGTTAAAATAATACTAGATTATTGCTTAAGATGCAAGGTTAAAAATCAACTTTATGCTCCCTTAGAAATTTTTCTTTCCATGTCCTGTTATGGTGCTTAAACCAGTATTCTCTTTTAAGCGCCAGCTTTTTATCTTTAAACTCTTCATGATAAAGTAATTTAACCGGTCTGCGAGATTTCGTGTATTTGGCACCCTTGCCGCTGTTATGTGCTTTCAGTCGTTTATGTAAATCATCAGTAAAACCACCATAGAAGCTATTATCCTTACATAAGAGTACATAAAAATAATATCTCCTACTCTTTTGCCTTTTTTCTTTATCCGATTCTGTTTCTCTGATTATACGTTGGATCGCAGGAAGATAATTACCGTTTTTATCATGTACCTCAATGGCATCCCTTAATACTAGACCGTCGCTACCAGTATGTTTAACTGCCTCAATAATTATTAAATTGCAGTCCTCTCCTCGATGAGAAACATATGGCTGTACAAGCTTAATACTCAAATCATGCTTAAGACAAAAATAGGCAATTTCGTTTAAGCGCTCTGGTCGATGGACCATAAATAATTTGCCTTTCATTTTAAGTAAGGCACTGGCTACAGAAATTATTTCTTCTAAATTAATTAAGATTTCATGCCTGGCAATAGCCTTTGCTGGATCAGGATTTACTTTATGATTTTGTGCAACTTTAAAGTAAGGTGGATTCACGACAATTACATCATATGAATCTTTTCGTAAAAATGCAGGAGCATCTTTAACGTTTTTTTGAAAAACCTGGATACGATTTTCCATATTATTTAGCGCAATAGAACGTTCAGCTTGTGAAGCTACTTCTTCTTGTATTTCAACCGCATCATATTTAGCACGATTAAAATAAGCCATATACATTGTTGCTGCACAATTACCCGCACATAAATCCGCTACCTTGGAATTATCTTTAATTGCGTCCTTTGCAGTTGCCGCTAAAAGCAGAGTATCTAATGAAAAGCTGAAAGATGATTTATTTTGAATTATTTTTAAATCATCACTGTACATATAATCAATACGTTCATTTTTCAATAATTTTTCCATAAAAATTTGTCCTCTCTCGCAGCTCTGTTATAATATTTTACATCAATTGGAGGAAATTATGTTTTATCATTTCATTCGTCCGGTAGCCCGCTTTATTGTCTGGTTATTAAACGGACATTTACACGTTAATCATAAAGAAAGAATTCCCGCAGGCAATTATATCTTGGCAGCACCACATAGAACCTGGTGGGAACCAATTTTGTTTGCATTAGCTGCCAGTCCTAAGGAATTCATGTTTATGGCTAAAATAGAATTGTTTAAAAATCCAATATTACGATTCATTTTAAAACACGCTCATGCATTTCCAGTTGACCGTAAACATCCGGGACCTTCAGCTTTAAAAACCCCCATTAATGGATTAAGAAAGGGAAATTATTCCTTAATTATTTTTCCTTCAGGTACCAGGCATTCAACTGAAATGAAAAGCGGTACTATTGCTATTGCCAAGCTGTCAAATACGCCTATAGTGCCTGTAGTTTACCAAGGCCCTCTAACTTTCACAGGTTTGTTAAAACGCCAACCTTTGGAGGTATGCTTTGGAGAACCGTTTATGGTTGACCGTAAAATTAGACTCACACACGAAAATGAAGCAATGCTAGATAATAAATTGAAAAAAGCCTGGGATAAAATTGATTACGAACAAAATCCGGATTTTCATTATCAACCTAAATAAAAAATCATTCTTTAAACATAAGCTTTATAAACAAGTGTTAAAATAATACTGTAAAAAGTTAGATGGAGGATTTTAAAATTGTTAGAAAAAAGTTTTTATAGAGCTATGTTGAGCAAATCTTTTCCATTCCCGGTCAAAGTAACATATTGGGATGGCAAAAGCGAGGTATATGGAAACGGTACTCCAAATATAGAGATAATTTTTAACGAAAAGATTCCGACAAGTGCTATTTCTAGAAATGCTTCACTGGCTCTTGGCGAAGCATATATGGATAAAAGGATTGAGATTAAAGGCAGTTTGCAAAAACTAATTTGCGGGGCTTATGAAAGCGCCGGAAGTTTCATGAGATCCAGTAAATTTAGAAAATTTTTACCCAAAGAAAAACACACTGAAGAACAAAGTGAAAAAGATGTTCAAAGTCACTATGATATCGGTAACGACTTTTATAAATTATGGCTTGACCCTACTTTAACATATTCGTGTGCCTATTTTGAAAATGAAAATGACAACCTTGAAACAGCACAATTGAATAAAATCCATCATATTTTAAATAAATTACATCCTGAAAAAGGAAAGACATTACTTGATATTGGATGTGGCTGGGGCACTCTTATGCTGGTTGCTGCCAAAGAATACGGCTTAAAAGTAACTGGTGTAACTCTGAGTGAAGAGCAGTATAAACTTGTGCAAAAGAAAATATACGACCAGAACTTGCAAGATATTGCGGAAGTTAAGTTAGAAGACTACCGTGAGTTGGGAAATGAACAATGGGATTATATTACCTCTGTAGGCATGTTTGAACATGTTGGCAAAGAAAATTTAGGCCAATACTTTGCTGATGTAGCCAAATATTTAAAGAAAGATGGCGTAGCCCTTATTCATGGCATAACTCGTCAACAAGGCGGTGCCAAGAATGCTTGGATTAACAAGTACATTTTCCCAGGTGGTTATGTACCAGGTTTAACTGAAAACATTGGTCATATTGTCGAAAACAACATGCAATTGACAGACTTGGAAATGCTTAGAAGGCATTATCAAAGAACGCTTGAAATTTGGGATAAAAATTTTAATGCTAAAAGAGATCAAATCCAAAAGAATATGGGTGAACGTTTTACCCGTATGTGGGATTTATACTTGCAGGCTTGCGCTGCTTCTTTTGAATCTGGCAACATTGATGTCGTGCAATATCTAATTACTAAAGGCCCATCTGGCAAGAACTTACCAATGACAAGAAAGTATATGTTAGATAAGTAGTATTAATATTTTCATCCATACAAAAAGCTGACAAATTGACTTTGTCAGCTTTTTTAGTAATTTAAATTTACATCCACACTATGATTTAGAATTCGGGTTAAGGTTTAAAAATCTTCCCTGGATTAACAATATAATTAGGATCAAATAACTTTTTAACCTTACGTAGTAAGTCGGTATAATCTTTACCGTAAAAGTCTTCATAGTAATTTGCTCTTGCATAACCAATTCCGTGTTCACCGGACATATTACCATCAAGAGATTTAGCGGTTTTATACAATTCAGAAATAACTTTATCACTGGTTTTAGCATACTCTTCATCAGACATATTGTCAGAGCAAAGATAAATATGCAAGTTGCCGTCTCCAGCATGACCAAAGTTTGGAATCCTAATGTTTAATTCTTTTTCTAATTCCTCAATCCGGTCTAAAACAACAGGAATGTGGTTGATTGGAACACAAACATCAATTTCATCCATCTTTGGAGTAGAGTTTTGAATGGCCAGCAATAACTCTTCACGACATTTCCAGATCTTCTTGGCTTCATCAGAATCAGCACTCAAAACGATAGCTTTTTCAGCTTTAAAAGGTTTAACAACTTCTAAAGTTTCATTAAGCTCTGCTTTCCACTCATCTTCTGTAAAGGCATCAATTCCAATGATAATAAAGCCGTCACCATGCTTAATCGGAAATTCATCTTTAGCATAAGTTTCCCAGAGTTTAACAACCTTACGTCCCATAAACTCAACAGTAGTTGGTACAACTCCAGATTTCAGAATAGCTGGTACTGATCTAATGGCGTCATTCAAAGTTGGAAATGGAATAATGGCATTGATAGATTTGTGAGGTCTTGGGTATAAACGAATTGTAACTTCTGTTACAACACCCAGTGTTCCTTCTGAACCAATGATCAAATCCTTTAATGAATAGCCTGAAGATGATTTAACTGCCTTTGAACCAAATTTATATAATTTACCATTAGTTAATACAACTTTGATCTCACGAATGTGCTCTCTGGTAACGCCATATTTAATAGCTTTAAGTCCACCCGCATTGGTGGAAACATTACCACCGATAGTTGCCCAGTGCATGGCTGGAGCAGGCATATACATGAAAGGCTTATCAGCCAGATATTCGTCCAAGTCTTTCAATCTCAATCCAGCTTGAACAGTCATGGTCAAACTTTCTGGATCATATTCCAAAACCTTGTTCATTTTGATCATGTCCAGTGAAATTCCGCCATCAACAGCAAGGTTAGCTCCCATTAAACCAGTTGAATTTCCTCTTGGAACCAAAGGTATTGAATGATCACTTGCATATTTAACAACATTCATTACCTCTTCATTGCTTGTTGGTTGAATTACCAAATCAGGCATAGCTTTGACTGTGCCAAATTGGTCATGATCCCAGTGTTTAGTAGGTTTAGTAATAAACCTTTCTGGATCTGAAATGAACTTACTTAAATTATCCAGATCAGTTTGATTAATTTTATGATATTCCATTATAATTCCCTTCTTACTAAAATCATAATTTAGCTACTGCTAACATGATAAATTTACTCTTTAATGTAAACGCTGTCAATACCAAATATAAAAAAGCACAAAGTTTTTAGCTTTGTGCTTTTTTTCACTTTTGGCTATTCTGTAAGGTATATAAATTATAATAATAACCTTTTTGTGAAAGAAGTTTTTCATGATTGCCTCTTTCTACTATTTTGCCATCATTTAAAACAATAATTTGATCTGCATCAACAATAGTTGAAAGTCTGTGCGCTATAGCCAAAGTTGTGCGGCCTTTGCGCAATCTCTTTAGTCCCTGCTGAATGAGCGTTTCAGTTTCAGTATCAACATTTGCAGTTGCTTCATCCAAAACCAATATCTTTGGATCTGTTACTAAAGTCCTTGCAAATGAAATCAATTGCCTTTGGCCTTGACTAAACTCGCTGCCGCCTTCACCTACTTTAGCATGGTACTTTCCAGGGAGATTCTCAATAAAGCTATCTGCCTGAACGGTTTCTGCAGCTTTTTTAATTTGCTCGTCAGTGATGTTTTTGTTATAAAGTCGAATATTGGAATTAATATCTCCATAGAACATGAAGGGTTCTTGCAATACCAATCCCAGTTTTTTGCGTAATTCTGCTTTTGGATACTTTTTAATGTCAACACCATCAATTAGTACTTCACCTTTATAAAATTCATAAAAACGCATCATTACGTTAATAATTGAACTTTTACCAGAACCTGTATGGCCAACTATGCCTAAAGTTTCTCCGGGATTAACTGTGAAAGATATATCATGTAAAATTTCGTTTTTACCATCATATGAAAAACTTACGTGCTTAAACTCAATCTTTCCTTGATTAATTGTTAAACCAGCCTCAGCTTTTTGTTGTGGCTCGTAATCAGTATTATCTAATATCCGAAAAATTCTTTTACCTGCTACAATACCGTCTTGGAAGAAAGTCATCTGATCCATCATATTGGCAATTGGATTAAAAAACTGGGAAATATATTGTGAAAATGCGTAAACTACACCCGCTGGCACGAATGTTTTCCTTAACGGAAAACCAAAATACATTAAAGTTAAAGCTAATGCAAGTGAATATAATAGACTAGTTAAAGGTGACAGCAAAAATGAATTAAGATTAATCATATCAAATCTTGTTTTCATTAAAGCATTATTTTCATTTTCAAAATGATTAGTCATGCGCTCTTCTTGCTTAAATTGTTGAATTAAAGAAACACCTTCAATTGATTCATTTAAGTTAGTATTGATGCGACTCAATCGCTCACGATAACTACGATAAAGTTTAGAACTCCTTTTAGAATATTGCCATATGATCACTAAAAGTACGGGCAAAAAAGCAAGTACTATCAGTCCAGCCATTACATTTGTAGAAAACATTGCTACCATTGCTGAAATGATTGAGAAAAATGAAATTACCACACTTGATAATACAGTTAGAAAATTACTCAAGGTCATAGTATCGTTTGTTACTCTTGAGACTATTGAACCGGCTGGAGTTTGGTCAAAGTAGCGCATCCCTAATGTATGCAACTTTTTATAAAGTTCTAACCGCAAGCCTTCTAGCGATTTTTCTGATCCTAAAGCAAAAAAGTACTCATAGGTAAATTGTAAAATTCCTTTGACAACAGAACCAAATGCGTAAAGAAAACCCGCAAATAAAATTATTTGTGTTGTAACATCAGTTTTACTCAAAAAGTTATCCAAAAAATACTGTAAACCATATGGCAGTAAAACGTTGATTACACTTACTAAAAAGGCACCTATACCAGCAATAATCATTTCATTTTTAAAATGCATTACAAACCGCAATAAACGTTTAAAAATGCTAAGCTGTTCTTTTACTGGAATCTCTTGCGACCAGACTGATTGAAATGAGTTTTCATCGTCCATTGGAGTTACCTACCTTATCTTCTAACTCTTGTCTTTGCCACATATCTGCATACCAACCATTTAATTTTAGCAACTGGTCATGAGTTCCTCGTTCAACAATCCGACCATTTTTTAGTACTAAAATCAAATCAGCATTCATTACTGATGTAAGTCTATGCGTAGCAATTAAAGTTGTCTTGCCTTTTCGTTCTTTTTTCAAAGAATGTAAAATAGCCATTTCAGTTCTGGCATCAACAGCTGACAGTGCATCATCTAAAACTAAAATTTGACTTTGCTTCAGCAAGGCGCGGGCAATGGACATACGTTGTTTTTGTCCTCCGGAAAGTGAAACACCGTTTTCACCAACCAAAGTATTGTAGCCACCAGGCATTTGTAATATATCATTGTGCAGATCACTTTTCTTTGCTGCAGCAACAATAGCACTTTCATTACTGTCTGCTTTTGAAAAAGCAATATTTTTTTGAATACTGGTTGAAAATAAGTAATTATCTTGGGGCACATATGATATTTGGCGCAATAAAACATTAAGCGGGATCTCCCTGATATCATGTCCATTTAAGGTAATATGACCATCATATTTGTCAAATTCCCTTAGTAAAAGCTGTATGATGGTAGTTTTTCCAGCCCCTACTTTACCAACAAGACCCAGAGTTTGCCCTGTCTTTAACGTAAAGTCGATATTATTTAATACTTGAACTTTAGGTTCATCTGGGTATGCAAAATATTTAACATGATAAATAAGATCCCCAGCAATATCTTTGGCAGATAATTTTTGATCAGCATTTTTGTCGGTGATTTCAGATTTTTCTTCCAGCAGCTTTTCAATACGGTCGTAACTAGCACTTCCTCGCTCTAGTATATTAAAAAGATACCCAATCGCAAACATCGGCCAGACCATATTGCCGATATATGCTATAAATGAAACTAACTGGCCAATAGTGAGAGCCTTGTTAAAAACTAACATTCCGCCATAAATGATAGTTATGGTATATGTCAAACCAATAAGAAATGTACCTAATGGATCAAACATAGAATCCCATTTAAAAACTTTTTTATTGATTTTTATAGTATTGTCTATCATTTGGTTGAAAGCGGCTGTATCTTCTTTACCTTGTCCAAAAGTTTTTAAAACTTTGATACCTGAAACAGATTCTTGAGTTTTATTGTTTAATTTGGAAAAAGCTGCTTGAGATTTATCAAAAGCATCATGTAGCCTGTCTCCTAATTTCCATGCTCCCCAAGCCAAAAATGGCAAAGGCAGAAGAGCTACAAGTGTTAAACGCCAATCAACAAAAGCAATCATGGCCACCATAGTGGATACGCTCATTATGAGTGAATCTACTAATGTTAAGACACCTTCACCCGCAACTTCCTGAACCGCCGAAACATCATTTGTGGCGTGAGCCATCAAATCACCAGTTCTGTGACGTTGATAAAAAGTGCGATCCATAGCCATGAAATGACGAAATAATTTTGATCTTAATTGCAGTTCCAGTTCAGCTGCTCCACCCCAAATCTGACTACGCCAAAAATAGCGAAAGCCATAGAGTAATAAGGCCGCTAAAATGATAGCCAAAATCAGTAGACCGTATTCCTGCCAACTAATATGTCCTTTATCTAATTGATCAGCCATTAGGCCTAAAATCCTTGGTGGCACCAAGTTCACAACTGAAGTTAATGCTAAAAATGTAATACCTATGAGGTAACGCTTTTTCTCTTTTTTAAAAAACCAGCCTAATTTAAAAAATATACCCATTATTCACCTAAAAAATTCAGTAAAAAAGCGGAGATATCGTTCTCCGCCACACTATTTCAATCTAGTAAGTTTTTACTTTTGGTGCTTCATCATGTTCATCACTTGGTTTACCTTCTTGGCTGAAGGTTTTTGGCCCATTTGAGACATCATGGCAACAATCATATCTTCACTGATTGGCGGATTATCCTTAAAATATTTTTTCATATATGCTCTGGCACCGTAAAAACCACCCACTAGGCCTAACAACAGTGCTATAACTATTAGAAAAATCGCTAATCCTAAGTTCATAAAATAATCACCTCAATTTGTCCAATAGGTATATCTTACCTAAAAATTCAATAAAATTAAAGATCAAAGTTAATCTTTTCTTAAACCTTTTTCTCTTTGAGCTTTCTTGGCTTTCTCAGATGTAATTTCATTGCCATTTTTATCAATTATGACCAAATTTTCAACGTCTTGTTTAAAGCCTGCTCTAAAGTTTTTAATAAATTCCCGATGTAACTTTTTTCGTTCCTTTTCCTCGGCTTCTGTTAGTCCAACAGATTCCTTTTTATGATAAAGTTCATTTATTCGATTTATCATTTTTTTCTCAAGATCTTCATTCATTTTAAGCACCTCTCATTAAAAAAGTCTACATTATTATCAGCAGGAAAAAAAGTTTTAAATTTTCAGAACGTTTGTTTGTAGTATACGATTTATTTTGCTAAAATTAAATATATAAGAAAACGTTTAAAATACTGGAGATAACTATGACTACAAAACAAAACACTAAGCAATTACAAATTTTACGCTATATATATGAAACGGTTGAAGACAGAGGTTTTCCTCCCACTGTTCGTGAAATTTGCCATGCTGTAGATTTATCTTCCACTTCTACTGTACATGGCCATTTGTCAAGGCTTGAAAATAAGGGATTATTAATAAAGGATGCTACAAAACCAAGAGCATTGGAAATAACCGATGAAGGAAAAAAAGCGATAGGCGTTCAGCCGAAAAAAATTCCTGTAGTCGGCGATGTCACAGCCGGCCAACCAATTCTGGCTGTTGAAGACATCGAAGATTACTTTCCCTTACCTCCTGATTTAGCAAATGATGCCGGAGACCTCTTTATGCTAAGAGTTCATGGTGAAAGTATGATTAACGCCGGTATCCTCAACGGAGATAACGTAATCGTCCGCAAACAATCTTCAGCAATTAACGGTGAAATTGTAGTAGCAATGACAGATGAAAATGAAGCAACTGTAAAACGATTTTACAAGGAAAAAGGTCACTATCGTTTGCAGCCTGAAAATGATACGATGGCACCGATTATATTGTCAAGCGTCCACATTTTAGGTAAAGTAGTTGGACTATACCGTAACACTATTATTTAACAAAAGAGCTTTATAGCATTATTGGGATAAATAAAAATTATTTTTTGCGAGTTTCAATAATGCTTTTTTTCTGCAGAGTTTTTTTTACTTCTGCCAATACTTTTTTCTGCATTTTTAATTTGTTTATTTTTGCAGATATAACGGCGATTTTATCCTTAATTAACTTTAAGTTTTGTTTACGTTGCTTTTCAGTACTACACGACTCATCGTGTAGTTTTTTTATGTCTTTTATTTCTTGCAGCGAAAAACCCAAGTCTTGAAACTCTTTAACTGCTTCAAAAATATCACATTCGTTTTCAGTAAACCAATAGTTTCTTCCCTTACGAGCAGGAGTTATTAAGTTTAAGTAGATATAATGTCTAACTGTATCACGTGTAGTATTTTCCTTTTGCATAAATTCTTTCAAATACATAATTATCTCCTTGACGTAGGGTCGACCCCAGATGATTAAATTTTAGCAGGAGGTATTAAAATGTCATATCTAACAATCTTTTTAACTATTATATATGGTGTTCTCATGATTAGCGCCAGCTTTTCATCTTTTACTAGTTTGCCAATTTGGCTAATCATGATCAACGTCTTGTCCGCATTAGGCATTATTGCCGGAAGTTTTCTAAAAAAACCACTTTTAACTACTATATTTCTAGTAGCAGTTTTACTTTCCGCTCTAGCAAATGGTATTTTTCTTTACGGACAAATCACTTGGTCTCACTGGTTTATCAGACTAATTTTGACTATTATTTTGATTTGCCTGAGCTTTAAGTAATTTTAGATATTCATCTGGCAAAATTCCTGTTAGCAGTCAAGCGTAACGTCTCAAAATACTGTCATAATGGCAAGAAATTGACTTTCCACAACTAATGCTTTAAATCAATTCACAATCTTTATATTGAAATTATGCTTAAAAATGCTGTTACTAAAGCTTTTATGTTATTTACTTGTGAATAATAACGCTGTTTCACTTTGGTTTCACAACAGTAATTTTTCACAAACTTGGTTAAATTTTACTAATGATATTGGCAGCTAAATTAATTGCTGCTTCATGGGCATCCCTACCCCAGCCTCTGTCATCATGATTTTCTATATCTTTAAGTGAATCGGCTGTAAATAATATTTGTGCAAAATCTGCCTCTCTGAATTGTGCACACGCAGCCATTGCTGCACATTCCATCTCTACACTAGAAGCCCCCAATTCTTTAGCTTGCTTTACTTTCTTGACAGTTTCCCTAAAGAAACCATCAGTTGTCCAGGTAGTTACTTCTTCAACCTTAAAGCCCTCTTGACTCAGTAACTTTTTTGTCTTCGTTAGAAACTCGGACTTCAAGTCAATGTATGTTCCTGGTTTCATATAATGAAAGGATGTACCCTCATCTCTAATAGCTCTTGTAGGCACTAGAAAATAGTTTTCTGGTAAATCAACTAAGCAGCCGGCTGATCCTATTGCTAAAATCTGTTTAACACCGTAACTTATTAACCAATCTAATAGCTCTACAGCAGCTGCAGCACCTATCTTTGCCTGACAAAAAGTAATTTTTTGTCCGTCTAAGTCAACCTGATAAATTGGGGTTTCACCTTCAAAACAGTCAAAGAACCCGAGCTTTTTATGAGGATAACGGGCCAAGAAACTACTGATCACGTCGGGAGTTAAAAATGCAAACAGCAGCTTGGGCTGAAAATGAAAGTTATTAATTTCTTGTTCGTGATCCGGTTCTAAAACAGCCCTCGATTCAGAATCAAAATTTAACAAAAACGGTTCATTCATAATTTTTCTCCTCAATAAAAATATATTGCTGAAGATTTTAACATAAACAAAAAAGAGAATCATCCCTTTACGGAATGATTCTCTTTTACTTAAGCGTGAATTAACGACGCTTTTCTGCAATTCTAGCAGATTTACCGTGACGATCACGTAAGTAGTAAAGTTTAGCACGACGTACACGACCGTGACGCAATACTTCAACCTTGGCAACACGTGGATCGTTTACTGGAAAAGTACGCTCAACACCAACACCAGATGCCATTTTACGTACGGTGTAGCTGGCACCAATTCCAGTGCCCTTACGCTTAATAACAACGCCTTCAAACATCTGAATACGTTCATGTGAGCCTTCAACAACACGAACATGAACACGAACTGTGTCTCCTGCACGAAAGTCAGGAATATCGTCACGTAATTGTTCTTTAGTTAATTCTTGAATTAATGGATCCATTTTTATTTTCTCCTTCTGCGGCATTCATTAGCGTTCTCTACGTAAGCGGAATACCCCTAACTATTAGTGTAATATAAATTTACACCTCAATCATACTAGCAAAAATAACAGGTAAAATCAAGTTTAATCTTCTTCTCGTTTTATTTCCGCCATCATTTTTTCTTCTTCTTCACTTAAAGTATAATTTTTAAGCAAATCAGGTCTGTGTAAATAAGTTGCACGCAAAGCTTCCTTGTGACGCCACTGCGCAATTTTTTGGTGATTACCAGATGTTAATACTTCCGGTACTTTTTTTCCTTGAAAATTTTCCGGCCTGGTATATTGGGGATATTCCAGCAAGCCGTGAGCAAAGCTTTCTTCTACTGGTGAAGCATCATTGCCCAAAATTCCTGGTATTAACCTGACTGTAGCGTCTATCATACTCATAGTTGGCAGTTCACCACCCGTTAAGACATAATCACCTATTGAAACAATTTCATCAGCCAAATTATAAACGCGTTGATCAAAGCCCTCATAATGACCGCAAATAAATGTCAAGTTTTCTTCTTGAGACCAGTCTTGTGCCATTTTTTGATTAAAAGTTTTACCCTGTGGTGCAGTAATGATTACTTTGCCCTTATTTTTAAGTGAATCAAGGGCTTTTTTAATCGGCATGACTTGCAAAACCATGCCAGCGCCGCCACCATATGGACTATCATCAACGTGATGATGAACATCAGTGGTAAAATCGCGAAAATTTACTAGATTGAGTTGCCATTTATCATCTTCAAGACCTCTTCCAAGCATTGAGGTCGTCAATGGTGTAAACATATCAGGAAAAAGCGTTAATACGTTAATCTTCATTACGTAACCCTTCCAAAAGTTCTACATAAATCTTTTTATGTGCAACATCTATTTTCTTAACTACTTTGTCAATATAGGGAATTAAATATTCATTACCATTTTGTTCGGTAACTTCCCAAACGTCGTTTGCACCGGGAGTCTCAATACCAGTTATTTGACCCAGCTTAACCCCAGAATGATTATCTATCACTTCACAGCCTAAAATATCCCGATAATAATATGCACCATCTGGAAGTTCATGTTGATTTTGCTCACTAACAACTAAAGTTTCGCCGACCAATTTCTTAGCACTATCAATATCAGAGATCTCATTAAATTGAACTAGCCAAAATTGTTTAAAAGGCCTGCTGCTTTTAACCGTCAACTTTTTTTGTTGATTATCTTTTAAAGCTAATTCTTTTTTTGCAGCAAATCGTTCCTCCGGAAAATCTGTAATCAAAGCAACCTTTACTTCTCCCTTAAGACCATGTGTAGATAAAATACGCGCAACATCATAAAATTGCATAGTTTCTCCTAGTCAAAGAAAAAAGTTTGAAGCAGTCAACTTCAAACTTTTAACAAACGATTCACTATTTATTGAATTTTGAATCATGCAGTTTCTTCATTAAACCTGCACCTGAAAGAAGTGAACGTACAGTATCTGAAGGTTGTGCACCTTTCTTCAACCATTCAAAAATCTTGTCTTCGTCTAATTTCAATTCCTTAGGAACAGAAACTGGATTATAATACCCAACTTCTTCAATAAAACGACCATCACGTGGCATTCTGGAATCAGCGACAACTATTCTATAAAAAGGTTTTCTTTTGGCACCCATACGGCGCATACGAATTTTTACTGACATAAATTTATTTCCTCCTAAAAGTTACGTTAAATAATATAGCACTTATTTTTTAAGGTGTAAAGTGTTTTTACTTAACAGGTGATTTTTATGAATGGTATCTCTTGACCTTCATGCGCTTTTTCTTGTTTTTCTTGAATTTCTTACCCATGTGACGCATAGCCATCCGGCCCATTGGAGAATTCATTCCTGGCAAATTATCCATTCCCTTAAAATTACCCTTGGTAATTTTGCTCATCATATCGCGGGCCTGTTTAAATTGCTTAATCATTCTGTTGACTTCAACTACAGGTCGACCAGAACCTGCTGCAATTCTTCTTCTGCGGCTTGGATTAAGCAATTCTGGATTTTCTCGTTCTTCTTCTGTCATTGATGAAATAATTGCTTTCACATAAACAATTTGTTTTTTATCAAAGTTGACATTCTTAAGCTGGGGATTGTTTGCCATTCCCGGAATCATCTTGATCAGCTGGTCAAGTGGGCCCATTTTTTCAACTTGCTCAATCTGATCAACAAAGTCGTTGAAATCAAAAGTATTTTCTTTCATTTTTTCAGCAACTTCTTCAGCCTTTTTAGCATCATAATCCTGTTGGGCTTTTTCAATCAAAGTCAGCATGTCACCCATGCCCAGAATTCTAGAGGCCATCCGATCAGGATAGAATTGTTCCAGGTCGGTTAATTTTTCACCTTGACCGGTATAAATAATTGGCTTGCCGGTTACTGCTCTGATTGACAGTGCAGCACCACCACGGGTATCACCGTCAAGTTTGGTTAAAATTACGCCCGTAATATCCAAGCGGCTGTCAAAGCCCTTAGCCACATCAGTTGCAGCTTGACCGGTCATGGCATCTACTACCAGCAAAATATTGTCTGGTTGGGCGACTTCTTTAACGCGCTCAAGTTCTTCCATTAATGGTTCATCAATTTCCAAACGTCCAGCGGTATCAATAATGACATAATCATTTTTATTTTTATCGGCTTGACTCAAACCGTCTTTTACTATTTGCGCTACATCTTTTTGATCTTTTTCACTATAAACAGGAACTTTTAGCTGATCACCAATTTGTTGCAACTGGTCAACAGCAGCTGGACGATAAATATCGCCAGCAATTAACAGCGGTCTAGCTTTTTCTTTTTGTATTAACCTGTTGGCTAATTTACCGACTGTGGTAGTTTTACCTGTACCTTGTAAACCGACCATCATAATAATGGTAGGAATATGCTTAGATTTATTTAGAGAAACCGCACTTTCACCCATCATCTTGGTTAATTCATCATTAACGATCTTGATGACTTGCTGGCCCGGATTAAGACTTTCCTGAACTTCTTTTCCGAGAGCTTCTTGCTTTATTTTTTTGATAAAATCTTTAACAACTTTAAAGTTAACATCAGCTTCTAGTAATGCCAGTCTAATTTCCCGACTAGCACTATTGATGTCATCTTCTGATATTTTCCCTTTTCCTGTTAAATTCTTTAAGGCCTTTTGAATTCTTTCGCTTAAATTTTCAAATGCCATGGAATTACTCTCCCCTCAGTTGATTTATTAAATCAGTAGTTATTTGTAAAGCTTGGCTTGATTTGCTTTTTTTCAGTGCAACTACAACTTCAGTTAATTTATCTTCTATCATATTGTAGTCTCTTTGCATATGTAAATTGTCTTCGTAATTTTTTAACAATTTGCGACAGCGACGTAAATTGTCGTAAACTGCCTGACGTGAAACATGATGATTGCTAGCTATTTCTCCTAAGGACAGGTCATTATAATAATAATCTTCAAAATAACTCTTCTGACTCTTAGTTAAAAGACCACCATAATAGGCGTATAAATCACCCAATATTTCATTTTTTTCGAGATCATCCATTACCCTCACCTTGAACAAGTATAGCAAAAATGTCGAAAAATGACGATCTTGAAAACCAAAATTTTACTTAAGGTCTGCCGCAATTTCTTGCTTTTTGAAGCCAAAATCTGTATCATTAATTTAATTAATTTTTAGGAATTTTATTATCTCTCATGGAGACCAACAATTCTTTGAAATTATAAATCTAGGCGGTACACGAATATTTGTAATTTTGTACCGTCTTTTATTTTAATAACAGCCATTTTTTCAAAAGTATTTTAAACCGTTAAATGACACTGGTTGTTTAAGCCAATTAATCATTAAACAAGTTCGCACTTTAGTCGATATTCGTGTGAACTTTTTAAATGTAAAAAGTACTTTTAAAATGACTAAAAAATTTATTCTTAAGGAGCAATTCAGAGTGAATTTATGGAAATTGATGAACCGGAAAGAAGATCCTGGAATATATCAGGAAAAAGACGGTCATTTAGTTAGAACTCTTAGGGTTCGTGATTTTTTGGCACTAGGTGTTGGTACCATTGTTTCAACTTCAATCTTCACCTTGCCTGGTGAAGTAGCGGCATTACACACAGGACCAGCAGTCGCAATATCCTGTGTAGTCGCTTCAATAGTAGCTGGTATGGTGGCCTTTGCCTATGCAGAGATGGCAGCTGCAATGCCTTTTGCTGGTTCTGTTTATTCTTGGATCAACGTTATTTTTGGCGAGTTTTGGGGCTGGTTCTCTGGCTGGGCTCTTTTAGCCGAATACTTAATTGGCATGGCTTTTATAAGTTCCGGTCTGTCAGCAAACCTACGGGCATTAATAGCTCCTTTAGGTTGGAAATTACCTGCGGCTTTAGCTAATCCTTTAGGTGTAAATGGGGGAATGTTTGACTTAGTTGCCCTTTTAGCAATTTTACTAGCAGCTTTTTTAGTCAGTTTTGGAGTATCTAAAGCTTCCCGAGTTGAGAATGTGCTGGTGGTGGTCAAAGTGCTGGCAATTTTGCTTTTTGTGTTTGTTGGTCTGACTGTAGTGAAAAAAACTAATTTTATTCCTTTTATACCTCACTATCGCCCAACAGCTCATGGACCTTTTGGTGGTTGGCAAGGAATTTATGCTGGTGTATCAATGATTTATATTTCATTTTTAGGCTTTGATACCATTGCTTCAAACTCAGCAGAAGCTATTAATCCGCAAAAGACCATGCCTCGAGGAATTATTGGTTCTTTATTAATTGCAGTAGTGCTATTTGTTGCTGTTAGCTTGGTGCTCGTGGGAATGGTGCCATACCAACAATATTTAAATTCCGCTGAACCTGTAGGATATGCTTTAAGGAAAACGGGCTTTGGCCATATTGCCACTATAGTTCAATCTGTTGCTATTTTAGGAATGTTTACTGCTTTGATTGGTCTCTGTATGGCAAGCTCTCGTTTGGTATATTCATTTGGCCGCGATGGCATGATTCCTAAAGGACTAGGTAAATTGAATAAAGATCATCGTCCTGCAAATTCTCTGTGGACTGTCGCGGTAATTGCAATTATCATATCAGCGTTTATTCCTTTTTCATTTTTAACACAGCTAGTTTCAGCAGGAACTCTAATTGCTTTCATGTTTGTTTCGCTAGGAATTTATCGCCTGCGTCCACGTGAGGGCAAAGACATTGCTGATCCGGCATTTAAAATGCCATGGTATCCTGTCTTGCCCTTATTGGCATTCTTGGGGTCCCTTGCTGTATTTTGGGGATTAGATATGCAAGCTAAGAAATACATGCTAATTTGGTCTCTAATCGGCATTATAATTTACTTGCTTTATGGTATTCGTCATTCAGCCATGAATAAAAAAATTAAGTAACTGACATTAACCACGTAACAAAAAAGTCTGGAAATTTTCCAGACTTTTTTAATACAATTAAATTTACAGATTTTCATCCATATTAAAAGTTAATTTTGACATATTGATTGAATCAATCATCATCTGTGCCCATAATTTTTCTGACCGTTTTCTAGTATAAGCAACTGTTTCTTGATTGGCCTTGGTCAAATATGAAGTCAATTCTGCACCTGTTTTGCCTTGAGCTTGAGCAATGACATCTTCTACACGTCTGCAATAGTATTGGTTAAGCTCATTTAAATAGTCAGTATCTAATTGCACAAATTGTGGGTAATGCGTTTCTACAAGTGCCGCAAGAGATTTGTAGTACCACCAAGCATCGCTAAGATTATACTCCATTGATGTGTTATTGTAAGACGGATCTGTATCGTTCATATTAGCAAAGAATGGTACAAAAGGCGTGAAGGTTGGTCCACCAATACAAAGCCACATTATTGCTGCTTTATCAGGGTCAACATCATTTCTAATCTGTAAAATGTGTGAATTTTGCGTTCTATTTAAACCTATTGGACGGAAACGATGTTTCTCTTCTTCCGTGCCTTTACCAAAAGGATCATAGGGAGTGTTTTGGTAATGACTACCAAGCACAAATTCAATGTCTTCTCTAGTTATTTTCTTAGCAGCTCGCCGAATGAAAGGTAAATCACCATCGGTAGGATCTTGTTCAATTTCGGGATTAAAATATTTTTGCCCGTACCAAACACGATTAGTATTATAAAACCTATCTTGTTCACTATAAGTACCAAAAATATGACGGAAATTCCATCCCTGATGATCAACATTTAAGTTGTGATCGGCAACAAATTCCTGAATGCCTTCGCTCCACATAAAGTTGTCTGAATCAGAAAAATCTACTTGTTCAATGGAAACCCGATTTGCAGCAATTGCATAAGCATCATCTGGAATACGTTGCGCTACCCAGTGATGACCTGTGACAATTTCCATATACCAGATCTCATCTTTGTCGCCAAAAAGAACTGAGTTACCTGCAGGTGAACCATATTTAGCGATCAGTTTGCCTAAATATTCAACTCCATTTCTAGCAGAATGAATATAAGGCAAAACAACTGACTGCATACAATCTTCATCAAGCCCATCTTTTACCAGTGGATCATATGCGAGTGCTCTCTCATTACCATAAGTTGATTCAGTACAAGACATTGCCACATTTTCTTGATTAATACCACTCTCATCGTAATAACCACGGTTTTTGTAATCAACATTTGGTACAGCTGGAACGGCCTGAGCATTTTCAGGTAAGTCTAATTCAAACTTATTCAACCAAGACTTAATTTTACGACCTGATTCATCTTTTGCAGCGGGTCTGATAATAAATTTTTGCGGTGTAATGGGACGAAAAGTGTCATCATTACGAGCAATCATGGTCGAACCGTCAACTGAAGCCTTTTTACCTACTAAAATTGTTGTACATGCACTATATTCTTTCATTAAATCTCAATATCTCCCTTTAAAAAATCTATTCTTAAATTAAATCATGAAATAGTCCGACAGCATAGTTTGCGGCATCAAAATCAGCCAAATCGCTAGCTTTTTCACCCAAACCAACTAATTTTACCGGCAATTTCATCTCATTTCTAATTGCTAAAACGACTCCGCCCTTTGATGAGCCATCCAATTTAGTCAATACCAATCCAGTTAATTTGGTAGTCTTATCAAAATCCTTAGCTTGAAGGAGTGCATTTTGACCAGTTGAGCCGTCTAAAACTAATAGAGTTTCTGTTGGCTCTTCTGGTGCTTGCTTTTTAATTGTCCGTTCAATTTTTTCCAGCTCATTCATTAAATTCTTTTTATTTTGTAAACGACCAGCAGTATCCACTAATAAATAATCATAATTTTCTTTAAGGGCCTTATCAGTCGCATCATAAACCACTGAAGCAGGGTCAGCTTGTTCTTTTCCAGTTACTACTGGAACACCGACTCTTTCGCCCCATTCTGATAATTGTTCAACTGCACCAGCTCTGAAAGTATCTGCTGCTGCTAAAAGAACTGACTTTCCTTCATCTTTAAATCTTTTAGCCAATTTTCCGATTGTTGTGGTTTTGCCCGCGCCATTTACACCTACAAAAAGATAAATATTCGGCTTGCCATCGTTATGAGACTTTAATTTTTCATTTTCGGAATTACCACTTTGGTCATAAAGATTAACTAATTTTTCAACAATAACTTTTTTCAAATCATCTCGCGACTTGGCTTTCTGCAATTTTGCTTCATCTCGCAGTTCGTCAGTCAATTCTTCGGCAGTCTCGTAACCGACATCTGATTCAATTAGCAGCTCTTCCAAGTCATCAAAGAAATCTTCGTCAACAGTCCTGAACTGGGCAAAAAAGCGATTTAATCGAGCCCCAAAGCCCTGATTAGTTTTCTCTAAACCTTTTTCATATAATTCAGTTTCATTTTGCTTTTCGTTATCAGGCTCATCCTCAGTTTCTTGCTCTAAAGATTCTTCTTCCTGAAAAGCTGTCGAATTATCGTTTTCTGATTCATTCTTTTCTGAAGTTTGTTTTTCCTCAGAGGTTATCTCTTCCTTGTTTTTTAGCTCCTCAGAAGATTCTTGTTGCTCTTTTTCTGATTGATTCTGTGAATCATCAGTAGCTTTACTATTTTCTTCACCAAATAAAGATTTTTTTATCTTATCAAATAAACCCACTGTTATTTCACCTCATTTTTTAATTCTTTTAATGACACTGACAATACTTGCGATACGCCTGATTCTTGCATAACAACACCATAAAGTTGGTCTGCTTTTTCCATTGTTCCTCTTCTATGCGTTATTACAATAAATTGTGTATGCATATCATATTCTTCTAAGAAATGTGCAAAGCGCGTGACGTTTGCATCATCAAGCGCTGCCTCCACTTCATCCAGTACACAAAATGGTACCGGTTTGACTTTGAGCATAGCAAAAAGCAATGTAATTGCTGTCAGTGCCCTTTCTCCACCTGATAACAAACTTAGTTTTTGCAACTTTTTACCCGGTGGTTGAGCAATAATTTCAACTCCTGTGTTCAATAAATCTTCAGGATTAGTCAAAACTAATTTGGCACTGCCACCTCCGAAAACCACCGGAAACAATTCAGTAAAACTATGGGCTATCTCAGTAAAAGTTTTACTAAAGCGACTACATACTTCTTGATCAAGTTCCGACATCGATTTTTCTAAATTGTCTCGACCCTTTAACAAATCGTTTTGTTGTGCATTAAGGAAGTCGTAACGTTTTTTAACATTTTCATATTCTTCAATTGACTTCAGATTAACTGGACCAATGTCCGCAATAGACATGCGATGCAGTTTCACATTCTTCTGAAGTTGTGTCCTATTGGCCTCATTATTTTCTGTTTCCGCTTGATTCAATGCGGCCTCATATGTTAGCGAATATTCCGTATTCAAAGTATCTAAACGTTGATCTATTTGGCTATTCAACTGTGCTATTTTCACAGAAAAATCTTTTTGTTCAGCAGCAGCATCTTTACGAAGTTCATAATTACGACTCGCTACCTGATCAAGTTGGTTAATTTTAGCATCGTAATGCCCTAATTTAGAACTTAAAGTATTAAGCTGTTCCTGCAAATTTTTCTTTTTTGCAATGCCCTCTTTATTTTCGTGTTCAAAATTCATCTTCTTTTCGTCACCGAGCACATCTTTTTCATCAAGTTCCTTCAACTTTTGGGACAAAGTACTAATCTGATTTTGATGCTGCTTTGATTCATTCTTTTTATCGGATTTTTGCTTTGAAACGTTCTCCAACTTATTAGCATAAACTGCTATTTGCGGATCAAGTTCGCTTAACTTTTCCTGAACCTCTTGATTCAACTCTGAAAAGTTCTTAATACGTAATTGCAATTCACTAATATCCTGTTTTTGCTGAAGTATTTTCTCCTGCAGTTCTTCCTTCTTTTTTGCGGCAGACTTAATCTTGTTCTTAGTTTCAGCAATTTCCTGGTTGCGTTCTTGCTTTTGTTGTTCAAACAAACTATTCGCAGCCTTTAACCTGTTCACTTCTTTTTCTTGGTTTTGATACGAAAGAACCGCTTCACCTAATTCTTGTTTAAGATTTTGAAATTTCGATCTCACATCATTCAACTGCTGAGTTGAAACTTCATTCTTGCTTACAGCATCAGCTAACTGAGATTGTTCATTCTTAATTTTTGCTTTTAAATCATTAATATTTTGTCTTAATTGCCTCAGTTCAGCAGTTGTTTGAAGTGGAGAATTGCTTTTTTGATTACGCACTCCTCCTGTCATTGAACCACCAGGTGAAATAACATCTCCGTCAAGAGTTACAATACGATAGCGAGAAATTCTCTGTCTTATCTTCATAGCATTGCTTATTGTGTCAACTATTATAGTATTTCCAAGGAGATAATTAATTGCAGGCGCAATATCTTGATTAGGTAAACTTTTAACTATTTCGCTTGCAATACCTTGAAATCCGGAAAAAGAAGAAATTGTATTGATAGTTGAAGTTGGTATTGTATATTCTCTTAAACCGTCAAGAGGAAGAAAAGTAGCACGGCCCGCATGGTTTTCTTTTAATTTATTAATAGCATCCCGAGCATCCAATTTTGATTTAGTGACTAAATCCTGAACCCCATTCCCTAATGCTGTAGCCATTGCAGCTTCATATTTGGCAGGAAAGGTAACTAATTCTCCCACTGCTCCAACTACTCCAGGATAAGCGGAAATATTATTTAAAACATTTTTGACTCCGTAAAAATAACCTTCATGACGTTTGCGTATATTCTCCAGAGCATCATAACGCGCATTTAATTGACTAAAACGTTGTTTTTTGGTCGCCAATGATTCTTGAAGAGATGACAAATTTTTTTGACTTAATTTTTGCTCCCTAATGAGATCTGCAATCTTCTGCTTTTCAACCTGACAGTTTTCTTTAAGTGACCTACCTTCAGATTTAAGTCGTTTAAGCTCAGTAGTTTCATTTCTTAGTTCTTCAACAACATTTTCTGTTTGAAACTGGCTATTATCAGAAAGTTTTTTCAGTTCAGAATTCAAATAAACTATTTCATTATTATTAGAAGTTTGATCTTGCAACAACTGAATATAAGCTGAACGGAGCTGTTCTAATTTTCGGTTTAGCTGTTCAGGATTTTCTTTTAGCTGAGCGCAGAGTTTAGTTCTTTTATCATTTAACTTCTCTTGCTCACCCTTTAAATTCTTTTCTTTTTCAAGCAGATCAATCCTATCACTTTCAATTGCCGATAATTGCTTTTTTAAGTCACTCAATTCAGTTTCATATTCTTTTTTTGTGGCTGCGCTATATTGTTTAGATTGTTCCGCAACCTGCAAATTGGTATTAATTTCAGAAAGCTTTTTAGTCAAAGAAAGTAAATCATTTTGTACCTTATCTCTTTGACTATTTAAAGTTTGATATTCTTTTCTTTTGTTCGCCACAGCTGCTTGAGAATCTTTTACTTCTCGATCCAGCTTAGATAAAAGGCCTTGATTTTCATCGGCCTTTTCCTGTTCTTTTTCTTTTTGATTATCTAGATCCTGAATTTCAAATGCCAATAACGTTTTTAGTTCTCGATCCAAGCCTTTTTTCTGAAATTGATATTCTTTAGCTAAAGAACTTTGTTCATGAAGAGGTTCAATCCTCTGCTCTAGCTCTTTGACAAGATCGTTGATGCGCACTAAATTATCAGTTGTCTGTTCCAACTGAACCTTTGCTTCTTCTTTTTGTCTCTTAAAATGAAGTACACCTGCTGCTTCTTCAAATAGTGAACGCCGTTCTTCCGGATGAGAATTTAATATCTGATCCACCCGGCCTTGGGAAATAATTGCTAAACTGTCCTGTGAAATTCCAGAATCCAAAAATAGAGCACGCACATCACGTTGTCTGACACTCTTTTTGTTAATTAAATACTCATTATCTCCCGACCTTAAAATCCGCCTAGTAACAATTACCTGGTCTTCCTTAAAGTTGAGTTCATGCTTTTCATTGTTAAAAATGAGAGAAACTTCTGCATGATTTGCCGGTTTGCGGAATTCACTCCCAGCAAAAATAACATCTTTCATGTTTGAACCACGTAAAGATTTAGCACTGGATTCGCCCATGACCCATCTGATTGCTTCAGTAATATTACTCTTACCACTACCATTGGGACCAACTATGCCAGTAATACCAGTGTCAAATTTAATTGTAGTTTTTTCGGCAAAGGATTTAAAGCCGTCAATTATCAGTTCTGTTAGTGGCACATACTCATCTCCCTAATTGAGCTTACTTAGAGCTGTTTTTGCAGCTTCTTGTTCAGCGGCTTTTTTATTATGACCCTGTCCCTTAGACAATACTTTTCCATTAACAACCAGCTGTACAATAAAACTAGAAGGCAGTTGTTCTTCTTTTAAAACTTCATATTCGATCTTAACCGGCCCATCTTTTTGCAATAATTCTTGTAAGTCTGTTTTGTAATCCCTTGACGCATCGAATTTGCCAGCATCAATTAACGGGTATACTGTTAAACTTAAAAAATGCTCGACTGCTTCCATGCCTTGATCAAGAAAAAGCGCACCGTTGAATGCCTCAAAAACGTCTTCTAAAAGAGTCTTACGAGAACGTGCACCTGCTTTTTCCTCACCATGACCTAGATTAATCTCAGCCGGAAAACCAAATTTTTGAGCAAATTCTGCAAATCCTTCAGTATCAACGATATTTGACCGCATTCTAGTTAATTCACCTTCATTAAGATTTCTAAAATTACGGTAGAGGTAATCAGAAATTGCTAATTCCAAAACTGCATCCCCTAAAAACTCCAGCTTTTCGTAATCCCGAACACCATCTTCAGGATGTTCATTGGCATAAGAAGAATGAGTAAAAGCTTCTTCTAATAATTTGGGATTATTAAATTTAATTTTGTATTTTGTATCTAATCGTTTAATGAATTTGGTACTAACCATTTCTTCAACTCCTTAACAATCTAAATTATACCAGTTTTTACCATTAAAAAAGAAAACTATTGTCCTCAAATGACAATAGTTTTCTAATCTACTTAATTAAATAACTTTTATTTAGCGTAAGCAACTTTGTACCATAATTGGTGTCCGTTGTTTGTCTGTGATGGCTTCAGTGAGTACCCGGTAATTTGATTATTAACCGCATCAATTCTGTATGCATTAGTAGTAGGTACTACATATGCTTGATCAATCATATATTTCTGCCATTCATGGAATTTTTGAACGCGGTACTTATGATCAAAGGCTTTTTGTGAATCCATCTCTTGAATAAGTTTAGTATTTTCAGGAGTTACAAAACGTGAATAGTTAGACATTGTTCCTTCACTATACATTTGTTCCTGAGAAGGCTCGGTGGACAAATTCCAACCTGCCAAAAACAGATCAACTTTTGGATCGTCATTTTGAACTTTATCATAGAATGAGTTGAATTCAGTCAAGCGTCCACCAACAAGTTTAACATTCAAGCCAATCTTGTTCCATTGTTGAATATAGTTTTGGATAATTGGTTGTTGAATGGCGTTACCTGACATAGCCAAAAGATTTATTGTTAAAGGCTTACCGTTTGGATTAGTACGCCATTTACCTTTCTTTTTATAGCCAGCCTTGTCTAAAATTTGATTGGCCTTCTTAATGTTATAAGTGTAACCTTTGGCGCTTTTATCGAAATAATCACCAAATGGTGCCGGAATCAATGTAGGAATTTGGAAACTTAAGCCGTCTGTATAATGCTTATATACAGCATCAGTATTCATAGCGTAAGCCATTGCTTGACGTAACGACTTATTACCCATTTTAGCATGAGGATTCATCACATTCTTTGACTTCTTAGTATCCCATTTACCTACCTTGAAGGCCAGGTAACTATATGCTAAAGGAATCTGGGCAATAAAATTAACTTTCTTAGTATCCTTCACTTGTTTCCATTGACTATTAGTAACGCGGGTAATATCAAACTTATGGCTCTTAATCGCTTGTGAAGCAGAGTTTGGAGATACTACTTGGTAGACAATCTTATCTAATTTTGGTTTACCACGCCAGTAATATTTGTTTGGAACCCAAGTTACAGACTGACCACGGACCACATTTTTAACTTGGTATGGGCCAAAGAACAGTGGCTTCTTTCTAATCTCATCAGAAGACTCCAGCTTAGCAAAAGGAATATTCTTCAAATAGTGGTATGGAGCTGCCATTTCCCAAATATAGCCGTTACCACTATAGTACATACCTGGTTTTAATTCTTTGCAATGCAACACCGCAACACGTCCATTAGGACCATCTGGCATTTCAATCCCAGAAATAGTCTTGGACTTACCTTCATGGTAATCAGCCATTCCGTTAATAATATTAAATTGAGTCGCGTATCTTTGTGATTTAGTTGCCTTGTTAGCAATAATTTCATACGCAAATTCAACGTCTTTGGCAGTAACTTGTTTGCCATCGGACCATTTTACGCCCTTTTTAATAGTAATAGTTGCTGTTTTAGCTTTACGATCCAATTTTAAAGTAGCCGGACCTTTATCATTGATCTTATAGTGATCGTCAGTATCAAATAATGATTCTTGTCCTGGACTGGTAACATCAGCACTTGGTTGATCCATTTGCAGCTCTTCATTAAAGACACCAGTAAATGGCGTATTAGTAACTTCTGCCACCTTTAGCGTACCACCTTGTTTAGCGGTTTTTACGGGAGTCTGAATTGGGAATTTACTTGCTGTTTTTGCACCTTCATTACTCTTGGTGTTACTCTTACCACAAGCTACTAAAGTCAAGGTTGCAGCAGTTAAAACTCCTACCGAACCTATTAGTTTACCTTTTTTCATAACACAATATTCTCCTTCTCCAACATCATTTATAATTTTGGAAGCAAGTTAATAACTAAATGTTAACACTTAAAATTAAAAATGCAATAGTTTTACTAATAAAATGTTAATTTTGCTTTATTAAAATCAAGAGATGTGTACAAGGCCATAAATAATAATAATCTGAATTTTATTTAATATAACCGACTTTGTACCATATTGGGTGACCGTTATTTGTTTCAGAAGGTTTTAGTGATAAACCAGTTAACTTATTATTAACCGCTTTAATTTTATATGCATTAAAAACAGGTATAACATAAGCCTGATCAAACATATACTGTTGCCATTCATGAAATTTTTCAACACGATATTTATGGTTGAATGCTTTAGCAGAATCAATCTCTTTAATCAATTTGTTATTTTCAGGAGTAACAAATCTGGTATAGTTCGCCGGTCCACCTTCACTATATAATCCATTGGGTGATGGTTCCGTAGAAAGACCCCAAGCACCTAGAAACATATCTACTTGAGGATTATCGTTTTGAACTTTATCATAAAATGAGTTACGTTCTGTCAACCGGCCATTTAGAAGACCTACATTTAGCCCAATTTTATGCCACTGCTGCAAGTAATTTTGGATAATGGGTCCTTGTGTAGCATCACCCGACATAGCTAAAAAGTTGATTTTTAAAGGCTTACCATTGGGTTGAACGCGCCATTTGCCTTTTTTCTTATAGCCAGCCTTATCTAAAAGTTCATTAGCCTTTTTTAAGTTATATGAAAATCCTTTAACATTTTTATTATATACATCACCATATTGCTTTGGAATTAATGTTGGAATCCGGAAACTTAAATTATTATTGTAGCGTTTATTGACATCCTCTACATTCATGGCATACCCAATAGCTTGCCTTAAGGCTTTATTATTCATTTTACTATGAGGATTCATAACATTTTTACCTTTTTTAGCATCAAACTTGCCGACTTTAAACCCTAGGTATGAGTAATATAAAGGAATTTCAGCAATAAACCTCACATCTTTAGTATCTTTTACTTGTTTCCACTGAGCATTAATAACTTGGGCAATATCAAACTTATGTGATTTGATTGCCTGAGAAGTTGAATTGGGAGAAACAACTTGGTAAATAATTTTATCCAGTTTTGGTTTGCCTTGCCAATAGTATTTGTTTGGTACCCATGTAGCTGACTGTCCACGAACTAGTTTATCTAACTTATAAGGACCAAAATACATTGGTCTTTTTCTAACTTTATCTGAGGATTCGAGTTTACTAAAAGGTACATCCTTTAAATAGTGATAGGGTGAAGCTGATTCCCAATAATAGTCATTACCACTAAAGGCCATTCCTGGTGTCATATAGGAAAAATGCAAGATCATTTTGCGACCATTATCACCATCCGGCAATTCAATTCCTGAGATTTTTTTGGCTTTACCCTCATGATATTCCTTCATTCCTTTTAAAACTTCCATTTTAGTAGAATATCTTTGAGCTTTAGTATTTTTATTAGCCAATATTTCATAAGGATATGCCATATCTTTAGCAACTACTTGCTTGCCGTCTGACCACTTAACACCCTTTTTGATTGTAATAGTTATAGTTTTGTTTTTTTGATCCAGCCTCATTGTTGCTGGGCCCTTATCATTTATTTTGTAGTTATCATCCGTATAAAACAAAGATTCTTCACCTGGCGATGCAACATCTGCATCAGTCGCAGTTACGCTTAATTCATCAGTAAATATTCCTGTAAAAGGCGTATCTGTTTCAACGGCAACTCTAACAGTTCCTCCTTGCTTTGTTTGCTTTTTTGGCAAAGCATTGGGAAATCTACTTGCTTCCTTCGAACTGTCCTCATTATTACTTTTATTTCCTTTATTACAACCAACCAGAGCCATGGCACATGTAGCTATAATACCGATGGAGCATAAAAAATTTTTTTCTTTCATCATTCTTCTCTCCTTACAAAAGTACAAACACGATTTAAAACTTAAATCAAATAATAACAAAAAAGATTAGAAAAACAATAGTTTTATTAATTCTTAATTAAAGTTTTCTACAAAATCATATTATTTTATTAGCAAAAATACAAAAAACATGTTTAAGAAAATTGATGGCCTCTATAATTTATCCTGTTGATGACTTATCTATGTGGTAAGCTGTTAATGGGTTTTTTATTGCATAAAAAAAGGAGAACATTTTCATCTTGCTTCGTGTAATAAAATATTAACTTCACCCAATATTTTTTTATAGAAGGTTTGAATTATGTCCTCTCTCGATAATTATATTAAATTTGCGCTTGATATTAAAGATCAAAACATTGTTTTTGAAGATTATTTCTTGCGCCTGGTTAACGGCCATAAGCAAAAAGTTTACCAAGCTGTCTTATTGCAGCCCAGCTGTCCTTTCTGTGGCTCGCAGGTTGCGGACACAATGGCCGCTTGAAAACCGAAATCCGCTATCCTGCTGCCAATGCCAGTCAGCCATTCATTATTAGGCTTTTTAAGCAGCGAGTCTGGTGTCGCACCTGCAATAAGCGCTCAATGGCTTAATTACACCTGGTAGACGAAGGCATACTTCTTCAGTGTGAAAGCTCACTAATATCTACAATCTGCTAACCAGGATTAGGTTGGCAGAAAACAAGGTGAAAGAAAAAAACCAAGCAGTTTATTAGCTGCTTGATTCTACTCATTTAATCTCTATCAATAGGATTTGACAAATAGCTATAAAAGTATGAAGTGACCGCTAAACTTAGAACAAACTTGGGTGTCACTTCAGTATCATCATGCTTCTATCTGCTTCCTACTTTAGTATGTTTGATAAAGAGCCATTTTTGTTTTTATATAACAATTAATTAAAAATTTATTTTACTATTTTACAAATCCAATCTTGTACCACAATTGATGCCCATTAGAATTATCTGAAGGTTTAGTTGAATAACCTGTAACCTTATTATTTACTGCAATAACTTTATACGAATTATCCACAGGAACAACATATGCCTGCTTATTCATGTATTCCTGCCATTCATGGAATTTGTTAACTCTATATGTGTGATCAAATGACTTTTGCGAATCTATTTCTTGCAAAAGCTTATTATTTTCTGGAGTCGCAAATCGGCTATAATTCATCTGTGAAGTCTCACCATAAAGTGACGCAGGTGATGGTTCGCTGGCCAAAGACCAAGCTGCCATAAACATATCTACTTGAGGATCATCGTGCTGTAACTTGTCATAAAAAGAATTAAATTCTGTTAATCTTCCTCCAACTAATTTCACTTTTAGGCCAATCTTTTTCCACTGCTGAATATAGTTCTGCACAGTCGGTGATTGAATTGAACTCCCTGTCATTGCTAAAAATTTGATAGTTAGCGGCTTACCATTAGGTTGTACACGCCATTGACCTTGCTTTTTGTAACCAGCTTTATCTAAAATTTGATTGGCTTTTTTCAAATTATAAGTGTAACCTTTTGCTTTTTTATCGAAATAGTCTCCAAATTGTGCTGGAATTAAAGTTGGAGCCCTAAAACTCAAACCTGCAGTATAGTGCTGATCAACCTCATCAATATTTATGGCATAAGACATTGCTTGACGAAGTGCTTGATTATTCATTTTTGCTTCAGAATTCATCACATTTTTGCCGGCCTTGGCATCCCATTTTCCAACTCTAAAGCCAATATAGTGATAACCTAGAGGAATTTGGGCAACAAAATTAACACCTTTAGTATCCTTAACTTCGTTCCATTGAGAATTAACTACCTGAGCTATATCAAATTTATGACTTTTAATTGCTTGTGAAATTGAATTCTGTGAGATTACTTGTGAAACCACTTTATCCAACTTAGGTTGGCCACGCCAATAATATTTATTTGGAATCCAAGTTACCGACTGACCACGAACTATTTTCTGAACTTTGTATGGGCCGAAATACAATGGCTTTTTTCTAATTTGATCTGAAGATTGCAATTTTGCAAATGGAATATCTTTTAAATAATGATATGGCGCTGCGTATTCCCAATAATAACCATTACCACTATATACCATGCCCGGCTTCATCTCTTTAAAATGCAGAATGACAGTCAGTCCATTTGGACCTTCTGGCATTTCTATTCCCGAAATTGTTTTTGACTTGCCATTATGATATTCTTTCATTCCGACAATTTCTTCAAATTGATTACTGTATCGTTGTGCTTTGCTTTCCTTATTAGCCAAAATTTCATAAGGATATTCTATATCCTTAGCATTGACTTGCTTTCCATCAGACCACTTCACACCCTTTTTTATTTTAATCGTAATTGTTTTAGCATTTCGATTGAGTTTCATTGTAGCTGGACCCTTATTAGTGATTTTATAGTTATCATCAGTATCAAATAATTCTTCCTCTCCCGGTTCAGCAACCGAACTATCAATAGCTGTAGTTGATAATTCGTCAGAAAAAATTCCAGTAAAAGGTGTATCTGTCATAATTGCATACTTTAAAGTCCCGCCCTTTTTGGTATTTTTTACTGGAACAGATTGAGGAAATTTACTTGCAGTTTTAGCATTTTCATTCTTACCAGTGTTATTACCTTTGCCACATGCTGCTAAAGTTAGTGCAACAGTTGAGACGATACTGGCAGAATATAAAAATTTTGTTTTATTCATGTTTTAATTCATACTCCAATCTTTTATTGAATAAACTCTAAATTCTTGGAATAAGCTAACAAACATATTCTAGCATAGAAAAAAATGTTATCAAAAAATATCATAATAGTTTAATAAGCTTATAATAATAATTTTTAATTTAAAAGAGCTTTGTCTCTTTAGACAAAGCTCTTTGTATTCTAATATTGAATTAATTCTCACGTTGTCTGGCATCACCAGCACGCTGTAGGGCACGACCAACGTAATTTATACTTAGCGAAATTGCTAACAGTAAAATTGTAGCCGGAAGCCATAGCCAGGGACGACTTACTACGTTTACAGGATCATTGGCAAAACCAATTAAAGTACCTAATGATGGAACTGTTGCTGGTAAACCATAGCCAATGTAAGATAACGTAGTTTCAATACCAATATTACCAGCAATAGTTAATACAACATCAATAATAATCATTGAGGTAATATTTGGTAAAACTTCACGAAACATAATTTTCAGGTCTGAAGAACCTGAAGTTTTGGAAGCCAAAACATAATCTCTTTCTCTTTGAGATAGTATGAAGGCCCTAAAGTACCTTGCAGTTTTGGGCCACCCAAATAGTGAAATAATCCAAATTAAACTAATAGGATTGTAGTTCGGAATAACAGAAACTAAAACAATTTCAATTGGGAAAGTTGGCAATACCTGAACAAAATCTACTATTCTCATTATTATGGCGTCAATGTTACCACCGTAATATCCAGATACTAGACCCACAAGTAAACCAACAGTTTCACAAACTACGGTTACCCCTAAACCAATCAAAATGGAATTTCGTCCACCCATTATTAGTAACTTGACGATATCACGTCCACCATCGTCAGTTCCTAAGATATGGCCAGCAGTTCCCCATGGATTGTAGGCTTCTACTATATTTGTTTCAGTTACCTGAGCAGAATTTAAAAATAAGGAGCCTACCATGGTAAACAGCAATATTAGAACTATTACAACAAAAGCAGTTAATGCCACCTTATCTTTTACAATTTCTCTAATAATTACTTTAAAACTTGATTCAGGAGAAGAAACATTTTTCTTTTTATCTTTCAAATTAGTCTTAATTTCTTTCTTGTCGGACATATTTTCTCCTCCCTTTATTTAATTCTGATCCTTGGATCAATTATACTCATGATAATATCAGAAAGTAGATTACCTAATAGTGTTAAAATACCAAAAATTAATATTAAGGCAGTCAAAGTTGTGTAATCACGCTGACCAATAGAATCTAAAAATAACTTACCCATTCCAGGATAACTAAAAACTGATTCAACAATCATCGAGCCACTTAAAAGTCCAGTAATGACTGTACCGAAAGAAGAGGCAATTGGTAAAAGGGAATTACGTAAAATGTGTTTATTGAATACAACTTTTTCCGGCACACCCTTACTATGTGCTGTACGAACATAATCCTCAACCTTATTATCAACTATTCCCGTTCTTAAATATTGCACAATTGATGTAGTGGTAATTAATCCCACTAGGATAGCAGGTAGAATAATGTGATAAAGTTGGCTTCCTAAAGTTCCCCAAAAACCAGAGGCACCTGGTGAAACAGAGCCAGAAATAGGGAACCAGCCCAAAGTAAAGCCAAATAACCAGATTCCTAGTATATAAAATACAAATGGCGGAATAGCGAAAGTAACATAATTAAAAATCTGAACTGCTTGATCTTGCCATTCATCTTGGTGACGACCTGCTGTTACTCCCATAGGAATAGAAATAGCATAGCAGATAGCCGTAGATAATAATGATAACCAGAAAGTATTAACAGCACGATCGGCAATTAAAGAAGTAACAGGCACATGCTGGATATAACTTGTACCCAGGTCTCCTTTAAACAGGTTTCCTACCCAGCGTGCATATTGAACTGGTGCAGGATCATATAAACCAGCCGCTCTTTTTAAAGCTTCAAGTTGCTTAGGATCAGTATTTGGATTAATTTGTCCAGTGAAAGGATCACCTGGCATCATCTTAGCCAAGAAAAATACCAAAATACTCAAGATAATAATTTGCGGGATCATAATTAAAATTCGTCTGAGAACTGTTTTCCACATGATTATGCCCCCTCCTTTTCATTTATCTTCTCTTCGTTCAATTCTTTTTTCGGTAAAGCTACTAAATGTTTGCCAGAAACTTGTTGCAAAGGAAATACACGACCATCCTTGTCATACCATTTGCTTTGATCATTTTGAAATTCTTTCTCAACTTCTTGTCGGTGTTTTTTATGCTCATCACGATGTTCAACATCAACTTGCGGTATAGCAGAGAGCAATCTCTTAGTATAAATATGTATTGGATGCTCATAAATATCTTCTCTTGAGCCTATTTCGACTAAACGTCCTCGGTGCATAATAGCTAAGTTTTCAGACATATGCTTTACTACACCTAAGTCATGAGAAATAAACAAATAAGCAATATTATATTTCTGTTGTATATGCTTCATAAAGTTTAAAACCTGAGCTTGCACAGACAAATCCAAAGCACTAGTAGGTTCATCAGCAACAATTAAACGAGGATTAGTTGCAACCGCACGAGCTACGCCAATTCTTTGTCTCTGTCCCCCAGAAAATTCATGAGGGTATTTGTAAATTGAATCACTAGGCATACCTACGATATCCAGTAATTCTTGAACACGATCACGTTCTTGGTCTGTGGTTAAATTTTCGAAATTTCGAATAGGTTCAGCAATAATGTCTTCGATTCGTTTTCTCGGGTTTAAACTCGACATTGAATCTTGAAAAATCATTTGGACATCTTTATTGTAGTTTAGTTTGCGTCGATTTCTAGATTTGGTAATATCAACACCCTTGTAAAGGATACTACCACTAGTCACAGGCTCAACACCCACAATGGCTTTACCAGTAGTTGACTTGCCTGAACCGGATTCACCAATCAGACCATAGGTTTCACCTTCATTAATGGTAATACTAATGTCATCAACCGCTCTTACATAATCAGTAATCCTGTTCCAGAAACCTGATCTAATGGGATAATGAACTTTTAAGTTTTTTACTTGGATAATTTCTTTAGCCATAAACTACTCCCCACCTACTTCGTCTTGAAAGTGGAACGTCTTCCAGCAAGTACATCTTACCCAGTGACCAGGCTCAACTTCATGCATTACCGGATCCTCTTCGTGCGCACTAGCAGGAATCCATGGAATTCTAGCAGCAAATCTGTCGCCTTTTCTAGGCATATTTTGCAATGAAGGGACTGTTCCTTGAATAACATGTAAATCTTCTTCTTCGTCTTCTGATTGAGGCATTGAATTTAACAAGGAGCGAGTGTATGGATGCAGTGGATGCTCAAAAATAGTTTTTACATCGGCTTTTTCTACTATTTGTCCACCATACATAACTGCAACTTGATCAGCAGTTTCAGCAACTACACCTAAATCGTGGGTAATTAAAATAATACCAGATTGTGATTGTCTTTGAATATCTTCAAGCAAGTCCAAAATTTGAGCTTGAATAGTAACGTCCAAAGCAGTAGTTGGCTCATCTGCAATGATAATTTCGGGTTTACATGCAATTGCCATAGCAATTACGACCCTCTGCCTTAATCCTCCTGACAATTCAAAAGGATACATTTCAAAAGTTTCTTCTGGCTTTGGCATTCCTACTTGATTGAATAATTCAATCACACGATTATGACGCTCTTTTTCATTCATATCCGTATGATAATAAAGCGTTTCAGCTACCTGATCGCCAACACGCATCAGCGGGTTTAAGCTGGCTAAAGGATCCTGAAAGATCATACCAATTTTATTTCCACGTATTTTGTTAAACAAGTTTTCATTCAATCCGACTAAATTTAACTCATTATATAGAATATCACCAGTTACTTTTGTATTTTTATGGTCGTACAAGCCGATAATACTCGATGCAATTGTACTCTTACCACAACCAGATTCACCTACGATGGATAAAATTTCATTTCGCTTCAACGTTAAATTAATATCATCTGCAGCATCATAAAACTTTCCATGTAAACGATATGCAGTATGCAAATGCTGGATATCTAGCAAGAGATCACTTTGTTTTTCCAAAGGTCATTTCCCCTCTCAAATCTTCAATGAATTTATTAAAGATATTTAATAAATTTATTTAATTTCTAATTATAACCGTGAAACATTTTGTATGCAAATTAATAATGAATATTTTTTAGTTATTTTTGGTGATCCGCTACATAAATAACTGCATCACCAACTGTCTTAATTTTTTCCGCATCTTCATCAGAAATCTCGGCGCCGAATTCATCTTCTAGTTGTAAAATGAATTCCACTAAGTCAATGGAATCAGCGTCCAAATCACTTTTGAAATTAGTTTCATCGGTTATCTTTTCTTTTTCAACTTCAAAATTATCTGCTAGTATATCTCGAATTTTAGTAAAAATTTCTTCTTTACTCATAGTTTTACCTCTTATTTTCAACAGCAAACTCTACCTTAAAATTATCAATTATTTTTTCCTGTAAAATTTTATCAATTTGTTTAATCGTAAAATAAACAGCACGTTGACCTGAGCGACCATGTGTTTTGACTACGGGAGCATTGACTCCGAGTAAAACTGCACCACCATATTTATCAACATCAAATTTTGAAACTAAACCTTTTAAAGCTTTTTTGATCATTAATGCGCCTAATTTAACAAAAAGGCCGTTATTAAGCAAGTTTTCCTTCAATAGATGAATCAAAACACCTGAGGTTCCTTCAATGTTTTTTAAAACTGCATTACCAGTAAAACCATCTGTTGCAATCACATCAGCTTTACCATCTAATAATTCATTTCCTTCAATATTACCTATAAAATTAACTTTGCTTTCTAATAACAGCTGGTAGGCTTTTTGATGAACATCATCACCTTTATCGCTTTCGGACCCATTATTAAGAAGACCAACTCGCGGATTTTTAATTCCCCGCACTTTTTCTGCATAATACGAAGCCATTTTAGCCCAAGCAAGCAGATATTCCGGTTTACTTTTGGCATTAGCACCAACATCAATCATATTAAATCCATCATCTGAATTTTTTACTGGGAGAGTTGGCATGAACCCAGGGCGGGCTACTCCTTTAATGCGTCCTATAATAAATATACCACAAGCTAAGATGGCGCCTGTGTTACCTAATGAAAAAAGTGCATCTGCCTTGCCCTGCTTCACATATTGTGCGGCCACGACAAGTGACGAATCTTTTTTAGATCTAATGGCCTTGACTGGCTCATCTTCATCCAAAATAATTTCAGAAGTATTAACTACTTCTATATGACTGCTATCACTACCCAATAATTTTTTTATTCTTTTTTGGTCACCAAAAAGTACGAATTTTGTTTCCGGTAACTCTTTTTTGGCCCTTAAGACTGCTTGAATAATTGCCTCAGGCGCATTTTCTCCACCCATAGCATCAATAGCAATAGTTCTCATTGTATCCTCAACCTTTACTATGTTCTCTTTTGCTGTAATTGTTTATATTCTAACACTTCTTTTAAAGTTTTATTTTCTGAATTTTGCAAGAATGGATCATTTTTGATTAATTTTCTGGCCTCTTTTTGTGCTACTACCATAGTATCGTAGTTGTTAACTACGTCACCAACCTGAAATTCGGGTAAACCAGATTGTGCCTTACCAAAAAGATCTCCTTCTCCCCTCATCTTTAGGTCTTCTTCAGCCAATTTAAAACCGTCTGTTGTTGATGCCACGATTTTCATACGGGCTTTACCTGCCTGTGTGTTAGGATCAGCCAAAAATATGCAATAACTCTGAGTTTTTCCTCTGCCTATTCGCCCTCTTAACTGATGAAGCTGACTAATTCCAAAACGATCAGCATTATAAATCACCATCATATTAGCGTTTGCCACGTCAACTCCAACCTCAATAACGCTAGTCGTTACCAAGATATTGATGTTTCCAGCAGCAAATTCAGCCATTATCTTATCTTTTTTATTACCAGGCATTTGACCGTGAAGTAATACCACTTTTTCTTCAGGAAAATCTTGACTTAATTTTGCATAAAGCTGTTCTGCATTTTTTAAATCTAATGCTTCTGACTCCGTAATTAAAGGAGTAACAGCGTAAATTTGATATCCTTGCGCAAGCTGCTCTCGCATCAATTGGTAGACTTGCTCCATTTGCGTACTAGTTTTCCAGGAAGAAACTACCTTTTTCCTTCCAGCTGGAAGATGTCGTATCTCAGAAATGGCCATATTGCCATAAACTGTCAAAGCCAAAGTTCGGGGAATAGGCGTTGCGGTCATAGCTAAAATATCGGGCAAATTTCCCTTATTGATCAAAGATTGCCGCTGATTGACACCAAATCTGTGTTGTTCATCGATAATCACCAATCCCAAGTTTTTAAAAATAACAGTATTTTGGATCAGAGCATGTGTACCAATCACGACATTAATAGTGCCATCAGCAAGCTCCATGTTAATTTCTCTGCGCTCCATGCTTTTAGTCGAACCAGTCAATAGGGCACAACGAACGCCCAGAGGCCTGAGTAATTCATCAATCTTTTTAAAATGTTGACTAGCCAATATTTCAGTAGGAACCATGAGAGCAGCTTGGAAACCAGCAGTTACTGCTGCAAAAAGTGCATAGACAGCTACAATCGTTTTTCCAGAACCAACATCACCCTGTAATAAACGGTGCATTTGGATTGGAGAAAACATATCAGCAAAAATTTCATTAATAACATTTTTTTGGTCGGTTGATAAGTCAAAAGGCAAAGACTTGGTTAATTTAGCTACTGCACTTAAATCATACTTTTTAGCAAAGCCCTTATTTCGAGGATTAACTTCGGTTAGTTGGGCAAGCTCAGCTTGAAAAATAAAAAATTCCCTAAAGATAGCACTTCTTTTGGCAACTTGTGATTCAGTAGCATTTTGGGGATGATGCATTTTTTGGATAACATCAGATTCATTAAGCAAATGATATTTTTTCCTAATTGAAACTGGAACAACATCATCAACACCAGTTAAGTAATCAGCTAAAGCCAATTTAATTAAATCAACCAGTTTTTTCTGCTTTAAGTGACGGTTCACAGAATAAATGGGAGCCATACCACTATCATTTTCTTTAGCAGCAATGAACTTAAAAGCAGCTAAACTTTGCCTAGAAATATTATATTTGCCGTAAATCGCAACTTCTTTGCCAACCTCAATTTTTTCTTTCAGCCACGGCTGATTAAAAAAATTGACCATGACTACATCATGGTCAATTCTTATTTTGAAACTAAGTCTGCTTTTTTTATAGCCGAACCTGGTTACAAAAGCAGGAGTCGCTACAATTCCTTTTAACATTACCTTTTGACCATCCATGATCTGGTCAAGAGGAATCGTTTGCAGCTCATCATAACGAAACGGAAAATAATATAACAAATCATAAATGCTATAAATTCCCAGGCTGCCCAGTGCAGCAGCTGTTTTAACTCCAACCCCTTTTAAGTCACTAACAGGAGCAAATAGTTTTTTGGCAATCATAACTACTCAACAGAAATCAAGAAATTGTATACGGGTTGGCCACCGTCATGAATCTCAAATTCAAGGTCATCATGCTTTTCTTTAACAGCTTCAACCAGTTCTTGAGCTTCTTTCTTATTAGAATCTCGTCCATACATCACAGTAACGATTTCGGAATCTTCATCCAGCATTTTTTCAACCATTGATGAAGCCGCAGTAATGATATCAGTTTCAGCCACTTTAATATCACCATCAATTATTCCCAAATAATCATCCTGATGAATTTCAACTTCATTAATTGTTGTATCACGGTTAGCTTTAGTAACTTCCCCAGAAACAACAGTATCAAGAGCGTCAGTCATGTTGGCAACATTGTCTTCTAGAGAATCATCGGCATCAAATGAAAGCATGGCTGTTAAACCTTGCGAAATTGTTTTAGTAGGAACAATGCCAACTGGAATATCACTTACTTCAGCTGCTTGTTTTGCTGCCATAATAATGTTGCCATTATTCGGCATCACAATTGCTTTTTTAGCACCTGATTTTTTGATTGAGTCAATAATATCTTGTGTAGAAGGGTTCATTGTTTGACCGCCAGAAATAATGCGGTTAACACCCTCACTTTCAAATAATTTACGAATACCGTTACCTGAAGCGACAGCAATAACAGCAAAATCAACGTTTTCTTGGTTTTCCTCACTATTATTTACTATTGTTTCATGTTGAATCCGCATATTGTCAATTTTAATTTTTCCTAATTGACCAAATTGACTGCCATATGCAAAAATCGCTCCTGGATGTTCAGTATGAATATGAACTTTGGCCACTTCTTCATCTGAAACAGCTAAAAGTGAGTCACCCAATTGAGACAAATGTTCTCTAAATTCATCTAAATTGAAAGTTTTCTTATTAGGAACATCAGCAGTTAAGTCAACCATAATTTCAGTACAGTAGCCATTAGCAATATCCTGTGTTGAAAGTTGTGATTGTACTGACTGGTGGTGCATTGCATTTATCATTTCATCCATTTCACCTTCATCAGGCTGATAGCGATCGGCAAACTCTTCACCTAAAAGTCCTTCTAAAAAGCCCTCATATATAAAGAGTAATCCTTGTCCACCTGAATCAACTACACCTACTTGTTTTAAAACAGGCAGTAAGTCTGGTGTAGTCTTCAGCGCCTTTTTTGCACCTTCAACAATGGCTTTCATAACTTCTTCAACATCATCGGTTTCATTGGCCTTATTGGCACCTTCTTGCGCGCCAATCCGAGCAACAGTCAAAATAGTTCCTTCAACTGGCTTCATTACGGCTTTGTAAGCTGTTGCAACTCCATTAGAAAAAGCATTTGCCAATTCTTGTGCATTAAGAGTTTTCATGCCTTGAGTGGCCTTATAAACTCCTCTAAAGAGCTGAGAAGAAATTACCCCACTATTACCGCGAGCACCCATTAACATCCCTTTAGCAAGGCTTTCTGTTAAATCACCGACACTATTGCTAGTATTTTGGGCAACAGCTTTAGCACCACTTTCAATAGTTAAATTCATATTTGTTCCAGTGTCTCCATCAGGAACTGGGAAAACGTTCAAAGAGTTGATAAACTCTGCATTGCGACCAAGTCTATGTGTAGCAACGCGAACCATATCTCTAAATTTTTTACTGTCTATTTCCTTTAAAACCAATATTTCTAACCTCCGCTTGAGTTATTCATCAAGCACTTTAACACTTTGAACGATGACATTAACAGCTTTAGTTTCAATTCCAAGTTGATTTTTCAAATTGAATTTAACACTATCTTGTACGTTGCGACTTACTTCAGATATTTTTAAACCATAGCCGACTATTATATAAACATCAACCGTAATTTTATTATCCTCAGACTTGACAACAACACCGCGTTTATAATTTGCTCGATTTAATATTCCATCGAAACCATCACGGATAGCATTTTTTGAAGCCATGCCGACAACACCATAATTAGATGTAGCTGCGCTACCAACAACAGTTGCAATCACTCCATTTGAAATATCAATCAAACCGTTTTTTGTTTTGATTTTTACAGCCATGTTTACCTCCGTATCATTGTTCTCATATTATGAATCTATTTTATCATAGTAATCAAGTTTAAATACAAAAATCCCTTTTTAAAAAATACTTTTGCAGTTGCAATGATCTTAAACTTATGCTATCTTAACTTAGTATGAAAACACAATAAAGGAGGTTTAGCAAATGGCAAAAGATTATATCACAGGCAAAAAGACCACTTTTGGTAACACACGTTCACACTCACTGAATTCATCACGTCGTGCGTGGAAGCCAAACCTTCAAAAAGTTCGTATTCTTGTTGATGGCAAGCCAAAGCGTGTATGGGTTTCAACTAAGACATTAAAATCTGGTAAAGTTACCCGTGCCTAACGTAAATAATAAAGTTTTAAAAAACAGAAGTTTTCTTCTGTTTTTTTATTTCCCAAAATCTGTTAATTTTTGGACCTTATATTTAATTAGAAACTAAACTTCATTACTACAATCAGAAAATAGCCAAAATCAAACAAAAAGGACCAAGTCCGAGAGAATATCGGCAGTTAGTCCTCGCTTAATAGTGTCCTAATTTTAGAGCTCTTATTAGATTTCTGCTGTTTTTTATTATCTTATATTTTGAAAACGATTAATATCCCTAGATTGAATAACGGCTACTACACCTTTTTCAAAAGATAAACTAAACTGATTTTCATTAAGTAAAAATTCATTCGAACTAAATGAAATAGGATTGATTCCGTTAAATTCATTTAAATTATATCTAGCTCCAGCTATTTTTAAATTTTTAACTGCTGTTAACGGTATTACTCCAAAATATTTATAAGTCGATAATTTTTTAATCACATGGTGTCCGCAGTTGTAAAATCTAATTGAATTTTGTTGGTCTATAAGTTCAATTTTTTCAGCAAACCGGTTAAATTCAGGTTTGAGAACCATAAATAAATTAGATAAAAAGTGATCTAAGCGTCCTCCAGTTGCTCCGAAAAGGGTTAAATAAGAAACATGATAATCTATAAGCGCACATATAACAGCCATTTCGGTATCCGTCAAATCTTTTTCTGGAAGCGAATACCTGATATCTCTGACATTTTGTTCAATTAATCTTAATTCATTTTTTTGTAATGAATCAAAATCTCCTTCAGCGACATCAATTTTCATGCCCATTTCTTTTAAAAGTAAAGCTCCACGATCAACGCCGATTATTAAATCACCGTTTTTTTTAGCTGTTAAAAGTTGCTGGTTAAGATCCTTCGGCCATAATTGTTTAGGAGCACCTAACAACGCCCAGGCCTTCATTGTAATATTCCTTTTAGTTCAGCAATCTGTTGTTCAACACTATTTTGACAAAAGAGATATGATCCAGCAACAAAAATTTCTGCTCCTGCATCCTTAGCTTTTTTAGCAGTTTGATCATTGATCCCTCCATCAACTTCAATTGGAACTTTACCTTTAACTAATCTTGAAGCTTCCTTGATTCTAGAAAGAGATTCTGGAATAAATTTTTGTCCACCAAAACCGGGAAAAACAGTCATCAGCAAAATTTGATCTATTTTAGATATAAATTTGGAAAGTACAGAAATGGGAGTATCAGGATTAAGAACCACCCCGGCTTTAACCTGATTTTCTCTTAAATACTCCAACCAGTAGTTTAGTTTTTCTTCAGTCATTGCCTCATAATGAAGCAAGATAATTTGAGCCCCCGCTTTAGTGAAAGCTGGTACCAAATCATCAGGATTATTGCTCATCAAATGAATCTCAGCCTCACTAGCAGGAAAAGTTTTTTTGAAATCTGAAACAAGTTGTGGACCAAAAGATAAATTAGCTACAAAATGCCCATCCATGATATCAATGTGGAACCTTTTTATGCCTGCATTCACAGCTGTCTGAATATCTTTTTCTAAATTTAAATTATTAATATTTAATATTGATGGTGCTATCAATGTTATCTCCTCACTTTAAATATTCTGGTAATTTGCCATTTTCTATTTCTTTACGCAATAATAAATAATTATCATAGCGGCTTTTTGTTATTTTACCTTTTTTAATTAGTGCTTTTACCTCACATTTAGGCTCATTAAGATGTTGACAACCGCGGAACTTGCAATATTTACTTGCTTTTTTAAATTCAATGAAATAATTACGTAATTCATTGATTTTTATTGGAGTTAAATCAATTGCAGAAAACCCAGGCGTATCCGCAAGATAACCTTTACCTAAATGAAAAAGGTTCACAGTTCTAGTGGTGTGCTTGCCCCGATTTAAAGAATTTGAGATAACTCCAGTTTCTTGATTCAAGCCTTTTTTAAGTGAATTAATTAACGTTGATTTGCCTGCCCCAGATTGACCGGCTAATGTCCATATTTGTTCGGAACCAATATCATTAGGTAAATTACTGGCAACTTCTTTTTGACTATAATAGACCTTATAGCCAATTTCCTGATAATACTTCAAATTTGCTTCAATTTTAGCTAATTCCAGTCTGTTTGTTAAATCTCTTTTTGATAAAAAAATACTTACAGGAACGTTTTTCCAAGAAAAGAAAGTCAAAAAGCGATCTAATAATTGTAGCGAAAAGTCCGGTTGGACAGCAGACATTACGAGTAAAATCTGAGTAACATTAGCTAGGGCAGGACGACCAATCAGGTTTTTACGAGGCAAAACTGCAACCAAGTAACTTGTGCCCTGATCATCAATTTGTATTTTAACGTGATCACCAACAACAGGCTTTAAATTATTCTTACGGAAAACTCCTCTAGCACGTGTTCTTACAATATCAGTGCTTGTCTGAACATCATAAAAGCCCGCAATCAGACCAATGACAATTCCTTGATCTTCTTTAATCATTTTTGACCTTCTCGTTCAAAATAGTCTGCCCGTCGCGCACTACTTTTAGTTGACCTGGACCGTCTTTAAGTTCAAATGGAATTGAAAAATTCATATCCTTTTTAATATATAAATCCCGATAAATATTGTCAATTGAATGATTATCGTCTGAAATATAAATTTGAACATGATTGCCCCGTTTATCATCGGAATCATCGTCATCAGTATCTTCGTAACTAACTGTGAAGTTTTTGATTGCCGTCAGATTACGTTGTTTTTTGGGACCCTCAGAAACATTAACTGATATAGTGCTTCCATTCGGTACTTCTGTACCTGCTGCCGGACTCATGGAAATAATTTTACCCTTTTTAACTTTATTTGAGTATGCGGAACTGACTTGTAAAGTCAATCCATGTTTATGCGCAAATTCTTGCGCTGCTTTTAAAGAATAATCAGATAAATCCGGTAATTTAATCATATGAGCTTTTGCACGATGACTTTTTCCTTTAGATACGGTTAAAGTAATTGTTGTTTGCTCCGGCTTTACTTCAACATCAGCTGCAACGCTTTGAGAAATCACATGATTTGGTGGAACGCTAGAAGAAAACTGATTTTCACGAATTATTTCAAAGCCTAGTTTTTCGAGTTTTTGTACTGCAATGTCATATTCATCACCAGTTACATCAGGAACTCTTACCATGCCAGCTCCATCCGAAATATAAAGATCAATAAATCTGCCTCGTTTTATTTCTGCTCCTGCAGTGGGCGAGGTTTCAATTACTTTACCACGATCTATACTGTCAGAACTTCTGTGTCTTATTTTACCTACTTTCAATCCTACGTTTTCCAGTTTGTTTCTTGCTTTTTTTTCACTCATATTGGTAACATCTGGAATACGAACATCTTTATGATTATTACTGTTAAGAACAAAAAACATTAAACCAACAATTAAAACCGCAGCAATTCCTACAAAAAGCCACCACCATTTATGTTTACGCAAAGCCTGTGCAAAACTAGAACGATTTGCTTTAGATTCATTCAGCGGTCCGTTACTTTGAGTTTTGCCTTCTTCAGTTACCTTACTGCTATTTGGGCTAGACTTGAAACTAGGTAAAATAATTGTTTCATCATCATTATTCCCGTGTGTGGGCTTAAAAACCGGTTCATTTGCTCTACCTGGCTCTAAACTGCTATCAAGATCATCCTTCATTTCTTTAGCTGAATCATACCGATCTCGTGGATCTTTAGCAGTTGCTCTTAAAACAACATTTTCAAGTGCTTGTGGAATATTGGGATCTTGTTTTCTGATTGAAGGTATAGGCTCTTGTGCATGCTTTAAAGCAATTGAAACAGCTGAGTCTCCATTAAATGGCACATGACCAGTAATCAATTCATACAGAATTATCCCTAAAGAATAAATATCAGACTGTTTGGTAACGAGTCCACCCCTCGTTTGTTCTGGGGACATATAGTGAACGGAACCAATCGCTGAATTCGTTTGGGTAATTGAATTTTGATTTAAAGCCACAGCAATACCGAAGTCGGCAATTTTTATATTTCCATGTTTATCCATTAAAATATTTTGCGGCTTTAGATCTCTGTGAATAACGTTATGTTTATGAGCCAAAGACATTGCACTCAGTATTTGGTCCATAATGCGGATAATATCTCCTAAGTGCAATGGAGAATTTGCTCTAATATAGTCTTTTAAATCCGGCCCATCGACATATTCCATAACCATGTATGGTAAGCCATGATCAGTGCCAACATCTAAAACCATTACTATATTAGGGTGACTCAATTCGCTTGTTGCTAGTGCTTCTCTTTGAAAACGAGCTAAAGTTTGCGGTTCTTTTTGCAAATCAAGGCGTAAAATTTTAACCGCAACTTTTCGCTGGAGAATTATATCTTCAGCGAGATAAACATTGGCCATGCCGCCTTCACCCAATGTGTCGATTATGCGGTAACGATCACCTAGCAAATAGCCCTTATTTATCATTTATTGTCACCGCCTTCGTTTAGAATTAGGCAAGCGGTAATATTATCCTCACCACCTAAGCGATTAGCTTCATCAATTAACTTTTGACAGCGACTTTTCAAAGATAAATCTTTCGTGGCAAGAATTTGCTGAATCTGTGGGTCACTTAATGAATTTGTTAATCCATCGGTACAAAGCAAAATAATATCGTTATCATTTAAAGTGACCTGCTTAAACTCTGGATCAATTGTACTGGAAACTCCAAGTGACTGCGTAATAATATTTTTTTGAGGATGATTTCTGGCCTGTTGCTTCGTAATTTGTCCTAGTTTTACTAATTCATTAACAAGAGAATGATCTTCAACTAACTGAATAAATTTTCCTTCAGAATAACCATACGCCCTTGAATCCCCCAGATGGGCAATTAAAGCTTCGTTGTTAAAAATGGCAGCTAAAACAATAGTTGTTCCCATACCATTTAGGTCAGGAAAACGATCTGCGGTTCTGAGTATAGTTTCATTTTCATTACTGAGCTGGACGTTTAACCACTGGCGTGCACTGTCAGAATCATAAAAATCCGTACTGCCAAAATTATGACCTAAATGACTCACAGCCATAGTTGACGCTACATCGCCACCTTGGTGTCCACCCATACCATCGCAAACAATGGCCAACAAAGCGTTCTTTTTATTTTTGAAAACCTGGACAGAATCCTGATTGCTTTTGCGTATTCGTCCAATACTAGATGCAAATGCTGTTCTAATCAAAACTTTAACCTCGCATTTTAAACTTAGCAATAAAAAAACCGTCACTGCCATAACTATCAGGTAAAATTTTCAGCATCCCTTTTGTTGCTTTAAGCTTACCCGCAGTGAAAGGTTGTAATTCAAACTGAGTATGACTTTTTAAAAAAGCCTTAACAACGTCTTCATCTTCTTCTTGAGTAATAGTACAAGTAGAATAAACAAATTCGCCATCCCGATTTAACAATGTACTCACATGATCTAAAATATCCAATTGTACTTTTTGTAATTTGGTTAGATCGACTAATGTTTTAGTATAACGAATTTCTGGCTTTCTCCTAATAAGACCTAAACCAGAACATGGAGCATCCACCAAGATTTTGTCAAACTGCTCTTTTTTAAATGTTTGATCAGCTTTTCTGGCATCCATCGTTTTAACGTTTATTCTTGACTCCACATTCATTCTTTTACCATTTTGCATAACCAAACGCAATTTGTTTTTGTGAATATCTAGAGCAGTCACATGACCTTGTTTTAGCTTTTCAGCAATTTGAATAGTTTTTCCACCTGGTGCACTACAGGCATCAAGAACTTCTTCATTGCCAGAGAAAGTGAAAGCACTTACTGCCAAACTAGCAGCTTCGTCCTGAATTGTCAATTTCCCTTCTTTAAATAAAGAAGTTTTAAAAACTCCACCATGTGTTAAAACCAATTCATCTTCAGCAATTTGAGATTTGACAGGAGAAAATCCTAATTTAGTTAATTCCTCAATAACCAAATTGGAATCAGCCAGGCCGGAAATTCTAACAGTATTTTTAGCCGGTTTATTAATGCTGGACAAAATTGAGGCCGTTCTATTTTCACCCCAACTATTAATAAGATACTGAACAAGCCACTGGGGTGTACTTTCTTTAACACTTAAAAAATATACCTTGTCTTTAGCATCGGGCAAAATCTTGCCTCTTCTCAAGAAAGACCGCAAAATACCATTAACAATCTTAAATCCAGCAGAATGCTTTCTACCAAATTCCTTAGCCAAAATATTAGCTTCATTTAGGACGGCTCGATCTGGTATGCTGTTCATAAACAATATCTGATAGGCAGACATCAACAACAATGGCAACAGGTAATCTTCTTTAAGTTCAGTCTTTAATAAATCGTGAAACTGATACTCCAAATATATCTTTTCCTGAATAGTGCCATACACGATTCTTGTTGCCAAATTTTGGTCAGCCTGAGACAGCTTCGTTTTCTGCAAACTATTGCTAAAACTAATATTTGAATAAGAGCCATCACGAAATACTCGAATCAAGGTTGCAAGTGCTACCGAACGCGCACTTTTATGAACTGACAATCTTATCACCTTTACTGAAGTTTTTACCCTGACCGTTCAAAAAACTCTTAACTGGCATTTTCTTCTTTCCAGAAGGCTGAACTTCAAGTAAATTCAAAACGGTATGATTGGCAAAACTAATTGCAAATCGTTTTTTATTATCAACGACAACTCCAGCAGGAAATGTAGTCGTGTCGGCAGCAACTTCAGCTTGCCATATTTTAAATCTTTTACCATCAATGAGCAAATAAGCTCCTGGATCAGGATTAAGACCGCGAATTAAATTATTGGCTTCGGTTGCAGTCATATTTAATTTTATTTGTTCCTGTCCTTTGCTGATATTTGGTGAAAAAACCACTTTATTTTGATCTTGCGCTGTCTTTTTCTGCGGATCAGCAATAATTTGCGGTAAAGTTTGGAGTAACAAGTCACGTCCTAAAAGAGATAATTTCTCAAATAAAGTTCCTGCATTATCTTCTTTTTGAATATCTATTGCTTGCTGGGAATATATGTCACCTGCATCCATTTGCTTAACCATTTCCATAATGGTAACTCCGGTTTGTTTATCACCATTAATAAGAGCATATTGAATTGGCGCACCACCACGATATTTTGGTAATAAAGAGCCATGAACGTTAACAGCAGCAATTCTTGCCGATTGCAGAAATTTACTAGGCAAAAACTGACCATAAGCGGCAGTGATGATTAAATCGGCGTGCATTTTTATCAAAGTAGCCAAATCAGCAGACTTTCCCAAGTGCTCAGGCTGAAAAACTGGTAAATTCAGTTTCTTAGCTAAAAGCTTGACCGGAGTTTCAGTAACTTTTTGTTTTCGACCAACTTTTTTATCAGGTTGAGTAACCACAGCTTTTATTTCATAATCATTCTCTGAAAGAGCCTTTAAAATTGGTACAGCAAATTTAGGCGTTCCTAAAAAAATAATTGATGTCATTAAACATTTCCCCTTTACATTATGCGCTCTGGTTCATTATCAATATAAACAGATAAACCATATTTTTTAACCTTTTGCGCTGAGTCTTGAATTTGGTGTAATAACTTGTTTAAATTATCTTCTTTTTTATATTTTACCAGTATTTGATAATAATATTGATTTTTTAAGCGAGAAATTGCACTAGGGGTTGGACCTAAAACTATTGTTGACTGGTGTAGTTTTGGTTGTAACCATTTTTTAATTCTAAAAGCTTCTCTAGCAGCATTTTGCTCATTTCTGGCCGCAACAGAAACTAGCACAGTGTAAAAATAAGGCGGATAATTGCCAGCATGACGAACACGCATTTCATACTGATAAAATTGCTCATAGTCCTGAGTTTCAGCTAGTTTAATAGCATAATGATCAGGATTAAAAGTTTGAATAATTACCTCACCTTTCTTTTTAGCTCGACCAGCCCGTCCTGCTACTTGTGTTAACAACTCAAACGTCCTTTCAGAGGCGTTGTAATCTGGTAACCATAACCCCGTGTCAGCATTAACAACGCCTACTAAGGTTACATTGGGAAAATCCAGCCCTTTTGCAATCATTTGCGTACCTAACAAAATATCTGCTTCACGATTGCCAAAGGCATCTAAAATCCTTTTAAATGATCCTTTTCTTCGTGTAGTATCAACATCCATTCGCAGAATACGGCAGCCTGGTATTATTTTTTCAAGCTCTGTCATAACTTTTTGGGTGCCGGTACCCAAAAAGCGGATTTTTTTACTTTGACAATTTGGACATTTTTCAGGAATCGCAGTAGAAAAGCCACAATAGTGACACTGCATTTTGTTTGTATCTTTATGCATTGTTAAAGATAGATCACAATTTGGACATTTCATAACATAGCCACATTCACGACATAACATAAAGTTGGCAAAGCCTCTTCTATTTAACATTAAAATGACTTGTTCTTTTTTGGCAATCCTTTTCTTTATTGCCTCAACAAGTTGAATAGAAAGGTCAAATTGTCCACCACTAAAATGTGCTTTTTTCAAATCAATTAACTTAACATCTGGCAAACTTTGCTGGTTAGCACGATGTGGCAGTTGTAACAACTGGTATACACCTTTTTGTGCTCGAGCTCTGCTCCCTAGTGATGGTGTTGCGCTGCCTAACACAAGGGGACATGAATTATAGTTGCTGCGCCAAATTGCGACATCTCTGGCATGATAACGTGGATTATCTTCTTGTTTATAAGAAGATTCATGCTCTTCATCGATTACTATTAAACCAATATTTTTTAAAGGTGCGAAGACTGCGCTTCTTGCACCAACAACAACGCGTGCTTCGCCTCGGCGTATGCGACGCCATTCATCATACATTTCTCCTTCTGATAATCCACTGTGTAGAACTGCTACTTGCTGACCAAAGCGATTTTTCACTTGGCTTACCATTTGCGGAGTTAAGGATATTTCAGGAACCATCATTAATGCATTTTTTCCAGCCTCTAAAGTAGTACTTATAGCATTTAAGTATACTTCTGTCTTACCACTGCCAGTAACACCTTCTAATAAAAAAGTACGTGATTTTTTTTTGATGATTGCTGGTTCTATTTTAGCTAATGCATTCCTTTGTTCAGGGTTAAGTTTAATTTTTTTATCTGCTTTTTTCTCTTTATCATATATTGTTAGTGGATCACGATAAATTTCAGACGGTTTTTTTCTGAGCCAGCCCCTTTTGACAGCATTCGTTAATGAAACAGTGTTGAGACTTGCATTATTTTCGATTTCTCTCTGCATTTGGGGAAATTTATCGTAATTTTCAATTATATACATTATGAGCTGCTTTTGTTTAACAGCATTTTTTCTCAAAGATTCATATATATTTTTATATTCGTTTTTGTCATTTGTTAGTGAATATTCATTTTCAGTTTTGACCTGAGCCCGGTTTTCAACAACATATTCAATTTTGGCCGCATTTGTCCTTAACAACGTGCGAATTTCAGCTATTTGTTTATTATCATTAATCTTATTTAAATCTAACGGCTCTCCTTGAAAAATAGACATTTTTTTTGCTTCAGAAGATTTTGGTACTAAAATTTTACGATAATTAGCACGCATTACTCTAGGAAGCATTGTTTTAAGAATAGTAATTCGATAAGAATAGACATGATCAGCTAAATCTTTTGATAATTTAATTAATTCGGAGGTTAGAGGTGGCATTTCATCTACCACCAAAAGCAAGTCTTTTAATTTACCCTGATATTGACTTTTGTTACTCAAGCCAACAACGAAACCTTGTAATTTGCGCGGACCAAAAGGCACAAAAACCCTGGAACCAATTTCTACTTCACCTAACTCATCAGGAATATGATATTCAAAAATGCGATCCGTTTGCTTAGCTGCAACATCAACAATAACCTGTGCAATCATTTAATCACCCTTAAAAAATGACCTCCATCTTTCTTAGGATGGAGGTCATAAAACTTTATTAATTACTGATTAACCTCACGATGCTTGGGATCAACGGTAACTTTACCAGCTTCAATTTCTTCTAAAGCTTTGCCAACTGGCTTTTGTGATTTGTAATTTTTCAAGGCTTCAGGTTCACCGTCTTCAAGTTCGTGTGCTCTTTTCGCAGCAAGAACCGATAAAGAATATCTCGAATCAACCTGGGCCAGCAATTTATCTATAGATGGATATGTAACTCTCAATTTAATCCTCCTTAACCATTTTCCGATATGTATCAATGACACGTTTAACACTCACATGCTCAGCTTCAACAATCGCTTTTATATGATCGACTGCATTGGCTACTGTATCATTAACTACCGCATAATCATAATCCTGCATCACCAGAATTTCTTGACGAGCCTGTTTTATTCGACCCATAATTACATCCTCGGATTCAGTACCCCGGTTTTCTAACCTAGTATGTAAAGTATGTAAATCAGGCGGTGTTAAAAAGATGAAGACGCCATCAGGCATCTGTTTTCTAACCTTCTTGGCACCATTGACATCAATTTCTAAAAGCACGTCCTTACCTTCATCCAGCATTTTTTCCACTGGTGCCTTAGGAGTGCCATAAAAATTATTTACATATTGATTATACTCCAAAAGTTCATCTTGGCTGATAGCCTGCTTAAACCGCTCTTGAGTAACAAAATAATAGTCCTTGCCGTTTATTTCTCCAGGCCTGGGTTTTCTAGTGGTCATTGATACTGAATATTCAAACGGAAAAACTTTATTTTTCACAATTGCGCTTTTAACAGTACCCTTACCAACTCCTGAAGGGCCAGAAAGAACAAGTAACAAACCTTTTTCTGCCATGCCATACTCCCTTAAAAAAAGCTATTGTATCTAGTTTGCACTAAAATGAAAATATTTTCAAGTTATGACATTTTTAATAAAGCAAAATTCTCTTTAAAAATTTTGCTTAAATACTTGTTTTTTGGAACAAATGTTCTTATAATATAACTTGTCAAACAAATGTTCGGTTAACTCTAAGGGGTGGCTTGATGAAAAACTCACTTAAAAAAATTTATCACTATTTTTTCGATTATGATGAAGATAAATTAAGTATTTACAGTCAATACTACTATGAAATATTAGCTGATCTTAATAGCGCCCTGCTTCATCGCTCCTATGTATTGGTAAGTTATCAAGATGGAACGAGTGAAATCGGACAAGTCATAAAACGTATTTCTACAGGTCGTTTTATCTTACGTTTAGCAAATAAAAAACTAATTAAGATAGTTGATATTGATACTATATTTAGGATTGATTTTGCATAATCAATTGCATTATAAAAAAGCATTGCCGGGAATCTTCATGATTCCTGGCTTTTTAAATACAGTGTTTCACTTAATATTTTGAAGCCAGCTCTTTCATAAACATGAATAGCTGCTTTATTACTAACTTCAACATTTAAAGCAAAAACTTTGCTACCTTCTTTTTGCAAAATTATCATCATCTTTTTGATGAAAAAAGTACCAAAGCCTTTTCCACGAAATGGCTTATCAATAAACAATCCGAAGAAATAGTCCTCATTTTCATCCTGATCAACAGCACAATAACCGGCAACTTCAATCCCTTTTAATAAAATAAAGCTTTCTGTATTTTTATCCAACAGGGAATTTTTAATGTATTTAGTAGATGTGGCAATGGCATCTCCAAAAGCATTACTGTGTGCTGCAGCAACTTGATCAACATAGTTCATTGTTAAAGGCTTAACCACTAAAACTTGGTTTAATTTGTCAGTCTTTTCAATTAGTGCTGGTTCTGCAGTTCGCATGTAATAATCAGAATCTTCTGGAACAATCTTTAAACCCACTTTTTTCAAAAAGCCTGGATTTTTTTCTAAAAAAACTTTTTCTGACACAAACTCCCATTTGTAATAACCATACTGCACCATGATTTTTTTCGCATGCTCAAACATTCTTGTAGCAATTCCTTGTTTGCGAAATTCAGGATCAACTTCTAAGTTGACTTCCACCTCTTCTTCAGGTCCCTCATCTGCATATAGCATAGTTAATCCAACTAACTTATTTCCATCATAAGCCAAAATAAAAGTTGGCATATCTTGAAAATAATTAAATTGATTGCTCAAATAAAAATCTGAATATGTTTTATCAGCTTTTTGGACTCTTTCTGTTAATTCATTCGCCTGCCTTTGTTCTCTTTCATTTAAGTTTACTTTTTCAACGATTATCATTTCTTCTTCCTTTTAAAACTTTTCATTAGGTCCTTGGCATTTTGTTTAGCTGCTTGTGTTACATCACTACCTGCCATCATTTCGGCAATTGCAGTAACAGTTTCTTCTTGAGTTAATGGGCCTATTTGGGTGTATGTAGCACCATCTTCAACTTTTTTGGCTACTAAATATTTTTGATCACTGGCTGCAGCAACCTGTGGTGAGTGTGTTATGGCGATTACTTGCTTATTCTCTCCGATTGAATGTAATTTTTGACCTATTGCTGCAGAAACGCGACCGGAAACACCAGTATCAATTTCATCAAAAATCATTGTACCCACAGGCTCAACTTTGCTAAAGATTGCTTTTAATGCCAGTATCAGCCGTGACTGTTCACCACCTGATACAATTTTGACTAATGGCATTAATTCTTCACCCGGATTTGGTGCTATTAAGAAGACAATATCATCTGTACCTTTGTTAGTGAAAGTTTTTGTTGTCGAAAAATCAATACTAAAACGAGCTTTAGCCATATATAAATCTGCTAATTCCTGCTTGATTCTGTTTTCAAGTGTTGCGGCTACTTTTTTTCTCATCTCATGGAGGTGTTTTGCTTCAGTCTGGAGCTTTTCTTCCAGAGCTTTAAGCTGCTTTTGCAACTTCTCTTCATCGAGTCCACCTGTCTCATACTGACTCAGTTCTTTTTGAATTTTGGCATAAAATGTGAAGACATCTTCTAAAGAAGGACCATATTTTTTCTTCAATGAATTAAGCAAATCTAACCTGTTTGAAACGTACTGAAATCTTTCCTCATCAAAGTCCATTTCATCAAGTACATTTGATAATTCGCTGCGGGCGTCACTTAATGCAAAAACTCCATCATCTATAGTTTTAGCAATATCTTTAAATTTAGCACCATATTCTGTTAACTCAGTTGCTGCACTTTGGGCATTACCCAATAAAGTTTCAATGCCATGGTCTTCATCGTCATATAATTGCATTAAATAGTTAGCTGTATCGACAATTTTTTGATAATTATTTAGTTCGTTATATTCTTCTTCTAGCTGATCGTCTTCATGAGGATCTTGCAGATCAGCTTTGGACAATTCATCATTCTGAAAAGATAATATATCTTGTTTTTGAGCCAGTTCCTGGGCATCTTTATGCAAATGATTAATTTGAGAAGTTAATTTTTGCCATTTTTGAAAATTTTCCTGGTAAAGATTAAGTTCATCTTTAAAATCGTCTGGCGCATAATTATCAACCAGATCAATTTGTCGATCTTGATCCATCAATATTTGCTGATCATTTTGACCATGAATATCAACTAGAAAATTACCTAGTTCCCTTAATACATTGATGGTGGTCAATTGCCCATTTATGCGAACAATATTTCTTCCCTTAGCAGCTAATTCACGGCTAATGATTAACTGCTTATCTGCATCAGGTATACCGTACTTATCACAGATTGCAGCAATTTTTTTAGATTCGTGGTCAATATCAAACAAGCCGGTAATAACAGCTTTTTTTTCACCACTGCGGATCATTTCTTTTTGACTGCGACCACCCATTAATAATGAAACTGCATCAATAATAATTGATTTACCCGCACCAGTTTCACCTATTAGTACAGTCATATTTTCTTGAAAGCGAACCTTCAATGCTTTAATAATTGCAAAATTTTTAATATCCAGTTCAACTAACATTTTTTCTCCTAAAGATTGGCAACAGCTTGGGCAACTAATTCTTCTGGATTCCCAGACCACATTACTTTACCACCAGCTTTTTCATCTTTTTTTAAATGTATCAAAAACTCAATATTGCCTTTACCACCTTTTATTGGTGAATAATCAAGGCCGAGAACGTTGAAGCCAACAGCTTTTGCCTGATCAATGGTATGCCTAATAACGGCACAGTGGACTTCATGATCATGTACTATCCCATGTTTACCAACATGTTCCGGACCAGCTTCAAATTGAGGCTTTATCAGACAAACAGCCTCACATTTATCTTTTAAAATCTGAAACATTGGTGGCAAAATCAAATCTAAGGAAATAAAAGAAACGTCAGTCATTGCAAAATCAGGTAGACCATGAGTAAAATCTTCAGGTTTGCTGTAACGAAAATTCTGTTTTTCCATTACTACAACGCGAGGATCATCACGCAGTTGCCATGCAAGCTGATTGTAGCCCACATCGAGGGCATACACCATCTTAGCCTTACTTTGTAAAGCGACATCAGTAAAACCTCCAGTAGAGGCACCGATGTCCAGACAAATTTTATTGGTCAAGTCAATTTGAAAAGATTTTAAGGCCTTAGCCAGTTTAAAGCCACCCCGTGATACATACTTTTTATCCGATTTTTTTACAAAAAACTTTTCATCAACCGGTAAATTAGTGCCACTTTTATCGATTCTCTGATGGTTATGATCCGAAACCAGACCTGCCATTATTGCCCGTTGAGCTTGGGTCCGGGAATTAAACATTCCTTGTTTGACTAATAATACATCTGCTCTTTCTTTGACCATTATAATACCTTTTTATATAAATCAAGAAATCCAGCCAAAACAGTTGCATCAATAGATTTTAAGCAATTTTGAGCATCATTCATTAAGTCAGTCAGCTCTTTACGACTTCTTGAAACACCGAGCAAAGTCAAAGTATTATTCTTGCCGCTCTCTAAATCCTTATGCGTTTTTTTACCAGCTTCTGCAGAAGTTTCGACCACATCTACTAAATCATCATAAATTTGATATGAACGTCCAAAATCTTCAGCAAACTGAATTAGCATCTTTTTTTGAGAAGAATCAGCGTTAGCATATTCAATTGCCATTTCAACACAGGCTTTGATTAAACAACCTGTTTTTAACCATTCCATTTTATTAATAAATGCAGAATCGTTTGCGACGCTATCATTATTGGTAGAATCAATGTCTAAATATTGTCCACCAACCATGCCGTTAGGACCAACAGCTCGAGTAATTATTTTAACTAATTTAGCTGAATTACTACCCTCAGAAATCCATTCAATGCCCATTGGTAACAAAGCATCTCCAGCAAGGATAGCTTCAGCCTCACCCCATTTTTTGTGACTCGTTAATTTTCCTCTCCGATAATTATCATTATCCATAGCCGGCAAGTCATCGTGAATTAATGAATAAGTGTGAATCAGCTCAATTCCACTTGCAATCCTGATTTCTTCGTCATTTATCTTAACTTCAAGTGCATCAAGCGTTGCTAGAAAAAGCAGGGGACGCAACCTTTTACCTCCAGCCATTACTGAATAAGACATAATCTGACTAATTTTACTGTCAGAAACTTCACTTTTTAAATGCTCTTTCAAATAGTTATCTACTATCGGAGTCCATTTTTCTTTGAATTCTTTAAAAGTCATTTCAAATCTTCTCTATTTTTCAGGTGCTGCAGCGTCATTAGGATCAAGTGTATGTTCAGTTCCATCACTATCAATCAATTTAGCAACTGTTTCTTCTGCTTCAGTTAATTTTTTATTTAAATCGTTACTTAATTTTTTTCCAGTTTTAAACTGCTCAAGTGCATCCTCTAAAGGAATATCGCCTTTTTCCAAGTTATTAACAATTGTTTGTAATTCAGTCAATTCCTCTTCAAAATTATTTTTCTTTATCGCCATTTTTTTCTCTCCTTATTGAACTGATAACTGCTGTTGCTATACCATCTTTAAATTTGATACTGATTTCATCTTTAACCGCAATTTGACTTACAGAATTGACCGTTTTATTCTTCTGGTCTTTAACATATGCATATCCTCTACGTAAAATTCTGTCGGGATCATAATCGTTAAGTTGTTGTTCCGCTTGACCTAAAGCGTTACGTTTTGCCTGTAAAAAATGTTCTGTATTAGCAACTAATCTTTGATCATAAAAATCTGTTTGTTGCAAAAAATACTTGATTTTTTTATTAGGGCTGACTGTAACAAGACTTTGTTTAGCCAACTGGTAATTTTGCCTTTTGCGTTCCAGCTGCCGCACCATATCATTATGAAGTCTGTCTCGCAAAAGGTCTAAAGTTTGTGCTTGCTCATCATAAAGTCTTGCTGGCTCTCTCATGATAACTGAATTATCGATACGGTTTAAAACATCACGGCGGGCTCTAATAATATTTTGCATGCTGGAAACCAGACTGTTTTGTATTTGGCGAATATTTACCAATTCATCTGGTAAATTCGGAGTAGCATATTCAGCTGCTGCAGTTGGAGTCGCTGCTCTCACATCAGCAACTAAATCACATAGTGTAGTATCAGTTTCGTGACCCACCGAAGAAATGACCGGCATTTTCATATCAAAAACCTGTCGTACTACGCTTTCCTCATTAAAAGGCCATAAATCTTCAAGCGAGCCCCCACCTCGACCGATGATCATAACATCATACTTATCTTTAAATTGAGCTATTTGCCTCATTGATGCTATTAATGAATCAGCTGCAGAATCTCCCTGAACCTGAGCTGGAAATAAATCAACTTCAGCATGAGGAAATCTCCTGTTCACGGTTACTAAGATGTCATGAATTACTGCACCTGAAGCACTTGTCACAACAGCAATATAATCTGGATAATGAGGAAGCGACTTTTTATATCTTTGATCAAAAAGTCCCTCACCAGCCAACTTTTTTTGCAGCTGTTTTAATTGTTCATATAATGCTCCTAATCCAGCAGGCTCCATCGATTCCGCATAAAACTGGTAGGAGCCCTGTGGGCCATAAACACTCACATAGCCAGTTACATATACTTTCATGCCTTCTTCAGGCTTAAATTTCACTTTATCAAAATACGATCGAAACATGACCACATTTATTTTTGATTTTTCATCTTTTAGTGAAAAATATTGGTGAGAATTGCGCCGATAACGAAAATTAGACAATTCACCTTGAAGAAAAACTTTATGTAAATAAGGATCGTTTTTAAATTTTTGAGTTATATAATAATTTAAATCAGAAACTGTAAGGTACTTACTGTTTTCCATTATTTCTCCTTGTTAACTGAACAACTTGTTCCATCAGGGATTCAACTGTAAGGGGACCAACTCCACCTGGAACAGGTGTAATGAAACTGGCAATCGCTACAACTTTAGCAAAATCCACATCGCCGACTATGTTGCCATTAACTCGACATATTCCTACATCAACAATGACTGCATTTTTTTTAATCATATTCGCCTTTATTAATTTAGGGTGGCCTGTTGCCGAAACTAATATATCAGCTCTCTTAGTATATTCAGCCAAATTTTTAGTCTTCAAATGTAGAATAGAAACAGTTGCATCTCTTTCAAGCATCAATGCAGCTAACGGTTTGCCCACAATGCTGCTTCTACCTATAATTACAGCATTCTTACCCTTTAAACTAATATGATAGTGATCTAGTAAAGCTAAAATACCATGTGCTGTCGCTGGTTCTACAAAATGATCTCCTTGCCACAAGCGTCCTATATTAGTTGGCGTCAGACAATCAACATCTTTTTCAGGGTCAATAGCTGCCAAGGCTTCATTTAAAATAATTTGTTTCGGCACCGGTAGTTGAATCATAATGCCGTTAACATTTTTGTCATGATTAAGTTTGTCAATAAGTTCTAATAATTCTTTCTGTGAAACAGTAGACGGTAATTGAAATAATTTTTGCTTAATACCAATTTGATCTGCTCTTCTTTTTTTGGTTTTTAAGTAGATTTTGCTACTAGGGTCTTGACCAATATTAATTACGCAAAATAGTGGTTGTATTTTCGACTTTTTCAAATTTAATACTTGTTTTTGAAGAATGTCTGCACGAATATTAGCTAACTTTTTGCCATCTAAAAGTTGACCCATTTTCTTTTTCCTCTTCTAAAAAAATAGTCGGCCTAAAGCCGACTATAAGATATTTTAGATAAAGTTTGCTAACATGCCATTAATAAATGGCTTATCTTTAGGATCAGCAAACTCATCACATAAGTTCAAAGCTTCATTTACCGCAGCTTTTGGCTCAATTTCCTTACTATATTTAATTTCATACAAAGCAACTTCCAAAATGGCCAACGAAATTTGATTAATACGGTTAATACGCCAGTTCTTTTTCAAATAGCTGGCGAGTTCACCCTTTAATTCATCCCGTTTTTCAATTACACCTTCAATTAATTCTTTTGAATAGGCGGAAAGTACCTTTAAATCAAGCATTGCGACAGTTTTAGCTTCAACTTCATTAGCTGTATATTTTAAGTCCTGATTAGACAGATAAACAGCTTGCATTGCGACTCTACGACTCTCGTGTTGATTCATTTTTACCCTTTTCATCTATGTCGGAAAATAGCTGAGAGGTTCCGCTGCCATCTTCATTATCATCATCTGGAAATTCAAGCCCAGTAACATGCACGTTAATTTCACTAAGAGTTAAATCGGTCATCTGCAAAACCTGTTGCTTTAAAGTCTTTTGCAAATCCATTGCTATTTCAGGCACATTTTTTCCGGCTTCAATACTGACATAAACATCAGCAATCAAGTTATGCTCATCATCAATATTAACAGACACACCTCTGCCACGATCTTCTCTTCCTAAAACGCGGTTAATTCCGGACTTGACGTCACCGTGCATTTCGGCAACTCCATCTACTTTTTCGGCAGCAATGCCCATAATAACTTCAAGAACACTAGGATCGATTTCAATTTCTTCGCCGTTATTTTGATCATCTAAGACAATTTTTGAACTATCTGCCATTTTTTTACCTCGAAAAATTATTTATTTGCGCGAGATACGTATGTACCATCGACCGTATTAATTACTAAAACGTCTCCCTCATTAATAAAGAAAGGTACGTTTACTACCAGGCCTGTTTCCATAGTTGCAGGCTTTCCACCACCTGATGAAGTATCACCCTTAATATTAGGCTCCGTTTTGGCAACCGTCAATTCAACAGTATTCGGTAATTGAATTCCCAATGTTTTACCATCATGCATAATGACACTTACGTTCATATTTTCCTTCAAGAACTTGGCTTCATCTTTTACTTGTTCATTAGGAATTGCCAATTGATCATAGGTTGTTGTATCCATGAAAACGTAGCTGGAACCATCATTATATAAGTATTGCATAGCTTTGGTTTCAATTTCGGCAGTTTCTACCTTGGCAGTAGAACGGAAAGTATATTCTTGAACTGCTCCGGTATTTAAACTTTTTAACTTTGATCGAACAAATGCACTACCCTTGCCAGGCTTAACATGTTGAAATTCAACTATACGCCATAAGTCATTATTATACTTGATAGTTAAGCCATTTTTAAATTCATTAACTGAAATCATTGTCATATTGAGTACCTCATCTCCATAATATTATCTTACCAATTAGTAAGCGATTTTACTATAATTATTATTTATCTTTTATAAAGAAATTAAGTTGTCTTTAGGTAAAGTAGATAGTGTCTCAGGGGTTTGATTATGAATTAAAATGTCATCTTCAATTCTGACACCGCCTTTATTCGGTAAATAAATTCCGGGTTCAACTGTATGAACCATGTCATTTACTAGTTCTTGTTTGCCGAAAGGCAAAGCAGGTTGACATAATTCATGAATTTCTAAGCCGATGCCATGACCAATACCATGACCAAAATACTCTCCGTACCCTTGCTCTGTAATGTAACTTCTGGCTGCCCGATCAACATCGCTACCATGATTACCTGCAACTGCTGCTGCAATACCGCGTCTCTGTGCTTCATGAACAATTTCATAAATTTTGTGCATTTCCTGGTCAACTTTGCCGACAGCAACAGTTCTGGTAATATCAGCAGCATAACCATGGTAAAACGCGCCAAAATCAATCACAACCATATCACCATCTTCAATCATTTTGTCGCTGGCAACACCGTGAGCCCATGCAGAACGCATCCCAGAGGCAATAATGGTATCAAAGCTAGGGCCATCGCCGCCATTAATTTTAAAATAGTAATCTAATTTTGCTCCGATTTTTCGTTCAACAGCACCTGGCTTTATCAGAGGCAATATTTCATTAAAGCTATCCATTGAGATGTTAATTGCCGTACGCAAAGTTTCTAATTCAAGTGCGTCTTTGACATTACGAACTTGTTCAACAAATTCTTCGCATATTTCGAAATCGATGCCGGAATTTAATCTTTGCAAGTTTGCAAACTCAACTGCAGAAACAAATTCGCCTTCGACTAAAACTTTTTTTAAATTTGCCTGTTGTAATTGTTTAGTAATTTCAAGGTCTTGACCCTCTTTTTTCATGACCACTTTAATTTCCCCCGGAGCCTCTGCTTTGATCTGGTCATCAAAACGTGAGTCGGAAAGTAAAATTCGATCTCCTTTTGAAGTTAAAATCAATTGAGCTTCTTCACCAGTAAAATTGGTCAGGTAACGATAATTAGCTTGATTAAAAATTAACAGTCCATCGGCATTGCGCTCTTTAATTAGTTCAGTAACCTTATTTATTCGCCGGTTAAGCAGCGTTAATAGTTCATCCTTTTCAGTCATACCCATAATCTCCTGTATATCAATCTTTACCTTAATTTTAACCCTAAAAAGAGAGATATTACTAACTTATTCTTTATCAAATTAAAACAGAAAAAAGACGAGAAGCATATGCTTTTCGTCTTCTTGTTTAAGAACTAAATTACTTAGCTTCTTCTTCAACCGGAATAACAGAAACTTGCTTTCTGTATTTATCTTTCCGCTCAAACTTAACTACTCCATTTACTAAGGCAAATAAAGTATCGTCTCCACCTTGACCTACGTTTTTACCAGGGTGAATCTTTGTACCACGTTGACGATAAATAATTGAACCAGCATGAATGGTTTGACCATCTGCAGCTTTAGCGCCTAAACGACGACCAGCTGAATTACGGCCGTTAGCAGTAGAACCTCCACCCTTGTGGTGGGCTAATAATTTAAGATTTAAAATATTCATCATTATTTCACCTCTAGTTTAATTCAATTTTTTCAACTGTAACCTTAGTATAAGGTTGACGGTGACCATATTTTGAATGTGAGTGCTTCTTAGGTTTGTACTTGAAAGTAACTACTTTCTTTTCCTTACCTTGCTTTTCAACTTTAGCAACAACTTTAGCACCTTTAACTAACGGTGTACCAACTTTAACATCTTTGCCATCCGAAGTCAGAACTACTTCATCAAAAGTAACTTCTTTTCCTTCTGCAGCATCAAGCTTTTCAACAAAAACACTATCGCCTTCAGCAACTTTATATTGCTTGCCACCGGTTTTAATAATTGCGTACATTTACTACCCTCCAAAATTTACTTAGACTCGCCAATCGAGGTGCTCCGTAAAAGACTTATTACCCCGAAATGTGCGGTTGCAGATGTGGAGGAATCCACAAATACAACTACTACATAATACTACTCTTAAGTCTAGTTGGCAATAAAAAATGCCCTTTTTACTAGACCGTTTAGTATTAAATTTGCCACTTGCCACCGTGTACTTTAGCAATATTTTCTGTAACAATAAATGCTTCACTGTCAATTTCGCGGGCTTTGGCAACTAATTGACCATATTCATTAGTATCAACAATTATTACTAACTGTTGCTTGTCCTGGTCACTGTATCCACCTACAACGTTATAAACAGTCAAGCCATCGTAATCCTGCTGAAGCATCTGCCTAATTTTATCTAATTTATCGTTACTCATTATGCGGACTTGGTATTTTTTGTCAAAACCAGTCTCAGTATAACGCATAGTAATTGTAGTAATGACCTGAGAAAAAGCTGCCAGTAAAAAAGCTTCAGTGCCATCAACAAAAATATTTAGCACAATGACCGACATATCAATGACCATTAGCGATATAGCAGGATCAACATAAAAATATTTTTTTATAATTAGTGGGGGAATTGTAGTTCCTCCAGATGAAGCGTTAATTCGGTAGAGCATTGTAACACCAATACCCATTAAAACCCCGCCATAAATTACCGCCAGCATGTTATTTGAGGTTAATTTAAAGCTGGGGGTTATTGCCATTAAAACAGGTACTAAAAGGCTGCCCAGAGCAACTTTTTTCAAAGTTTGCCTGCCTAAAAATATGGCAGCTAAAATTAACATTAAGCCGTTTACTACAAATACCGAAACTGATCGGTTAATTCCCCAAACGGCTTCAATCAATATTGAGATCCCTGTGGAGCCACCAGCAGCAACATTTATCGGAGCATAAAAAAAGTTAACAGAAATTGTAATTATTTCCAAACCAGCTAAGAAAAAGAGCCAGTATTGCCACGTGTGAGTTTGCTTTTGTGTGTCCATCTCATCTTCCTTCCATAAAATTGTTATTTTATATTTTACAGGAAAATAGCTAGATTATGCAAGAAATACGGGGTTTGTTAAGCTTAATTATTTCCAAAAGAGCACGGATAAGAAAATAAAAGGATATTATCTTAAATTATTAAGAAATTATAAATTTTATTGATCAGCAAGTTGGTATCTAATCGTCTGATTGCCTTCATATGCTGGTAAACCTTTTTCAGCGCGGTATAATGCCCGCTCAAACGCTTGATAGCCTTTACTAGAACTAACAGCAAATTTGATGTGGTATTTGCTGGCAAACTCACTGATATTCCAGGTACTGTCATGAGCTGCAAAAGCCGTAACCAAGATCACGATGTCTAAATCTTTAATTTGGTTTTCAATAACTTTTTTTCTGCCCTGAAAAGCATCAACAGGAATTGGAATTCCATTATACCTGTTAACTATTCCTTCTAGCATGGCCTCATTTTGGTTATTACCAATCGCAATTCCGACTCTTTGATAATGTAGGTCCATCGCAAGTTTAGGTAAATCATCTTTCTTTGATTCAGCAGTACTTTTTTTCTTTTTGGTGCCAATAGTTTGCTGGGGCTGGTTAAGTTGATAAACCCAGCGAATTTGAATAGCTTCAGCGGGGTTCTTTCTCAAGCGCACATCCCCATCGTACCAAGCTAAATCTACAATTGAACCATCAACTAGCTTAATATTTTCATCCCAGTATTTACTTGAATCTACTGATAAAAGAACTGCTTTACCATGAACTCGCAATTTCTTGCCCTGAGCATTATGTGAAATGGCCAAGTGTCCAGGTCGTCCTTGAACTACCGCATATTTGAATGTTGAAATGGAATCAACTTCCATACTAGGAAGTTCACGAAAGCCAACAATCCTTAAAATGGTCGCTTCATAGTGAGAATTTTTTCCTTCTGGCACAGCTTCAACAATATCTCCACTTTTCAAATTCAAGGAATGGATCTGCGATTCTTTTAACGTATAAACGGTCCTATTACTATCATTAATCAAATCACAGCCTGACAATAAGCGAACCACTGTATATCGCTTTCCTTTGCGGTAATCTCTAGTAGGTCTTTTAGGTGTGGCGACAGCTTGCTCAAATACTTTTTTATTGATTAAATCTTTAGAAACCTCAATTGACTTAATTGCTTCTTTTAAAGCAACTAAATTTTGACGGTATTCTTTATTGATACCTTGGGCAAGCGTTAATTTTTGTACAGCCGAAAGTGCTGTATTTTTAGCTGAAATGTTTGCGGGATTAGTAATTAGCTGCGTTAGACTTGTTAGTAATAAATTAAGCTGCTGTAAATCAACTTCAATGGTATTTTTAACTTTGCCAGTTGAATTTTTTTGATCTGCATTATCAGTCATGCCCAGGATTAGTTTTATTGCGGCCAAACCATTCTTGAGGCTCTTCTCATCTCCACCAGTCTGATTAAGAATCCTTTTTAAATTATTGCGATAATCGAACATATTTTTACCTGTCTTTTTGTTATTTACTTAAGTATAGCAAATGCAAAAAAGCCTAGCTCAATGCCAGGCTTGAAGTCAGAAATTAGAAAGCTCCACCACCGGAACCCCCACCGAAGCCACCGGATGAGCCGCTGGAAAAGCTGCTTGAGCCGGTAGATATACTGTCGTTAAAACAAGAATCAAAGTTAGCAGAAAAGCTATCTTTGCCGGTATTAGAAACAAAACCATAGTAAAAGTAATCACTACGAGCCAGTTCTTCTTGACTGAATTCTATTTTCAGTTCTTTCATTACTTTATTGGCTAAACCAAAAGCTACGGCATAAGGCATGATATCTTCCCACAAAATGAGGTCGCCAACATCCTTCATCTTAAACTTACCGATATCTTTTAGCATTTTCTTGAAACCACGTATCTTTTCGGTTTCAATCTTTCCTTTTTCAGAATAAATACCGGTACGTTTGACATTAAAAATCAGCGCCAGTAAATTCAAAATTAGGATAAAAGCTTCGCCAAAAACTATCACTAAAATAAACTTAAGTGAGCTCATTAGAGCTATTACAGAAGCAGCAAAACTGATGACCATCATTAAAATTATAATGGCAGAATTTCTATTTTTACGGTTTATTAACGAATCGGGCAAATATACTTGCTTTTCCTTGCTGTCAAAATAATCTCCTGCCCAAAAATCAAAGTCGCTTCCTAGTTTTTTACCATGATATTTTTTTAGGGCCTGGGTGGTAAAACTAGTTCCGTCCCCAATTTTGTTAAAAAGAGTTTTCATTAAACGGCTCTCGTCAACTATGCTTTCGTCTATCGCAGTTATCCGATAATAAGTTTTAAGATGGGTTTTATAATCTTCAATCTCAATTTTTTTCCGTGCTGCCAGTTCCATCAAATAGGCAGTAAACGCGCGATTATCCGGTTGCTTTGCAGTATCCAAAATTTGAGCTAATATTGGGTCCACGTCAGGTATTTCATAGTTATGAGCTAATTCATGACTCTTGCGGGGCATAAAACCAATTTTTTTGGCTCTAAAACCCTTAATGATGCCTAAAAGTCCTGCAATTAAGCTCAAAGCAATTAGCAAAAGACTCCTTTTTGCCCTTTTTTGTTGATTTAATAAAGTATACTGTGCTAATTTTTTCTCTTGTTTTATCACTGCTTGGCGGTGATTCTTATTTTTGACGTTTTGATTATTGGCAGTGATTTTAGGAGGAAAAATAGTATGCACTTCAATCCCGGTATCACCAGCAAGATTTTCAGCTGTCATGACAATTTTTCCTTTTTGAGGATTAACTTGCAGATGACCATCAAGTGGTCCGTGGGCCCATGCTTTTAAACCTTTCACCGGTCCTGGAAAAATCACGCTTGCTTTAACATAGTCTAAGTCGGTGTCCCAACCGTCGCCAATAATTTTAAAATTAAGTTCGGCTACATCACGGTAATTGGTAATGGCATTAGTGATACGGTAAAAATAAGTAACAGTAAAGCGACTATTACTCTTTATATTGTGAAATACTTTAAAACGGTAGCCCTTTTTATTTCTTTTAAGATCATAATCATCAGTTTTGCGGCCCTTGTCGTTGCCATCTGCCACTTTTACTGACGCATCAGCGATTTTCTGATTCGATTGCAGATTTTGGCGATAAAAAACTCCATGTGCAGAACTGTTGAATTTATACGTAATTGCCCTTTTCATCGTCAACGAGCCGTCTGAATTAACTTTAGCTGTAGTAATGTTTTTAGCAATATCATAATCAACATCGGCTTTTACTTCTTGTCCAGAAACAAAACAAAATAATAGAATTCCCAAAAGAGATACAAGTTTTAGAATTTTATGTTTCATATTTTTCCTATCTTTCGTTCTTCACTTTTCTTTATTATACAGATTATGAAATACAATTAACAAATCAATTTTCACTCCCTTAACTTTGCCACCTATTTTGCTTTAAAAATAAGTTGGACAAAAAAGAAATTTTCGGTTGCAATTACAAAAACTTTTCTCTATAATAGTTAATGTTCTTGCGCGAGAATACGCAAAACTGTCGGTCTGGTAGCTCAGCTGGATAGAGCAACGGTCTTCTAAACCGTGGGTCGTGGGTTCGAATCTCACCCGGATCATTCTAAATAGTTTTTATTGGTTTTTACTAATTATAAATCCCGTTATATCAATAATTTTGTTTTTATTGATTATTATTAAATTTAAAGTTGGCTAACATTTTGGCTAACATAGAAATAGCCCTAGCATTTAAGCTAGAGCTATTTTTCTATTTCCTTTATAAATATACATTATGGGATTTTTAAGATCTCCAAATGTTAAAAAAGTGATCAATTATCCTGTTTTAGCTCTTCTCTTCTTATCTTGATGTATTCTAATGTTTTGTCTAAATCTTCTTCATCTGCATATTTAAGAATGAAATTTTTAGAATCTGACCTTCTCCTAATATAATTCATTCTTTTTTTATGCGCATCATTCCACTTTTTATTTGCTCGCTTTTGAGCCTCAGTTAGTTTAGCCATTTGATCACTCCTAAAATTAAAACAATTACCATAACTGTAACTAATATTGTTTTACAGAATGTTTTGCGTCTTAAGTCAATCTTTGTTTTAATTGTCAAATTTCCTTTTTTAGTTTCAAAGTTATAAATTTTATTCATTGTAACAGATACTTTTCTATAATATAATGTTTTTATAAAAAGCAAAGAAGAGAAACCTTTTCCCTGTTTTTCATCTTTTATAGATGATTTTAAAAGCTATTATTCTGAGATTTATTTTGAAGTGGAGCTCGATAGTAGCTTTTTATTTTCTCTTTTTTTCTTCATCTCCTTACCTCCTTATAAATATACCTATGGATGTATATTGTCAACAACTTTTTAATAATTTTTTACGTTCAATCACATATTTTTCATTACTATTTAGGTCTTCTTCAGTGGCTAATTTTAAAATAAAATTTTTAGCAGTCGACCTCTTATTTAAGTACAACAAACGCTCTTTATTATTTTTATCCCACTTATTGTTAGCCCGTTTTCTAGCATCAGTTGCCATAAATTTTATCCTCTCAACATCATTAATACTCTTAAAACAATTATAATAATTGCACATACTAAAATTATTGTCCACGAGGTACGTTTACTCATTGCTATTTCCTCTATAGTGTTTTATATTATAGCAATAAGGGAGTGTCTGGCTTCCCCTTGCTACTAGGGTTTAAATGTAAGTACTCGAGCAGTGCTATTATTGCTGATATGATTGAAGCACCTGTTCCTATAAGTTCTAAAGTTGAAGCTTTAGAACTTTTTTTGTTTTCTTTTTTTCTTCATGTCTCTCACCTCCTTACATATTATGTAATACATTCTTTAGAGTACATCGCAAATAATGTTTTGCAATTTTTTCTAAAAAAAGTTAATATTAATTTAGAAGTTACTTTCAAACTTCTTTTACTTTATAGCTCCCATTTGGGAGTTTTTTTATTTAAAAAATTAAAAATAATTATAATGATCAAATTTCATTTTTTCTTTTTCAATTTTTTGCTCTTTTTTTATTTTATCAATAACATATTGATACATGTCAACTATTGGAAAATATAGAGTTGCAAATGTGGTAATAAGTTTCAAAAGAAGCAAAAAATACCATTCAAACTGTTAGATATTTTTATTGTAGAGACCTATGAGGAGACAGCTGTCCAAGCTGCCGTAGCTAGCAAAACTTGACAAATAGTCGTAAGGATCGCTGTAGTCTGTATTCCCCAAATTATGTGTTACCCAGTTGTGCGTTTTTACATCTTCTTTTTGTTTTTATTTTGTGGCGATTTAATAATATCAAGGCAGAAGCTAAAAGTATAAAAAAGAACGATGAAATCATCGTTCTTTTTTCGTGGTCTGAGAACTAGTTTTTTCCCAGACTCTTTTAAATAATAAGTCATTTTAATCAAAAACAGAATCTTTTCTACTATTTAACCAGCTTGCCACTAATTTTTCTTGATTTTTGATATCAGCACCCTTTGCCGTTTAGGATTTAACCGGTAATAACCTGAGAAAATTCCCAAAAAAGTTAAAACAACTGTTCCGATAACCAGCAATAAAATGCTGTCTTCATGAAGTTCTCCGATAAATTCATATAGAGAAGATACCATCTTCAACCAACCACCAAGAGAAACAAAATACCAAGCTGTAGCTTTATCAATAAAACTCATAGCTGTACGCAAATCAGATTCATTTTTGATAATACTACCTAGAATTTTGACTGCACGCCGTTTTTCAAGATAAATTTTGACGATAGGTATAATCCAGTACAAAGGAGAAATTTTTGGTTGTGCTTTACTCGATTGGTTAAATTCTTTCAAAAACCATTCATAATCATAAAGTTCCATTAATCCCTGATAAAGAGGAAAGGCAAACAACAACCAATCTCCTAAAAAACTGATGCAATTAATAAACAGTGAGATAATAAACACTTCTTTCTATAATCATTTGTTGTAAAACCTATTCAATATTTTACTCGACATTATTCTAGTAGTTATTAAAAAGTTATTCAAAAATATTATCAACTTTGCGCTAGCTGTTTTAACAAAAGGAATATCCAATTTTTTAATAATTAACTAACCTTATTTCTTTAAACGAGATAATTACTAAGTGTTTAAAGCTTGATATACCAATGAAAAATTTTCTTTAAAAATAGTCTTGCTTTTTTTATGTTGTTAAGTTATGATATTTCTTAAATATTTATGAGAGGTAAAGATTATGACGGCAATTCAAAAAATTAATCAACCGCAAGTAAAATATTATTTCTGGTACTTCAGCTATTTGATCTGAGTGCCTAGTTTGTCATTGTCTTAGACACACAGTTCAATCTTCATGACAATTGTGTGTTTTAAAGACTTAAGTACTTTCTTCTCTAAAAACTCACACAGTTGTCGTCATCTGTGTGAGTTTTTTATTGGGAGAGTAAAATGAATACTTTGAAAAAAATTACGTTAGATACACTAAATGGCTTATCAACGGGTATAGTTGTTGCTTTAATTCCTGGAGCCCTAATTAATCAATTGGTAAAAGCATTGCTGCCAAGCATGCCTCAATTAAGCTTTATTTTAGCTTTGACCACCTTTGCTTCGGCATTGTTGCCAGCAATCAGTGCTGTCTGTGTCGGTATGACTGGTAAATTAACACCAATCCAAACCTCATCTATTGCTTTAGCGGCAACAGCTGGAGCTGGTAACTTTGTGATGAACAAAGGTAAAGTTGCAGTAATGGGCAGTGGTGACGTTATTAACACGGCCATCACTATTATGATAGCTTACGGCCTAGTTTTGTTTTTTGGTAAGAAATTAAAAGCATACACAATTCTATTAGTTCCACTGCTTGTTCTGCTAATTGCCGGAGGAATTGGCTGTCTTACGCGCATCCCTGTTGGTCAATTAACCAGTTTGATTGGAGTCGGTGTTGAAAAATTGACGGCATTGCAACCAATTATTATGGGAATGTTGATGGGAATAGTATTTGGGTTGCTTATAGTTTCCCCCATTTCTTCAGTCGGTATCGCCACCGCGATAAGCATTTCTGGTATAGCTTCCGGTTCTGCCAATTTAGGTATTACAGCTGTTGCTTTTTCTTTAGCTGTTTTCGGTTGGAAAGCAAATAGTTTTGGTACCTCAATAGCCCACTTCTTGGGTTCTCCTAAAATGCAAATGGCTAATTTAATGACTAATCCCAAATTACTTATCCCGCTTTTAATTAATGCCGGTATAATGGGTGCTCTAGGTGCAGTATTTCAAATTCAAGGTACACCGATGAGTGCGGGATTTGGCTTTTCGGGATTAATTGGCCCTATTGCCGCCATGGCAAATCGCCCAGCGAATTTGGTTAATATTTTACTGATTGCTGTTCTTTTCTTTGTGTTACCTATTGCATTAGGTATCGCAATGAATTACCTCTTTAATAACAAAGTTCATCTTTTTACCAGCAAAGACTTTGAACTAGATTTCAGTTAGTTTAAAATCTCTATCCTTCTTGTTTTAATAACTTGTTGCTATAATTAAATAGGGAGGGTATGAAAATGATCAAATTCTATGGTTATAAACGCTGCTCAACTTCAAGAGCTGCTCAAAAATGGCTGACCGATCACAATGTTAAATTTGAATTTCAAGATTTGGTTGAAAAGCCACCAAAAAAAGAAGATCTAGTAAAATGGATGAGTCAACATCAGGACCGTGGGTTAAAGTACTTTTTTAATACTCACGGGCAAGATTATCGTCAATTACATCTCAAAGATCAGATAGCAGATATGTCTATTGAAGATGCCGCTGACATGATGTCCAAAAATGGTAAGTTAATTAAACGTCCATTAGTGGTTGAAAATGATCAGCTCACTTGTGGTTTTAATGAAAAAAATTACCAAGAGGTGTGGCTTAAATCCGAGAAAAATGATAACTAAGAAAGAAGAAGGTTCTAATTATTTAGTAACCCTCTTTTTTTATTCTCACCACTGACTTTCTAATATTTGGCATAACAGGTAAAATAATACAAAAAGGAGAATTTTATGAAATATAATCAATATGCTTATGTGAAAACTGATTACAAAACACAAGTTAAAGAATTACTGCAAATTAAATTTTTACCAATGAATTATGAAAAACGCTCTTTTTCAAATCTTTTAGGTGAACTTACTGCAAATGCAGTGGCAGTGATTGACCCACGAGACGAAAGTGCCCGTAAAGCAAAATTAGCTGAGTTTGCAGTTTCTGATGTCCAGACTCTTAATGCTTTTTTAGATACCAATCCCGAGGAAATCACTTCTAGCCAATTTTATAATGTTGCATTGCAACTTCTTGGCTACCATGTTGGCTATGATTATCAACTAAATGACCCTTTGGCTTTTATGGGAAAGCAGGCATTACCTTACATTGAGAAAATTAACGACAAGAAATCTCTTATTCAAGCTTTTTATCGTTTGCTTAATACTCGTGCCAAAAATGGACAACTGCTAATAGATGTCATGGCGGGTCAAGGCTATTTTTACAATAGAAAAACGGAATTTGCACCTAATGAGTTTCTCTTTTTTAATGGTAAAAGTATGCCTGTTTTTGATACCAGCAAGGTGATCCGAGAAGTCGTTTATGTTGAAAGTGATTTGGATACAGACGGTGATGGGAAGAGTGATCTTTTACAAACAACAATTTTTCGTCCAATTGAAAGTGAAACTTTACCGGTTCCTGCTCTTTACACTGCTAGTCCCTATTTTGGCGGTATCATTGATAACGAAAAGCGCAACCACAACGTAGATGAAAATTTGACTGATGCCACTGAGTGGACTAATCCACAATATCGGGCCTCTGCAATTGTTAAAGCAAAAAAGCCGCTGGATAGTGAAAGCTCATCTAGGCCGGTAGAACAAGCCGTCGGCAAATCTTCTTACGGTCTGAATGAATATATGTTGGCTCGTGGATTTGCCAGCGTATTTGCTGGCGCTATCGGAACACGGGGCAGCGACGGTCTCAGAATTACTGGTGCTCCGGAAGAAACCGAAAGTGCCAAGGAAATAATTGAATGGTTGCACGGAGACCGCATTGCTTACACTGATAGAACACGTCAACACGAAACTAAAGCAACTTGGTGTAACAAAAAAATTGGGATGACTGGTCGTTCCTATTTAGGGACTCTGCAAATAGCCATTGCTACTACAGGTGTAGCTGGCTTAAAAACAGTCATTTCTGAAGCTGCCATTTCTTCCTGGTATGATTATTACCGCGAGCATGGCTTGGTGATTGCACCAGAAGATTGCCAAGGTGAAGATTTGGATATGCTTGCAGAAACTTGTCAGTCTAATTTGTGGGATGCTGGAGATTATTTAAAAATTAAGCCTAAGTTTGACGAAATGCAGAAAATTTTACTAAAAAAGGCTGATCGCAAAACTGGTCAGTATTCAGATTTCTGGGAAAAACGCAACTACCGCCATCATACTGATAATATTAAGTGCTCCTGGATTAGCGTTCATGGTCTAAATGACTGGAACGTCAAGCCTAAGAACGTCTATAAAATTTGGCAAAAGGTCAAAAACCTTCCTGTTGCACATCACCTTTTCTTGCATCAGGGACCTCATTATAATATGAATAATTTGGTTTCAATTGATTTTACTGATCTAATGAACTTATGGCTGGTTCATGAACTCCTGGGCATTGAAAATAACGCATACAAGCAGTGGCCAACTGTGCTTATTCAGGATAACCTAAAAGCAGATAAGTGGCACAAAGAAAAGGATTGGTGTAATGACATTGGCAGCGAAACTGTTTATTTCCCTAATTACGATAATGAGTTAACCAAAGATGCTAGCAGCAAACAAAAACTTTCCTTTACCGATGTTGGTGGAACTGAATTTAAAAAGGCAAAAATTTCTGAAAATGACTGGCAATACCAATTTATTTGTGGTGAAGAAAAATGGTCAAAAGCTAGTTTGCGTTTTACTACGGATGAATTTATTCATCCAGTAACAATCGTTGGTCGACCAGAAATACGTCTGCGTGTTTCATCAAGTCTTAACAAAGGACAGATTTCCGTCGCCCTGGTAGAAATTGCTGATCGCAAGCGCTTAACTCCTACTCCCAAAATTTTAATGTCTGGCGGACAAGAACTGGGTTTTCATTTTCAACTTGACTCTTTGCAAGAATTTATGCCTGACAAATTAACTCATGCTAAATTAATTACTAAAGCCCACATGAATCTGCAGAATTACGCAGATATGAAAAAGCCACGTAGTATTAAAGCCGGTGAGTTTTATGACTTGCAGTTTAAATTACAGCCAACTTATTACACAATGCCTGCTGGCAGCAAACTTTGTTTAATTATTTATTCTACTGATCAAGGAATGACCAAAAGACCTCTTGAAAATACAGATTACACAATTGATCTGTCTGAAACTGCCATTAAATTTAGTACTAAATAAATCTAATTTTATTTATGCCAGAACTTTTAAAAGTTAAACATAAAAAGCAGCCGTGTTAAAAACACAGTTGCTTTTTAAATTACCAAATTTTATTTGATGTTTATTGTAGCAAACGACCTGTTTTCTAGTGCAGTCAATAATGCACGTGCAGTATCTAGACTGGTAATTAGCGGAATATTTTGCTGAATAGCAGTCTGACGAATAACAAAGCCATCAGATGTTTTAGCCAGATCATGTCCCATAGTATTAATTACCAAATCGATTTTGCCAGTTTTCAATTCATTTAAGATATTTGTGTCAGTGTCTTCATGAATTTTATCTACCAAAGCAACATGTAAATGATTTTGTTTTAAAAATGTTGCTGTGCCACTGGTAGCAAAAATACGGTAACCGATTTGGGCAAATCTTTTGGCAATAGGCAAAATTTCTTGTTTATCACGGTCTTCGATTGTTAATAAAATATTGCCGCTGTCAGGGATCTGCATGTTTGCACCTGAGAAAGCTTTGTAAAGTGCCTTAGGAAAACTAAAATCACTACCCATGACCTCACCAGTTGACTTCATTTCTGGTCCTAAATAACTGTCAACATCAGAAAGTTTGCTAAATGAGAACACTGGGGCTTTAACACTAATCATTTTAGTTTCTGGTGCCAGGCCATCATCATAACCCTGTTCCTGTAAACTTTCACCCATAATTACTCTGGTTGCCACCTGCGCCATTTCAATAGAAGTAATCTTGCTTAAAAAAGGTACAGTACGACTAGCACGAGGATTGACCTCAATAATATAAATTTCACCATCGCGCTCAATTAACTGCAAATTCATTATTCCGCGACAATTAAGCTTTAACGCTAACTTCTTAGTAATGTCGGCTATTTTTTGTTTAATTGTGGGAGAAAATGTTTGAGCAGGATAAACAGCCATGGAATCTCCGGAGTGAACTCCAGCATGTTCAATATGTTCCATTATTCCGGGAATAAGTACCCTTTCGCCATCGCAAATCGCATCGACATCACACTCGCGCCCATCAAGATAATCATCAACTAAGATTGGATGACTGCTTGCAATATCCACATGATTTTGCAAATAGTCTTCAAGTTCTGGCTGATTATAAACAATTTCCATTGCTTTTCCACCCAAAACATAACTTGGTCTGACTAAAACCGGATACCCCAACTTGTCTGCTGCTTTGATAACACCATCATGTGTGGTAGTCGTAATTCCTTGCGGTTGCTTCAAGCCCAATTCTTTTACTACTTGATCAAACAATTCGCGATCTTCAGCTCTGTTCAGGTCTTCCACACTGGTACCCAAGATTTTAACACCATGCTTTTCTAGCCCAGCTGCCAAATTAATTGAAGTTTGACCACCAAACTGGATAATTACACCTTCAGGTTGCTCAAGATCACAGACATTTAAGACATCTTCTAAAGTAAGTGGCTCAAAATATAATTTATCAGAAACAGAAAAGTCGGTTGAAACGGTTTCTGGATTTGAATTAATTACAATAGCTTCATAACCCATTTTTTGTAATGCTTTGACACAATGAACAGTGGCGTAGTCAAATTCCACACCCTGACCAATACGAATTGGACCTGAACCAACAACTAAAACTGATTTTTTACTATTCTTCCGACTCTCATTTTCGGTATCGTAAGTAGAATAGAAATAAGGAGTTTGTGAGATAAATTCTCCAGCACAAGTATCTACCATTTTATAAACTGGCACTAAATGGTTCTGCTTGCGCAAATCTCGCACTTGGTCTTCATCCTCATGCCACAAATTTGCGATAGTATGGTCACTAAAGCCGTATTTCTTAGCATTTTTGAGCACAGCCAGATCATCTGGATTAGCCTCAATAGTCTTTTCTAGATCAACAATATGCTTGACAATATCTAGAAAATAGAAATTAATTTTGGTTAATTCATGTAAGTCTGACATTGCATAGTCTCTGCGAAAAGCCTCCGCTAAATAAAAGAGACGGTCATCCTGAGCTTTAACCAGTTTATTTTCCAGTTCTTCATCACTTGCATCGTGTGCTTCAGCTGAATAAAAGTCTTTTTGGTCAATTTCCAAAGAGCGAACAGCTTTTTGAAAGGCTTCTTCAGCTGTTCTGCCTATAGCCATGACTTCTCCAGTCGCTTTCATTTGTGTGCCAAGTTCACGATTTGCTTTGGCAAATTTATCAAAGGGCCAGCGCGGTATTTTGCAAACAACATAATCCAGGGCTGGTTCAAATTCTGCAAAAGTAGTGCCCGTTACTGGATTCTTTATTTCATCTAAAGTAAGACCCACCGCGATTTTAGCAGCCATCTTAGCAATGGGATAACCCGTGGCCTTTGAAGCCAAGGCAGAAGAACGGGAAACACGCGGATTAACCTCAATGACATCATAATTAAAACTATTTGGATCAAGGGCTAACTGAACGTTGCAGCCACCTTCAATTTTTAACGCCCGAATAAGTTTTAAAGAACAGTCACGCAACATCTGATATTCTTTATCAGATAATGTCTGAGACGGTGAAAAAACAATTGAATCTCCCGTATGGATACCGACAGGATCAAAGTTTTCCATACAGCAAACAATCATGGCATTATCGTCATGATCTCTCATGACTTCAAATTCAACTTCCTTGTACCCTGCTATTGACCGTTCAATTAAACATTCAGTAACAGGAGATAATTCCAAGCCATTTTTGGCGATTTTAGCGAGTTCATCCCTGTCATTGCAAATGCCGCCACCAGTTCCACCCATAGTGAATGCCGGGCGAACAATGATGGGATAACCAATTTTGTCTCCAAAATCTAATGCCTCTTGCACTGTCTTTACACTAGTTGAAGGTGGCACTGGCTCTCCTAATTTTTGGCACAATTCTTTAAATTTTTCTCTGTCTTCGGCTTGTTCAATTGAATTGAGCTTTGTTCCCAATAATTCAATGTTTAGTTCATCTAAAATACCACTTTTAGCTAATGATAAAGCCATATTTAAACCAACTTGACCACCTAAAGTCGGTAAAATAGCATCAGGAAATTCTTTACGGATAATACGTGATACTGATTCTACAGTTAATGGTTCAATATAAACTTTATCGGCTATTGTGGTATCAGTCATAATTGTGGCAGGATTAGAATTAACCAGAACCACTTCATAACCTTCTTCACGCAAAGCAAGGCATGCTTGTGTACCGGAATAATCAAATTCTGCAGCTTGACCAATAATAATTGGTCCTGAACCAATTACCATTATTTTTTCAATATCAGTTCTTTTAGGCATGATTTTCAACATCCTTTCTTTGGTCAATCATTTGCATAAAGTAATCAAAGATGCCTTCTTCATCGTGAGGGCCAGGCGTACTATCAGGGTGAAATTGGACGGAAAAAGCAGGATATTTCTTGTGCCGCAAACCTTCGATAGTACCGTCATTAACTTCAACATGAGTAACCATTAAAATATCAGGATCAATTGAATCTCGGCTAACAGCATAGCCATGATTCTGTGAGGTAAAGCCAATATTTCCTGTGGCTATTTCACGTACAGGATGATTAAATCCCCGATGACCAAATTTCATTTTATAAGTATTCGCTCCATTAGCCAGAGCAAATACTTGATGACCCATGCAAATTCCCATTAAAGGAACATGCTTTTCTACTTCTCGGACCATTTTGACTGCACCCTGCATTTCTAAAGGATCTCCAGGTCCATTAGACAGCAAAACGCCATCCGGATGAAGAGATAATATTTTTTCAGCTGAAGTAGTATAAGGCAAAACTATACAGTTGCAATCTCGTTTGCTTAATTCACGCAAAATACTATTTTTTAATCCAAAATCTACTACAACAATATTGCGCTTTGAGCCCGGCACAGGATAAGATTTTGTAGTCGCAACTCTTTTAACTACGTCCTTTGAAAGTTGACTTGCTTTTAATTGCTCTGCAATCGCAGCAGCATTCTCCTTAGAATCACAAATTTGACCCTTCATTGTACCGTAGGCACGTAATTTTTTAACCAGTTTTCTGGTATCTATTCCTTGAATACCAGGTACATCTAGACTCTTTAAAAAATCTGGTAAAGTAGTTTGCATGCGCCAATTATCAGGGTGTCGTGCCACTTCATGGCAAATCACTCCTTTTATGCCCGGCTCAAGTGATTCATAATCTGCCAGCGTGATCCCATAATTGCCAATTAACGGATTAGTAAAAACTAAAATTTGATCAGCATACGATTGATCGGTAATTGCCTCTTGATAACCTGTCATTCCGGTTGTAAACACGACTTCACCTTTAGTCGCTTGACTTCCACCAAAGCCTTTGCCTGCAAATATACTGCCATCTTCTAAAATTAAATATCTCATTTACTTTCCTCACTTTGAAAAACAATCTGGCCGTCGACCATTGTTAAAACAGTTTGGCCATAAACTGCATCACTATTAAAAGGAGTATTCCTTCCCTTAGACTTAAAATTAGCTGCATTAATAGCTTCTTTTTTGTGAAGATCGAAAATTGCAATATCTGCCGGTTGACCTAAAGCTATTTTTCCAGCTTTTTCCAAACCAAAAGTTTTAGCGGGAGCCAAAGTGAGCCAATTTAATAACTGCTCAAGAGTAAAAATACCAGTTTTAACAAATTTAGTGTAGAGCTCACTAAAAGCCGTTTCGCTGCCAACAATACCAAATGCAGCCGTGGCAAAACCATTTTGCTTATCACTTGCAGTATGAGGAGCATGATCAGTAGCTATCATGTCAATTGTGCCATCAAGTAATCCAGCTAAAAGTGCTTTTTGATCTCCTTTGGTTCTCAAAGGCGGATTCATTTTAAAATTAGCATTATCACTGATAATATCTTCTTCTCCTAATAGAAGATGATGAGGAGCAACTTCGCAGGTAACATTAATACCTTTACTTTTAGCAATTCTGATCAATTCAACGCCTTTCTTAGTAGAAACATGGCAAACATGGTAATGAACGCCAGTCTTTTGCGCCAATAATAAATCTCTGGCAATTTGAGTTGTTTCAGCTAATTCAGTAATTGGAGCTAAATTAAATTCACTAGCCTTTTGACCTTCATTTATAACGCCATGTTTGAACAACGAATCATCTTGAGCATGTTCGGCAATAATTAAATTATTAGCCTGCGCCCTTTGCATTGCCAAATACATCGTGCCAGCATTCTGAACACCTTTGCCATCATTGCTCAGTGCAATACAGCCAGCTTTTTTTAGAGCTGCATAATCAGGAATTTCATTAGTATCTTCATTAACTGTAATAGGTGCATATTGCAAAATATGGACTACACCATTTTCACAATTGTTTTGTACCATTTTACTCATAAGTTCTGATGTATTGGGTACCGGTACTACATTCGGCATTGCACAAACAGTAGTGAAACCACCATGTGCTGCTGCCAGCGAACCGGTTCTGACATTTTCTTTATCAGTTTGTCCAGGATCTCTGTAATGAACATGTACATCAACAAGTCCTGGGCTTACTAATTGATTTTTGGCATCAATTATATTTTCTGCTTTTAAACCAATACCAATTGCAGAAATTACACCATTTTTAATTAAAAGGTCACCATGTACTATTTCTCCATCAGTATAAATATAGCCATTTTTAATCACAGTTGTCATCAAGACAATCCCCCTAATTTGCGTCCACGCATAACTGCTTCAATCATTGCCATTCTCATAAAAACGCCATTTTCCATTTGCCTTACAAACCGACACTTTGGAGCTTCAACTAAGTCACCGCTAAGTTCAACATCATGGTTAATCGGACCCGGGTGCATAATAATGGCATCATCTTTCATTTGCTCATATCGCTTTTGGTTAATTCCATATTTTGCTTGATACTCTTGAGCATCAAATTTTGCTTCGTTAGGATCACCAGCGTGTCGTTCGTGCTGAACTCTTAACAGCATCATTACATCCATTTTATTAATCAAGTCATCAATTGGTTTATATTCACCATACTTATCGTATTGTGTGTCATACCAATAATCAGGACCAGAGAAATAAACTTTGGCTCCAAGCCTGGTCAAAAGTTCCATATTACTTTTAGCAACTCGAGAATTAGTAATATCTCCTACGATAGCTACTTTAAGGCCCTTAAAATGGCCAAAATGCTCATGAATTGTCATCATGTCAAGCATACATTGTGATGGGTGCTGACCGCTTCCATCTCCGGCATTTATCACGCCTATATCAAGGTGTTGGTTTTGCTTGGGGTGTATCAGTTGGTTATAGTATTCATTTTCAGTATGCCTGATAACTTCAAGATCAATCCCGAGAGCTGCCATGATAAGTGAAGTATCGTAAAGCGTTTCACCTTTTTTGGTTGAACTGTGAGCAGGGTCAAATGGTATTACGCTTAATCCTAATTTTCTTTCTGCCATTTCAAAACTCGTGTGAGTTCTGCTAGAATTTTCAAAAAACATGTTTGTGACAAAAACTGGTTGTGTTAGGTGTGGACGAGCACCACCTTTTTTAAAGAACTCAGCTCTTTCAATAAGTGCCATTACTTCTTCAACTGTTAAGTTTTCGACACTTACAAATGATTTTAGGGTAACAAGATTAATATTTTTCATTTTTACTCTCTTCCAAAAAAATAAACCTAAAGCTTTTCAGCTCCAGGTTTAGCAAAAGGGTTTTTAGTATAGTCAGAGACTCAATAAAATGAACTCAAACCCTTCTGACCCTCTCTGGAGCCAATTAAACGGTTGAATTAATTTTTTATTGTGGCAATGGTTTTAATTCCACATTGTCTTTATTATCAATTTCTTCTACATGAACAGCTATCTCTTCATGTGATGAAGTTGGAATGTTTTTACCAACAAAATCTGCTCGAATTGGAAGTTCGCGATGACCACGGTCAACCAAAGCAGCAACGGCAATTGAACTAGGTCTGCCTTTATCCATTAAAGCATCCATTGCTGCTCTAATTGTCCGACCGGTAAAAATAACATCATCAACTAAAATCACGTGTTTATTGTTAATTTCAACACCGAGTTCACTCGAATTAACAACGGGATCTAGTTTTAATGATGCATCGTGACGATCATCACGATATAAAGTAATATCAAGCTGACCAAGTGGAACATCAACACCTTCAAGCTTCTGAATCCGATCATGAATGCGTTGAGCTAAATATACACCACGAGTTTTTATTCCTACCAGAACCAAATTCTCCGTGCCTTTATTTCGTTCAATGATTTCATAAGTAATTCTTGTCAACGCTCTTTTCATTGCTGAGGCATCCCAAATTTCTTTTGTCATTTTTTTCTCCTGTAGTACATTGCCCATGAAAAAAGCACTTAATCTATTTGAGACTAAATGCTTTGTAAAAGTCAATACTTAATTGAGCTTTCCTTGCTAGCCTCACGGGACTAATTTTAAAGGACATCTGTTTAAATATACTGTTTCGAATTCAAATTGTCAATAGTAAAGTTGGATATTGCTAATGTTAGCTTTTTAGTTATATTCAACTTGACCAACTAAATCTTTAATATCATTGACTCCTAAATTATTCAAAACCTGCGGTAAGTCATGGACAATATGCGGACAAGCTAAGGGATCCTTAAAATGGGCACTACCTACTGCAACAGCGTTAGCACCAGCAAGCATAAATTCAACCACATCTTCAGCCGATGCAATTCCCCCCATACCGATAATTGGCAAATTTGTAACCCGTCTTACCTGATTAATCTGATATAAGGCAATGGGCTTCACTGCAGGACCAGAGTAACCACCAAAATTATTTCCAAGAAGAGGTTTGCGAGTCTTTATGTTAATCCTCATACCAGTTACAGTATTTATTAAAGATAAGCCATCAGCACCACCTGTTTCAGCAGCCTGCGCTAATGCAACTATATCAGTTACATTAGGCGTCAACTTTACAAAAACGGGCAAATCAACTGTATTTTTTATTGCAGCAGTCAGTTTCTCCACCACTCTTGGATGAACACCAAATGCCATTCCACCTTGAGCAACATTGGGGCAAGAAACATTAATTTCCAGAGCATTAACCAGTTTGGAATCTGACAGCTTTTGAGCAACTTCAATATAGCCTTCTTCACTTTCACCGCCTACACTGGCAATAATCGGTAGTGCTGGATATTGCTTTTTTAAATTAGATAACTTTTCGCTGATAACTTTATCAATCCCGGGATTGGTCAAACCAACTGAATTTAATACACCGTTATCTAAAACTGCAATTTGTGGTTGAGGATTTCCTAAACGCGGATTCGGAGTAGCAGTTTTAATAATTAGCGCTCCCAGTTCGTTCAAATCAAATTTTTTTGCCGCTGGCACATCTGCGAAACCGAAAGTACCACTAGCAGGCATCACTGGGTTTTTCAAATTAAGTCCAGGCAATTTTACACTGATGTTTGTCATTTTACCCTCCAAAAATGTAAGCTCACTGTCAATACAATTATTTTTGGATATATTTTACACAATTTCTTTACTTTTTAAAAACAAAATTTTTATTGTATTTTATAAACAAAAATGGTAATCTCATTAATGATAAACTTTAAACGGTACAGAGAGACCGCAAGTTAAAAACAAGACTTAAATTAAATAAAAGGTCTATTTTGATGCACTCTCGTACCAAAATAGGCTTTTTTTGTGGAGGTTTTAATGGAAAAAGCAGTATTTGTAGCTTTGGACTTTGACAACCAAAATGATGTTCTTGAATTGCTAACAAAGCTAGGTCATCCCCAAGAAACATACTTAAAGATTGGTATGGAACTTTATTATCATTATGGATCAGAATTTGTAAAGAGTTTAGTAAAACAAGGATATCAGATTTTTTTAGATCTTAAATTACATGATATTCCTAATACAGTTTATCAAGCTGCAAGACAGATTGCTCAATTAGGTATTTTATGCACAACAGTACATGCTTTGGGCGGAAGTGAAATGATTTTAGCCGCAAAAAAGGGCTTGATAGATGGAACACCAACTGGAAATGAAACTCCCAAATTACTAGCAGTTACAGAATTGACCTCAATTTCAGAAAAAATTTTGGCAAATGAACAAAACTGTTCATTATCAATGGCAGAGCAAGTAGTTAGTCTGGCACAAACTGCAAAAAAAGCAGGTGCAGATGGTGTGATATGTTCGCCACTTGAAGTGAAAAATCTTAAAAATCAGGTTGGTTCTGATTTTTTATACGTCACACCAGGAATCAGATTGTCAAATAGTACCACTGATGATCAAAAGCGTATAGCCACACCACAAAAAGCAAAAGAATTTGGTTCAAGTGCTCTTGTAGTGGGTCGACCAATTACGCAGGCTGAAGATCCCGCTTTAGTTTATCGAGAAATTAAAAAGGAGTTTGAGTAAAATGCATCAAGATCAAATTATTAATAAGTTAGTTGAAGAAAAAATTATTACGATATCACCTGACAAACCCTACACTTATGCAAGTGGTATGTTATCTCCCATTTATACTGATTTAAGATTAACTGTTTCCTATCCAGACTTGCGTAACTGGATTGCTTCAGATTTAGCAGCTCTTATTAAAGAAAAATATCCAGATGTAAGTATAATCGGTGGCGTTGCTACTGCCGGAATTCCCCATGCAGCCTGGGTAGCCACTAAATTGCACTTGCCAATGATTTATGTACGCCCAAAGCCAAAAGATCATGGTAAAGGTAAACAAATTGAAGGTCGCTTTAATAGCAACGATCAAATTGTACTAATCGACGATTTAATTACAACTGGTGGCTCAGTTATTAATGCAGTAAAAGCAACTGAAAAAGAAGGCGGCAATGTAATCGGCGTAAGCTCAATATTTACCTATTATTTAAAAGATACTAAAGCTAACTTTGCTCAAGCTAACGTTGACTATAGTCCTTTGTTAACATATCCTGAACTATTGCAAAAAGAAAAAGAGATGAAATACATAACTTCAACAGAATATGAAGCTTTAAAGACATGGCACGAAGATCCTTGGGAATGGGGTAAAAAGTTCCAATAAAAAGCAAAGCCAATTATATTATGAGATATTAAAAACTGACCAATCTTTTACTAAGACAAGATTAGTCAGTTTTTCTTTTATTTAAAAAGGTTTAATGGTGCCTTATTGCACCGTTCAAACGAACGCGGTAATGGAAATAAACCAATATCATAAACGGTATTAAAATTAACTGTACTAAATAAAAGTATTTAACTGGTAATAAGTCATTTATAAATCCCATGATTATAGGACCGAAAGCCATGCCAAAGTCAAGACCTAAGTAAAATGTGCTACTTGCTAAGCCCTGCTCACTAATTGGCGCTAAGAGCATTGCAGTTGACTGTAAAACTGAATACATTAGACCATAACCAATAGCCATAAAAGCAGCTGCGAGAGCCATTATCCAGTTATTTTTCATTGTTGCCAGCAAAATCAGGTAAATAAGGGTGGCAGCAACACTAAACCAAAACCAAGTGCCAAATTTAACAGTATCAAAGAGATTTTTTAAAACTATTCGAATAAGCAATAGTACAACAGCATAAATTAAAAAATAGGAGCCTACATTTACACTCAAATGACGCTCTTCAACGTAAGTAACCAGATCAGCTTGTGTGGCAAAATAAGGGAAGGCAAACAAAGTAGTGAGCATTGCTATAGGCAATACGTTTTTTTGAATAATTTTAAGATGCAAAAATGATTTTTTCTGTTCTGATTGTTTAACTTTTTTAGGTTTTGCCTTATTGCCAACAAATTGAATTATAATGACCATTAAAAGGGCCGAAACTGCAGAAGCAATAATAGCAGTTCTGTATCCTGTTTTTTGATAAGTACTAATAGCCAGTGCCGGAGCAACAGCCATCGCAAGTGCATTCATCAGACCATAAAATCCCATTGCCTGACCAACGTGAGCACGTGGTACCAAAAAGGCAAGCCAAGTCGTCATGCAAACGGTGCAAAGAACATAGCCTGAACCGTTAATTAACCGAAAAAGGAGCAACCAATTGCTTGCCGGTGCTATTACGTAGCCGGTTACACCGACCACTATGAGAATTCCGCCGATAAAAGATAAACGGTATTTTGAAAATTTATCTGTCAAATTGCCAGCAATCGGTCGTAAAAACATTGCAGCTATACTCATAATTCCCACAATTAAGCCTGCAAAGCCACTACTAGCTCCCAAACTTTTAGCATAGCCGTTAATCAGAGGGTTCACAAACATGGTACTAAACATAAAAAAGAATGAAGCTGCCATAACTAATAATACATCTTTAGTATAAACCGTTTTTCCTTTTGTCATTTTTACCTCACTTACTTTAAACTTGACTTATCTATTCTATCACTTAAAGGTTGGCATATAACAAAATGAACTAAAAAGACGATCTTAAGTTAAAACATGCAATTACATGTGACCAGGAGTTATTTTGCTTAATATTTGACATCCTTTTTAAAGTCATATGATTTGGCCAAAAAAGGTTGTATGAGAGTTCAATACAACCTTTAAACTAGTGTATATGTGATTTTAAGATGTTTATTCATAGAAGAATTTTATAATTAAATCTACATGTGTGTAATATTTTTACTTAATTAAGGCAAAAATTTTACAAATTTAAACTTCTTTCTTTAATATTAGTAATTATAGTAGTGAGTTGAATTTACCTTATTTGACTTCTCTCGCTACTAATTTCTGCGTTAAGGATAAATATAATCTTTAGCATGATTAAACACTTTATAAATTTATTCCTAACATTGTATTTCGGAAAGCAACTTCAATTGATTACTCCATTGAGGTTGCTTTTTTTACTACATAACATATCCTTTCTTAAACTATTAATTAAAATTTTAAATTCAAATATCTATCCTAAATTATTTAAAATAACACTACCTCTCTAATATTATGTCTAATATATGTTAAATTAATTAGATAATATAATCCTAATAAATGAAGTCTTAAATGTCAATAAATTATTAAATTTTAAAAATATGTTTTCATTACAAAATATTATAAATAAATTTACATAAAATTTAAATAACAAAAAATATTATATTTTTCAAATAAATATAAAATATAATAAGTATTTTATAGAGTTTAATTGCATATATTTTTATTATAAATAACGCTAATAATATTATATGTAATAAAAATAAGTTAAATATTTATTATTATTTTGAAAACGCACACAAAAAGTTGTATGTCTAATTAATCCTTATTTTATTACTATTATTTCTAATAATAAAATAAAAAAATAATTACATAATAGCAGTTAATTAATATTTATAATTTGTTATTAAATAAAATTAATGCTTGCATCTATAATTTTAAGTATTTTTGAACGATTTCTAAATTTATCGCAATACTTGAGCAATTACATATCGGTTACTTTTTAAATTTAATAACTTCCCGCTAAAAAAGTGAAGAGAAATACCATTTATATGCGGCTAAAGAGAATATTAGTTATTCTAATTATTTTCAACTAGTTGAAAAATTACTTAATGGCTAATTGGTCTAGTTAAAAAACTTTTCTAAAATAAAAAACGTCAAGCTAAATTGTAGCTTGACATTATAATATTGGGCACATGCAAGAAAAATAATTAGCCCGTTCTTTATCAGACTTTACATTATTTCCCTAATTAATAAATTTCCAGTTTTTAAATTTCGCTCTTATTATAAAACTAAAACAAAATTTTTTAGTAGCCCATATAACGATTTCTTTCCCAGTCAGAAACAGTTTGAGTGTATTGGGACCATTCTAATTCTTTAGAATCAATGAAACTTTGAGTCAAATGTTCACCCAGAGCTGCTTGAATTAATTTATCCTTTTTAAAGGCTTTTAAGGCATTGTGCAATGTTGAAGGAAGTGGCTTTATTCCCATCTCATTAAGTTGTTCCTCACTTAAATCAAATAAGTTGCACGTAACAGGATCCATAGGCATCTTTTCTTCCTTAATTCCGGCCATTCCTGCACTTAAACATGCGGCTAAAAGCAAATATGGGTTAGCTGTAGGATCAGCAGAGCGCATTTCAAGACGAGTATTTAATTCCCCTGCAGAAGGTACTCTAACCATAGGAGAACGATTCTTTGAAGCCCAAGAAATATATACTGGAGCCTCAAAACCCGGAATTAAACGCTTGTATGAGTTAACAGTCGGGTTGCCAACTGCTGTAATGGCGCGTGCATGCTCCAAAATACCATTTAAAAAGTATAAAGCAGTCTTGGATAAATGATATTTATTATTTTTATCATAAAACGCATTTTTATTGCCTTTGAATAAAGACATGTTGGTATGCATCCCGTTACCAGCTTGACCTTGCAAGGGCTTAGCCATAAATGTGGCAAACAGCCGATGTTTCTTAGCTATTTCACGCACAATCATTTTAAAAGTTTGCACACGATCAGCAGTTGTCAACGCATCATCAAATCTGAAATCAATTTCCTGCTGACCATCCCCTACTTCGTGGTGTGCAGCTTCCACTTCAAAACCGATACTTTCCAAAGTTTCAACAATATCTCGGCGACAACTTGCACTTTCATCGTTTGAGGTTAAATCAAAATACGAGGCATGGTCTGGAACCTGAGTAGTCCAATTACCATTTTCATCAAGTTTAAGTAAATGAAATTCGGCTTCAAAACCAATATCAAAAGCAGTAAAGCCCAATTCTTTCATTTGACCAATAACTCTTTTAAGATTATTTCGTGGATCACCTGCAAAAGGTTCACCATCAGTAGTATGAACAGAACAAGTTAAGCAACCAATTTTACCACCTGTACTGTCACCCCAAGGCAAAACGGACCAGGTGGAAAAATCTGGATATAATATCATATCACTTTCTTCCAAACGAACAAATCCGTCAATTGAAGAACCATCAAAGCGCACGTCATTTTCTAAAACCTTGTCTAACTGACTATTTGGAACTTCAACTGCTTTTAATGTTCCATTAATATCTGTGAAAGCCAGTCTAATAAATCTGACATCATCTTCTTTGACACTTTTCCTTATGTCATCTGCTGAAATTTTCTTTGTCATGTTTCTCCACCTAAAAAATCACACAATAATTGGTACAGTCTAAACTAGAAATTTTATTCTTGTTTAAAACTAGACTTAAGATTAGCAAATGATTAAAACCTTGTAAAGTGGTCTAACAAAAAATAGCAAAACTTTACCAAACTTTTACTTTACATTTATAAATATCTTTGATTAATTCTCGAAAAATAATTCATTAACTGCATTGGTAATCGCAATTTTTACATGAGCATAAGTTAATCCGCCCTGCATATATAAGGCATAAGGTGGTCTAATTGGACCATCCCCAGAAAATTCAATACTTGCACCTTCAATAAATGAACCATCAGCCATAATTACTTGATCTTCATATCCAGTATCATTACTTGGAATAGGATCAACGAATGAATTAATTGGCGAGTTTTTCTGTAAAGTTTTGGCAAATCTGATCATTTTGTCCTTGTCATGAAAAATTACTGTTTGAATTAAGTCAGTTCTGTTTTCATTCCACTTAGGAGAAACTTCTAAGCCCATCTTTTCTAATAAAGCTGACGCATAAATTGCACCTTTAATTGCATTACCAGTCACACTTGGTGATACAAAAAGGCCCTCAAAATAATCAAGATTATTGTTTAAACTGGCTCCTTCTTCGCGACCAATCCCACCTGCTGTGAGCCTTACCGCAGTATTCTCAATTAGTTCATGCTTACCAACAACATAGCCACCTATTTTGGCCAATCCGCCGCCAGCATTTTTAATTAAAGAACCAGCCATTAAATCGGCACCATATTCAGTAGGTTCATGTTGTTCAGAGAATTCTCCATAACAATTATCTACAAAAATGATGCTCTTAGGTGAAACTTCCCTGATCATTTTAATCATTGGCTTGATTTTTCCCACTGTAAAACTCGGTCTGGTATTATAGCCTCGTGAACGCTGAATAACAACCATTTTAGGTTGGTGTTTTGTCAACAAATTTCGTGCAGAAGCAAAATCAACACTGCCGTCAGGTAATAAATCAACATGAGAGAACTTAACGCCATATTGCTTCAAACTGCCACGACCGTTGCCGGCAATTCCAATAACTTGTTGCAATGTATCATAAGGCATCCCAGTTAAATAGGTTAATTCATCACCTGGGAGCAGATTGCCTGCCATTGCAGTGGCTAAAGTATGGGTACCAGAAACAAATTGCGAACGGACTAAAGCATCTTCAGTGTTAAAAATTTGTGCGTAAATACGATCTAGCTTATCTCGACCGCTGTCATCAGACCCATAACCAGTGCTGCCAATTAAATCAGATTCAGCAACAGCCTTATCTTTAAAAGCTTCTAAAACTTTATTTTGATTAAATAAGATATTTTGATCAATTTTTGCTAATTGGGGTGCTATCTGCTTGTCCGTCTCAGCTACTATTTTATTTAATTTTTCTGGCCAGTTATTCATTTAACCATTCCTCAACTTTCTGTTTAATTTCATTTAAACAATTCGGATCTTTAAGTGGATCAAACCAAGTGACAGGTAATTGATGACGAAAATACGTCAGCTGCCTCTTAGCATATCTTCTTGAAGCTGTTTTTAAATTTGAAACGCAATTTTCAAGGCTATCTTGTTTTTTAAAATAAGGAAAAAATTCTTTATAACCGATAGCCTGCAGGATCGTATATTCATAAGCCCTATTTTGATAAATAAAATTTGCTTCTTCAAGCAAGCCTTGTTTCATCATTTGATCAACACGCTCATTGATCCTACGGTAAATTACAGTGCGGTTAGAATTGAGACCAATGATAAGGTAATCATATCTTGGTTCTATGTTTTTTTGCTGCTGAGAAAATTTTTTCCCTGTACGCTCTATTACTGTTAGTGCCCGTAAAACGCGTCGGGTATTATTTAAAGGAATTTTTTGAGCGGCATCTGGATCTCGCTTATCTAATTCCGCCCACAATTCATTTTTTCCCTGTTCCTGCAAAAATTTTTCCCATTTATCTGTAATCACTGCTTCTTGGTGAGATGGTTCTCCTAATTGCATTTTGTTTAAAAGTGCATTGACATAAAAACCGGTACCACCTACTAAAAGTGGTAGCTTATTTTGGGCACTGATTTGCTCAACAGCCTTTTCCGCCTGCTCAATGAAATCTACCACAGAATACGGCTCAAAAACTGATCGAGTATCAACAAGATAATGTCGAATCGTCTTTTGTTCTGTTGGAGTTGCTTTAGCTGTTCCAATAGCCACCTCTTTATAAACCTGCATTGAATCACCCGAAATTATTTCAGCATTTATTTTTTGAGCAAGCTGAATTGCCAAAGAGGTCTTTCCAATTGCGGTTGGCCCAACGATTGCCAAAACTTTTTGCATCTTTTTCCTCATTTAATTAATAATATAGAAAAAACACGTTTGAAAAATCAACAAACATGTTTTCTAATCAATATTTGGATTTTTTTGTACGACCGTCCCATTCATCAAAACCATTTTTTAACCATTTAATAGACGAAAAGTTCTTTTTCTGTAGAAATCTGGCAGCACGTAAAGTAACTGATAAAGAATCGGAATATAAATAAACCGGAAGGTCCGACCTTAATTCAGTATATTGATACTTAAGCATCGTGTATGGCAAATTTCTGGCACCATCAATGTGTTTTCTCTTGAAAGGCTCTTTTTCACGTAAATCCACTACCTGAGCTTTACGCATTCCCTTATTAAATTCATCATTAGACAAGTCTCCACCGCCCAGGCGCTTAGTCTGTATTTTATTCCATAACCAAACTGCAATGAAGGCTAAAATTACAATAATTAAAACTGCATCTAGAATAAATAAAAATGTTGACATAAATTGTATTTCTCCTACTAAAAGTTTCTAAAAACAATATACCCTTAATCAAGCTTAAGAGTCAGGCTTATTGCCTTTTCTGCGTTCTTCATATTCGTATTCTCGTCGCAGTATTATTTTTGCAACTAAATAATCATGCTTATCGATTAAATGCGAACGATTGATGTTATCTAGTTCAAGAGCCATCAGTTCAATATCCCAAATTCTCTTTCCTACATGGACAAAAATGCCGTATTTTTCCAAAAGCTGTTGTACATCATACAGAGTTTTCATTATAAGTTGATTACCATACCCATTCTGACAGCTGCCACACAATAAATTATCAAAGCACAAACTGCAACAACGCGCATTTTTATTGAATAATTTCTTAAATTTTTTTCACCCAAAATAACAGCAATTAAAAATCCGGCTATAAAACCGCCAATATGTCCCGGGATATCGATATTAGGAGCAAAAAGATCAAGGCCTATATTAATCAATGCCAGCCAGAATGACTGTCTGCCGAGATAAACAAGAATTGGATTCGTACGATTTTGCAATGCAATAGCAGTCATTGCTCCAAAAAGGCCGAATAAAGCCGTTGAAGCTCCAGCACTAATTGCGTTATCATTTCCCCAAGCCAGGCTTAAAAGATTTCCACCAATACCTGAAAGTAAATAGATGGCTAAAAAACGCCAATGACCTATTATGGTTTCCATATAAACACCTAGGTAATAAATCATCACTGCATTTGATATTAAATGCATAATTCCAATATGCAAAAATTGTGCAGTAAACAGGCGCCACCACTGATTACCTATAATGATAGCATCATTTTTCATAGCCCCCATTTTCATTAAAACATAAATATTTTCGGAGCCACCTATTGCAGTTTCAATTAAAAAGACCAAAAAAAGAATAACCAATATACTGACAGTTATATAACAATTTTTCAGGTTTTGTCGCTGGTTCATAATAGCCTCAGTTATTTCGATAAAATTGCTTCAGGAGTGATAATTGTTTGAATTGGAACATCAGTTGCTTCTATTTTCCAAGCTGCAGTTTCAAAAATCATCTTCGAATTGACCAAAGCTACTGTCTTTGAACTAGGATGTTTTGCCAAAAAGCGATCATAATAGCCCCCACCAAAGCCTAAACGTTGATGCGAATCCAAAGCAAAAGCTAATCCAGGCACAATAATTAAGTCAAGATCATTATTAATCTGAGCGTCCGGTTCACTTACTTCAGCAACACCAAATTTGGACTTAGTTAACTTAGTCATATAACTATAATAAATAAAATCTTGTGAACGTTCACTGTTATCATTAGCCCGTGCTAAATAAACATCTTTTCCTTGATCCCAAAGCTGAGCAATTAGACCTGAGGTATCTACCTCATAAGTAAGAGAAGAAGTTATCCCAATGCTTTGGCATTTGTCAAGGAGTTCAGAATTCATAATATTCTTTAGTAGAACCTGATCTTCAGCATTCTTTTCAGCGGTTTCCGCAAAGCTGCTTAATTTTTCAACTTGTTGTTGTCTAATTTCTTTTTTTAATTTTGTCATGATTCTTCCATATAAAAAATAGCAGGAGCATAGGCTCCTGCCATATTGGTTAATTACTTAGTTTCACGATGAAGAGTAGTATGTCTTTCAACTGGGCAATACTTCTTCAAACTTAAACGTTCCGGATGCTTACGCTTGTTTTTCTTAGATAAGTAACTTCTATCGCCACATTCGGTGCATTCCAAAATGATGTTATCTGCCATTTCTTTCACCACCTACGCTTTTATTCTGACTGTATTATCTTAGCATTTTTCCTTTATTATTACCAGTAATATTCACAAAATTCTACTTTTTATGTAATTTAAAGTAGTCTTGTACCATTGCTTTCGTCATTTGTAGTGTGTAGGAACCTTCCAGTTCGGGATCAAGTCCCGGAAATATTACCGCTGTTGCTATTTCGGGATTATTTGATGGCGCATAGCCGACAAAAGTTGCATTAACCAGCTCAGGCGGATTTTTTTGGTTAGGATTATCTGGATCGTAATAAAATGTCTGTGCTGTTCCTGATTTACCGGAAATAGAAGGTTTCACGTTTTTTAATTTATGTGCGGTACCCCATGAATTTGTGCCATGAACAACGCGCCAAAAGCCTTGTCTGACAATATTCAGTTCATCTGAAGTCCAGGGTATCCGTAACTGAACTTCTGGCTTTTTATTGTAATCCACATAAATTTTTTTGCCATTATTTGAAGTTCGACCAATTGATTGCACAACGTATGGCTGCATTCTATAGCCGCCGTTAGCAATAGTAGAAACATACTGCGCCATTTGAATCAGGGTATAAGCATCATAGTTGCCGTAAGACAAGTCTAACACGGACCCCGAAAGAACTAATCCTTGATCATTAAATGATTTACCTTGAATTCCTGAAATTTCGCCCGGCAAATCAATACCAGTCTTTTGTCCCAATCCAAACATATTAAAATTATGCCGTAAAGGTTCGAACGCTGTTTGGGGCATATGGATAAAACTCTTGGGAACATAATCAGCTTTAATCCATTTCATTGCTAAATGCATCATGTAGATATTACTGGAAACTTCGAGTGCAGTTTCTGCATCAAGTGCACCAAATGTACCTATTGGATAAACTGATTTTTTAACAGGGGTACTTGGCAAATAAATTGGTGTATCGGGCATTACATTATTTGTTGGAGTAATTATTTTGTTAATTAATCCACCACCGACCATTGCACCTTTAACAGCTGAGCCCATTACAAAAGACTGATTAATTACGCCTAAGGCATTATTAGTAGTTTTATTCTTTTTAGGGTCACGATTGATACCTGCCATAGCTAAAATAGCGCCAGTTTTAGGATTCATGGCAACAGCATAGGCTCCATTTGAATAGTGAGCAGCACCGGAACCAACAGCTCCAGCATAAATTTTTTCCAATGAACTTTGGACTTCTTTTTGATATTTAGCATCAAGAGTCAAAACCAAACTTGCACCGGCTTGACCAGAATATACCGATTTCGATTGTTCAATATCGCCTGAATTTTTAGTCCAAACTTTACTCGTAGCTTTCGTTCCCTTTAGCAGTGGTTCATATTTTTCTTCCAAATATGACGTACCTACTCTGTCATTTCTAGAATAGCCATTGGTTAGATAATATTGTAAATTATCACTAGGTAAACCAGCCTTCTCCGTTGATACAGAGCCAATAATACTGCGAATAGAAGAACCGTTGGGATATGATCTTTGCCAGTCAGTACCAATACCTACACCAGGCAAATCTGAAAGATGCTCACCTACTTCTGCAATTTCTTTGTCTGTCAGATGATTATTTTTAATATAAATAGTAGAAAGAGTATAAGCACCAGAAATCTTATTGTAAATTAGAGCTGCTGTTTTCTCACGTGCACTTAATTTAACATGTTCAGCACTAACTTGCTCTTGTATTCTTTTATTAATTAAATTATCATCCTGAGTTTCTCTGACAGATTTAGGAACTTTAGCAGCTTCTTTAGCACTATTTTTTTTATTAGCCAAATAATAATCAATTACTTGCTGCTGTGTCGGTTTTTCGTCTTTAATTGAAATATATTGACTAAGAGAATTTGAAATTGTATAAATGTCTTCACTCGTAGTAGAAACACTTTTGGTATAAGTAATAGCATTTTTAGCTTTATTTCCTACCAATACGCGTCCTTTACTGTCATACATAACTCCGCGAGGAACCTGACTGGAAACAACAGCAGAATTAGATTTTTGCACTTCAGCCTTGAAGCGTGAACCATAGCCAATTTGCAAATAAGCCAGTTGCCCAATTAATGTAGCAAAAAGGACAAAAATAATTCCCAAAATTATCTTCATTCTAATTGGAGTAGAAGCTTGTTTTTTGGAATTATCATTTTTAGTCTTCAGTTTTTTCTTAAAAAAATTCAATTAGACTCATCCTCACTAAACTAGTGTAATTTTAGCAAAAACTAGATGACAAATCTATTGAGATGTTAACTTTTTGAAAAAACTTTAATAGATAACGTGTAAAAGGCAAATAATAAACTGGTTATAAACACTTTATGAAAAAATCTTCTGTAAATTTTCCATTTGTAATAAAATATTGGTGGGATAAAAAATTTAGAAAGAAGATCAAACTATGACACTTAAATATCAAATTGGGGTTGACGCTGGTGGAACCCATACTATGGCAATTGCATATGACTTAAAAGGTCAGGAACTGGCACGTGCTAAAGCAGGACCAGGTCAGGTAAACACAAATTATGAAAGTGCAATAACCAATATTACCAATACTATAAACAAGTTAATTGATGAAATTGACGGAGATTGCCAACGTATCTTATGTGGAATGGCTGGCTTATCTGTAGTTGGTCATGCACCTGAAGTAGCAGCTGAAATTTCGGCAAAAGTTAATAACTTACCGACTAGGGCAATTACTGATTCCCTTTTAGCCCTTTATAATGGCCTTGAAGGTGAAGATGGTGGTTTAGTAATTGCAGGGACTGGTTCTGTTTTTAATGGTTTACAAAATGGCAGAATTATCACCACTGGTGGATATGGCGCTATTCTAGGTGATGAAGGTTCTGGATACGCCATTGCACTATCAGCTTTGAAGTCAGCCTTGCTTAGTTGGGACAAACGTGAAAAAAACGAACTAATTCCAATGTTCAATAAATTGTTCAATGTTGACAACCTCAACGACGCTACTGCTAAATTTTATAAGACAGCAAATGCTGACTTTGCTTCAATGGCAGTTAATGTAGCTCAACAAGCCGATAACGGCAATTCTTTTGCTTTAAAAGTAATCAAGGAACAAGCAGAACTTCTTGCACGTGACATTATTATTGGCATGGATCGTTATGAAGACCCTAAACCAATGAAAATTGCATTGACCGGCTCTGTACTCGCCAACAACCATATGCTGCGAGATTTTCTTGAAAACAAAGTTCGGGAAAAATATCCGGACGCACAATTCTCAATTTCTAACGGTGAAAATGCTCGTGGTGTGGTCTTTGATAAAAGCAAAGATTACCGCTACTTTACCAGTCACTAGAATAATCATAAAAAAAGACCAGAACATATTCATTTACGAAAACGTATATGTTCTGGTCTTAATTTTTAATTTATTGCAAATAATAAAACATTCATGTAAAGGCTGCTAACTATTCTTCAACCTTGTTAATTACCACGTCAAACTTGCCACCAGGAGTTGAAATAGTTACCGTTTCGCCTTTTTTCTTACCTAAAATCGCTTGGGCAATTGGAGAATCATTAGAGATTTTACCATTCATTGGATCAGATTCATCGCTGCCAACGATGGTGTAAGTTTCTGGTTCATCTTCACCAACTTCAGTATAAGTAACGGTTTTACCCACTGCAACTTCATCTGGATCGCTAGAGTTAGCATCAACCACATGAGCATATTTGAGCATTTCTTCAACAACACTAATCCGGTCTTCTAAATGACTTTGTTCATCTTTAGCTGCATCATACTCAGAATTTTCAGATAAATCTCCATAAGAACGAGCAACCTTGATTCTTTCAATTACTTCAGGCCGTTTTACAACTTTTAAATTTTTTAATTCTGCTTCCAGTTTCTCTTTACCTTCAGCAGTCATTGGATATGATTTTTCAGGCATAAAATTTTCTACTCCTTAAAGTTAAAATTCTTTCTGCTTGGTCTATAATATTAACTTAAACTTTTAATGTCAACCATTAACGTATTTCCGCTTTAAGCAGCTTTGTGAGACTTGAATCAATAGAATTCATTGCCTCGTTAACAACTGAATCAGTTAATGTCTCATTTTCATTTAAAAACGTTAGACGATATGCAAAACTCTTTTTATCATCAGCAATATGAGACCCGCGATATACATCAATAATGCGCAAATCATGGAGATACTTGCCACCATTTTCTTTGATGACAGCTTCAACGGCTTGATTAGTAGTATCTTGATCCACCAAAATTGAAAGATCACGTTCAACGGCAGGGAATTTTGGTGCGGTTTGTGCAGTTGTTTGCGGGTTCAATATCAGGGGCACGATGGTATCAAGATCCAATTCATAGCCGTAGATTTCACTACCTTTCATTGTTTTGCTGGTTTCAGTTACTGGGCGACCAATCATTCCAATCATACCCACATAATTGCCTTTAATGTATATGCCAGCTGTTCTTGTAGGGTGCATAGCCATTATTATTTCAGCTTTATATTCAACATCATTTAAATCAATGCCCATTGCTAAAAATAAATTTGTCAGTTGACCTTTAACAAAGAAGAAATCAATTTTTTCATTATCGTGTTGCCAATTTTCAAAGAAAGCGTTACCGGTATAAAGTGTAGCCAAATGCTCGTGTTCATTATAGGTATTGTTTTCGTAATCATAGACACGTCCTTGCTCAAAAATTGCCAATTGATTTTGTTTACGAGCCATATTGTAACTAGCAGCATCAACCAGGCCTGTCATTAAATTTTGCCTTAGAGTTGATCGACTTGAATTTAAAGGCATTTGCACTTTAACAAGTTTCTTAGGCTCCTTTGTAAAAGCAATTGCTTTTTCAGGGGACGTTAATGAATATGAAATTGCTTCTATTAGCCCTTGACCACGAACAATATCTTTAATGTGTCTAATTGTTTCTTCAGTCTTGGAATAGCCACCATGGGTCTCAGCTAAAACTGGTTGTGTGGACTTGATATTGTCATAGCCATATAGGCGCCCAACTTCTTCAACCAAATCAGCCGGAATAGAAATATCCCAGCGCCTCGCAGGTACATCGACAGTTAGCTCATCACTATTTATTTCAGCCTTGAAATTCAAGCGGTTAAAAATAGCAGCTATCTCTGCTGGAGTAATTTTAGTACCCAAAACTTTATTAATGTAAGAAATAGTTGTCTTGATTTGTACTGGTTGTCTTTTTTCAGCACTACCCGTAATCACGCCCTGGTCAATCTTTCCTGAAGCGTCGTTACGTAATAATAAAGCAGCCATATCTAATGCTTTTGTCGTCGCATCCCAGTTGACGCCTTTTTCATAACGACTAGAAGCTTCCGTTCTATTAGCATGACGCAGGGCAGCTTTTCTAATTAAAGTAGGATCGAAAATAGCGGATTCTAACAAAACATCAGTAGTATCAGCTTCAATTTCTGAATTTAGGCCACCCATAACTCCAGCCATCATCACAACTTTTTTGCCATTAGTAATAACAATGTCTTCAGGATCAAGGTCGACCTCCTTATTGTTTAAAAGCGTCAATTTTTCGTTTTCATTAGCTTTTCTAACCACCAACTTATTAGAGGCAAAAGCACGGGCATCATAGCTGTGCATTGGCTGGCCTGTTAAAAGCATAATATAATTCGTTACGTCAACTACATTATTAATTGGTCTAATACCGGCGTTCCATAGCCGTCTTTGCAACCAAAGTGGACTGTCGCCTATTTTCACATTAGTAATTTTGCGCAAATAAAACTTGGGTGCAAGCTTGGAATCCACTTCTACTGTGAAATCTTGGGTCCAGTCCGGACCATCTTCTTTGAGAGTTACATCTTCAACTTGGACTGGTTTGTCGCTGATAGCTCCAACCTCATAGGCTGATCCTTCCATTGATAACGTATCAGCGCGATTAGGTGTAATGTCAAAGTCAAAAATATAGTCATCCATACCCAGAGGCTCAAAGGCTGATTGCCCCGGTTTTAAGCCTGCATCTTGCGGAAAAACATAAATACCATTGGCGTATTTTTCAGGAACGACATTATCAGGAAATCCTATTTCCTGTAAACCGCAAATCATTCCATTAGATTCAGTTCCACGTAATCTACTTTTTTTAATTTTTACATTATTGGCAATTCTGGCTCCAGGTAGTGCCACAATAACATCTTCTCCTGCGGCAACATTTGGTGCACCGCAAACAATTTGATGAGTCTCGCTTTCACCAACATCGACATGAGTTAAATTTAGATGAGTGCCAGCAATAGGTTTACAGTCAATAATATGGCCAACAACCAGTTTTTTCATACCTTCTTCAGGATGTTTGACTTCGGCTATTTCAACACCTGTACGTGTTATCTTTTCAGCTAAATCCTTGGGATCTTGATCTAACTTAATAAAATCTTTTAACCAATTGTATGAAACTAGCATTTATCTTTCCTCCCTGCTGAATTGTTCTAAGAAACGGACATCATTTGTGTAAAAATCACGAATGTCATCAATGCCATATTTAAGAATAGCAAAACGATCTAAGCCTACGCCAAAGGCAAAGCCGCCATAAACATTAGGATCAACCCCAGCATTTTGCAAAACGTTAGGGTGAACCATACCGGCACCTAAAACTTCTATCCAACCAGTATACTTACAAATAGAGCAACCCTTGCCATTGCAATTAAAGCAGGAAACATCCATTTCAACTGATGGCTCAGTAAAAGGAAAGTAGCTGGGACGCAATCGGGTTTCCCGATCTTGGCCGAAAATATGCTTGGCCATTAACTCTAAAGTACCCTTTAAGTCACCCATCGTAATGTTTTTGTCTACTACCATACCTTCCATCTGCATAAACTGGTGTGAGTGAGTAGCATCATCATCATCGCGGCGATAAACTTTACCAGGTCCAACCATTTTTAAAGGACCCTTAGCAAAATCATGTTTTTCCAAAACTCGGGCTTGGTCTCCAGAAGTCTGTGAACGTAATAAATCTTCTGCATCAATATAAAAAGTTTCCTGCATATCCCTTGCTGGGTGATCTTTTGGTAAATTCATCATTTCAAAGCAGTAGTGGTCTGTTTCAATTTCTGGTCCTTGTACTACTTCATAACCCATACCAATAAAATATTTTTCAAGGTCATCCAAAATAATATTGATAGGATGCTTGGTACCTAAGTGCATTTCCCGTCCAGGTAAAGTGACATCTATTTTTTCTTTTTCCAGTTGTTCTTTAACTAAGGCCTCTACTATCTCAGTTTTTGCATCATCAAGCCTACTGTTAAAAAGATCACGCAGTTTATTAACTCTTTGTCCTACTTCACGACGATCACTTGGGGCAACATCTTTCATCGAATGAAGAATTTCAGTTAACTCGCTTTTGCGCCCCATTAACTTGACGCGAACGTCATTTAGCATTTTCTCATTTTTAGCCGTACTGATCTCAGCTAAACCTTTTTCACGCAGTTCTTTTAACCTGTCAAACAAGTCCATAACTTTTTCCTTTCAAATCAAATAAAAAAGCTTCATCCCAAAAGGGACGAAGCTTCGCGGTACCACCCTAGTTTGGGCACCAAAATGCCCACACTCAAAATTCGCTAACGGTGAATACCGGAATGGATTAGATTCTACTAGTAAGATGAAATTCACAGTTCCGTTTAAACCTTTCTTTCAGCTCAATAAAAAGGTCTCTCTGACTAAATGATTGCTGCTACTAGTCTTACTCTTCGTAATTAGTTATTAGAATATATCTTTTTTAAAAAACATGCAAGAGGATTAGACAAATTAGACCCATTTATCGGCCCAACCATGAATTTGATCAAAAACGGGCTTTAATTCTTCACCCTTTTGTGTCAGACTGTAAGAAATAATTTTTGTTTTACCGTCAACTGAACGGTTAACAATATCTTCTTTTTCTAATTCCTTTAATCTTTCAACTAAAACACGGTCAGAGCAAGGCAGCACACATTGTGCTAAATCTTTAAAGCGCATATAATCTCCGGCACAGAGTGAACTAATAATTAAACCGTTCCACTTTTTACCAATAATTTTAAATGCGTTAATAAAATGTTTACAGTACTCATAATTAGGAGCACCACAATTAGCACAATTTTTGTCCTTAATACCTTGAGGCATGATACCGTCCCTCCCACAAGAAAGTGTCTGTTTCGCCTTTTATTATATTAAATATACTTACTAAAAACAAGCATTAATAGTTAAGAGAAATAGTAAATAATGATACCTGCTGCCACAGCAGCATTTAAAGATTCGGCTTGACCTTTGATAGGAATATATAATTTCTGATCACAGATTTCTGCTACTTCTGAAGTAACCCCATGTGCTTCGTTACCAATAACAATACCAACTTGTGGTACTTTTTTAAATTCTGGTAATTCCTTAGCATTTTTATCTAACATACTTGAATAAATTGGTATTGTATTATCCTGCATTTCTTTTATAACCGTTGATAAGTTTTCAGTAATTACATTGATATGGAATTGACTGCCCTGCATTGCGCGCTGCGTCTTGGGATTATAGATGTCAACACTTTCAGGGGATAAAACGACTCCATTAAATCCCGCTGCATCTGCAGTTCTGATGATTGTTCCCACATTTCCAGGATCTGCCAGATGATCTAGCAATACCCACTTACCAAAATTAAAATGGTAATTTTGCGGTTGACTAATTTTTAATACCATAAAAATATTTTGAGAATTTTTGGTACTTGCAAGATGGTGAGCAACGGAAAAATTGATTATGACGTTTTTTTTGCTTGTCACTAATTGGGGAAAAATATCTTTGATCTCAGCTAAAGCTTCCTCAGTCCCTAAAAGATACTCGTAGCTTTTTTTTGCTTTGAAGGCCTCTGTAACCAAGTGAAAGCCTTCAATCATATATAATCCATTTTCTTGGCGATATTTTTTTTGTTTTAATTTAGTTAAATTTTTTATTAGCTTATTATTTACGGAACTTAATTGTTCTGACATCTAAATCTCTTCTTTCATCTTTATCAATATATTATTTTAATTTCAAGCTGATAAAATGTTAAAATCAAGAAAGCAGGACTAGGAAGGATTATTATGGGATTTTTTAACAAGCACATGAACAAAAGAAAAAGCAATCCGACCAATGATTCAAAAGAAACTTGGCAGCTAACTGTTTCAGGTATCGTTCAAGGTGTAGGTTTTCGCTGGAGCGTGTTAAACCTTGCTCAAAAAATGGGGATGACTGGCAGTGTTCGCAATAACAGTGATGAAACTGTCACAATTACTTTACAAGCTGAATTAAGCCGAGTCAATCAATTTTGTTCTGAGTTGCCTAAGAATATTTCTCAATTTGCGCGAATTTCAAATATTAAAAAAGAAAAACTAACAAAAGTAAGCAAAATGAGCGGTTTTCATGTATTATATTAGTTATTGGCAAAAAATAATAATTGGGTGAATTGAATGAAAAAATTTCGCAAATATATCGGATTAATTACTGTTTGCTTAGCAGTCATGTTATTTGTGACTGCTTGTGCACAAAATGGAGGAGTTAATAAGCCGCCAACAGGCTTTATATACGGGTCGATTTATAAGTTTATTGGTAAGCCGATGCAGAATATCATGCTTTACTTCTCTAACCTCATAGGTGGAGCTAATGGGGCTGGCTGGGCCATTATCATAATGACATTTGTAGTTAGAATGATTCTCTTGCCGTTAATGCTTAATCAGCAAAAGAAATCAACTACCCAGCAAGAAAAAATGGCACGCCTGCAACCGCAGATGAAGCTAATTCAGGATACTATGAAGCGCAAAGATCTCAACCAGGACCAACAAATGACATTGGCTGGCTGGCAGCGTGAACTATATTCCAGTAACCACTTATCGTTAACAGGTGGAATGGGGTGTTTGCCATTAATTATCCAGTTTCCAATTATGATTGGAATTTACGATGCAGTGATGTACTCACAAAGCTTGGCTAGTTCTTCATTCTTTGGCATTTCATTAAGTAGCAGATCCATATCGGTAACTGTTATCGCAACTATTTTTGCATTCTTACAAGGTTACCTTTCACTTGTTGGCATACCGCAGGAGCAAAAAAAGCAAATGCAGTCAATGATGCTCATGAATCCTATTATGACGCTCTTCATCTGCCTTTCGGTTTCTGGGTCGGTTGCTTTATATTGGGCAGCTGGTAACATCTTCTCTGTTATTCAGCAACTGATCGTTTCCTTCGTTATTATGCCTAAAGTTAAAAAAGAGGTTGATGAAGAATTAAAACGTGAACCTATCAAAGAAGTAGTAACAAAAGAAAAAGTAGACGAGCTTCTTAATGTTAAAACGGCTTCTCCGGTTCAGTCTGAGCAAACGAAAGAATTGCACGAAAAGTTACGTAATCGTAACAAAGGAAAACAACAAAAACGACACTAGTTGTTGGTTTATAAAATTCAGAAGCAAAAAGACCTTTTAAGTCTATATTTGATTACATTGAACAAATAATCAATAGACTTAAAAAGGTCTTTTTTAATTAGTTTCTTTTTGATCTTTCTTTGCTTTTTCAGCTTGTTCACGTTTATGCAGTTTTTCGGATTGAGACTTTGAAAGTGCCGGAAATTGCATTATAAACTGACTACCCTGTCCTTCAACAGATTCAACACTGATTTTTCCATGATAACTAGTAACTAATTTTTGGGCGATTGATAAACCTAAACCGTTACCGCCCTTTTCCCTTGTTCTTGCTTTATCAACTCTGTAAAATCTATTGAAAATTTTACTTTGTTCCTTTTCGGAAATACCTTCACCAAAATCTTGAACTATAATATGCACGTCATCTTGTGATAAGCCAGCTGATACGTTAATTTCCTTGCGATCTGTAGAATATTTAATCCCGTTATCAATTAAAATAACAAGTAATTGTTCAAGGTGCCCTTGATAAATTTGAATTTCCGTAGCAATTGGCAAATCATCCATGTCCAGCCTGATGGCAAAATCCTTGTGAACAAGTGACATATCACCAACAACCCGTTTTAGAACATCTGAAACCTTGGTGACTGCATTAGGATACTGCACATTAATTTGTTCCGCACGTGTTAAATCCAACATTTCTTGAATTAAATGTTGCATCCTTTTAGCTTCTTGTAAAGAGGCATCTATTGATTCTTCCAAAATCTCCGGATCGTCCTTACCCCAGCGTTTGAGCATGTTTAAATGACCTTCAATTACCGCAACAGGAGTGCGTAGCTCATGAGACACATCGCCCACGAATTCTTTTTGCTGATCAATATAGCGTTGCATCCGATCTAGCATTTGGTTAAAAGAAACTGCTAATTCTTGCAATTCATCATGACGGTGAAAATCCCTGATTCTGGCTGTACTATTAGGATCATCATTGACTTCCATAGCAACCCGGGACATTTCTTTTACAGGCTTAACAATGTCGCGAACAATTATATAAGCTACTAATGTAAAAAATACGATGGCAATTAAAGAAATTCTCACCATCCACTTTAAAAGGTCTTTCATTAACCCGTTATAGTAGGTCATTTTATTGGCAACAACAATATATCCTGTAACTTTTCCTGAATGAGCAGCTCTAACCTTTTGATAAGTAATTAATTCTTGTTTATGATTCTTATTAACGCGAGTCATCTCATAGTCACTTTTTATTTTTTTAAAAGGTAAAATTTTGCCACCATTATCAAAGACATCCTCTTGTCTAAGGTTATAAACGACGACACTCAAATCAGGGTTCGTCAGTGATGACAACAAGTCGTCATTAAATGCACTGCTTTTGCGTTCGTCAGAACCTATCGGTGGATTGCCTTTTAATACTTCTCTGGTCGATGGTGTTAATGCAGGAACAACATTTGCAATTTCTAATTGATTTGGAATTCTGTTCAAACTACTATTGAGTTTGCTTACCATCTCATTTGATGTTTGCTTTTGCTGGACCATCGATTGCTGACCAACAAATGAATATATTATTACGGAAAAAACAATAAAAGAGACCATAATCGTCAAGGCAACGACACTAACCCACCGTAATACAAGCGATGAATGCTTGGTCTCTTTTGATCTATTTTTACTTCTTTTCATCATCCTCATCTCTTACCATGTATCCAGTTCCACGAACCGTCTTGATATATGATTGTTTGCCAGGAATGTCAATTTTATTGCGTAAATAACGTACATAAACTTCGACAACGTTAGTTTCGATATTTGAGCCCGGTCCCCAAATTTTTGCGAGCAACTGATCACGGCTAACAACGTTATTCTTATTCTTAATCAAGGTCATGAGCAAGTTATATTCACGCTTAGTTAAATCAACGGCTTTACCATCGCCACGACGAACAATTCTGTTAGCAGTTTCAATAGTAAGGTCTTTAAATTTAACCACTTTCTTCTCGACTGAATCGTCTGAAGCATCTTTTTCAATCTTGACACGACGTAAAACTGCACGTAAGCGAGCTAAAAGTTCTTCAATTGCAAATGGCTTAACAATATAATCATCGGCACCATGATCAAGACCAGAAACACGGTCAATAACAGAATCGCGTGCAGTCATCATAATGATTGGTGTGCTCTTAACTTGACGAACTCGACGGGCAATTTCTAAACCGTTAAGATCAGGAAGCATAAGATCTAGCAGAATCGCATCAAAGTCTTCTTTTAAAGCCAAATCCAAGGCCTTGCGACCATTACTTTCAACCACGGTATCATATTTTTCATGTTTTAATTCCAATTCCACAAAACGCGCCAAATTTTTTTCATCTTCAACAATTAATATTCTTGCCATTTTTCGTCATCCTTTTAAAACTTAATTTTGATTAATTTAATTTAATTCTTGTCAACAAGTAAAGCATACTTTAAAAATGCTTTTAAAACAAGATTAAAAACCAGCATTTCAACAATACTGATTTCTAATTATATTTAATTATTCTTATTTAACTAATTGTGGTTCTCATTATTTTCTTTAAATAAATCTTTTAATTTAGCAAAGGCAGGGTTTATTTGCTCCTTTTCTTTCTTATCAAACTCGTCTTCTGAAATCACAGCCCAACCTTTCCCTTCAGGATAAATATTTTGTTCTCTTTCTTCTGCAGTCAAAATTGTAGTTGGAATATTCAGTAAAATATTGTCTTCAATTGCTTTTTGCAAGTTAATAACTTCGTTTTTTACTTTTACGATTGGGATGTCACTTTCAGCAATTTCTTCTTTAGCCACATCTACATCCGTATAATTCTCACTAAAGCGAAAATTTTCTGTATATTCAACAGGATTCAAACTACGGCTAGAAGGAACAATCAGATTGGCTTGGACTTGAAAGTCTCCTGTAACATATGGTTGATTGTAAAATGCATCACCTGAAACGGTCACATTATCAACTCGATAAACTAAGCCATGACTTCGCTTGATAAATTCCTCTGTTAATTCAAGCTCGCATTCAATATGGGTCAGAGGTTCATTACTATTTTTTATTTGAATAAAATTTAAAGTTAACATTTAGACCTCCAGCGGACGTTGACCAAAGTTTTGATCAACTGCCATAAGTTGCTCAAAAAAGCGATCAACCCGTAATTGTAATTTCATTGAACCATTTTTAGTATTTTTTTGATCAACCTTCGAAATAATATTCGCAGATGTTTTTTTCCTGATTTCTTTAAGATATTTTCTCCCGAGTTTGCTGTAGCCTAGAAGTAGAAGCGATTCATAGTTAAAGCTATCAATCATGTCTTCCTGAGTTACATTTAAAAGGGTATAAAGGCTAAGACGGCGCAAGCGCGAATATGTATAACGCTTTGACTTAACTCTTCGCAAAAATTCCGTAAAGGTTTGTGCTGCATGAATTTCATGTTTCATTTTATACTCCAGACCTTCACTCATTTGGTATATTCTTCTCAATTCTGAAACTGAAGAAGATTCCAACCTATACTTCAAAAAGGGAAACAGCAGATTCCAATTTGGATAATTTTTCTGTTGGAATAAAAGCTGTACCTCTTTTTTAGGCAGCCATTGCTCTAAAGTATAATTAGTCTCATTATGGAGAATCATATTGCGAATTGCACTGGCACTTTGAACAACTTTGTTGCTCTGCAAAACATCGTCATGTCCGGCACCAATCCGATTAACTGGATGCAAAACTAAGGGAGTTCCCAGATTATGATTAGCAACAGCATAAGCCAAAGCAAGAATCGCATTGGGCTCACTAACTTCATGACCAACTTCTCTTGCTACCATTTGGTTATATTGGGTTGAATAAGTTTGACTGTAATCATTAAAGTCCATATGACTTTGTGGGATTTCAGCAATCTTACTACCTAAATAAGCATAATTTTGTGTAGCATCTTCAACACCAAAAATTAAGTCAGTAACGCCAACTTTGACCAATTGATCTATACTGCCAAGTGCAAACAAATCAGCTGGTTCAACCGAAGTGGAAAATGGCAGTTCAAATACTAAATCAGCTCCACTTTCAAGCGCTGCTTGCGTGCGAGACCACTTATCCATAATTGCCATTTCCCCACGTTGAACATAATTGCCTGACATGACAACGATGATTGGGTCTTTACTGCCAGCAATGTATCGAGCCTGATTCATTAAAAATTCATGCCCACTATGGAAGGGATTGTATTCCGCTATGATCCCTACTACACTCATTGTTAGCTAATCTTCCTTTAATTCTAATTTTTTACCGTTAACCCACAGTTTTTCAACATTGTAAAAATCACGTGCATCTTCAGTAAAAACATTTACAACAACATCGCCTAAATCGAGCAAAAGCCAATTTGATTCACTCGTGCCCTCAACGCGATAATCATAATAATTAACCTTGTGAGCTTCATCAATGATAGCATTAGCTATCGCATGTAATTGTCTGTTTGAACCAGCACTGGTCACAACATAATAATCAGCTAAAATACTGTGACCTTGCATATCGTAAGCTGCAGTATCTTCTCCATGACGATCACTAATTGCCTTTAGAGTAAAAGCCAAAATTTCTTTACTAGTCAATTTTTCTCCTTATTCTTTAATACCCCAAACATTATAAGCGTCTAAAGTACGTGGATAAATTTTATTTCTTTTCTCAATTAAAAATTCAAGAGTATGTGCTAATTGATAGCCGACTCCCTCATCAAGATTAGCATAAGTTATTTTACGCGCTTCTTCAACTCCTGGAAACGACCTGCCGGGTTCAATGTAATCAGCCATGAATACAATTTTATCTAAAGTCGTCATTTCAACGTCTGCTGTTGTATGCCTGCGTACTGCCGTTAAAATTTCTGAATCAGTAATTTTCAGATCTCTCTGGATAAAATATGTACCCACAATACCATGCCAAATGCTGCGATTCCAATTTAACAGATCTTGATCAAAACCCTTGGTTTTAATAACTTCACGATATTCCTCAACTGAAACTTGTTTTGCATAATCATGTATAAATCCGGCTAATGCGGCTTTATCTATATCATATTGGTTTAGCTCGGCTAATTTTTGAGCAGTTTTGCTAACCCCAATACAATGCTTGAAACGGTCTTCAGTCATATTACTTTTTTCCTTAGCCACAATTTCAGCACTAGATAAAGTTGAATAAGTCTTTTTGAAAAATAAATCATTCATGATATAAGCCTTTTTTCTGAATATAATTTCTCACTGTATCAGGTACTAAATATCTGATTGAGCCCCCAATTGCAATAGTTTGTCTCACAAGGCTGGAACTAATTGCAATGGCAGGAACATCAACCCAAATCATTGGCAATTTGGCTTTTTGGGGGTATCCGGCTCTTTGAACTCCAACAAGAGTTGCCAGTTGAGCCAATTTAGTAGGCTCTTTCCATTCACCTAAATTATTAACTTGATCGCTGCCCATAATCAAGTAATAATGATTTTCGGGTTGAGATTCACGCAAATATCTTAAGGTATCAACTGTATATGAAACTCCTCCACGATATAATTCAAATAATTTTACTTGAAACCGGGGGTTATCTTGGGTACCCAACTCAAGCATATTTGCACGATCTTGGGCAGAAACTACTGGCTGATCCTTTAAAGGAGGAACATTGGTCGGAATAAACCAAACTTCATCAAGATGGAGTTTAGTCAATACTTGTTCCGCTACTATTAAATGACCTAAATGAATTGGATTAAATGTTCCACCAAAAATACCGATTTGACGGCCTTTTTTAGGCTCTATTTTTTCCTCGGCTACTTCAACAGTTGGCGTCTTTTGATAATTCTTAGCAATAGCAATCATTATATCCTCTAAATTAATGCACGTCTAATACCTAAACCAATTTTATCTGGTGTATATATTCTAACCAAACAATTTGCGGGAATGGTAACAAAACCTATTCCACCAAAGAGCAAATCACTTTTTTCTTTAGTATGATATTCCTGTCCTTTTAAAGGCGGCAACTCAGCATTTTGTGATGGCGGATTAAGTAATTCGCCAAGGTGTTTTGCATAGAAACTATCAGCATTTTCCGTTTTAGTCCTGTGAATATATAATCCCCGTGCTGCATAAACAGTAAAACTTGCTTTTTCCCCTTTTAAAAAGTCTACTCTGCCTAATCCAGCTAAAAATAATGTGTTACCTGGATTAAGCTGAAAAGTTACGGGTTTAAGCTGCTTTTGTGGTGAAATCAGGCTCAATTCCTGAGCACTCAAACGCGTGGCCAGTTGATTTTCCGTTATTATACCTGGTGTGTCAACTAAGAAATGACCATTTGCCAGAGGTATTTCAATTTTATCAAGTGTTGTTCCCGGAAAACGGGAAGTGGTAATCAAGTTCTGAATTTCACCCATCTGGTCAATAATTGCATTAAGAAGAGTGGATTTACCTACATTAGTTGTTCCTACAAAATAAACATCTTGATCATGTGAGTTTTGATCTAAATACGCTATCAGTTCTGGCAAATTTGTCTTGCGTTTTGCACTTACCAGAAATATTTTTTTAGGATGTAAACCAATACGATTGGCTTCTTGTCGCATCCAATCCTTTATTTTGCTTTGACGCGAATTTTGCGGGAAAAGATCAAATTTATTGCCAACAAGAATAAAATCATTCTTTCCAATAAAGCGTTTAATTGCAGAAAGCAAGGAGTTAGTGAAATCAAATAAGTCTACAACATTTACAATTAAGGCTTTCTTCTCTGACAAGGAGTTTAATAATTTTAAAAAATCATCATTGTCAGCCTTGACTGGCATGATTTCATTATAATGGCGTAAACGAAAACAACGTTGACAATAGATATCGTTGCCGTCAGCTCCACTCTCTTGCGCCTGTTTTAAACGAGAGGCAGGCAAATAACCTGCTTCTTCTGCATTATCAGCTTGAAGAACTGCCCCGCAACCAATACAAATAATTTGGTCATCCATTTTTTAATGTCTCCTTAAATGTAACCGGGTGTGAAAGGTTTAAAAAGAAAAAAATAATTTTCTCAAAAAAACGATTAATACGCGTATTCCACTTATCAGTTTGAATAAGCGGTTTTACTAGTACGGATTCTACACCAGCCAAATTTCCTGCCTGTATATCTGTAATTAGCTGATCACCAACCATCATAACCTGGTCTTTTTTTAACCCCATGCTCTTTCTCTTTTTAGTTATGGCAAAGGGCAACGGCTTTTTCGATTTGGCTACAAAGTCAATGTGATAAGGATTTAAAACTTTGCCCACTCTTTCCGCATTGTTATTAGAAATCACGACTAATTTAATATTAGCTTGAGCTAGTTTTTTATTGAGATTATTCATTTTTGCAGCAGTTTCAAATTCATTCCAAGCTAAAAGAGTATTGTCTAGATCTGAAAATACAGCTTTGATACCTATTTGCGTTAGCACTTTAATATCTAAATGATAAATCGTGTCAATTGTATAGTGTGGTCTGAATAACATTCAATTTCCTTCTTATCTATCATTGCACTAGTTTAATATACCAAATTATCTACTGCAAGTGCTAAATTTCGACATAAAAAAACGGCGCCATAAGCGCCATTTTTGGTTAATTTAAAGCCTTTTTAGCAGTTTCTGCTAATTTTGCAAAGGTCTTTGAATCGTTATAAGCAATATCAGCTAACATCTTACGGTTAATATCAACACCAGCTAATTTCAAGCCGTGCATTAACTTAGAATATGAAATATCATTTTGTCTTGCTGCAGCATTGATTCTGGCAATCCATAACTTTCTGAAGTCGCTCTTGCGTCTTCTTCTGTCACGAAATGCATATCTGTAAGATACAAATAACTGTGTACTTGCAGCCTTAAATTGCATATGCTTTGCGCCACGGTACCCCTTGGCAAGCTTCATAATCTTTTTACGACGTTTACGTGTAACTGTTCCACCCTTAACTCTTGGCATCTAAAATTCCTCCTAAATATCGTTTTATGTATTGATTAACGCATTTGAGAGAGCATCTGTTTGATGCGCTTCAAGTCGCTGCGTGAAACCATTGCAGCCTTTCTCAAATGACGACGTTGTTTCTTAGTCTTGCCGTGGAAACGGTGGCCGGTAAAAGCGTGATGACGCTTTAATTGACCAGAAGCAGTTCTCTTAAAACGCTTAGCAGAAGCGCGGTGGGTTTTCATTTTTGGCATTTTTCTAATTCCTCCAAATTAACTAATTATTTTTGTCACTCTTCGGAGCGAGCATTAAGAACATTGAACGGCCTTCCATCTTGGGTTTGCTAATTACAGTAGCAATATCTGATGTGGCTTCAGCCATTTTTTCCAACACTTCACGACCTAGTTCCTTATGAGTGATTGCTCGACCTCTGAATCTGATCGAAACGCGGACCTTAGCACCTTCCTTGGTGATAAACTTACGCGCATGTTTTAACTTAGTGTTAAAATCGTTACCCTCAATCGTTGGACTTAGGCGAATTTCTTTTACACTAACCGTCTTAGACTTTTTCCGAGATTCTTTAACTTTCTTTTGTTGCTGAAAACGGTATTTACCATAGTCCATGATACGAGCAACAGGTGGCTTGGCATTAGGCGAAATTAGAACTAAATCTAAATTTGCAACACTTGCTTGGCGTAAAGCCTCAGTTTTAGTAACAACACCAACTTGTTCACCATCTTCATTAATTAAACGAACTTCGCGAGCGCGAATTTGATCGTTCAATATCAAATTCCTTGGAATAATTCTTCACCTCCGTGTTAATCTGAGGACAAGAAAAAGACGGGTAAACTTTACCCGCCCTTAATCAACAGAAAATATCGATCAGCCTAGAGGTTAACTTAACTTAGGCGAGAAGCGGGAAGCTTCTTCTTGTTCTCAACTTTCGTAATTATACTCGTCTTTTGCAAATGTGTCAATAAGATGAGTTTTTAATACTTTGATTTATGCTAAATGTTTATTAAGCCTATTACCAATAGCTGATAAAGTAAAGCAAACAATAAAGTACAAAAGTGTTAAGGCCGCAAACATTGGGACGATATAATTGGCATTTTGACCATAAATAACCTGTGCGTGTTGCATTAGTTCAGGTACAACAATGATAGTAGCTAAAGATGTGTCCTTAATTAAGGATACAAACTGTCCAATAATAGTAGGAATCATATGACGATATGCCTGCGGCAAAACAACATGCCATAATGCCTGCACGAATGTCATTCCTGTGGATCTGGCACCTTCAATTTGACCCACAGCAACTGACTGAATACCTGAGCGCACAATTTCAGCGATCATACTGGATTCAAAGATTGTCATTGCAATAATCGCCGACAAAATTGCTCCTGGTCTCAAACCAATATTTGGTAAACCAAAATAGGTAAAGAAGATAATCAATAATAAAGGTAAGTTTCTCACAATGTCAATAATGAAACCAACAATTGCCGAAATAAATTTAATTTTTGCATAGCGAATTATTCCCAGAATCGATCCTAAAATGAAACTTAACACGATTGCAAAAACTGAAATAAATAATGTGACTGCTAACCCCTTTAATAGAAAACCAAAGTTTAACCATGATAGGGCATTAATCCATGTTTGCATTTTAGTCGCCTCCCTACGCCATTTTCTTTTCTAGATATTGCATATAATAACTTAACGGCATAGTAATTATTAAATATAGCACACCGATTACAAAATAACTGTTAAAAGTATCAAAAGTCACAGAAGCAATTGCATTAGCCTGGTACATTAAATCAAAACCAGCCACAAAAGCTAAAATAGACGAATCTTTTATTAAATTGACAAATTGATTTCCTAATGGTGGAATGACAATTTTAAAAGCCTGAGGTAAAATCACATAACGCATAGCTTGCTTATAAGTCATCCCCGTAGATCTGGCACCTTCCATCTGACCTTGTGAAACAGACTGAATGCCTGAACGGATTATTTCAGCAATAAATGCTGAAGTATACAAGAACAAGCCGATTGTACCTGCAGTAAAGCCGTCTATTTTGACAAAATATTTCGGAACTATTAAGTAAAAGAACATTACTATAATCAATAGTGGGATATTACGAAAAATCTCAACGTAAATTCTACCGATTTTATTTGCCGCTTTATTAGGAATAACCTCTAAAAGAGCTAATAAAACTCCAAAAATTAGGCTAAATACTAATGTTAACAAGCTTGATAAAATAGTCCAGCCGAATCCTGAAAATAGTTGACTACTAAAATTATTGAAGATACGAATCATTTTATATACATCTCCTTATAGTTAAAACCAGGAACTTGACCGAACCACTTTTTAATTAAGCGATTGTATTCTCCACTTTTTTGAATTTTATCAATCGCCCTATTAATAGCTCTGTGAAAAGGTTCTTGATTTTTATTGACCGCAATACCATAAGGTTCTTTAGTATAAGTTCCTCCAGTTACTTCAAGGCTGTCTGGACTTTGTGCCGCTAAACCATATAAAATACCATTATCACTAGTCAAAGCATCGCCTTGATGCGATTTCAAAGCTGATACAGCTTGACCATAATCTTGCATAGCGACAACTTTTGCTCTGGGAGCAACTTTCTTTACTGCCTCAACAGAGTTATCGCCAACAATACCGATTACAGTTTTGCCATTGAGATCACTGGGCTTTTTAATCTTTGACCCTTTAGGGACAAGAAAGGATTTACCGGCCTGAAAATATGGTTTAGAAAAACTAATTACTTGAGCTCTTTCAGGAGTAATTGTCAAAGTAGCGATTACAGCGTCAACGTTGCCATTTTTTAATAAAGGTATTCTCGACTGTGAAGTGGCAAGAGTAAAACGAGCCTGCCCTTTTGGACCTAAAATTTCTCTGGTAACAGCTTTGGCCATATCAATATCGAAACCCTTTTCTTGATCATCTCTAATATCGATTAGACTAAAAAGTTTTTTGTCACCTTCAACGGCCCAAGTAATGGTATTAGACGAGCGTACATTTTTCAAAGCTGACTGGTCAGTAACACTGTTGCCACAACCAGATAAAAGGAACATTCCCAAAAATAGCGAGATTGAGCAAATTAATTTTTTCATGATATTGCCCCCCTCTTAATGCGCTATTATCTTGCTTAAAAATTGTTGCGCCCGTTCTGTTTTCGGTTGTTTAAAGAAGGAAGAACTGTCATCATCTTCAACAATTTGACCCTGATCCATAAAGATGACACGGTTAGCTACTTCCTTAGCAAAGCCCATTTCGTGGGTCACGATCAAGGAAGTCATATCGCTAGAAGAAGTAATCTTTTTAATTACTTGTAAAACTTCATCAATCATCTCTGGATCAAGTGCTGAAGTTGGTTCATCAAAAAGCAGTAACTTGGGATGCATCGCTAAGGAGCGCGCAATCGCCACACGCTGCTTTTGACCACCAGATATTTGGGCTGGCATATTTTGGGCTTTATCAGCCACTCCAACCATATCAAGTAAATGCATTGCCTGCTTTTTATTTTCAGTTTCAGGCATATGACTGACAATTCGTGGTGCCAGCATCACATTTTCCAAAACATTTTTGTTTTTATAAAGATTAAAGTGTTGGAAAACCATACCTACATCTTGGCGCAACCTATTTGAGTCAGTCTTGGGATTGGACAAATCCTGATTATTAACTATCAGCTTTCCACCCTGAATTGACTCTAAGCGGTTTATTGTTCTAATAAGCGTACTCTTACCGGAACCGGAAGGTCCGATTAAAACAACAGTTTCGCCTTTATCGATTTGTAAATTAATACTATGCAACGCGTGAAATTTGCCATAAAATTTCTGCACGTCATGAAATTCTACCATTGACATAATTAATGCTCCTTTTTAGCAGTCTTAATTCAACTATTTAAACCAAGCTTTTTTTAGCAATTGATTAATTAATCAAAAGTGCATCCCGTCAACACTACATTTTGTTACTCGACGTGCAAATTTTAGCGGTTTTTATATTTAAGGTCTAAGTTATCAAATTATTCCTGCAATCTATTAAATTAAACTTGTCTTTACTATTTCTTACTCGATTATTCTTCACGTGAATATGATTTAACATCCTGCTTAATTTCACTGATAAATTCGTCAAAACTCTTGGCTACTTCTTCTTCAGTGCCGTAGCGACGAACATTTACACCATTGTCCTTTAATTCCTTGTCACCTAAAACAAGAGTATATGGTACTTTTTGTGTTTGTGACTCACGAATCTTGTAACCTAATTTTTCATTACGCAGATCTGCTTCAGCCCTAAAGCCACGTTTATTTAGTTCGTCGCGAACTTTTTTGGCGTAATCTGAATGGGCATCCAAATTTACTGGGATCACTTCTACTTGAACTGGAGCCAGCCAAGTTGGAAAAGCACCTTTGTAAATCTCAATCAGGTAAGCTATGAAACGCTCCATAGTACCAACAATTCCTCTATGAATCATAACTGGTCGGTGCTCTTCACCATCTTGACCAACATAGGTTAAGTTAAATCTTTCAGGCAACATGAAGTCTAGTTGAATTGTGGACATTGTTTCATCTGCACCTAAAGCAGTCTTGGTTTGAATATCTAGTTTTGGACCGTAGAATGCGGCTTCACCTTCGGCTTCGACATAGTCAAGTCCCATATCGTCCATAGCCTTTTTCAGCATTGACTGACTTCTTTCCCACATTTCATCGTTAGCAAAATACTTTTTAGTATTGTTTGGATCACGATAGGAAAGTCTGAAGTAGTAATCAGTGATGTCAAAGTCTTTGTAAACATCTAAAATTAGAGTCAAGATTTTTGAGAATTCACTTTGAACTTGATCTAAAGTCACAAATGTATGACCGTCATTTAAAGTCATTTCCCGTACACGTTGCAGTCCTGACAGAGCACCAGATTTTTCATATCTGTGCATCATACCTAGTTCTGCAATCCTAATTGGGAGCTCGCGGTATGAACGAATGTGATGTTTGTAAATTTGAATGTGGGAAGGACAATTCATTGGTCGCAGTTCAAGCATCTCACCGTCACCCATATCCATTGGTGGAAACATATCATCACGATAGTGTGCCCAGTGGCCTGAAGTCTTATAAGCATCCACGTTCATTAAAACTGGAGTATAAACGTGTTGGTAGCCGTCAGCGACTTCTTTATCGATAATGTAGCGTTCTACTACCCGGCGAATTGTGGCACCTTTGGGCATCCAGTATGGTAAACCAGCACCAACTTTTGGATCAACAAAGAATAAATCAAGATCACGACCAATTGTTCTATGATCACGTTCTTTAATTTCTTCACGTCTTTTAATGTCCGCATCCAAATCTGCCTTTTTGAAAAATGCTGTACCCGAAATTCTTTGAAGCATAGGATTTGAAGATTGCCCTTTCCAGTAAGCACCGGCAACAGATAACAATTTAAATTGCTTAATTTTACCGGTGTTTGGTAACAATGCGCTAAAACCAAAATCGACAAAATTGCCTAACTTATAAACTTGTACCTGGTCATTTTTTTCAGCTTTAAGCATTTCACTCTTATAAGGATCATCCTTAAAAAGATCAGAAAGCTCGTCTTTAGACATTAAGTTGGATTCAATCTTTTCTCCTGCTTTAATTGCTTTTTTGATTGCTTTTTCCAAGTCAGGTAATTCATTGATTTTTATTTGATTTTCTTTATCAGTGTCAACGTAAAAGCCCTCATCGTCAGATCCATGTTCACCAAAATGAATTTCAGGATAAGCTTTCTTGGCCACGGCTTCAAGAACAAATGCAACGGTATCACGCAAAATTGTTAGACCCTCTTTATCTCTGTCGGTTATAATTGCAACTTCCGCATTTTTGTTCAACTTAAAGTCTAAAGCAACAATTTGACCATCTACTTTTGCACCAAGAGCAGCTTTACCTAAAGATGTACCAATGCTATGTGCTAAATCAGATATTGAAACAGCATCTGTAAAATCTTTTTTTGAGCCGTCAGGCAAAGTAATCGAAAAACTCATTATTTCCTCCAAAATTTTTATAACAAAAAAATCCCAGTGCAATTAAGCACTGGGACGTTAATCAACGTGGTTCCACCCAAAATTTAGTTCAAGAAAATGAACTATCTCGTTATAGATTGTTAACGGAATCTAACCCATTATCAAAATTTAGGTATAAATGATTGGATTGCAAACGCTGATGAAAGCTTCCAGAATACTGCTTTTCTCTCTGAGTTGCATTGCAACATGTTCATTCATTGGTGTTAATTATAACCCAATAATTTTTTAATGCAAGTATATTTTCATAAAATTTGAAAAGTAGAAATTTATGTTCGTCTATTAGGCCCAGAAATAATTACCTCTTTAGCTAAAGCTCGAATTCGTTCCATCAAACGAGCAGCCTTTACAGGTTCAATTGCATTTTTAGTCTCTTTAAAATGATCTTCTAAGTCATTCATAGCAAAGTTCGAGGAAAAAAAAGTGGGCATAGCATTATCCATTCGTGCTTGTAAAATTACTGCTAAAACCTCGTCTCGCGACCATTGGCTCAAATTTTCAGCACCAATATCATCTAATACTAAAAAATCAGCGTTAGCAATCTTTTGTACTTCATTTTGCAAACTGTTGTCATTAAAATGACTGGACAAACTGGCAATGAATGTAGGCACGTGCAGAAACACAACATACTTATTCATTGCAGCCACTTGATTCGCCAATCCTGCCAAAATATATGTCTTGCCAACGCCAAAATTCCCAGCTAAATATAAACCCTTTTGGTGAATATCACGCGAATATTGATATAAAAACTGCTGAATAGCTGTCATTACTTCAACTCTTTCGGATGTCATATCTATCCGACTTAATCGTACATCATGCAATTTTTCAGGTAAATTAATTAAACGCAAGTGCTTTTTTATATTAATTTCATGGTCATGAATCAGTTTACTATCTTCAGGAACAAATTTAAGACTAATGGCATTTTTATTCATTATCAAATCCGGATAATATCCTTTGGTCACCGGATCTTTTTTATGTTGGCTCAGATAAAACTCAAAAAGACTGGGAAGGCTTTTATCAATTATACTGTCAGTGAGTTGTTCTTGATGTTGTTTAATAAATTGATTTATCTTGGGATCAGCTAATACCTTCTTTTTAATTGAGTCAGTACTTTCTTCTTCCACATTTTTGGTTTTATCAATAATTTTTTTAATGGGTTGCATATCACTACACCTACTTCATGCCATTCTTATCTTCTAACTTTTTAAAAAAATTTTCCAATTCACTCGAAGAAAGATTAGATTTTTCCGATATAGTTCTTGATTTTCTACTATCCCAATCAATATTTTTTTCGATCTTTTTTTTGTTTCCAGATCGTTGCTTAAATTGATTTCTTCTCATCTCTCGCCTTTGTTCTTGGGCCTTTTTTCTCTTTGCCATATAATCTAAGGCCTGAGCACCAGTTTTAACACCATGTTGCAGCCAATCATGCAAAATTTTGTTTGCTAAGCGAAAAGAAATGTTGGGACCGCTTTTTAAACAAGCATATGTCAGAATATTAAGTAATTCCGCTGATATTCCCTTGTCATTATATAGACTGTCTAACACTTGATTTTCACTCGCATCAACATAATCATTTTTCTCAGTTTTTAAATGATACAAAAACTGTGCTGGAGTATCAGCCTGTGCTTTCTGCAATAGCTTTTGTTCTTCTTGATTTAATTGACTATTACTCTCATCAAATTTGTCGGGTATTTTAGCCCTGCTTTGCAAATGCCTGCGAGTATCGCTGCCATGAATGCTGTTTGCAATAGTTTGCTTTATTTCTCGCATATTTAAATGATAGTCACCATGCAAGCATGGTATTGCCTCATCGACAAATTCCTGTTCTGAAAGCCCGTATATACGCATAACAGCTCGAATAGCTTCTCTATTCTGATCAATTTCGCTGCCAGCAATTTGATAAATTTCAAATTGCTGTTTCATAAAATCCCAGTCAATATTATCTTGATCATTGACAGTAGCATAATCGCTCGCAGAATAATTATTCTCTCGAGCAGCTTCTTTGACCTCAATTGAAGGATCTATTGCTTCTTGATCGGATAAATGGAAAACATCCATAAAGGAAGCAGAAATATTGGGTGCTCCCTTGATGCCACTTAATTCGCTCCGGTTTTGTTTAGCCTCTCTTGCAAACTCGTGACTTAATTTATTAAAAGCAGTTATACCAACTTTTTCTTTTAATAAACTAGCTAAAAGAGCAGTTGAAAAAAATTCACTGCTTGCTGGAACATTTTTAATTTCGAAACACAAAACATGACCCATGATTTGGTTGTCAAGCAGTTTCGTTTGAATCAAACCAACAGCTTCAAGCTTATGCAACGCACCAAATAATTTTTTTATATCACAATCTGTCTGTTCTTGCAAAGTATAGATTCCCTTAGCATCAGAAAGCATTGCCTGTGCATTATAATCTTCATTCAAACTTAAATAGAGAGCTAAAGGAAGAGAACCAATAAGAGGTTGATACAGTTTAATTAATATGCGCAAATCTTTAGGAAAAATATCCACCCTGTTGGTAATGAAAAAAGGCTGTTTGGGATCATTTGTCTCAAACATAATTAATTACCTTTTTCCCTTTTTGCAATCATATCTTCCATTGTTTTCATGAAGCTAGACATATCTTTAAATTCACGATAAATAGAAGCAAAACGAATATAAGCAACATCATCAATTGTTGCCAGCTCATCCATTACTAGTTGACCAATTTTTTTCGAAGAAATCTCGCTAACCCCTTGTTGTCTGATTTTGTTTTCTACATGATCGACTAATTCTTCGAACTGTGTACTTGATATCGGTCGCTTTTGACCTGCTGCCATTACACCATGTAAAATTTTTTTACGATTAAAGGGTTCGCGAGTACCATCATTTTTAATTACCAATAAAGGAGTAGTTTCAACTCTTTCAAACGTGGTAAAACGATAGCCACAGTTTTCACATTCACGCCTGCGTCTGATTGCGCGATTTTCATCACTGGGTCGTGAATCAATGACTTTTGAGGCATTTTTATGACAATTAGGACATTCCATATAAGTCCTCCCCTTTTATGTTAAGAAGCAATCTTTCTAATTTTGATTTCAAATCTTGTTTTGTACCAGTATTATTAATTACAAAATCAGCCAATTTTTCTTTCTGGGACAAAGGCATTTGACTGCGAATACGCTTCAAGGCAGCACGCTCACTCAATTGATCCCTTAACATTAGCCTTTTCATTTGCAGTGATTCCGGTATTGCAATTAATAAGGTAAAATCGCAATATTTTTGACCATTTGATTCAAACAAAACTGGTGCATCTACAACAACCAAAGAATTTTTGTTCATGTTGTTTAGCGCAATTTTAGCTTGTATTTCTTGAAAAATCAATGGATGGGTAATTGCATTTAAAGCTTCGAGTTGTTTTTTATCGTTAAAAACAATCTGTCCTAGCTCTGAACGATTGATTGATCGATCTGACTTAAGAATGCTTGTACCAAAATGTTTTAAAACCAGTTCATAGCCCTTTTCGTCCCTATTTAAAATATCGTGAGCAATTTGATCGCAGTCTATAACCGGTATTTGTTTTTCTCTAAAAAAAACATCTGCAGTACTTTTACCACTTGCTATCCCACCGGTTAAGCCTAAAATCTTTGTCATTTGTAAATCACCTGACATTTAGGGCAAAAAGTAGTTCCTCGTCCGTTTACCTTAATTTTCTCAAGAGGTGTGCCACAACGCACACAAGGCTCGCCTTTATGTCCATATACTTGCAACATTTTTTGAAAACCTCCTGTCTTCCCGTTCGCATCCAGATAGGTATGAATTGTAGTACCTCTTTCAGCAATTGCCAATTCTATTAACGAATTAATATTGTCGTGCAGTTGCGATATCTTTTCTGCTGGAATAGTATTGGCTTGACTTAACGGGTGAATTTTTGTTTCCCACAAAACCTCGTCAACATAGATATTGCCCAAACCTGCAACAATAGATTGGTCAAGGAGTGTGTTTTTAATATTTTTCTTTTTACGTGCTAAACCATTTTGTAAATAGGAAACAGTAAAAGCTGCTGAATTAGGTTCAACACCTAATTTGCCAATACCAGTCTTTTCCCTTTCAGTCCCCGTCTTAATCAGCTGCATTCGGCCAAACTTACGCACATCATTATAGCGCAATGCTGAATTATCTTGAAAAACAATTTGCACGTGGTCGTGTTTGTCCTTTTTAGTATTTATTTTGACTAAACGATACTTACCTTCCATGCGTAAATGAGACACTATTGTTAAATTGTTACTAAGACGAATAAGCAAATATTTAGCATAACGATCTATATTTTCTATCTTTTTTCCAGTTAATTGTCTTGCAAATTCTTTAGCATCTCCGGTAATAATTTTTGGGTACCATACAGTTACTTCTTTTATTGTTTTCCCTTTGATAAGAGGAAGAAGTGTTCGCCTAACAGTTTCAACTTCCGGCATTTCAGGCATTAAAATTGCTCCTTATTTCGCATCAAACCAGTTGTGGCCATATCCAGAATCTGCTACAAGAGGTATATCAAGTCTTACAGCGGATTGCATAACTTCAGGCACAATTTTTTTGATTGTTTCTAATTCATCTTTTGGTACATCAAAAATCAATTCATCATGAACCTGGACTACCATTTTTGTCTTGAGATGCATGTCATCCAATTTTTTCTGCATGTTAATCATTGCTATTTTAATAATATCTGCAGCTGAACCTTGAATAGGGGAATTGATAGCTGTTCTTTCGGCAAAAGAACGGACATTGTAATTTTTGGCATGAATATCTGGTAAATAACGTCTTCTGTGCATAATTGTTTCCGCATAGCCTTTTTCACGTGCCACTTGCACAGCTTTATTCATATACTCTTTAACTTGTGGATATTGTTCAAAGTAATTGTCAATAAATTCCTTTGCCTGTTTTCTGCTAATATTAAGATTCTTAGACAAGCCATAATCAGAAATGCCATAAACTATACCGAAATTAACTGCCTTAGCTCTGCGGCGCATTAGCGGAGTCACATCATCGGTTGACTTAAGATGAAAAATACGCATTGCGGTGTGAGCATGAATATCATAACCTGTTCTAAAGGCTTCCTGCATCTGTTCATCACCAGAAACTTGCGCTAGAACCCGCAATTCAATTTGAGAATAATCACATGAAAAAATATAGCCGTCAGGTTCGCTAGGCACAAAAGCTTTTCTAATTTGCTTGCCCTCTTCTGTCCTAGTTGGAATATTTTGTAAATTAGGGTCGACTGAGGACAAACGGCCTGTTGCAGTTAACGTTTGTAAGTACCTGGTATGAACGCGACCATCTTTTTGGATAACATCTAATAAACCATTAACATAGGTAGATTGGATTTTAGCAATTTGCCGGTAAGTCAGTATTTGTCCAATAATTGGGTTTTCATCTTTTAACTGATTTAAAACATCAACAGATGTTGAATAACCAGTCTTAGTCTTTTTAATTGGTTTTAAGCCCATTTTTTCGAACAAAATATGGCCTAATTGTTTTGGAGAATTAATATTAAATTCTTCACCAGCTTCGTCATAGATTTGTTGTTCCATTTTCTTAAGGTCAACAGCAAACTCATCTTGCAGCTCAGTTAAGGTTTTAGCTTGCACCTTAATACCATTTATTTCCATGACAGATAAAACTCTTGCAACTGGTATTTCAATGTTGGCATAAAGATCATCCTGCTCGTGTTCTTTTAGTTTTGCCAGTAATGTATCTTTTAGATTTTCTATTGCCTCAATTTTACCAGCTAGATGGTTAAACAAAACTTGATCATTTTCTGGTATATGAACGCTTTTACCTTTACCGTATACTTCATAATCGCTTTTTACAGAATTATCGCCGTACATCCGGCATATTTCACCCATATCGTCTGAATTATTTTCATTATTAATCAAATATGAAGCAAGAAGCATGTCATAGTCAATGCCACGAGCGTGAATACCCAAACGATTCAACCCAACTGTTGTTCGCTTTAGATCAAACACATTTTTAGTAATTTGCTTATCTTCAAGCATATTTTTAAGTTTAGCTTCTTTTAGCAGTTCAACATTGCGACTAATATATATTTGATTATCTACCTTAATGGCAAAACCGACAAAATCAGCTAAATGATAATTAGCACCAAGCATCCCGAGATAAAAAGTAATAGTTTGTCCATCAGTAACAGCAAAATTATTGATGTCATTTTCTTTAAGTTCAGTAAAATCAACTACTTTATCATTTGTTTTTTTAGATTGATCTTGTGGTTGATTTTCTCCGTCGGGATTTAATTCACTCAAGAATTTACGAAAATTCATCTTTTCATAGAATCTGCGCAATTTCTGATAGTCAATAGGACGCCTTTTAACATCATCGATCCCAATAGTTAAAGGAGCATGACGATCAATAGTAGCTAATTTTTTGCCTAAAAGAGCCTTATCTTTATCATTAATCAAATTTTCCTTCATTTTAGAAGGTTTCATTTCATCGATATGATCATACAAATTTTCTACTGAACCATATTCTTGGATAAGCTGTGATGCCTTTTTAGGTCCAATTTTAGTTACACCGGGGTAATTATCAGAATTGTCACCCATTAATGCCTTCATATCAATAAATTCAGTTGGTGTAACACCATTAACTTTTTTCATGTGTTCAGGTGTGTAAGCTTCTAAGTTTAGTACCCCTGATTTAGTGACCATAACTGTTGTTTGCGGCGATGCCAGCTGAGTCAAATCCTTATCACCTGTAACTACCGTAACTTTAAAGCCTTCTTTTTCACCAATAGTTACGAAAGTTCCTATGATGTCATCGGCTTCATAGTTATCAAGCTCATATGTAGACAAACCCAAGTCATGCAAAAGCTCCTGAATGTATGGCAGTTGCTCAGATAATTCTGAGGGAGTCTTTTGTCTGCCACCTTTGTAGTCAGCGTACATCTTATTTCTAAAGGTAGTTTTACCTGCATCAAAAGCAACCAAAACATGATCTGGTTCGACATCATTTAAGACGACATCAAGCATATTTTTAAATGTATAAATGGCATTAGTATGCAATCCTTCAGGATTTCTGAAATTTTCAAGTTGGCGATATAGTGCGTAAAAGGCACGGAAGGCAACTGAATTACCGTCAATTAAAAGTAATTTTTTATCAGCCATTAGATCTCCTTACAATTAAACCAATTTTCTTTATTCAACTACCATTTTAACAGTTTTTGCACGGATCTTGCACAATACTGTTTTTATAACAAACAGGTTAAATTTCGTTTATCAACTTCAAATTAACAACTTACTTTTCGCTTATTACGCTTTTTGTATAGGATTTTTAGAACTTTCTTTAAACAAAAACATCAAACTCCTGTTAAGTTTGATGTTTTTATATCAAATAACTTTTATATTTTAGTCACGGACAAATAATCTTTGTTTCTTTAGCAATCTGAGAATCATTATCATTAGAAATTAGGATTGCGTCTTTTAATTCTAGAGCCTGAACATTTGAAGATACGCCAAATTTGCTAGAATCAGCTAATATAAAAGATTGTGAAGTTCTTTTTGCAATCAGTTGTTTTTTTATTGCTTCGTCAAATTGTGGTGTTGTGTATCCATTATTAATGTCAACACCATTCATTCCAAAAAATGCTTTATCAAAACGAAGCCTGGATAGTAAATCGTTAGTCAATGCGCCAGTAAGTGAAGAAGTGACGCCGTTATAATTGCCACCTATTAAAACTATTTCAGCTTTAAAATTACCAACAATATGGCATACTTGTGTATTCGTAGTATAAATTGTGATCCGTTTATTTTTTATTTTATCAAGCAACAGAGTACATGTTGTACCTGAATCCACATATATTGCATTGCTATCGTGAATCTCTTGGGCAGCTAAAGCAGCAATTTGCTTTTTCTCTTTTTGGTATTTATGTTCCTTTTTTGTGAATTCGACTTCTCCAGAACCGTCACTTAGCCTAACAGCCCCGCCGAATAAATACTCAATTTTTCCTTCATCTTCTAATGTTTTGATATCTCTTCTCAAAGTTGAAATAGATACATTGGGTATTTGGTTATGAAGTTCATCCAGTTTGCTCAAATTTTTGTTTTCTAAAATTTTTAAGATTTGATTTTGTCTTTCGATCGGAAGCAATTTATTCTCTTCTCCTTATATACATAAGTGTTTTGCTTCCTTAATTATAACCCATCTAACTTTATTTTAAGCAAGACGCTCATCTTTTTTGGTAACAATAAAGCCAAGAATGATTCCGACAATTACAGAAATACCCAATCCTATCATCGCATTTAAGAAGTTATTGCTATTTTTAGCTACAAAAGCCGGAAAAGTTGTTACTGAACCAAAAACAAATGCGTTTGTAAATACCTTTGTTAGTCCTAAATAAGCTCCGCCAACTGCACCAGCAATCATTTGTGCTGCCCATATTTTTCTGTTTTTTACCAGTAAACCAAATAATGTTGGTTCTATTATTGCAGAAAGGCAAATCGTTATTACTCCAGTTAAAGAAAAACTCTTTAGCTCTTTATTACGTGTTTTAAGCCAAACTCCTATAGCAGCTCCAATAACACCAAAATTGCAGGCAAAGGTTAATGGACAAATAAAATCAAAGCCTTGTGTAGCAATATTATTAATCATTATTGGATTTACAGCCCAATGAATTCCAAAAGATACAAGGAAACTCCATCCACCACCAACGACTACTCCAGCAAGCAGTGGTACATTTTTAATTAACCAATTAACAACATCTGCAACAAATTGACCACCATATACACCGAGTGGGCCGATAACAATTACGGTCAGAGGCACCATAACTAAAAGACAAACAAGTGGCACAACCACAAGCTCCAAATCTTTACTGACGTGTTTATCTAACCACTTATACAAATATGAATAAGCCCAGATAGAAATTAAAATTGGAACTACTGTTGAATTGTAATTCATTAAAACAACTGGAATACCCAAGAATGAAGTCATTGCACCATTTCCATGGGTACCCATTAATTGAATGAAATCTGGATATAAAAGTGCGCCAGCGATTAGTGCAGCAATGTAAGGGCTGACTTTAAATCTTCGTGCAGCCGAAAAAGCTAACAGAATGGGCAAAAAGTAAAATACGGCTTTTGAGGCTGCAGTCAAGATGACAAAAGTACCGCTTTTCTGACTTATCCAGCCTACTTGGCTGCAGAACAAAAGTAAGCCATATAAAATTCCCGACCCTGCAAGAGCGGGAAGCAGTGGTGAAAAAATACCTGCAATTGCCGCAAATAAGGCATTGACATATCCTTTAAATCCATGAGGTTTGATTTGCGTACTAACTTCATTATCAGTACTACCATTGACAAGCTTTTCAAATTCATCAAATACTTTCGGTACTTCAAGTCCAATTAATACCTGATATTGACCACCGCCCTTTGAAACATTAATTACGCCATCTACTGCCTTCACTTTGGCATCATCAATATTTTCATTTTTTAAATTTAATCTTAACCTAGTTGCACAATGTGTCATATTGGATATATTACTTGGTCCGCCAACGGCATCCAAAATATCTCGTGCTGTTTCTCTGTAATCCATTTTTTTGCCTCCAAAAAAACAATTTCTAAATTAAAGTGGTTATTTTTTTATAAAATCTAACAATAGATCTCTTGCTCTAATTGCATCATTCTCATTAATCACTTTATCTATTTTCTCCATGCCTACTCGGTCAAGGAGATTTAAAAGGTATTTCAACATCTCGATATTCTTACGGGTTTCTTGACTAGGATCTTCTATTACCGGTGCTGTATCAAAATAATACATGCCATCAAAGTGATACTTTTTCATATAATAAAGAAATTCTAAGGTTTTAAATGGAGTGACAGTGCCGACCATTAAACCATCATCATGGACGCCATAGCCGTCATTAATATGAACCCCAAATAACTCGCCACGACTAGCAAAAATTTCAGATCCCATGGCCGGATTTTCATGTTTCATTAGCATGTGACAATAATCTAAAAGCACACCGAAGTTTTTACGGTTGATATCTTTTAAAATCATTCCTAAGGTTCCCATACTGTCTACGAAAGCATAGGCACGAGGCTCATAGGGTTTATATTCAATACTAAATTTAATATCAGGAGCATAATCAGCAATTTCTTGACAAGCTTGGACAATCCTATGCCAAACTTTTAAATAATCAATTTGAAAGCTGTAGTCAAAACCATCATGAGCACTCCAGATATTAATCATTGATCCACCAATTTCTCGGCAATAATCTACTGCTTGTTTACACATTTCAATTGCATCCTGATAGATTTTATCGTTTAAATTTCCGAGATCTCCGTTAAGATAATGACCTTCAAATCTCATTTCCATTCCGTTAGGACGCAAACCATTTTCGTCTAACATTTTCTTCATGTCTCGTGCCGGAATTCCAATAGTCTGTTGGGGAAAATTAATATCTACATAATTAATTCCAACTTTTTTCAGTTCACCAAAAACCTTATCAATCTTATTATCATAATGTGGCAGGTATGCATTTAACCTTGTTGCTGTTTTTATCTCTTTCATCATTTCGTCCTCTTTTCATTTGTTATCGTTTACATTTTTATTATATTTCATTATTTTTCATTAATCAACCATTATTTTTCATTAATTTTAATAATATTTCAAATATTTTCAAAAAGAATACAAATTTTGGGCACAAAAATAGCCTTACTAGAATTCTAGTAAAGCTAAAAAATTAAATTACAGTAACTCTTCTAAAGCATCTTCATATTTCTGAATATCGCCAGCTCCCATAAAGACAATTACGCTATTCTCGTTTTGAGCAAGATCTGCAATGTTATCAAGATCAATTACTTCTGAGCCAGGAATTTTAGCAACTAAATCATCACTTGAAATATCTCCACTTGCCTCCCTGGCAGAAGCATAAATCGGGGTAACATAAGCCTTGTCTACATCGCGCAATATTTTTTCAAAATCTTTAGCATATTTCTTTGTTCTGGAAAAAGTATGTGGTTGAAAAACGACAACTAATTTCTTCTGTGGAAACTTTTGTCGTGCAGCCTGAATTGTTGCTTTCATTTCAGTTGGATGATGAGCGTAATCATCAATAATGTTGATATCACCGAAATCTTTTTCAGAAAAGCGCCGTTTTGCTCCCTTATACGTAAGCAGACCTTTTTTAATATCTACTATAGGAATTTTTTCAGTGTAGGCAACAGCAATCACAGCTGTTGTGTTTAAAATATTGTGGTCCCCAAAAAGATGTATTTGAAATTCACCAATATTTTTACCGTGATTTACGACCGTGAAGCTTGAACCTTTTGTTGTTCTTTTAATATTGACTGCTTGAAAATCATCATTATCTTCAAAACCATAAGTATATTTAGGAATATTAGAATGCAATTTTCTTAGTCTTTCATTACCACCCCAGACAAATAGTCCTTTTTGAGTTTGATTGGCTGCAGTTTGAAAAGCCGAAGTGTAATCAGCCTGATCCTTGAAATAATCCGGATGATCAAAATCAATGTTAGTCATAATTTGATAGTCTGGATGATAGGCTAAGAAATGACGTCGGTATTCATCTGCCTCATAGACGAAGAAGCGAGAATTCTTAACACCCTTGCCCTCACCGTCACCTATTAAATAAGAAGTGGGTGCAGCTTCACCTAATACATGGGCTAAAAGGCCAGTAGTAGACGTTTTGCCATGAGTTCCTGAAACACCAATGCTCGTATGCATTTTGATAATTTCTTCTACTGTATCAGGATAACTTTGCCAGGAAATGTTCTTATTTTCACAAGTTTTTACTTCTATGTTGTCATCTTTAAACGCGTTTCCTTTAACGATGACTTGTCCCGAATCCTTAATATTATTCGCACTAAATTCTCTAACTTCAATACCAGCTTTTTTTAGCGGCTCTTGGGTAAAAGTATACTTTTTAATATCGCTGCCAGCTACATTAAAGCCTAGATCATTTAGCACTAAAGCTAAAGAAGCCATGCCAGTTCCTTTAATTCCGATAAACCAAATTTGCTTATTTTTATCTAACATTTACTGAACTCCAAAATTATATCATTGCATTTTATTTTACCATTACTGAGTCCAAAAAGCAGGACCATCAAGAAATTGCAATCAAATTTTCGCAGTATGGCAAAAAATACTAAAGCAATTGACATTCTTTTCGTAACAAAAAAGACCTTACCAAAGCTTGATAAAGTCCTCAGTGCTATAAAGTAATCTGCCCGTTTGCTAATAGTTCGTCACACTTTTCGGGATCAAAGGCTTCTCCAACAGTAAATTCATTAGGAACCACCATAATTCCGCGCTTTTGAGGAGCGTGCTCAAGTCCCAATTCACGAGCAGAACAAATCATGCCATAGGAATCCACGTGACGCAGTTGACCTGGCCAAATTACTTGACCATTAGGCATCAAAGTACCTGGTAAAGCAACAACCACTTTTTGTCCCTGCGCAATGTTAGGCGCACCACAGACAATTTGATGTTCTTCACCATTGCCCACATCAACTTGTGTAACGTGCAAATGATCAGAATCGGGATGCTTGTCACAGCTTTTGACATAGCCATAAACAAGTGTTGGCTTGCCATAAGCAAGTTTATCAGTAAAACCAACTTCTGCCAGTTTTTCATTTAAAGCAGTCAAATCATCTTTTGACAGCTTAACTTGTCCATCTGATAATTTATCGTAGTCAATTAGCTGATCAACGTTAAAAAAGTTATAACCGGTAACATTACCCTCTTCATCAGTAATGCGTGTGATATCAACTTTTTCATCGTATTTACTATTGCCCTTATCCTGACCTAAAATTACAATCAAGGTATTGGGATAACTTCTTTTATTAATACTAGTAATCATGAATCAATAATCCTCTTTCACTTAGTCAAGTGACCGTAAAAAGCTTTCAACCTCATCTTTAGTTTTACGATCCTTATTAACTAGTCTACCAATTTCTTGACCATCTTGGTAGACCACAAAGGAAGGAATACCCATGATGTTCATTTCCTTAGCCAGGTCAATTGAGCCATCACGATCAATTTGATAAAATTTGCTATCGGCAAAATCTTTTTCTATTTCTGGCATGAAGGGGTCTAAAAAACGACAATCCGGGCACCAACCTGCTGAAAATTCTAAAACTACTCGTCCATTTTTAGTAATCGAGTCTAATTTATCTTTATTCAATTCTTTTATTTGTTCCATTTTGAAAAACCTCTCAATCCTTACTCTTATTTAATTATTTTACCCCAAAATCTGCGTGCAAAGCATAAATTGGATTGCCCTGAGCTGCAAATTTGTGTTCATATTCTGTTTCAATATTGGCACTGACTATTTCATCTTTTTCATTATGAAGATCAACTGACATAAAATCAAAGTGCATCCCAAAATTATTCATACTTTGCACAGAATAAGCAAAAAGTCCTGCATTGTCAGTTTTAAATTCTATTTGCCCGTTTTCCTGCAAAACAGTCTGATATTTTTGTAAAAAAGACTTATAAGTTAACCGCCTTTTCTCATGCCTAGTTTTTGGCCAGGGATCACTAAAATTCAAATATATTTTACTTGCTCTGTGAGCATCAAAAAAAGTATCAATATTAGCAGCATCAGCACATAAAATTTGTAAATTAGACAAATCTTTTGCTAGTTTAGTCCGTAAAATCATGCCAGCTGCTGTTATTTGCAATTCCAAAGCAACAAAATTCTTTTCCGGATGCTCTTCCGCCATCGTAGTAATAAACTTTCCTTTGCCGGGCCCTACTTCTATCTCTAATGGTTTTGAAATATCAGCAAACCGCTTTGACCAATCAATTTTCAGACTTGGATCAGGTCGATCAATCACACTTTCTGGATGCTCTTGTACAAGCTTTACAGCCCACGGCTTGTTACGTAATCTCATCTATTCTGCTACTTCCTTTTCTTTACTTTTGCAGGTAAGTATAACCTTAATACGCCCCAGCTGAAAACAACTAAACATCCCATTGCCGCAAACAAGCGTAAATTAATTGGTAAGGTGATCAGCCAAGAAATACTGATTATAACCCCTTGAGCTAATAATATTCCCGCTAATGCAGATACTAAATCAAGGCCACGATTGGAACGCTCAATTGGATAAACACGATACATGATATTGGTATCGAATTCATCAACCATTGGTATCAATTGGTAAATAGTCAAAAAGACTACTAAGCATGACAAACATAATGCCCAAATCCAATTTTGTACCAGCCAGGAAATTAAAACTGCAAAAGCAGTCATTCGGAAAACTAAATTAATATTTTCTGGGTTTCTAAGCACTGAACGGCGATACAAAAATTTATGCGGATTTTCTGACGATAAATTTTTAGGCAATAAAAAGTCCAAATATTTTCGTCTTTTAATATTAGTCTGTCTTTCTTTAACGTCTGTGAACATGCTAAAAGCGTTATAAACAACATTTTTGCGCTTTTCTTCTTGCTCCACGGCATATTGCCAGTCAAACAGTGGGGCATGTTGCGGCTTCAAAACTAAAATAAAGACAGCAGCCGCTAGCAAGATTGCGATTATGATCATGATCTGGGGTTTAAACATTCCCAAGCCAAACAAAAGCAGGAAAAGGATATTTAAAATTATGATGGAAATTTTACGGTTAAAATATAAATTATATTCCATAACCTTAAGTTGCAATATTTTGGCCAAAAAAACAGCAAAAACAGCGAAAACATAATTTAAAGGTTCAATCTTCGCCTTAATCGTTGCAAAAGGAAATATAATTCCCGCCATTAAAACCAAGCAAATTGTCGGTACAATTAAACTGTAATTTAACATTGGTTTTAAATATGATGCTAAATTTTCGTCTTCGGGCAATAAAAATTGTAAATCAGCTGGTTTTAACAAAGTTACCAATTTCCCTATTAAAAGTGGCAGCCAGAGCAAAATACCAACTAGTGGACGGTAGTACCACTGACTTTCAGGCATAGTCTTCATTGCCTGTGCGTACCAGAACATAAGCGCTCCAAAAAGGAAAATCAGAGCTAAGATAAAGAAATCATTAAAAACCAATACTAGATATTTTAAAGATTGGCTTAAATTTTCCCGCAACCTTCTTTTAGCCAAATCATGCATTTTGTTGCTCCTGACTTAAAATCTGGTAAATTTGATCAAATGAATCTGTTTCCTTTAAGCCGTAGTGCATTCGAATTTCAGCCAAAGTACCAGTAGAAGCAATTTTGCCGTTGTTTAAGACCGCATAGCGTGAAACGGCCTGAACACTGTTAGCTAAAATATGTGTTGACATTAATACCATTTTGCCCTGACCAGCAGCATCTGTGATTAATTGCACTAAACTAGCCACTGCTAAAGGATCTAGTCCAGTAAACGGTTCGTCAATTACAAGTAGTTCTGTATTTGCCAAAAAGGCACAAACAATCATCACCTTTTGCTTCATACCTTTAGAAAAGTGAATTGGCAGCCAATCGAGCTTGTCATCCAACCTAAACATCTGCAGCAACTCATGAGCTTTTGCCCAGGCCTGTTTTTCGTTTAACTGATAGCTGAGAATCGTTAATTGCAGGTGTTCTTTCAAAGTTAATTCTGAATATAAAACTGGGGTTTCGGGAATATATGCGACTTCTCTTTTAAACTTAGTAGGTTGAGCGGCTAAGTCAACGCCATTGAGAGTAATTTTCCCTTTTTGTGGTCGTAATAGCCCCAAGATATGTTTAATTGTCGTCGATTTGCCTGCGCCATTTAGTCCAATTAGCCCTAAAACTTCTCCCGGGATAATTTCTAAGTTAATATCTTTAATGACCGGCACACCAATGTATCCACCAGTCAAATGTTCAATTTTTAAAGTCATAATTCCTATCTTTCTTTTAATGAATTTACTCATTTAATATGATAGCATGATATTAAAAGAAACTAAATTTTGAAATGAAGAGGTTTTAAAATGGAAGAATTAGATAAAGATTGCTTATTTTGTAAAATTATCACGGGTGAAGCCAACAGCTACACAGTTTTCGAAAATGACGACGTCAAAGCCTTTTTAGACTTATCTCAAGTCAACCCAGGTCACACTTTAATGGTACCTAAAAAGCACATCACTAACTTTTTTGATTATACGCCTGAAGATGCTCAAAGATACTTGCAGTATATTCCAACAATTGCCAATGCAATTAAAAAGTTTGACCCTAGAATTACTGGTATGAACATCAGTAGCAATAATGGCGCCAGTGCCAGCCAAGTAGTAATGCACTCACATATTCACTTTATACCACGATTTGAGGGAGACGGTTTAAAGATTGCAACGCGCAATAACGCTGAAAAATATACTGAAGAAGATTACCAAAAAGTTGCAGCTGCAATTAGAGCCGAGTTCTAAGGTGACATGATGAAACATTTTAGTTTAGGTCTAGCAGTGGGAGCGGGTTTTGGCGTTGTTCTTTCACTATTTAAAGATAAAAACGGTAATCGTTTATTCCCATCGGTGCAAAAGCCAATTAATTCAGTGAAAGAAGACATTAGTGATCTTACCGACTCTAGCAAAAAGTTAAAGACTGCCAAGCAAGAGTTAAAAGAATCTTTGCCACAAGCTAAAAAAGCAATTTCTGAATTAGAAAAAGAAGTGGAATATTATCAAATAGGCATTAATCGGATTATTGCCAAATTAAAAAGCAAAGCTTCAGCGATTAATCATAATATTGAAAATGAAGCTGATAATTCTAAAAATTAGTAAAGAAACTGGCAATTTTTGACAAAAAACTTAAAAATAAAAACTAGATTTGCCAGTTTATGTTATATTAGTTGTCGGTGACTTAATTTATTAAGGATGTGGAGAATTTATTTTATGAAAAAATATATCAGAAAAGCAGCAGCTGTCATTGCCGTAGCAAGTATGGCATTATCAACAGCGGCTTGTTCCAATGGCGGTAAAACCGTTGCTTCTTATAAAGGCGGCAAGATTACCCAGCAAGAATACTATGACGAAATGAAAAAGTCTCAGTCTGGTAAAACCGCCCTGGCAAACATGATTATCAATCGTGTTTTAGAGCAACAATATGGCAACAAAGTTTCAAAAAAGCAAGTTGATAAACAATACAATAATTACAAAAAGCAATACGGTAGTCAATTTGATGCCGTTTTGCAACAAAATGGCATGACTGCTTCAAGCTTCAAACAAAACTTGAAAACAAACCTGCTTACTGAAGCTGCTTTAAAGGACATCAAGAAGATTTCAAAGAGTCAAGAAGACAAAGTTTGGAAAGATTATCAACCAAAAGTTAAAGTGCAACATATTTTAGTTTCTAAAAAATCTAAAGCAGAAGAAATTACTAATGAACTTAAAAATGGTAAAAGTTTTAAGAGTTTGGTGAAAAAGTATTCTTTAGATCCAGGAACTAAAAACAATGAAGGAAAGCTGCCTGCTTTTGATTCTACTGATTCTAGTTTAGACCCTGCGTTTAAGAAAGCTGCTTTTAAATTAAAGACTGGCGAAACAACAAAGAGTCCTGTTAAATCTCAATCAGGTTATCACGTAATCAGAATGATTAAGCACCCTGCTAAAGGATCATTTGCTTCACACAAAAAAGAGATTGATAACCAAATCTATCAGACAATGTCACAAGACCAACAAACTATGCATGATGTTCTAGCCAAAGTTATTAAAAAGGCTGGAGTTGACATAAAAGATAAAGATCTAAAAGATGTCTTAGCTTCTTATGTTTCTACATCTACTGATAAAAAATAATTATATTAGAGTAAAAAAAGAGTTCAAGCATGCTTGAACTCTTTTTTTACTCTAATTTACGGGCCTTTCCTAATGATTCATCTGTTTTAGGTCTATAAAATTTTCGGCCGCCTTGACTCATTATATTATCGGTAAAGTTGCCAGGACGAGTGTGCTGTAAAGCATTGGTGATAGCGTAAACAGATGCATCCAAATCATCAATGCGGTGCAGTAACTCGGCTTCAAGAAGAGCAGGTAATTTAGGTGAGCCATATTCAAATTTACCATGATGAGATAAAACCATATGCCTTAGCAACAATAAGTCTTCGGATTCTAAATCAATTTTAAGTTGCTGAGCCGCCAGCATGATTTGTTCATCAATCAAAACCAAATGCCCAATCAAATTACCTTCAGTGGTATATTGTGTCGCTGCCGGACCTGTTAATTCAAGTACTTTGCCCATATCATGGAGGATACAGCCGGCATATAACAAAGAACGGTTAATTTGTGAATAATTGTCCGCCAAACCTTTTGCATCACGCAGCATCGATACAGTATGGTAGGCCAGTCCGCCACGCACTGCGTGATGATTACTTTTTCCCGCTGGAAAATCAAAAAATCGTTTATCCCATTTTTTTAATAAGAATCGTACAATTCTGTTCCAAGTAGGATTCAGTATTTCAAAAACATACTGGTTTATTTCTTCTTTCATATCAGCAATTTTCTCTGGAGCTGATTTGATAAATTGCCTAAGATCATACCCTTCTTCCGGGCCCACAACACGTAAGCTATAAATCTTTATTTGTGGCTGACCCTGATATTCTTCGCGCTTGCCATCAAGCTCTACTATTGTTCCTGCATTAAAAGTTGCAGCATCTTGATCATTAGCATCCCAAAAGTTGCCACGAATCTCACCAGAAGAATCACTAAATGACATTGCTAGATAAAGTTTGCCTTTTTTCGTATGTCTTAATTGAGAATTCTTAATTAGCACAACCAACTCTAGTTCTTCGCCATCATTATAATCCAGCAAACGTTTATACATTTTTAGTTCCTCTCTTAAAAGTTAGCGGTTGTATTCGCAATTTATCAACAAGACTTGTTTGCGCAGTAAAAATTAATACCTGATTGTTTCTAGCAATTGCTTGAAGCAGCTTTTCAATTTCATCAACTCTGTGATCATCAAAATTAACAAAAGAGTCGTCTATTAATATGGGTAAATTTATTTCATCTCGTATTTGTTGAACAAAAGCCAGTTTTAACGCAAAGTATAATTGCTCAGAAGTTCCTCTAGAAAGATATTGCACTTCTATTTTTTTACCATCAAAACGAGTAACCGTTATTTTTTTACCAATTTCAATATCATTATAACGGTTATCCGTTAATAGTCGCAAATATTCTTTAGCAGTAACCAGCATTTTGGGAAATCGTTCATTCGAAGCTAAATCAAGAGCACGACTAATCCATTTTGCAGTAAATAGGTCAGCTAAATATTCAATGCTCAAATTTTTCAATTTTGCCTTTAAGTTAGCCAGTTTTTGTTTTTCCTCGAAAACAGCCGTTGAATTTGCCAAATTTTCCATTTTGACTTTTATTTCAGCTGCTTTTCCCTGTATGTGATTAATATTTTCATGAACTGAAGAAATTTTTGACCTTAAATTTGCGAGTTCAGTTTGATTTTCTGTTTTATTTTGGGCATAACTTTTTAACTCGCTCAAATCATTTTGCAAATTCGTTTCAAGAGCATCAATCTGGTTTTGTATTTTATCCTGTTTTAGCTTTTGTTTTTGTATTTGCTCATATTCAGCTAAGCTAGTAACTTGCGCCTTTGCCAGAATCATTTTTAGCTTGGTTTCAGTTTCAGTTAGTTCATCTTTATTTTCAGCCAAACTGTTTTCTAAGCTAGTTTGCTTTTCTCGGCGTAATTTTTCTAAATTTATTTTCTTGGTCAGTTGGTCCAGTCCATTCAATACATCTTCAAAAGTACTTACAGTTTGATTCAGTTCATCACCTAATTGGACTGCTATCGGTGTGACTAATCCTATTAACTCATTTTTTCGCTGATTATTTCTTTTTAAGTTTTGAATTAATACTTGATATTGTCTCCATTCATTAATTAAATTATTTATATCTAAATTGATGGGATTAATAGCATAGCGCTTTTCAAAAGACTGTCTTTGCTTCCTTATTTTTTCATTTTGCTCTGTTATAGTTTCTACTGCTTTTTGTGTTTGCTTCTGCTGATAAAAACCAAATAACACTAGAGCCAGCCCAATACCAACAGCTAAAAAGCCAAAAGCTCGTGCAATAAACAATAAAATTAAACCGACAAGAAAAATAACGCCACCAAACAAAAAATACTGCTTAGAATTGCCATTCTTACTCTGCTCAATCTTTAATTCCTTTTGGGGCAGCTTTTGATAGTCATCTTGCAGTTTAATAATTTCCTTTTGCTCCATTCCCACAATTTTATTCAGATTTGGATCGAGTGCAATAAGTTGTTTCTGCTCTTCCTTAATTTGTTCATCTTTTTGTAAGCAGTTATGATACTCAGATTGCCATTGTAATACTTCCGGCTTTTTTTGAACAAGCACTGAAGCAGCCTTATTTTCTTCCTGGTCATGAGAATATTCACTTAACTTTGCTGTGATTTTCTGCTGCTTTTTATGCAAAGAATCAACCTGCATTGTTAAGGTTTGTGCAGATTGAAACTGCTCTGAATCAAAGTTGACTGTTTTAACTTGATTTTGTAAATCTTGCAATTTTTCGTAGCTGGGAACAAGTTTTTGCATCTTTTCTAACTTGTCATATTCTTTTTGTAATGCAAGTTCTTTGTTCTCTTCTTGATGTTGCAAACTTTTTTGCTTTTTAAAACTGTCATTAAGTTCTTGGTAAACAGAAAATTCATTTTCAGAGTTACTGACTTTGCTTTCTTCATCTTTAACTTCTACCAGCAACTGATTAATAGGCGGCTTTCTGCCAGTCTTTTTAAATAAACCGTCAGCACTTTTAGCAAAATCATCACGTAAAGTTATTAGGCTATCACTATTAGCTGCACCCAAATAATAGATACGTTCCAGTAAATCTTTCTGCTTGATCTGATCAACTTTTGCCAGCATATCCTGATTAAAAATAAAACTGTCAGTGTAAAATTCACCATCAATATTTTTTATTTGATCAAAAAAAACACTTTCTGGTACCACTTGGTTGTCACATTTCACAGTCAGAGTACCAGCTTTTGACCCTTTACCATGTGCGTAAAGTCTTTCTAACTGATAATGCTGACCATTTTCATTTTCAAAAAATAAAGACCCGCCCATTGGACTAACCTGTGCTAAAGGCGTGTAGTCCTCAAAAAAATCCGAACTATGGTTAGCAAGGTGAAAGCCAAATAAAATCTGTTTAATAAAGGCAACGATGGTACTCTTTCCTGCTTCATTAGCTCCGTAAAAAACATCAATGTTTGAATTTGATAAATCAAAAGTAAAGTTTGAAAATTGACCAAAATTAACTATTTGAAGTTTAATTAATTTCATCATTAACTCCTTTCAATTTACTATTTAACTTGACTTCAGAGAGTTGTTTTACTTCCTGAACGAATTCAGGGTCTTGAGCCAAACTATCAGTATACTCAGTTTTTAAAGCCCAGCTTTTACTGATTTGAGCAAATTGATCAGGACCAAAAACTTCTTTTTCAGCCTGTTTAAAGTACTTTTGATCATTAAAGGCGATTTCTAAATTGGCCCCACTAATAAACCGCACATCTACCAACTGTGAGTCATGAGTCAGTCTTTTAGAAATCATTTGCCAAAAATCACTGTCTTGGACCAATTCTTTTTCTTTTTCATTCAAAAAATCAGCTCCCTTAATTTGCAGACAAAAATAAGTAGTTGATATTGCTGACAGACAATCAATAATCATATTTTCCAGTTCTGTTTTTGCCACTGGTTTTGTTAATTCAAGCTCTTTTTTACTCCAAGTAATAGAATTGGTCCGCATAAAATGGATCTTAGTTTGTTTTGTTTGCTCATCAATAGTTCCTAAATAGCAACCTTTAGGACCGGTTTCATTAATGTGACGACCCTGGATGTTTCCTGGATAGACGATTAATGGCGTTTCGGACAAGACTTGTCTTAAATGAATATGACCCAAGGCAAAATAATTGTAATTGAGATTTTGCAGCTCACTCAAACTAAAAGGCGCATAAACATTTTGTGCACTGGCACCTGCTCTTTCCTGTGCGTGCATGATGCCAAAAGTATAACGATTGCTTTTAGCAGGAAATTGCGCCGCCATATTATCTTTAATATGATTGGCCAAATATGAAAAGCCGCTCACGTCATATTCAAAACCGTTTTTTGTTTTATAAGAGACAGTTTCTACTTTTTCTCCGTTACCCAGTAACTTGAAATAGGGACTTTCAGCGACCAGCAAGTCTTCTTTTGCCATATGATCATGATTACCCAAAATCATTATTACCTGAATCTGCGCATTGACTAGTCGCTCAATTTCATGAGCGAAAAAAATTTGTACACTGGGAGTTGGCTTGAAACTATCAAAAGTATCCCCAGCAATTAATACTAAATCAACCTTTTCTTTCAGTGCCAAATCTACAATTTTAGTTAAAGATTGCATTGGAGCATTTTGAATCTGCTTAAAACTCTCAGATGGTAAAAAAGATAGCCCCAAAAATGGACTATCTAAATGTGCGTCAGCAAAATGGATGAATTTCATTATTTTTTATTCCTAAGACCGTCATAAAGGTCATTAATTGGCTTAGCAATTGCTTTTTGAACATCATCAATAGTTTTATACATATTTTGCTCAGCTTGCAAGAGCTTTAATATTTGGGCATCTTTTTGCACCTTTTCATTTAATTTTTTATAATCCTCTTCTAAATCCTTTGGAAAATCTCTTCCTTCAGACTGTGAATTAATAATTTTTGTCTGCATCTCATCCATCTGTTTGAACAAAGCTGTACTTTCTTCATTGTTTTTAACCGCAGCAATAGCAGCACTTAAAGCCTTAAATTCATCAAGCTTTTGCAAATCTGTTGCTACTTGATTTGCTGAATCATAAATATTAATCATCTTTTTCCTCCTAATTAATGACCGAAAAGTCCTTTAATGTCATTATACCATTCATTAATTTTTTCTCCTGCTGAACCTATGCCTTTTTCGATTTTATCTCCAAAGCCCTTTGTCCAATCTGAACCTGCACCGTTATTTTGAATAATTTGCTTTGGGGCCTGTTCTTTAAATTGATTTTGAGCTGTATATGGCAAAATACTTTCCATTTCAGCCTTATATAGCCTAGTAATACCAGTTTCTGAAACACCATGCATGAAGTGCTGCTGATTAGTGCGGTCGAAGCCAACCCAAGTAGCAACCACAACGTCTGGTGTATAACCGACGATCCACTGATCTTTAGTACCAAAGCCATAAGAGTTTGGTACTTCAGTTGACCCAGTTTTACCTGCAACTCGATAACCAGCTGGTTGAGCGGATGTTCCAGTTCCACCTGCAAACACCCCCAATAACATGGTAGTCATTTCTTTAGCCGTATTTTCCGAGATAATGCGATGCGTACCAGTATCATGATTTTCAGCGATTACATTCCCACTAGCATCAGTAATTTTAGTGATGAAATAAGAATTATTAGGCAAATTCCCTTTATTGGCAAAAGCTGAATATGCTCGTGCCATTTGAATAGGTGAAACACCTGTTGATAGTCCACCTAAAGCTAAAGCAAGATTTTGGTCTTCTTTTGGCACCTTGATACCAAAATTATTAGCTGATTGAACGCCCTTTGATACCCCAATGCGATCTAGTAACCAAACTGCAGGGACATTTTTACTCTGGGCCAAGGCGGAATACATCGGGATTTTATCAGAATAGCCGTTGTCAACGTTATGCGGTTGATAACCATTTTTACCAAAACGCTGCAGCTTGTTAGAAAGCTGCGAATCATAGTGATAACCTTGTTGAAGCGCTGGAGCATAAGAAACTAGCGGTTTAATTGAAGAGCCTGGTTGTCTCTTCATTTGAGTAGCACGGTTATAACCACGAAAAACATGTTTGCCTCGACCACCTACTACAGCTCGCACTGCGCCAGTTGCAGGATCCATTACCACCGTTGCGCCTTGAGGTTTCGTACCATCAGTCGCATTTTGCGGAAACAGATAACCTTGGTCAAATTTTTGCTGCAGCTGACTTTGATAATTTTGATTAAGGGTTGTGTATATTTTCAAGCCCTTATTCATTACATCTTCTTCTTTTAGCCCGTAGCGATTAATTGCCTCGTCAACGACTGCATCGAAGAAATAAGGGTAACGATACCCATCTTTATTATGGTAGGTGTCACGTAAAGTTAAACCAATTTTTTGCTCACTTTTCGCCCTGGAATTTGATAATTTTTTATTATCAACCATTAGATTTAATATCAGGTTTCTCCGAGACAAAGCATAAGACATATGGTCAATTGGGTTATATTTACTTGGATTACGCAAAATACCGGCTAAAGTTGCTCCTTCTCCGATTGTCAACTGACTGGCATTTTTACCAAAATATTTTTGACTGGCATCTTCAACTCCCCATACACCATTGCCAAAATAAACTTTATTAAGGTACATAGTCAATATGTCTTTTTTAGAATAAACATGGTTTATTTCAATAGCAAAGAAAAGTTCTTCAACTTTACGAGAGAAAGTTTGCTTCTGCGTCAACAAAGCATTTTTAGCCAGTTGTTGCGTGATGGTCGAACCACCACCAGATATTTGACCGCGGTTAAGAATCAAGCCTAAAGCAGCTCTGCCCATTCCTTTGATGCTAAAACCCGGATTTTTCCAAAAAGTACGATCTTCTGTTGAAATTACAGCATTTTTCACATTAGGCGAAATTTTGTTATAACTTACATAAGTACCTTTTTGCGAATATAATGAGCCAGACTTTTGACTCTTATAATCGTAAATTCCGGTTGTAGCTGATAATGATGCCTTTAAATTTGATATATTTGAAGTTTTAACTTTAACGGTATAATAAGTACAAACCAATAACATCCCGGTAAGCAAAATCAAAATGATCCAGCGACCGATGAAAAAACGGTTGTCAAAACGGTGCCATAAGCCGCCCTTACCGTTTTTCTTTGGTTCATTGTTTTCCATTTTATCTGCTCCTTTAGAAACAACTAAAATTGTATCATATTAAAGGAATTTACCTTTATTTTCAAAAAGATTTAACAAATATTTATGAGCTATTATTTTACCTTTAACTTTCCTCAAAATCTCAATCCGTGTTCTGTAAATGATTTATTACGTCAATTACTCATTCCGAGAAAATGGCGTCACTTTTTACGTGTCGAACGAAAAGTACAGATTAACGGTAAATATTATCATTTTAATCAAAATGTAAAGCCAAATGATAAAGTTGAACTTTGGCTCAATCACGTTGAAAGTAAGCAGCATAATTATCCAGCTAGTGGTAAAAATCCGGAAGTTATTTACGAAGATGACAGTCTTTTAATTATAAATAAACCTGCAGGGCAAAAAACGCACCCGAATTTAATGGAAACTGATACAGCTCTGAATGATTGTGCTACCTATTTAGGATTTTCCCCTTTTATTGTACATCGACTAGATATGCTAACCAGCGGTCTGCTACTGGTAGCCAAAAATCCTGCCGTTGTGCCTATTTTAAACCGGGAATTAACAGCCAAAATTTTTCACCGCGAATATTTAGCTGTGATTAATGTTAATAAGCCAATAGCCAACAGAGGAACAATCGAATTGCCAATCGGTCAAGATCCACTTGATCAGCGCAAACGCAAAATAACAAGCAATGGACTACAGTCAATCACACATTACCAGATTTTAAGGTATTTGGACAACAATACCGCTTTAATTAAATTAAATTTAGAAACAGGTAGGACACACCAAATACGGGTACATCTCGCTGCGATAGGATGTCCGATTGTGGGAGATCCATTGTATAACTCTAACTGTGAAAAAGAACAATTTTTGCACCTAACAGCTTACCAAATTTCGCTACAAAAGCCTTTCACATTAAATAAAATAAATGTCAAATTACTAGACAAAAAAATACCTTTGCTTAAAGAAAGAACTAAATCATTTTGATTTAGTTCTTTCTAATTGATTTAGATTTAACTTACTGACGATAAGCTGTTGCTGTTGCCTCATAACCCCAATATTCAGGTAGCTTATAGCTAATTGCATATTCAAGTAATTCACCAGAAACTAATGGTAAATAAGTCTCACGTTCCTGATAAATAAAGAGCTGAGTTGGTTTTTGGGTAAAATACTTCAAAATTTCTTTATTTGTAACAGTTTTAGCACAGTTTTTTTGCTTAAATGGTAATTCAAAAGGATCAATTTTTGAATCATCTCTAACTTTTTGGTAGATTGAATTAAATGATGACAAATTATCCACATGATCAATATTTAAATAATTTGGATTTAGATAGCTAATCGAATATTGACTTATCTTTTTTCCAATATACCGCAAACGCCTTACTTCAAGATAATTGTTAATTGCTTTAAGATGAAGTTTACGTAATACTTCTTTTTCGGTACCGATTTTAGCTAAAAGAACCTTAACACTTTCGGTTTGTCCCTCAGCCAAGTTCAAATCCGTGAGCATTGCAACCTGCTTATGTGCTTCTTTTGCAACAAAAGTCCCACTTCCTTGAACTCGAGTTACCTTATTTTGTTGTTCTAAGGTATTTAAAACTTTTACTGCAGTCGTAGAGCTAACATGATAAATTCGACTGATTTCTGCTTCACTATAGAAACGATCACCAGGATTTAGCCATCCATTATCTAACTTTTCAACCAATTTTAAAACAATATCTTGATATTTTGACATCAATTTCACCGGCTTTATTTAAAGGAAACCTTGGCTATTCTTACACACCAATCTGTCCCATAAGTGTAACCACCTATGTCCACCGTAAGCGTTCCTCTATCAACATCTTGCATAAAAGGAAGTTCTTTTTGATCATCTAGCCAAGTTATTTTTTCTATCTGTTTGAATATACCACTAAATGAACGTAAATTGATACCTTCTCCGCCTAAAACCACATTATCATCGCCAACAATTTCTAAATCATGTAAAAACAAATATAGAGTATTTTTATCTATCAGAGCAATATCTTTATCGTTTCCGCTTGCCTTGATTTCAGAAGAAGGTCGTGAGGTATAGATACTTTGCCCCGCCATCTTTGTCCATTTACCGATTTGTTCCATAACGGCTTGATTCATTAACGGAATTTGTCCAGTTCCAGTTAAGCCAATGTTAAGTAAAATGTTAGCTCCAATGCCACGGGCATGAACAATATTTTCAATTAGCTCTTTTGTAGATTTGAAGTTTAAGTCATCTCTTGCGTAGCCCCAATGTTTATTCATTGTTACTGAGGCTTCCCCAGCAACATATTTATCTTGGAAACCATGATTAACTTGATCTGGCGTTTTTCGCTCATATGTCACAACATCAATTTCAGGATTACTTATCTTTCCTCTGTTTTTTAAACCTGTATTGTTAACAATTATTGCGTTAGGCTGATATTTTCTGATTGTTCCATATAAACGATCTAATTTCCAATCAGCCTCTTTTTTATTCCAATCACCATCAAACCAAAATCCTCCAATTGAGCCGTAATTCTTGCACAAAATTTCAACGGATTTTAATAGATAATCTAAATACTTATTGAAGTCAGTTTGGTACAGATCACTATGCCAATCATATGTCGCCATGTATAAAAAAGGCTGAACATTATATTTATGGCAGGCATCAATAAACTCTCGAATCAAGTCTCTATGGGCAGGACTGTGCATTGCATCAAACTCAGATAGTCTTTGGGTATCATACAAGAAAAAGCCTTCGTGGTGCTTGGTTGTTAAAACAATATACTTAGCACCCATTTTTTTAGCAGACAGAACAATTTGCTCGGCATCAAAATCTTTAGCAGAAAAATTGTTAATTAAGTGTTCATACTCTTCTTTATCTCGATGATGGATATATTCTGTCCACTCTCCGACTTCTAATTGCGAATATAAGCCCCAATGAATAAATAAGCCTAACCCCAAGTCTTCATATTGTTTGATTCTAGTCAAAGCTTCTACCATATTTATTCCTCCCATTCCATTTCAATATTTAACACATTAAGTTAAACACTAAGAAATATAAAAGTCCATAGCTTCATTCAATAAAATATTGTTATTAAGCTATTGCAATTGCTTTCATTTAGAATTAATATTTATCTTGTAACCAAGTTAACACATTAAGTTGAAGGAGAGTGATTTTTATATGTATATCTTAGCAAGTCATGGTGACTATGCAAAACAAACGCTTAAGAGCTGTGAAATGATTACGGGTGAATTAACTAGTTTCGTTACAGTTTCTTTTAAAGATCCGATGGGCATTGATGATGTCGTCAAATGCTATGAAGATATTTATCAGAACAGGCAAGATTCTGCTGAGGAAGTCATAATTATTGCTGATATTCCAAATGGTACACCAGCAAACGCAGCAAGTACTTTTATTGCAGAACATCCTGACGTCAAACTATATTCCGGTCTTTCCCTGATGTTGACCTTATCACTAGCAACAGGAACTCCTGCTGAAGAGGCAATCAGTCAAACAATTGAATTAATGGAGTCAAACATCAAAAAGAAACCTAAAAAGCAGCCTGCAGCGCCAAATAAAGAAACTGCTCCTGTAAACACTGGTAACCCCCTAGTCAACGTAAGAATTGATTCGCGCTTAATTCATGGTCAAGTTGCTACCATGTGGACTAGAAGTCTTAATACGACGAGAATCATGGTCGTTGACGATCAAATTGTTACCAGTAAGGTGCAAAAGGCAACCTTAAAAACGGCTGTTCCAGCTGGAATTCACTTAAGTATTCTTACAGCTAAGGGAGCTGCAGAACGAATCAATAGTGGACAATACAATGGTCAAAGAGTTCTTTTACTCGTTAAAAAGCCGCAAATCTTGGCACAGCTAATATCTGCTGGTGTTAAGCTTCCGGCAGTAAATGTTGGTAACATGTCAATGTCTCAGGGGGCACGTCAAGTTGCTAAAAGTGTTGCCGTTACTGACGAGGACACTGCTACCTTTAATCAGATGGCAGAAAAAGGAATTGAATTTTATCATCAAATGGTTCCAAACGATAAACAAGAGCCATTTATTTCAATGTTAAATAAGAAGGAGAACTAAAATGGCAATCACATGGTGGCAAATTTTACTATTAACAGCACTTGCTTTTTGGATGATTATTGACCAACTGACAGTTGCAATATTGTGTAATTATCCGCTTTTAATTGGTCTTGTAGCTGGACTTATTATGGGTGACATAAAAACAGGTTTAGTTGTGGGTGCAACGCTTCAATTAATGGTACTAGGTGTTGGTACTTATGGCGGCGCCAGCATGCCAGACTTCATGACTGGGGCTATCGTCGGCACTGCCTATGCAGTTATGAGTAACAAAGGGGTTAGCTTTGCAATTGGATTAGCAGTTCCTGTCGGTCTTTTAATGGTTCAACTAGATGTTCTGGCTCGTTTCACTAATACCTTCTTTTTACATCGGGTAGATAAGATGATTGAAGAAGATAATGAAAAAGGCGTTGCCCATAACATTATTTACGGGATGTTTCCTTGGGGATTATCACGTGCACTCCCTGTACTTTTGATGTTATTAGTTGGTAAAAACACAATTCAGGTTGTAGTTAACTCTATGCCTCAATGGCTAACTAATGGTTTATCCGCAGCAGGTGGAATTTTACCAGTAGTCGGAATTGCAATTTTACTTAGATTTTTACCTACTAAACGTTTTATCGCTTACCTATTAATTGGTTTCTTTTTAGCAGCATACATCAAAGTTCCAATACTAGGTGTTGCAATTATCGGTGTCGCTATGGCAATAATCTATTACAAACAAAGTGAAACTAATGAAACACCATCTACTCAAACTGAAGGAGGACATGAAAATGAACTCGGTGAATACGAAGACTAACATCCAAAAATTAACTAAAAAAGATTTATTCCGTGCAAACTGGCGTTGGTTATGGAGTAGTCAAATCTGTTGGAACTATGAACGAATGATGTCGACAGGATATCTTTACACAATGTTACCAACAATCCAAAAATTATATCCTGAAAAAAATGATCGAGTTTCAATTATGAAACTTCATAACCAGTTCTTTAACACGAATGCATATGTTGGTGGCTTTATAATTGGTATGGACATGGCAATTGAAGAAAAAGAAGGCCGAAAAGCCGAAGAAGCAATTGCTGGTTTAAAAGCTGGTTTAATGGGTTCATTTGCTGGCGTTGGCGATACAATTTTCGGCGTCATTCTACCAACAATTTTCGGTTCAATTGGCGCATATATGGGGTTAAAAGGAAACCCAATAGGTGCAATCATTTGGCTAATAGTAAACTTTATTGTTCTTTTTTTACGTTTTACATTCCTTCCTTTGGGGTATTCGCAAGGTGAAAAATTAATTTATGCAGCAGGTAATAAATTAAACAGACTAACTGATGCAGCCATTTTGCTTGGAGTAACAGTTGTGGGAGCCTTGATTCCAACAGTTGTTAATGCAAATGTACCAATAGTCTTTAAATCAGGAAGGGTTATTTTAAAAGCACAAACAATTTTAGACCAAATTATGCCGTCCCTTGTTCCAGTGTTATTAGTTGTGGTATGCTATTGGCTTCTCGGCAAGAAGAAAATGACTTCAACAAAACTAATTATTATAGTTTTAATAGTCGGAATTATTTTAGGTGGCCTCGGAATAATTGGTAAATAAAAATGAGCCAAAAGAATAGGTAGAAGTTAAACAAAAAGTTAAAAACGTGAATCAATCGACTCACGTTTTCTTTTGTTTTAACTACATTTATTTCATCGTTTGTACAAGCAGTTATTCACCCACGAAAGTACCAGCTTCTACTTCACGGATAAAATCAGCTACATGCTTATAGTAAACATCAGGATTATCAACCATGTGATGATGTCCTGCATTCGGTGTAGTAACTAAGCGTGAATTAGGAATTTCACGTTGCATAATCTTTGCAGTCTCTAAAGGCATAGTATCTTCTTCACCAAAAGTCAAAAGGGTCGGCATTTTTATTTGCTTTAAGTACTTTCTAAAGTGCCAATCTTTTAATTTGCCTGTTACTACAAATTCATTATCACCTTGAAAGGCATGGTAAACAGGCAAACCACCGATACGCTTAATATGATATAGCTTGCATGGCTGTCGCCGATCAAGAAAGTTAATATTTAATATTTGAATATCCTCTTGGTAGCGTTTATTGTCATAGTCATTGTTTTCTTCACATGCACGCATAAAGTCAATTTCTGATTGTGGGAAAATTTCTTGTCTGCGACGATTAATTGACTCAATATAGTCATCAGTATCATCAACCATGGAAGAAATAATAGTTCCTTTTAAGTGTTGACCATATTTCACCGCATATTCTTGTGCAAGCAAGCCACCCCAACTTTGTCCAATCAAGTAGCAATTATCAACACCAAGCTTAGCGCGAACCTCATCAACTTCGTCGAGAAAGTATTCATAAGTTAAGTATTTGGCCGCAATTTCAGGATCATCATAATCCGGTTGATCTGAATAAAGAGAGCCTAATTGATCATACATAGTAACTTGAACATGTAGCCCCTGCTTTGCTAATTGATCGGCAGCGTCTTCCCAATATTCGTGATTTCCTCCTGGACCTCCATGAAGTGCCAATAAATGAATATCACCTTCACCTTGGGTACTTGTCCACAAATGATAGCCATTATCTAAAGTTATAATTTTTGTTCCAGTTCTCATTAAAAATTTACAGCTTCTTTCTATTTAGTAAAACCTACTTCATTCCATAAAGGATGATTATTGTTTTGTTTTGACGGCTTAAGCGAATAGCCGGAAATCTTGTTATTAACGGCAAAGATCTGATAGGAATTATCAACTGGGATAACATAAGCTTCCTCATTCATATATCTTTGCCATTCATGAAATTTTTTTACCCGATAATCATGATTAAAAGCCTTTTGTGAATTTATTTCATCCAAAAGCTGATTGTTTTTTGCAGTTACAAATCTGGTCATGTTAAACGGCGCTGATTCACTATAATATGGGTGTGGCGAAGGTTCAGTAGGTGTTGACCAACCGGCCAGATACATGTCGACGCCTTTATTATCATGTTGCAATTTATCATAGAAAGAATTGTGTTCAATTAAACGCCCCGTGGCTAATTGGACATTAAGTCCAACTTTGTGCCATTGTTGCAAGTAATTTTGCACAATTGGCTCCTGAGTAGTATCTCCACTCATAGCTGCAAAATGAATTACCAAAGGTTTGCCATTTGGCTGAACGCGCCACTTTCCTTTCTTCTTGTAACCCGCTTTATCCAGAATCTGATTTGCCTTTTTTAAGTTGTAATTATATCCTTTTTCAGTTTTATCAAAGTAGTCACCAAACTTTTCTGGAACCAAAGTTTTTACCCTAAACGTTAAACCATATGTATAACGCTTATTAACCGCATCAACATTCATGGCATAACCTATTGCCTGCCTTAAAGCCTTATTATTCATCTTAGCATTAGGATTCATAACATTCTTGCTCTTGTCAGCATCCCATTTTCCTACTTTAAAACCCAAATAATGATATGCGATTGGAATTTGGGCAATAAAGTTCACATTTTTAGTATTTTTAACTTGTGGCCACTGAGTATTAATTACAGGAATAATGTCAAATTTATGACTTTTTATTGCTTGAGAAGCGGAATTAGGAGATACCACAGAAATAACAACTTTATCTAAATTTGGTTTCCCTCGCCAATAATATTTGTTCGGTACCCAAGTTGCAGATTGTCCTCTAACTAGTTTTTCAATCTTAAACGGTCCGAAAAATAACGGATTTTTCCTGATCCTATCAGAAGATTTTAACTTTGCAAAAGGAATATCTTTCAAATAATGATAGGGTTCAACTGCTTCCCAAAGTGAACGACTGCCTGCATTTGACATACTTGGATTTAAAGCTGAGCAATGTAAAACAATTTTACGGCCATTTTCTCCATCAGGCATTTCAATGCCGGAAATAGTCTTGGCTTTGCCTTCGTGATATTCTTTTAAGCCCTTTATGACTTCAAACTGACTGCTATACCGCGGACAAGCTGTATCTTTGTTAGCTAAAATCTCATACGCATATTCGAAATCTTTGGCAACGACCTGTTTACCGTCAGACCATCTAACGCCCTTTTTAATATTGATAGTGATCGTCTTTTTCTTAGGGTCTAATTTACGTGTGGCTGGCCCTTTATCAGTGACACCATACTGATCATCACTATCAAATAGAGTCTCTTGACCGGGAGCTGCAACCATAGAGTCTACATCTTCAGATGAAAGTTCTTGTGAAAAAATACCTGAAAATGGAGTATCAGTGACAACTGCAACTTTCACAGTTCCACCATTTTTCACATTCTTTTCAGGAGTTTCAACAGGAAACTTTTTTACTGTCTTAGTGTCATCACTGCTGTTAGCACTTTTACCACAGGCTGCCAGTGTTAGAGCGGCTAGACTCAAAATGCCAGCAGAAGCAAGCTTACTTCTTTTTTTCATAAAAATCACTCATTTCATTATGTTTTACTCATATTATTAATAAATTTGCCATTTATGTCAAATAGTATCATCATATATTTTAAAGGAGCATTTAAAAAGATTTTTATTTAGTGTAAAATAGCAAGTGCTTCTGTATAATTTTATTATGGAAAAAAATATAGAAAGAGTTAGAAAGTGAATATGAACAAGCAAAAAATTGCCGATTTAGCTCAAAAAGCTATTACTACTTTTAATTTACCCAGTTTAGGAATTGGTGTTTATCGTAAAGGAGAAAGCTACAGCCACGTTTTTGGTCAAGCTGAACAGGATAATCTTTATCCTTTAGCATCAATTTCCAAAACATTTTTTGCTACTGCTGTTTGTCAATTAGCTGATGCAGGTAAAATAGATTTGGATGATCCTTTAAAAAAATACTGGCCTGAACTTAAACTTGAAGATAAGTATGCCGAAGACCATTTAACATGGCGGGATGCTCTTAGTCATCAAAGTGGCTTACCAGCTCACGATCTGATGCGCTTTACTAATATGAATAAGCATGACCTTTCTTTAAAAGAAAAAGCAGAGCACGTGGGGTATTTAAAACCCAACCATGAACTGCGTTATAAAATGCAATACAGTAACCTAGTTTTTGCATTAGCCACTTATGCTTTTGAACAAGCAATTGGTGCAGAGTATGGTACTTATGAACGCCAACACTTACTAGAACCACTTAACTTAAAAAACACTTATATTAACCACCATGAAGCACCAAGAGAGAAAATAGTTAAGCCTTATATCAGGGACAATGAAGTCACTAAAGAAGTTCCCTTTATTGCACCAGGTAAAGTTGGCGGAGCCAGCAGTATGCTCGCAAGTATTTCGGATTTGCTCACTTGGGCCAAATACCAGTTAAAATTGCAAAAAGAAAACCAAGGCAATGCCATGGCTGAACACTTTTTGCCTCAATCTATCATGCCTCCAAGTCGTGCATACGGTGGCGCTAATTTTGGCGCTTATGGTTTAGGCATGATGATGGAAGACTACCGCGGACATAAATACTTCTACCACAGTGGTTCATACATTGGCTACTGCTCTTTCATGGGCTTTGTTCCAGATCTTGATTTAGCATTCGTTTCAACCACAAACATGGATTCAACAGATGCAATATTCGCTTTAGCCTACCAGACCATTGATGAAGCTATGGGCATTTCAGATACTGATTGGACAAGTAAAATCAAACAGATTGTTGATCAAAAAGCAGCAACACGAGAAGCAAAAATTGCTGAACTTAAAGGAAATTCACCCCAAAATGTTGCGGCTAAGGATAACCTTTTGGGTGATTACCAAAACCCAGGTTACGGCTTGATTACGCTAAATGAAAAAGATGGTAATTTAACAGTTACAATTGGCAAATGGGATTACCCAGTTATTGTTAATGAACAAGGTAAAATGTTTGTGGAAGAAAGATTATATCAGCATGAGCTTTTACCAATTGAAATTCATCAAAATCAAGTTTTGCTTTGGACAGAGCGTGCACTTAAAGAAGCAACTACCTTTACAAAGTTATAATAAAAAACTTAGCTTTTATGATTAAAGCTAAGCTCAAAATAATATTTATAAAACCGGCTTTAATTAAGCTGGTTTTTATTTGATGTGTGAATTAATCCAAGGAACGACTTTACTAATAACTTCATTAAGTTTGGTAAAATCACCAGTTTCAACATTGTAAGTATGGTTCGCATTTTCAACGGTAAACGAATCTACGTTATCCATGTGACAGTTTTTAATAAAATTCAAACTGATATTTGGATCCAAAGTAGGATCGCTGGTACATACTTCAACTAAAATCGGATTTTTAAAGTTTTTAATGTTGTCATTCAAAGTTGTCTGCAACTCATCAAAGAATCTGCGGTAAACCAGTTCAACACCGCCGCTACTAGTATGAACAATGCAGTAACCTAAATTAGCCATTTCAAATTTATCATAGGTCATTTCAAGAGGCTCAGATGTATTAATAGCGCCATTTAAAGAAACTATAATCTTTGCAGGTAAGGTCGAACAAGTAAACGCTAAACGTCCACCAAGGCTATGACCTAAAAGTCCAACATTATTTTCTTCAACATATGGTAAAGACTGCAAATATTTAAAACTCGCTTTAACCTCATCAGTCATTACTTTCATGCCATAATTTTCTCTTGAATAAAGGTTTTCACCCATGCTGCATAAGTCAATTCTTGCCGTAACGATTCCGGCTTCTACAATTTTTTTGCTAATTCTGGCTAACATATGATTATCATTGTTCTTAGAAGACATGAAGCCATGAATCATTAAAACGGCCGGAAATTTGCCACGTTCATCTGGAAGATCAATTTGCATTGGCACCTCATGATCAACACATTTTAAAAATTTTATTTCTTCGCGCAATTTTAATATCACCTCAAAAATATATTATTATTCATCCGTTACAAGATACATTATACTGTTAACTTTACGTTTGTACACCAATACAATATATTGAGTGTTGAATTGTATATAAAAAGTCTACAACTTTTTATGTAACAATTTAGTTTTTAGCTAGATTTTATCTGCTCGCCAAGGATCTATACCCTCATATAATTTTATCTTTTTCCACCAAATACAGGAAAATGACTAGAAGACCCATAATTAAAACTATTAATTTCTTCCAAATTAGCCATGTCAACATCACTTATTTCAAAGTTCAATTCTGCATTTTGCTTCATGTGTTTTGGATTGACTGACTTTGGTAAAACCACTGTATTAAGCTGCCAATCATAGCGAATACATAACTGGGCAACTGAAACGTGATATTTTTTTGCCATACTCTTAATAGTGGTATTCGTTAAAGCCTCACCATGAGCAACTGGCGAAAATGACTCCACTACAATGTCATGTTCTTGACAAAAATCAATCAACTTTTTTGGTGTTGCACCAATATGACACAAAATTTGATTTACCATTGGTTTAACATCACTATTGTCAATTAAATTCTGCAAATCTTCCGGCTGAAAACTGGAAACGCCAATTGCGCGTAATTTCCCTTCTCTCATAGCATCTTCTAAAGCGCGCCAAGTTTCAAGATTGCCTTCAAAATGGCGATCGTCTGACTGGTTAACTTCATTCCAGGGTTGAGGATTATGAATAATCATCATGTCTAAATAATCCAAATCCATGCGAGCAAGGGTTTCATCAATAGATTTTTTAGCTTTTTGATAGTCTTTAATTTCGGCCTCTACTTTTGAGTTAACAAAAATCTGGTCACGGCTAATACCAGAATCTTTGATGCCCTGACCCACTCCTCTTTCGTTATGGTAGGCTTGAGCAGTATCAAGATGCCGATATCCCATCTTTAAGGCGGTTGCGACTGGTGAAGCCACTTCGGTATCTGGAATTTTCCAGGTTCCTAATGCTAGTTTAGGGATTTTTACCCCATTATTAAGTGTAAATGTTTCTTCAAAAATCATGTTTATCCCTCCATACTTCTTTTCTTGAGTATAACGCTTAAATTGGACTTTAAGTCAATTTATTTCATTTAGATTTTTATGATCTTTTTGTTTACAATTAAATGTACATATATCAAAGAAGGTAAAAATATGAAATATATTTATCTAATGCGTCACGGACAAACTTTGTTTAATGTCCAACATAAGATCCAGGGATTTTGTGATTCACCTTTAACTTCATTAGGAATTAAACAAGCAAAAGCAACGAAAAAAGAATATTTTGAACATGAGAAAATCAATCTAGAAGAGGCGCATTGTTCAACTTCTGAAAGGGCAATAGATACTTTAAAAATAGTGACCGATCTACCTTTTGAAACGCATAAAGATTTACGTGAGTGGAATTTCGGCGCATACGAAGGAGAAGGTGAACACTTAAATCCGCCACTACCTTATAACGACTTTTTTGTTCAATTTGGTGGCGAATCTCAAAAACAGGTAGTCGCAAGAATCAATAAAGCGATTACAGATATTGCAGAAGCTTCCTCTCATAAACAAATTTTAATCGTTTCCCATGGTGGTGCTATAGCTAATTTTTATAGGAAATGGGAAAAATATAATACGTTTAAACGCAAAGATCACATTAAAAATTGTGCAGTCTTAAAGTACGAATATGACGATGGCATTTTTCATTTGCAGTCAATATTTAATCCTAGCTGCTAAAACAAAAAGGGAGATCAGCCTAAAAAGTTGATCTCCCTTTTACATAATTTTCAATTTATTCTAAATTCAATGAACTCTTGTCAAAACCAGCTGACTTAATCTTGTCATCAATTGATGGGGTACCAAGCCAAGTGATCATTTCCTTCATTGAAGCTGTAATTGCTTCTGTACCCGGAAGAAGAAGCTTACGAGGATCGTAACCCTTGTTGTCCTTGTCTTCATCCTTGTGGGCTTCAAAGTACTTACGAGTAGCAGCTTGGAAAGCTAATTGGAATTCAGTGTTAATGTTAACTTTAGAAATTCCAAGAGAAATAGCCTTCTTAACTTGGTCTTCAGGAATACCTGAACCACCGTGTAATACCAATGGAACAGAAACTGCATCAGCAATTTCCTTCAAACGATCAAAGTTTAAGCCTTTCCAGCCTTCTGGGTAAACACCATGGATATTACCAATACCACAAGCAAGTTTGTCAACACCTGCGGCTACGAAAGTCTTTGCATCTTCGACAGATGCAAGTTCACCGCCGTCAGCGCCTTGATTTTCACCAATTTTACCGATTTCGGCCTCAACTGAAATACCGCGTTCATGGGCTAACTTAACAATTTCCTTAGTTTGAGCTAAGTTCTCTTCAGTTGGTAAAGCATGTCCATCAAACATAACTGATGAATAACCAAGAGCAATACATTCTTTAGCAGCTTCAAAGCTACCATGATCTAAGTTCAATACAACTGGAACAGAGATATCCATTGCATCAATTTCGTCTTCAACTAAGTCCTTGGCAACTTTATAGCCACCCATATACTTAGCCGCACCCATTGACACCTGAATTAAAACTGGGGTTCTTGTTTCCTCAGCTGCTTGCAAAATTGCACGTGTCCATTCCAAGTTGTTAGTGTTATAAGCACCTACTGCATAATGGTTTTTACGAGCATCTCTAAAGATTTGATTACCATTATCTAAATATGCCATTAAATATACCTCCTATTAAACTTACAGTCATATTGTATCGTATTAATTAAACATTGAACAATCTTTTATTTGATGTAAACGTTATTATTTAAAATTTTTACATTTCTTTAGGAGCATTGACACCCAAAAGTCGCAAACCCTCGGTTAAAACGATTGAAGTTGCTTGGACTAGTGCTAACCGAGAGCCTATTTGATCATCTTCAACTAAAACTTTGACATTAGCATAATATTTATTAAACTTCTTTGCTAAATCAAGAGCATACTTTGCAATAACAGATGGTTCGAATTTAGCACTACTGCGTGCAATAATCCGTGGGAAATCTGCTAAAGACTTGGCAACGCCAAAGGACCAATCATCATCAATATTTATATCTGTTAATTGCGGTTCGTGACCTTGAGCAGCAGCCTTGCGCAAAACACTTTGAGCCCGTGCATTTGTATACTGCACATATGGACCAGTGTCACCTTCAAAACGGACAACTTCATCCAGGTCAAAGTCAAAGTTTTCGGTTCTTTCATTCTTTAAATCATGAAAAATAACTGCACCAACACCAACGTCATGAGCAACTTGATCTTTATTGGCCAAATCAGGATTCTTCTCTTCAATTTGTTTTTGTGCTAGTTTAACGGCATCTTGTAAAACTTGATCAAGAAAAACCACATTGCCTTTTCTAGTAGATAGCTTTTTACCATTTTGAGTAATCAAGCCAAAAGGAACATGGTAAATCTCGTCAGCCCAATCATAACCCATTTTTTTCAAAACAGTTTTTAATTCCACAAAGTGCTGAGCCTGCTCATTACCAACTACGTAAAGCATTTTGACAAAATGATAAGTCTTCATACGATAAATCGCAGCTGCCAGATCACGTGTCAAGTAGATGCTAGTACCATCTGATTTAACAATCAAAGCTGGATTTTCATCTTCACCCATGTCAACCACTTGTGCACCACGAGACTCATGCAAAAGTCCTTTTTCTTTCAGCTCATCAATTACGGGTTGCATTTTATCGTTAAAGAAAGCCTCACCTTTATACGAATCAAAAGTGACACCCAATTCTTTGTAAATACGGTTGAAATCAGCCAAGGAAACATCCCGGAACCATTGCCATAATTTAACTGCTTCTGGATCACCCTCTTCTAATTTCTTAAACCACGCGCGACCTTCATCTTCAAGCTCAGGGTGCTTTTCAGCTTCTTTATGGAACTTGACGTAATATTTAAATAAATTCATGATCGGGTCTTTTTTAACGTCTTCTTCCACACCCCAGTGCTTGTAGGCCGCTATTAATTTACCAAATTGTGTGCCGTAATCACCTAAATAGTTGATTTTAATTGGTGTGTAACCAACTTTTTGCAGGGTCTTGGCAATTGAATTGCCAATTACTGTTGACCTTAAGTGCCCCATCGACATTGGTTTTGCAATGTTGGGGCTAGACATATCAATAGGAACATTCCCCTCTCCCAATTTTTGGTCACCATAATGTTCTTTTTGTTGCAAGATTTCTGCGAGAGTTTGTGAAATCAACTTGCTATGATTAATAGAAAAATTAACGTAGGGTCCAACAGCTTTAATTAAAGCAAAATCGCTGCTTTTTAGTTTGTCTGCAATATTTTGCGCAATAACTACAGGATTTTGATGCAGCACTTTTGCCAATGCAAAGGCTGGAAAAGCATAGTCACCCATTTTTTCATTTTTTGGTCTTTCAATTAATGAATTGATTTGATCTTTGGGAAGGTCAACCTGACTAGCGATTAAGTCAACTACCTTATCTTTAAAATCCATTTTTCCTCCTAAATGCCAAAAAAAGTCTCTTCCTCATTATTTGAAGAAGAGACGAGTTATAACCCGCGGTACCACTCTATTTGATACAAAGTATCCGCTTATTAAATTTGCTAAATTTTTAGTTAGACACGCTTTCATCCATTTCTTCAGCCTGACTTACACCAACTCAAGCTCGCTTTTTTGAAAAAATGTTTACTACTTCTAACCACTTTCATCAAATGATTATAACAGGAAATGAAAGCTGAGCCAAATTTTTTAGTTATTTTTGATAATTACTTTGGTACCTACTGGAATATTTTCAGCCAACCAGCGTGAATCAGGTACGCTTAATCTGATACAGCCATGAGAGGCAGGCTTGACGCCTAGCTTTTCAGCCTCTTTAATATTGTATTTGCCATTACCTTTCGTAGGAACAGAATGGAAAAGATAAACATTTTCTTGATCCCAGCTAGTCCAGTTATTAGCACCTTCATTTAATTCAGGATTATAAAAAGAGTCACCACGACCATTTTTAATTTTATAATTTCCTGTTGGTGTCAATGACTTGCCTTTTTTAAACAAACCAGCACTTGCCAGCATGGTGTACACTCGTTTATTACCCCGCAAGATGTAAACTCTATTACCCTTGAGGGAGACTCTAATTGTTAAGTCATTTTCGAGATGCTTAATTTTAGGATAAGGCATTGTCTCACTTGGCTTTTTCCAATTAAAAGGAGCGCGCAAATCTTTTGGATCTCGATATGGGCGGTATGAAGCAGCTGTTTTAATAACAGCTGTTTTTCTAGCATCTTTAGTTTTATTCACTTCTTTTTGCTGAGAAGGCATAGAAACCCGCGCTAAACTGATTGCACAAATTAATAAAACACAAAAAGCAGTAAGGGTTTTTAACAAACTATTTTTCATAAAATTATTCTTCTCCCAAAAGATTTAAACTCGACTAAAAATTATCAACTGGCAAATTCTTTCATCAGCTGTGGTAGCAAAGCGCTAATTTTTGTCGGTCGCACCACATAATTATTTTCAGCAATTTTATCACCTGCCAAAGAATGAATAAAAACCGCAGCCAGAACAGAATCTAAATTATCACCAAATTGAGCTGTAAAGCCGCCAATAATACCTGCTAATGTATCTCCCATGCCACCCGTGGCCATGCCAGGATTGCCTAGAGGATTCACAAAAATCTGATCGGCACTAGTATAAATATGAGTGTGATTTGATTTTAAAACCAAAATAGCATTTTGTGTAGGGAAAATCTTTTTTAAAGCATCTAAATTCGCACTGTCAGTCTGAAATGGGATTCTAATCTGACTCAAACGCTGCCACTCCATTTGATGCGGAGTTAAAATAACTAAACTGGCATGTTTGGGAATCAAATTTTTATCTTGACCCATCATGTCCAAAGCACTTGCATCTAATATTAAGATTTGATTGTGAGAAACATTTTGACTAACTGTTGCTAACAATTGCTGAGCAACAGTGCCAGTCCCTAAACCTGGTCCACATACAATAACATCCATCTTTTTCATTAAATCTACCAAATTCCGGTCACGCCAGTCAATAAACATGATCTCAGGATTACGAGCATGCAGTGCATCAAGGTTCACTGCATGGGTAGCCACTGAAATAAGTCCAGCACCACTATTAAGTGCAGCCTCGGCTGCCATGATAATTGCACCACCGTAGTTTTCACTGCCACCTATTAATAAGACCCTGCCGTAATTGCCCTTATGGGAGTCACTTGGTCTTTTTTTAATTACTTTTCTCAAAATATCTTCTGTAATTACCGCCATATTAGCCTCCAAATAGCCAGCGCCAAAACCTTACAAAAATGTTTACTCTATTAGTTGATTCTAAAGCCTGGGCGGTCAACAATAGGCCATTAGGACTTTGCAATGAAATAATTTTATTTTTACCAGTCTTAAAGTAATAAGAGTTAATTTTTTGCCCTTTTTCTACAGGAGCTTCAACAGTTTCAGCTGTTAAACCCACCTGAAATTTAGAACTATTTCGTGGTATCCAAATTAAACTTTTATTTTTGATGCCAATATTTATCTGCCTTGCTTGTCCATTATGAACTGCCATATTAGTGTGACCAATAATTACTTCATTACGCTGAAAAACTAAGGGCTCGTATTTTTGATAAACATAATTGAGCAGTTTAGCTGTTTGAATAAAACGGGCAGGATCAGTGTTAGTAACATGTTTTGCTCCCATGATTACAGTGATGATTCTTCCACCACGGTGAGGAGCTGTTGCAATAAAACAAGCACCTGCAGCGTCAGTAGTTCCTGTTTTCAAACCATCGATTTTTAGATTTTTATGATATTGCGGCATCCCTTTTAGCATCCAGTTAAAATTGCTCATTGGTGTTGCCATATTTTGATCAATAAAGTCCATTTTAGCAATTTTGGTCGTCTTAAGTACATCAGGATAATCCTGTATTAATTTCTGACCTACAATAGCCATATCCTTGGCAGACAACATGTTCTCATCATTTCTACCTGCCCCAGGATAAGCATCTTTACCTACGCTTTTATTAGGCAAACCACAAGTCGTATAAATACGAGCATCTTTGATGCCCCATTTTTGCAACTGCTGTCTCATTTGCTTAACGAACGCAACCTGAGAACCACTAATTGCTTCTGCTAACATCATTGCGGCTCCGTTAGCAGATTCAATTAAAGTTGCTTGATACAATTGTCTAATCGTATACGTGTGCTTCATACGCAAGGGAACGTTTGAATACTCTCTGTTACTGGCAACGGCAAAAATTTGCCGGGTAGGCGTAACCTTAGTGTTCCAATTGATTTTTTCCTGATCAATTGCCTTCAGGGTTAAATATGCGGTTACCAGCTTTGTCATTGAAGCTATGGGCAATGGCTGATTAATATTTTTGCCATACAATAATTGGCCAGTCTCACTATCAATTGCTATTGCTGCTTTAGCATCGATAGCTACTTTATCTTGATCAAAATTATCAGGCAATTTTGAAGCAGCATTCACATCAACTGGAAGTGCCAGTAATAAAAAGCTGATAAAAAATAGAATGATGGTTTTTGCTTTCTTTTTCAAGTATGATTCTCCCTTCCCTGATATTTTTTGGATTATTTTACGTTTTATGCTTACATTTTACCAAATTTTTGGTATGATTATTACTGTGCTAAAAATAATAAGCCCCGATGGCGGAATTGGCAGACGCGCAGCGTTCAGGTCGCTGTTTAGGTAACTAAGTGAAAGTTCGAATCTTTTTCGGGGCATCATATTAAGATAGTAAGAGCTAGTCCATTAAGGATCTAGCTCTTTTGCTTTTTCCTAAATATTTATTTAATTCCTCTTGTTCAATTATTTTACGATTTTTGTTTTCTATTTTTCCTTATTACTAGTGTATTATGCAAAACTTACTAATTGACACTGGCAGTGATTTCTTGGCAGCAACAGCTAATTTAATTAAGAATTAGTAAAAATTAACAGCTTATATTAATATTAAAATAGTATCAATGGTATTTTTTAGAAATTTGTTAAATGCCTTAATAATATGCAAGTGATTTACAAAAATCTTAGATCTAACTACATATTATTTTTAAAAATATGTTTTCAGTTGTACTTAAATGATTTTTTTGTATTAAAATTATAGTAAAAGGAGGTATTGTCATGCAAAAACGTTTAACAAAATCGGAGGATAAGATTGTCTCCGGTGTCTTTGGCGGAGTCGCAGAATATTTTGGCTGGGATAAAGCATGGACCAGAATTGGCGGCGGAGCCTTAATATTGTTTTCATTCTTTACAGGTATACTTTTATATATTATTGCTGCAATTGTTATGCCTGAAAAGGATCACGGTAATGACACTCCTGACGGTGAATTTCATAAGTACTAGATTTTAAAAATATAAATTTATTTGCGTTGTTCAAAATTCAAGTTTAATTTGTTACATATTTGTGCCTGAATTAAACTTGAATTTTTTATGCAATTTGACCTTTTTCGAATTAAATAATATGATTTATACAATAATTTACTTAAAGAAAGGTTAATATATAATGAGCTTAGACGTTAATATACTCCCATCAGATTACATTGACTTATCTATTGGGGATTTTCGTTCTGGAATAAACAAAAGAATAATTGACAAGCTGGTAAAAAGAGTCGCAAAAGAAGGCAACGGGTACACTCCGGGTATGGGTCTGCCAAAACTCAGAAAAGAAATTGTGACATATTACAAAGAAAAATATGGCATAAAAGATATTGATGTAGATAACATCCAAATCACAGTGTCATGCTTACATGGTGCATTTTTATCCTTAAAGTCAATCATCAAATCTCAAAGTGATGAAATTATAGTTATTGCGCCCTTTTTCCCTTCTTACTTAAATTTAATTGCAGGAGTGGGAGCAAAGCCAGTGATAGTCAAATCAGAGGCTCCCGATTTTGCATTACCAAAAGACCAAATCAAAAACGCAGTAAATCGAAATACCAAGGCTATTATCATTAACTATCCTAATAACCCTACAGGCGCAAGTTTATCAGAATCAGACCGTAACTTCTTGAATAAACTATGTGAGGAAAACAACATTTTTCTAGTTGATGATCATGTTTATAGCGACTATCCGAGCACCTACAAATATCAACCAGTCTCAACTGACATTTCTCATCAAATATTAGTCAGCAGTTTTTCCAAGACTTTTGCTATCCCAGGAATACGTCTAGGCTATGTGATTGCACCTGCCGATATTATTGAGCGTGACGGTTATTATAATGAGGGAATCACTTTTAGTGCCCCAACTATTAGTCAATTCATTGGTGAAATAATTTTAGAAGAACCAGATCAATATACCCGTCATATTGAAGAGATTGGAAAAAGAGGTAAAAAACTAACTAATTTGCTTTCTACAAGTAAGTATTTTGCTTCCTCTAAGTATCTGGGAGGCCTGTATATCTTTATTAAAATTCCCGATGAAATCAAAGATGTTGATTTATACTATAAGCTATTAGAAGACCACTTTCATGTAATTGTCGCCAAAGGTAGTGATTTGGAATACTCAGACAGATACTTTAGAATTTCCCTATCTACCGAAAAAGATGCTTTATTTGAAGGTATGCAGAAGATTATTGACTGTGTAGACTATACTTTGAATTATAAATAATTGCATGCCTAAAATTCAAGCCAATAAAATAAATATTATATTTAGGTTTAAATTAATAAACTCTTTGCTTACTGAGTTTTAATTCCGTTAGCGAAGAGTTTTTTATTTAACTTTTAAGTTCATTAATAAAATTGTTCTAAATGTATTTTGCCCAAAGAAAAAACTTGATACCGTTTTTACTACGGTACCAAGTTTTAGTATTAGCTTTTTGCTTATGCATGAATATGCAATTTTTCTAAGATAGGAATAATTTTATCGCCCAGTATCTTTTGTGCCAGGTCAGATTTAATTGCTGCAAAACCGTAGAACAAACAGCCTATAACAACAGCAACAATAACGATTACTAGCGACTGCAAACTACTTGCAGGATTCAAGAACAATTCAAGTCCTTTTTCTACTGCCAAAACAATTAAAAACATGGTTACAGAAAACGCAGTAATTCCGATAAAACGTCTTCTTGTTCGATCTTGGTTGAAATTATAGCCAACTTTAAGGTGTTTTAAGGCCATAAAGATAATAACGAACATCCCTAAATTAGTAGCAATCAGGGGCCCAAAAACCTTAAACAAATAGATCATTGGATATTGCATCAAAATTTTAATAATTAGTCCTAATACTAAATATTTAATTGCAAGACCATTTTCTGATAGGCCTTGTAAAATCGCCATCAATACAGTGAATAAACCTAAACTAATTGCTGTAAATGATGAAAGGTATAAAACATTTGAACCTAATTTATCGTAACCATAAAAAATGGTATAAACTGGTGTAGAAATTGCTGCCATACCAAAGGAGGCAGGAATCATGACAAATAGAAATAGATCTAAAGTATTGCCTATTTGATCAGAAATACCTTTAAAGTCGTGCTTCGTGTGGGCTGCTGATAATAAAGGAATTGCTGTCACTGCCATCGCGCTGGCAAGAGAAACAATAATCATAATCAGTTTGTTAGCATTAAGAGCAAAAAGTGCATACCAAGTCTCAATTGTATTATTAGAGGCATTAATTAAATTAGCAATCATAGGATGAAAGGTATATTGATCCACCAGATAAAAAAGCTGGATACCAGCATCAATAATAATAAACGGAACTGCTTGAGCAATAATTTCTGCAAAAAGTGCAGATGTTGAAACTTGTATTTCATTATTAGAATTTTCAACTAATTCATTAAGCTTGTTACGCCTTGAAAATAAGAACCAGGCTAGAATACCTATACCAAAAACTGCTCCGATGGCTGCAGCTAAATTTGACTGCACAACAGCATCAACAAAGTTACCGTGTTGCACCTGCATAATTACATAAGCAGTTAACAACATCCAGATAACTCGCGCCAACTGTTCCACAAACTGAGACATGGCCGATGGCATCATATCCTCATAGCCCTGAAAATATCCTCTCATGATGCTTAACACAGGAATAATCAAGATAGCATAGGACAGACTACGCATCACTTTTACCTGCCTGGGATCAATCTGTGAGCCGTTAGAAGCCAAAAAAGGCGAAGCAAAGTACATAATTGTCGCAGAAATTATGCCCAAAATTACCATCAAAATCAGACCACGATGAAAAAGTTTACGTCCTACACCATACTCATTAAGCGCATTATATTTTGCCACCTGTTTCGCAACGGCACCAGGAATACCTGCTGTAGATATTAAAATAAAAATACTATAGATATTATAACTTCTAGCAGTTAATGCATTGGCAATATTGCCGTAAGGTGACATCCAATAAAACCATGGAATAATATAGAGTGCTCCTAAAATACGTGACGTAATAGAGCCAAAAGTCATCCATGCACTGCCCTTAATGAAGGTATTTTGTGTATTTTTTTCAGATAAATTATTTTCTCTCATTAATATTCCCTAAATCTAGTTTACTAACTATATTATTGTGAATGAAAAAAGGCAATTAACAACAAATATACTTTGCACTTTAGGAAAAATTAACTTTATTTAGCTACAATATTGACAATTTTATTCGGTACAACAATGACCTTTTTTACATCTTTGCCTTGCAAAAACTTCTGTACGTGTGGCAGAGCCAGTGCCTGCTTTTGAACTTCATCTTTATCCAAATCAACAGCAGCTGTGAAATTCCCACGCAATTTGCCATTAACTTGTACCATAATTTCAACAGTCGACTCAACTAATTTAGCTGGGTCATAGGCTGGCCATTTTGCAAACGTCACAGATTCATCATGACCAAATATTTGCCAAATTTCTTCCATCATATGAGGAGCAATTGGAGCCAAGAGGGTAATGAAACCTTCTGCATATTTTCTTGGAATAGTTTTAGCTTTTTGTGCGGCATTAACAAAGACCATTAATTGAGAAATTGCGGTATTAAAGTGTAAATCATCAAAATCTTCAGTTACTTTTTTAACAGTTTCATTATAAATTTTATCTAAAGTACCGTCGTTCTCCTCTACGATGTTTTCTTGAGGAATAGCTTTGAGATCCAGATCGTTAACAAATAAGCGCCAAACTCTGTCTAAAAACTTCTTGGTTGAAGCAGGGCCATTATCATCCCAGTCAATAGAAGCATCAAGAGGTCCCATGAACATTTCGTACATTCTTAGACTGTCTGCACCATATTCATCGATCACGTCATCTGGGTTAACCACATTACCCTTCGACTTGGACATTTTATCATGATCTTTCAGGATTAATCCCTGATTGAATAATCTTTGGAACGGCTCTTCATTTGGAACAACGCCTAAGTCATACAGAACCATATTCCAAAATCTAGCATAAAGCAGATGCCGCACAGCATGTTCTGCGCCACCAATATAAAGATCAACTGGCATCCATTTCTTTAGCATTTCATAATCGGCTAATTTATTATCATTGTGCGGGTCAACAAAGCGCAGGAAGTACCATGAAGAACCTGCCCAGTTAGGCATAGTATTAGTTTCACGTTTACCCTTACGGCCGTTTTTATCAACTACATTAACCCAGTCTTTCAAGTTTACTAAAGGACTTTCAGGTGTGCCTGACGGCTTAATATCAGTTGCGTGTGGTAAAACCAGTGGCAATTCATCTTCAGGAACTAAAGTAGTTTCTCCATCTTCCCAGTGAATTACTGGAATTGGCTCCCCCCAATAGCGCTGCCGACTAAATTCCCAATCACGTAACTTGTAATTAACTTTTTTCTCTCCAGCATGATGCTCAGTGAGCCAGGCAACAATTTTCTCTTTAGCATCTGCAATATTGAGTCCATTTAAAAACTCTGATTCAATATGTGGACCATCACCTGTATATGCCTCTTTTGAGATGTCTCCACCCTTTATTACAGCCTTAATTGGTAAATTGAATTTCTGAGCGAACTCATAATCACGAGTGTCATGAGCTGGAACAGCCATTACGGCACCAGTACCATAACTGCCAAGAACGTAATCGGCAATCCAAATAGGAATTTCTTGGTTGTTTACAGGGTTAATGGCATAGGCACCTGTAAAGACTCCAGTTTTAGTTTTATTTAAATCTGTCCTTTCAAGGTCGGACTTAGATTCAATTTGCTTAATATAGGCGTTAACTTCATCTTTATGACCGTCAGTCATTATTTTCTGAACTAATTTATTTTCAGGCGCTAAAACAGCATAGGTAGCACCAAATAAAGTGTCTGGCCGTGTACTAAAGACGTCAAAAGTCTCATTGGAATTCTTAACCTTAAAAGTAATTTGTGCACCTACTGAACGACCAATCCAGTTCCGCTGCATTTCCTTAATGTTTTCTGGCCAATCAAGATTGTCCAAGCCTGCAAGAAGACGATCAGCATATTTGGTAATTCTCAACATCCATTGTTTCATGTTACGGCGATATATTGGGTAGCCGCCACGTTCAGTCTTACCGTCAACAATATCTTCATTGGCAACAACTGTACCTAAATCAGGTGACCAGTTAACCGGTGCTTCCGCCTCATAGGCCAAACCATTTTTATACATTTGCTCAAAAGTCCATTGCGTCCATTTGTAATATTTTGGATCACAAGTGGCAAGTTCCCTGTTCCAATCATAGGAGAAACCCAAAGTATTGAGCTGCCGTTTAAAATTAGCAATATTTTCAGTAGTAACAACAGCGGGGTCTTGTCCAGTTTGAAGAGCATATTGCTCGGTTGGCAGACCAAAAGCATCCCAGCCCATTGGATGAAGCACATTATAGCCTTGACTACGTTTCATTCGTGCAACAATATCGGTTGCTGTGTATCCTTCTGGGTGTCCCACATGCAGTCCTTTACCAGATGGAAAAGGAAACATATCTAAAACATAATAATTTTTCTTTTTCGGGTCATTACCGGTTTTAAATGTTTGATTTTTTTCCCAGTAATCCTGCCATTTCTTTTCAACAACTTTGTGATTGTACATATTTTTACCTCATAAAAAAAGTCCTATGAAATTTTTTTCATAGGACGAATAATCGCGGTACCACCTAAGTTCCGCACCAAAGATGCGACACCTCTTGCCCCTTAACGCGGATAGCAAACGTTAGATTTGTTCCAGGCTCAGTTCACAATCTATTTTTCAAGTCTTGCACCTTCCGACTCTTCTCTATAGAAAAACAAAATTGCTACTAGTTCCTGATCTTTATTTTTTGACCAATAATGATTATAATTTACCACAATGAATAAAAAAAACAAGGGGAGAAAGTTTTTGAACAAAACAATTCAAACAAAAAGAGACACCATAGTACCTGCTACAATCTTCTTGATTACTTATGCAGCGTGGGCAATTTTGGTTGCTTCCGAAAATCAGTTTATCCAAAAATTTGATCAAACTGTCATAAATATTATTTGCAACAACAATCCTGCCGCAATCAAATTTGCAACTACATTTACCAATTTAGGTAATACTAACGTGATTATGATTGAAACGATCATCTTGGTAATTGTTTTGGCATTTTGCAAAAAATTTGCTTATGCATTTTTTACTGCTGGAACAATGATTGCGGCTAATGGTTACAACTGGATCATCAAACACGCAATAGCTCGTCACAGACCGCTTACCCAACACCTTGTGGCCGCTCACGGCTACAGTTTTCCATCAGGACATTCCGTTGGCAGTGCCACATTATTTGGAATTTTAATTGTTTTAACAATTTTATTAATTAAAAATAAAGCCATAAAAACTGTATTGTGCATCATTTGGGCCTGCTTTCCAATATTAATTGGTTATACAAGGATTTTCAACCATGTTCACTACCCCTCTGACGTAGTTGGCGGGTTTTTAGAAGGAATTGCATTTCTTTTAATTGGCTATTCCTTCCTTTACCATTATTATTTAGAAAATCAAAGAGCACAAAGTACTATTTATTAAGTAAAAAAGAGTTCTTATCAATTAGTGATAATTCGAACTCTTTTTTGCTACCTCAATTTAGAATTTAGCTCAGTCAATTGCTAAGCGATCAATGACCTCTTGATATCCGGGGTACTGTTTTAATAAGTCTGCTTTTTTAAGCATCTCAAAGTCATGATAATCAAATCCTGGTGAAACAACACAACTTACTAAACAAAAACTGTTTGGTTTAGTAACTTCAGATGCAAAAATGGTGTGTTTGGGAACTTTAAACTGCATACATTCTCCAGCTGAAACATTTTTGCCTAACTTAACAGCTGAATATTTACCATCTGGAGAAATACAATGAATAGTAATCGCTTCTCCATCGTGGTAATACCACATTTCATCATGGTTCAGTCGGTGAAAATGAGAACAACTCGTATCATCAAGCAAAAAGTATATTGAAGTGTAATAAAATCGATTCCCATTGCTGTCTTCATCATAAAACTGTTCATCACTAGTATAAACTTGCCTGAACCAGCCACCTTCTTGATGAGGTTCAAGATTTAAATTTTTGATATAGTCGTCTCTTTGCATTTTTTCTCCTTAATAAATGTCGAATAATTAAATTCCTTTATTATAAATTTAGCTCACTTTGTCTTTATTGTCAGCTTGTCAGCTAAAATTTTTTATACGTAAACAATCTCTATTGAAACTAATATTGTACATTCTTTATATTGGTATGAAACTATTATTCAAAATTAGTAGTGAAGGAAGTCTAAAACTTAAAAAGTGGTATGGTGCCAAAATTCAAGGAACATATCATCTTTTTGTTTATTTAAATTTTAGACTAAATAAATTTGCCTCATTTTGCTCTTAAAATCACTCTGTAAATTCAGTCCATTAATCAGGTAATTATCAAAATCCCCATAATTTTGCCTAATGGCAGAAAAATACCGTTCTAAATATGACTTTTGAACCGTTAAAGCTACAGCAACATCTTTTAATTGTGAACTTGTTAATTGGTCTCTTAGGTAGTCCAAAATTTCCTGATTTTCCTGCTTGCGCGCTTCAATAGTTTTTAGATAATCCGTTAAGATTTGATCATTACTTACTCCCAGGCTTTTCAAAATTAAAGCTGCTGCCACTCCTGTGCGATCTTTGCCTGCAAAACAATGAAATGCTGTCGGAACCGGATCATCTACGATAGTCATTAAAAATTGATGGTAGCCATTTTGAGCAGATTTCTGTAATGCTAATTCTTCATAGGTGGTAAGCATATCTTCTTCAGCCTGATTATTACCAGAAACAATTTCATCAACACTGGCTTGATTAACCTGAGCATCTTTTAAAACATCAATTACAACGTAATCTAATCCGGACCATAAATAATCCGGAAATTGTTTTCTTTCTTCCTCGCCCCTAAAATCAAAAACTCTCTTAATTTGATATTTATCTTGTACTTGTTCTTTTTGATAAGGAGTCAAGTTATACAATTGCCCACAGCGAAAAAGTAAACCGTCTTTTACTTTTCTTTCTGCAAATCCAGTGTAACCACCTAAGGAACGCCAATTAGTAATTTCCCTTGCCATTTTTCTACTCCAGTTATTTATTAAGTTTAATATTGCTTATTATAATTTTTAAGGCAAAATATTTCTACTAATGAAAAATTTTTAAAATAAAAAACCTGCTGGCAAATAAACCGGCAGGTCTGTTATAAATTTAAATATTAATTAGTATTCTCTTTGCTTTTATAAATACAGTTAAAAATAACAGATATTATTATAGCAACAAGCGAAACGAAGTAAACGCCTTTTAAAGCACTAAAAAGTACTTGTCTCAATTGTGGAATTAAGTTCGCAGATAGTTCTTGGGCTTTAGCTGATGAAACTATTTTGTTCATCATGCCTTGTGTCAAATTCGGATGTTTTGCAAGTTGATGTGCCACGACAGTATTAAAAGTAATACCAAAAATGGAAACCATCATAGTTTGACCTAAATACCTCATTAGAGTGTTAAAGGAAGTGGCAACACCAATATTTTCTTTAGAAACTAAAACCTGTGACCTGACTTGCGAAGCGGTTAGAACTCCACCAAAGGAAAAGCCATTAAGAGTTGCTATGACACAAAAGACCCAAAACGGAGTATGAATAGGAACAAGCAATAACATGCAGTCAGCAATCAGCAGGATTGTAAGCAATCCAAAGAAGGTTTTTCTTACACCCCAGCGACTCAACATGCCACCGATCAAAAATGAACCCACAACCCACATAACAGAGCTTGGAGTTACGGCAAAACCTGCAATAGTAGCAGAAGTACCATTAATCCCCTGCATCCAGGTTGGAATATAAAATTCAAAGCCAATAACTACTCCGGCAACAAGCAGGGTAATCATATTAACAGCCAAGAACTCTTTGCCCTTGAGCATTGACAGTGGCATAATCGGATCATCCGCGCGCTTTTCTTCATGATAAAAGATAATTGCGCTGACTATGATTAGTACAATTAAAGCAATAAGCATAAAAGGATTAAGAGTACCTAAATCTTGTAGTGTAAACATTAAGGTTAAAAGCAAAACAACTAACCAAAATGTTCCTTTAACATCAAGCTTTGTCTTTTGCTTATTCTTTGGTTCATTTAAGAAAAAGACAACTAATAAAAGTGCAATGATACCAATTGGCACATTAATGTAGAAAACCCAATGCCAAGAAAGATTTTGTACGATAAAGCCACCGAGTAATGGAGCAATGACTGAAGCTACGCCCCAAAAACCAGAATTTAGACCCAGCATTTTTGTTCTTTTTTCCAGACTGTATAAATCTGCAATTATGGTCATAGCCACCGGTTGAACGGCTCCAGAACCCAGACCCTGAATAACACGGAATAAAATTAATTCAACCATATTCTGAGCCTGACCGCAAAGAGCAGATCCAATCACAAAAAGAGCTATTCCAAATAGAAAAATTGGTTTACGCCCAAAGCTGTCAGCTAATTTGCCATATAAAGGAGTTGATACAGCAGTCATAAACAAAAAAATGGAAACAACCCAATTCATAATTTCCAATCCGTTCAGATCAGAAACAATTGTCGGCATTGCAGTAGAAACGATTGTACCTTCGATGGCAGTCATAAATGTCGTCATAAAAATCGCAATCATCACTACTCGTACATTTGTCTTCTTCACAATTACAACTCCTTCATTAGCTGCTAAAATTATTTATTTTCATGAACAAAATTTAAAAGATCTTGAACTTTATCAGTTTTCTCCCATGGTAAATCAATATCTGTTCTGCCAAAGTGTCCGTAAGCTGCTGTTTGCTCATAAATTGGCCGCCTTAAATTAAGCATTTTAATTATTCCCGCGGGGCGCAAGTCAAAGACTTTACGTACTGCTTTTGTTAAGAGTTCGTCACTTGCTTTACCTGTTCCGGCAGTATCAACCATAACTGAAACTGGATGAGCAACACCAATTGCATAAGCTAATTGAACTTCACAGCGATCAGCCAAGCCTGCAGCAACAATATTTTTAGCCACATATCTGGCAGCATAACTGGCACTGCGGTCAACCTTTGTCGGATCCTTTCCAGAAAATGCACCACCACCGTGGCGAGCATAGCCACCGTAAGTATCAACAATAATTTTACGTCCAGTCAGTCCTGAATCACCCTTAGGTCCACCAATAACAAAGCGACCTGATGGGTTAATCAGAAACTTGGTCTTTTCATCAAGGTATTTAGCAGGTATTACCTTTTTAATTGCCAAATCTATCATAGCTTGGCGAATCTCTTCGTTTGAAACCTGATCATCGGTCTGTGTTGAAATAACAACGGTATCTACACGTGTTGGTTTTTGTTTTTCATCATATTCAACAGTCACTTCTGCCTTAGCATCGGGTCTAAGCCAAGTTAAAGTACCATCTTTGCGTAGCTTAGCAACCTGTCTCATCAAGCGATGAGCAAGCGAAATAGGCAGAGGCATTAATTCAGGCGTTTCATTGATTGCAAAACCAAACATTAAGCCTTGATCTCCCGCCCCGATTTGATCAAGCTGATCTTCGTCAGATTGATTTTCACGCGTTTCAAGAGAATGATCAACGCCTTGAGCAATATCAGGTGATTGTTCATCAATATCAATTAAGACAGCGCAATTATTGCCATCAAAGCCAAGTTCTGGTTTATCATAGCCAATTCTCAAAACTGTCTTGCGAACAATTCCTTGAATATCAACATAAGCACTAGTTGATATTTCACCAAAGACATAGACAATACCAGTATTGACGATGGTCTCACAAGCTACATGAGCTTGAGGGTCTTTGGCAATAATAGCATCCAAAATTGCATCAGAAATCTGATCAGCAATCTTGTCTGGATGACCTTCAGAAACAGATTCTGAAGTAAACAAACGTTTTTCCATATTAGTCCCCCTATAGACAATAGCTATTCGGTTACAAGGCATCTCCACTTAAGGATCCTCTCAGGACTTGAACCGATTTTTTAAAATTTTCGTTCTATGTTCTTATATATACATTGATAATAAAAAAAGCTACCGCATGTTCGGTAGCCATAGAACGATGGAGGATACAGGGCTCGAACCTGTGACCTCCTGCTTGTAAGGCAGATGCTCTCCCAGCTGAGCTAATCCTCCAAAGTGACCCGTACGGGATTTGAACCCATGTTACCGCCGTGAAAGGGCGATGTCTTAACCACTTGACCAACGGGTCATTATTCTGAATCAAAGCACATTCAATAGTATACCTATTCTGAAAGAAAATGCAAGGATTCAATTTATTAAATCAATAAATAATGGCGGCGCGAACTTCCCTTCACACCACCATCATTATGGAGGATACAGGGCTCGAACCTGTGACCTCCTGCTTGTAAGGCAGATGCTCTCCCAGCTGAGCTAATCCTCCATTTTGTTGTCATCTCTCGACCACTCTTAATAATTTAGCATAAGTTTCTATTTATGTCTACATTTTTTTGAAATTTTTGCTTGATTAGTTCAATAATTAAAATTTTAATACCTATAAATATGTTATTTAAAAATGGTTTATTAGTTTGAACTTAATAACAACTATCTGTAATTTAATTTTTATTATTAAAGCAAGGCTTCACTTTATCCTAAAAAGATTTAATTCCTTTAGCTCACTATAAAACCAAATACGGTTTACTTAAATTATTTAATTTCATCCAAATCAGTTACTATATGTTTAGTCTACTCCGGCTCTGCACTTACTACATCTGAAATCCATATATCTTGAGGATTATCACCTGCAGCCATAAAGATCAGTTCCGGCTGGTCATCATCTTCATTCTCGATTTCTTCAACAAAAATAGTTTTCTTACTCCCATCTTTAAGTGTAAATGTAACATTTCTTGCACGAAAATTGGCAATTATTTCTGGTAAAGTCATTTTGTGCGGATCCATGATTAACCTCCATATTGATTTTATATAATTTTAGTTCTATTTTCTTTTGAAATCTGTCAAACAAGCAAGAAAGTGCAACTTAAAATTGCAATTTTCGTTTTTAAAAATTCACAGAATAACGTTATTTCTGAATAGACTCAATATGAAATAGCTCCTCCCAAAAGAGACTTTCCATGAAATATTTAGTTAAATTTGCGATAGAATTTTTTATACAGTTTATGCAAAAAATACAATATTTTAATCTGCATCTATATTCTTTCTTGTTAGCTTATTTTATAGATAGAAAATTTTTTTCTTTTTATAAAATAAAATTTCCAGCCTATGTCACAAAATGTATGCCGTTTATTTGGACGGAACAAGTATATAGTGTTTAGGCAAAAGCTAAATCTGTTAATATGTGATACTTTTTTACCTTTTGAAAAAGTAGGAATTAAAGGACATGAAATTAAGCAATAATAAAAATCAACAAGCCTTTTTATAAAAAATTGGTTTTAAGTTTTGCAATCTCAATGCTCTCTAATTTATCTAATCGAAAAGCTGCTACCAGGTTTTTAAATGAAAAAATATTCCTATTATTTTCTTGTAATAAAATACCAATTTTACTCAATATTCACAGAAGAATTGAAATCTGTATTCTTTTAATAGCAATATTAAATTTGCTACTCATTTTTTATCAATAATTCTGCTTTTTTAATAATCTTTTTCAAATCGTTGAGCCAGATATCTTTTTTCGTCTCATCGTATGCTTCTGTAAATTCAGGAATTACGTCATTTAAATCGTCTTCCATACTAGGATTATCTATTGCTAGTTGATCTGTTTCATCTGCAAAATAATCTTGAATGGTAAATGTATATATATAAAGATCTTTAGATTTAAATGCTCTCTTTAAAACATTAATTGCTTCTTTCTCACTAGCCTTCAATTTTACTCCGCTTCCTTCCTACTTCGTGTTGCATAATCATAGTTATTATTTTTCTTGAAGGTAAATTGTAAAATGAAGTTGAACACTTGCGCTGATTAGAAAATGAAAAAAGTCCATTGGACTTCTCTGATAGAATGTAATTACCAACCTAATTCTAGAAAGAAGTCTCCAATGAACTCGCTTAATTCTTCCATATCTAGTCACCAAAAGGGCCAACATCTTGCTTTGCAAGACCGCGTAATTATCCAAGTTTTACGCAGCCAAGGCCAGTCCCTGCGTCAAATTGCCCGTGCCCTCAACTGTTCGCCCACCAGGGTCAAGTACGAGCTTGAACGCGGCCAAATTTCTTTGTATCACGGCAAACGGTACCGCTACGATGCCCAGGCAGCGCAAAGACGCTACCAGATAAGGCGCTTAAACTGCGACCGTAAACAAGCTTTTCTAGCTAAAACCCGCTTCATTAAGTACGTTGAAACGCACTTCTTCAAGCAAGGCTGCTCGCTTGATGCCTGTGCAGGTCGAGCCTTAGCCAGCGGCGCAAATTCGGCCACTGGGAGTTCGACTTAGTTTTAGGACATAAAACCAAAAACAGTTCAAATGCTAATGGGACATGAAGATATTAAGATGACTTTAGACATTTATACTCATCTAAATGATCAAAATAAAATTGATGTCACTAATTCAATTAGGGAATTAAATATTTAGCTTTTTATTTTTTATACTTTTATGCCGTGCGAAAGCATAATAAAAGCTTGTAACAATTGATATTACAAGCTTCTTATTACTATTAGCGGAGTGTGAGGGCGCAAATAGCTAAAATTGTTGGAAATTATAGAATTTATTTCCCTATTTATTAGTAATGTTCCATAATTTTTAAGATGATAAAAACTGTTAAATATGAAGTTGGCGAACATTTTAGCGAACATTGCCAAATATCAAGTTACCTTATCTCAATATTGTTAATATTACTTAGCTCAACTTCTGTATCACCTATAACTATTTTATCACCATTGTATCTTTTTACCAACCCCACAATGTCGGGCTGTATCTTCTTGTCCAGAGTTTTTCCTTGAGCTGTACAGAAACCACCTTATTATTTGCAAATGCCTGCAACAATACCTGGCTAATCTCTACCTCAGACATAGTTTCTTTTTCGGTATATACTTTGGCATTGTTTTCTTTGTCACGATTAAGAGCAGCTATGTGGTCACTAAGCATGAATCCTTGCCACTTTTTCATACCTCTGTCTTGATAGTTCTTAAAAAAATTGTTGACCGTATCGTTAAAATTATTTTTCATTTTGACCACCAAACATTTGTTTGCTTTTATTATAAAATGATAGTGCTGAGAGCGCAATTCTAAAGGCTTTAAATATTTTTTAGACAAATAAATAACCGTCCTAGCGGTTAAGTAGGACGGCTTTATATGGTTTCGTTTTCTTTTTTAAAAATCTCCAGAAGATCTTTTGCCTTAATCTTCTTTCTTAAAAAATTAGGATAAGTTTTTGCGACTTCTTTATCAAAGTTTTCAATTGACATGTACTCAGGATTTCCTATTTCGTCAGGTTCGTTGACTGGAAAATAGTCGAAATATATTTCCTGACCATTCTCCATTACCTTCCAATATGCCCAAACATCAGTATTGCCGAATTCAGCAATATCTTTTTCTATTTCGTTAATCAAGCTGTTGGAGTCGAAAGAGTAGTACATTGATATTACCTGATAGTATCTGTGTATTCGTCAATTAGTGCTGATAAATTATTATTCTTCAAATTCAGGTCACGTGTCCCAATCTCGCTCATATCAAATTCTTGAGGTAAGCCATCGCCTTCAGTGTTCATCTTGAAGGTAACATCAACACGCTGACCTGAAGGATAGTTTTTAGAGTCATCATCGAAAATGGTTATTACATCTCTCTGATCGGCATCATTTAAACCGTAGTCAGCAACATATTCATTAATCTCATCTGCGTATTTCTTACTAATTGTTCTTAATTCTTAATTTTTCATTTTAAAATTTCCTTTCTTATTTCCTTAACTTTATAATTATATTATACACCTAAAAGGGTACATGTCAACTAAAATTATTCTCTTTTTTGAAGATATTTTTTTCTTTCTTCGATATATTCTCCCATACTATTCAGATCTTCTTGAGTGGCTAATTTAAGAATAAAGTTTTTAGCAGCAGACCTCTTATTAATATAAGCTGCTCTCTCGCGGTGATTAGCGTCCCATTTCTTATTAGCCTTAATTCTTGCCTCGCTTAATTTGCCCATTAAGTCATCTCCTAATTTTTAACTACTAAAACTAAATTATCTTCGCTGATCATTTTTTGTTGTGCTTTAGCTATTTTTAATGCATCATCCCAAGTTTCCATATCACCATCACTTGCCATATCGTCAAACGGTTCTCTAGCATCTGCAACTTTGAAGTATTTTTTATCTAAAACAACATAAGTGCCATAGTAGCCATCGAAGTATTGCCAATTCTTAAGAAACATGCAGTGGTTACGATCTAGTTTTAGTACGTAGTTTCTCCAGCCATTATTATAGTTGACGTAGCTGAAAACATTGTCACGGTTAATTCTGATTAAGACTTTGCTTTCATCATCATTAACCTGATCCTTGAAATCCCAATATTTCTGTGATTGATCTTGAAATTTAAAACCTTTAAATCTGTATTGATTAAAACTTGTAGTAGACATTTTGAAAATCCTTTCTTGTTTCCTTAACTTTATAATTATATTATACACCTAAAAGGGTACATGTCAACTAATTTTTGCTATTTTTTTCAAAAAAAGTTATTATTATTTCAGAAGTTCCTTTCAAACTTCTTTGACTTTATAGCTCCCATTTGGGAGTTTTTTTTTGCACAAAAAATAAGCCACCCAGAAATTAATCTGAATGGCTTAATTAATATTATTTAAATTGTCCCATTGCTTTACCATACTTGTCTTTGCCAACAATATAGCCGTAGGCTTTAGCTCGTGGCTGTCTTAACCATAGTCGTTTTGGTCCTTGCAGAACTGCATCGTATTTAATTGCACTGCCCTTTGGCAATTTAGCAATCGCTGGTGCGTTTATATGTGGTGACGTGTGCAGCTTAAGTGCTTTGCCTAAAATAAAAGTTCCTGGTTTCTTAACCCAGCTTGATTTTTTACCTGAACTTTTAGCTGGTTTCTTTGATAACACTACTTTACCGCCAACTCCATTAGCAATATCATGGGCGAACTGTTCCTTGCTGATACCGATACTGGATAGATAGCCATAAGGATCGCTGTGGTCTGTATTGCCCAAATTATGCGTTACCCAGTTGTGCGTTTTAACGCCACGTTTGGCAGAAGTATCAAGAGTTAAAGGAATGCCATACTTTTGAGCATATTCACGAATCAAGCCAATATAGTTACGGTAGGCCTTCTTAGCCCTTGCTTTATCAGAGAACTCGCACAGCTCTATTTGCATTGGCGATCTTTGATTTCCATAATAGCCACAGCCCCAGGCTACATAGCCTAAGCCGCCAACTAGGTAGCATTCTTTGTCATCAACGACTAAATGCACGTAGGTTTGTGCAGTGTTAATGCCAGCCTTCATGTTATGGGCAATAGCCCACGCTTCACCATTTGGCGTTGCAGTTGAATGAGCTACAATAATATCTCTTTTAGCAAGAGCAGATGCACCCTCATTGGCAGATAATGCGTATTTTTTATTTAGCTTCATTATTGATCACTTCCTTGTCAGCTTTAGCTTTGTCGGCATTGATCGTCTCGGCTAGCTCTTTTTCAGCATAGGCTTTGATTGCTTCTTCAAGTTCGGGAGTAATATTAATACCATATTTGCGTAAAACGTTTGCTACACTAGTTACAACAATATTCATTTTGGCAGGGCCATTATTATTGGTAGTTTCGGCTTGATGAACAAATGCTGCAGCTAAATCAGGTATCTGTGCCAGCCACTTATTCTTAATAGTGTGTTTTAGGCTGTAAAGTTTAAAACCAATCCAAACAACAATAGCTAAGGCAATTAGACCATAATATCCTAAATTTAAAACTTCACTAATACTCATTTTTTTAAATCCTTTCAATAAAAAAAGAACACTACTTAGTGTCCTCTAACTTTTTCTTTAATCTTTCGTATTTTTCTTCAAGTTCTATGCGTCTTTTTCGCTCGTTTTCATAATCTTCAGCAAGATTATCCCGTTCTTGTTGCAGCGTTTTAAATTTATCTCCATAGTTTTCATGGTGTGTGGTATGAAGTGACGCAAGCAATGTAGTTATAGCTCCAATCAGAGCAGTTATTACACTCACTGCGCTGACAAAAAAGTTCACCAAACCACCCCTTTAACTTTTCCAAGCTGCTCTAATTATGAGGATAAAAATCAACACATCGCCAATAACAGTATGTGCCATTTGCGTCTGACCAGCTAAATTAGCATGCCAAATTTGCGTAAATGCTAACATGCATATTACTGATCCACATAATATTAAAAATATTTGTACCCAAGCCTTACTTCGATTGCCAGTTATGGCCATTACTAATAGTCCAAATCCTAAAATGGTGATAATAAGGTCTAATCTTTGGTCATTCATTGCTTGTGTTAATTCTGGTGGCCAGAAAAAATAATTGCGATCGACCCATAAAGAAACTCCAATCGCAATAATACCTGTTGCACCTAGAAACTGTTCAAAATTATTATCAATATTATGACAAAGTCGGCGCAACATAGTTATCACCCGTTATTTTTTGGTAATCTTTATCTGTTAACCAACCTAACTGCACAAAATAAGCCACATCAGCTTTACCATACATTTTAGCCTCATAAAACTGTGTGACTAGCGCTCTATAAATATCATTAAGCATTAGTAGTGCCTCCATTCTGTTTGCTATCGGTAGTAGTTGGAGCCTTAGGGCTCGTTGCACTGCCGATTAGTTTCAGCATTTCAGCCTGTCCCTTAGCAATACCGCTAAGTGCATCCTTAATATCAGTGTTATCCTTAGTTACCTGCTTGTCTGATTGTTTTAAATCTTGAATCGATTTTTCAACGTCAGTTAATCGTGAGCTATTGCTTTCAGCTTCTAGCTCAACCCATCTATGGTTTGAATAATCCCATTTTGGATGTACTAGATTAACTGGTGGCTCTTCAACGATTACTGGCCAGAAATTATCATTATGTTTTTCTGAAAGCAAGATCGGTTCACAGTCGATTTTGTCATTAGAAATATATCCAACCTGCACCCACAGGCTGTTCTTGTCAATACGCTGTTTTAGAGCATTAGACACATCTTGCCAATTTTTCTCTGTATTTTCGCTATTATTAGTATTAGTTGTTTCGTCTGCCATAATTTTCTCCTTTTATAAAATTGTTATCAATTTAGCCTCAACCCAATATGGTGCCCCTGTAGCATTATGTTGAGTTATAACGTTTCCTTTTAACCATAAGCTTGGAAAAGTATCATTAGCACTTCCTATACGGAAAGCAATAATTTTGACTGTCTGTGTAGGATCATTCTGTGTGCTATATGGATATTCTTGCGAAACAGTACCATCATCATTTTTTAATGTAATGGTATAATAACTAGAAATATTGCCATTGTTCATAACCATACTTTTGCCAACTAGCCCATCGTGGTTAAGGTCAAATTGCCGACCTCTGAAAAATAAATGGTTGATTAGGTGACCATTACCATCATTCATTTCATCTAACATTTCATCACTTCCTTAATTCGAGCTAACTAAAACATCTGGATTATTTGCTGAATAAGTTTTTGCATCGCTTATCGAGTTTGAATAATGATAAGTTTCTTTATTTTCGAGCGCTGAAATTCTGTTTAAAGCTGTACTAATATCACTCTGCATCGATGATATTGGTAGCTTATTAATAGTAGTCTGCAAGCTATCATGTGCTGATTTAGCATCGGCTTTTGTTTCATATCCACTTAAATCAGGATCAGGTACAGTAATATTAGCAATGCCCTTATCGTCAGGACCAACTGCTGTACCGCCATTAACGCTAATTTGCTTTAACGGGCTGTAGATGTTTTTAAGATTGGTAAAGCTGACAGTGTAATAGGCATTAGTGCCATATTGATAACCAGCTCTGTACCAGCATTCAAAATTAAATTTAGTTGCCTGAAACATGAATTGCTGATAATAGTTAATAGAGTTGTCAGGATTATCACCCTCAAGGACAGCTACATAAGTTTTGCCATCAATACGATAGCCATCTGGTATTTTTGATTTATCAAAATTTAAACCATTTTTTGAAAAATAAATCCCTGGTTCAGTGAGCGAATCAGGGTTAATTTTATTATCTTCTAAAATTGGATTTGAAATGGTATGGATTTTGCCTAAATCTTTGTCAGATGCAATTTTGAGAAAGTCTTCCTTACTGGTCGCATCAGCTTTGGTGCGCACGTATGTTAGGCTCCCTTGACCGTAGTCGCTGATGTAGACAATTTGCTCGTACGTTTGAGCACCATTCCACTTTGGCACGTCAAATATCCAACCATATAAATTGCCTTGTGTTGAGTCAAAGTCTGCCATTGCGCCATCAGACTGTAATTGGCACCCAAGAAACTTGCTTATCCCTACAGTAGAAAAGGTATCAAGGTTAATTTTCGTATTGTAAATATTATTGCCACTATCGCTATTGAGCGCGGTAAGGCTTTTAATGTCATTGCTAATTTGACTAACCGCATCTTTTATCACAGTAGGAAATTCAGCCTCAAGATTGATTTTAACCTGGTTAATTGCTGCATCCAGCTGCGTTTGGCTGATTAAACCTGTTTCTGTTGGCTTGATAACGACTGTTGCATTGTCACTACGTGCAAATGCCATGTTAATGTCCAATGCTGAAGTTGAAGCACCACTGGAACCAGCTACTATAGTCTGTTCAGCATCGCTTGGTGTGACAGCTAAGAGTCTCTCCTGGTCGTCTACGCTTGTTTTAGCAAACCAACCAATAGAATTAAATGTAATATCTTTAGTTAATTTTGCATTATTAAAACTTGCCGAAACAGTAACCGTGTTGTCATTGATATCGGTAACTACTACTGGAGTCGACATCTGCTCGTCATCAATCGATGTTAATGCTCGCTGTTCATCATCGGACATCCCTTTTATGTCTTGAGCATAAAGGATTGCCTTTGTGTAGGTTATTTTTCCCTTAGCGCCATCCACTGCTGTTAGCATTTTACTACCTTCAGCAGTAAATAAAGTGTGTCCATATCCTTGCATTTATATCTCCTTTCTATTCTGCTACTAAATTAACTTTTTCAGTAATTGTTGTAGTTGCCCCCAGGTATTGCAATGCGTCAGTTCTTGTATCAAAGCTGATTTTATCTAACCAGATGCCCAGAGCGACTAGCTCCTTGAGGTTTTCCAATATTAAGCGTTCAGTTTTTAGACTATCGACTTTGCTAAGTGGTATCTGAATAATTATGTGACGTACTCCATTCTGAAACACTTTGACTCCTTGCTTTTTTTGCAAAGCTGTTTCAGAAATGTTAACAATACTAGGTACAGTACCTTGAGATTTTGCAACTAAAGATTTGATATAAATTAAAAAGCGGTAGAGTTCGTCATCATGATTTACCCTGCTAGCTTTAAAGTCTTCACCAAACAAATCCAAAGTTGAACCACTGGCAACATTTATTTCACGGTAATTTTCAACTTGCTGAGCCGTTGCACTGATGTCAGTCATTGGCTTATTTAAAACATCTATTAGCTGCCACAGGTTAGAGCCATTGTAGTTAGCCCAATACTGAGATACTTCTGCTAATAGTTCATCAGTACTGGTAGGAGAAATTGCATTGGTATCATCAACCATCAACTACCACCTCCACATGGTCAGCGTCACAGACGGGTACCTCAAAGCGCTTAGTGTTAATATCTGAAATGCCTAAGCTGTCCTTTGATGTCCCTATCTGAATAGTGGCTTCTTCAACCCCTGATTTGTCATAGACGTTTGAATATAACTTGGTTAAGTAGACTGTCTGTCCCATTTCTAGGCTATTAATCTTTTCTGCAATATCAGCCTTAATATCAGCAATATTATCGTCACTATTCCAAGATATATTGGTTTTAACATTTACCCTAACGAATATTGGCTTTTCAGTGGCACTATCAAATTTAATTGTCTTAACCACGCCACTTTCGTCCGCAATGTTAATGGCTTTTGACCCAGTTAAAGTAGTACCAGCTGCAACATGGTCGTTTAAAGCCTGAGCTATATCATGGTCGTTACCACCTAGTACATAAACATGAACAGTGTATGGTGGGTTGCCATACTCGTCAACTTCATCCTTATCGTTATCTACTGCGTCTGCATCCCTAACACCTGGCAAATTGAGCAATGCAGACCTAATACCATTTCTCGTTGGACCTTCTTTTGCAGCGTTCTCCATTATCAACCGTTTACGGAAGTCCTCATCAGTTTCATCATCTTCACCATCTGTTGCTGGTTCAGGATTAGTAACATCAAGAATAGTATCATCTGGATTGGAAACAATGGTAACTGTGTTAGCCAGTACGTTGTTCATCTTGCCTGTTTCTTCTGATTCTAGGTTTCCTGTGCCAGTCCAATTGCCATCTTTGTCCTTTACCGTAATTACATCATCGGTTAATTCAAAAATGATACCATCATCTGTTTCGAACTCTTCGCCAGATTGTATGAGATATTCGCCATCAGTTTGAATAACTATTTGGACGTGCGACTTGGTTGCAATCTTCCTGGCAACTCCGATATTTGCTCCTAATCTGTCCAAAGCCGTATCACTAGCGGTTGAAAAAAAGCCTGAATAATATACCAGCTCAAGCTGTTGTGCTATCTCGGTTAGTCTCCAGGCAAACATTTCAGCAATTATGCCAAAATTTGAGTTTGAAGACAATGCAATATCATCCCCGAACCTCGATTTAAAATCGTCTTTGATTGAATCTAGCCACTCTTCATAGGTTGGAGAAATGAAGCCCTTATCGGTTATTCCAAATTTAATCGCCAATATTTAAACCCCCTTCTGCTGTTTCGTTTGTACCATCATCCAAAGTTACATTAGCTTTAAACTCAACTTTTAACCCACGTTCTGGTAGTTTCTCAAAAGTAACATCTGTTAACTCATTAACTTCGGGAACGTTCCGCTCAATCGCATCAGCAATATCAGTCTGGGCGATATTTTTTTTGAAATTTTTAACAAAAAAGTTAGTGTATTCAGTTCCCTGATCGGGATCTAAATTAACCATCTCCCCTAGATGAATAGATAGAGTAGCCTTTATTCTTTGTGAGACTTCATCTATCCCATCAACTGTTTGTAAATCGTGAGTGACAGGATCAATGACCAAATCCCCATGGTCGTCAACTTTCAAATCTCTCAAAAAATATCGCCCCCTAAAACACCAATGACAATAGCGTCATTGGCATCATGTGATCTTGAGGTATCTGTATCAAAGGCATTGCCCGAGCCATCCCAGTTGGTGCTATCGTTGTCTAGCACTACTGTCACGACAATGGCTCCTTTTTTCATCACCTTTTTCTTAGGTAAACTTATACCGTTCTGCTTAAGCCAAGCTTCTCCTGATTTAAGACTGTCAATAAACTCGTCCATCAAGTAGCAATTGGCAGACACTGGCACGTCAAGATATTGTGCGGACTGTTGACCGTCTAGACCAACAGCTAAGGGCTGTATGTCTGCCACATGCTTTTTATCATCATAGCTGATTACCCTGGCAATCTGAGCGCACTCTATTTCAGACATAATTGCTTCTTTAAAGTTGCGCATCCCTTGGTAAACTGCATCCTTAGCTGCTATGTGTGCATTAGCCATACTTGCTCCTCCTATATTTTAATAATTGACATCTGCGTCTGGGGATTGTCTCCATCAAAAGAGTGCTCCCCTGATTTTACGTAAAACGAACCTTTAAGAAACCTGCTCTTCATCTTGACACCCACATTGGTAGTTACTTCTGGAATAAGTGGCGTAATAATTTCCCACGCATTATCCTTGTCTGTATCTTCGCTAAGAGTTGGTGGCTGTATCAGATCATCATCATCAATCACAATCCACGAACGTTTTTTGCTTTTAGGATTCACAATTTCAAGATTGCCTCTGACATAAGTCATTTTTGAACCAGTTTTCTTAACGAGTTGCTTCAAGAGTGTCAAAGGTTTGCCCTTTGCTGTGTATGACTTCTTAATAGTTGGGTTCTTGGCCAGCTCAATCTTGGCAAGCTTTACGTTAGCCTGTGCAGCAACACCTTGGATCAGTTTCTTATAACTAGTACCCTTACGATAGGTCTTATTAACCATAACTGTTTTAGTCGCACGTGTTTTTATACGCTTTTTCTTAACAGTTGCTTTAATCCATTTTTTCTTACCGCTCTTATAAGTTTTATAATGTCCCGGAACATTGGTTTTTACCGTTTTATATTTGTTTATTTTTTTCGTCTTTTTAAGTCTTAACTTTCGGGCTTGTAGATTGTTGTAATCTTTACCCTCTGTGAAAGTAACAATCTTAGATGTTGTCACACCATCGCTTTGACCTTTTTCTACTTTAGAAATAAAACCTTCGGCAATTAGCTTTTTGCTGGTACCCCAATTAAAATAGAGCAAAGCCTTTTGCTTTTTTTTGTAAAAAGCATCGTGTTCTTTGCTCATATTGTAAATAGTTACGGTATTGTCTTGCGGGCTTGGTGTATCCGAAAAAGGAGCAGTAAAAATAAACGGATAATTTTTTTCGAACTTCTGCTCGTTGAGCAATGTTTGTTTTTCACCACTACTGTTTTCAACAACAAACCACATGTGAGGGTTTTTCGTAACTATAGCCATTAATATGACACTTCCTCATCCGTCTCATCATCAGCTGTTTCATCAGGATCATAACCTAAGGGTTCAATTGTAGGATCAACTGTTTCAGACCCATTAGGATCAACCACATCAAAGTAGAGCCTGACGTTTTCGCCAAAGCTTCCCCTACCTGCATCTGCTGCCTGTCCTGTCTCATCCATTACTCTAATGTCAACACGAGGCAAGCGTGGATCGGGAATATCGATGCCAACAAGCTGACCTAATATTAACGGCTCCTGCTCAACCAGTGTTTCGCCATTCTTCTGGATTGTTATGGTGTAGAAATCAGCAAAGCGATTATAATCGACACGCATAACGTACTCTTCATCAACTATATTAATGTCAAAGATATCAGGCAGATCATCGACATCTATATCAATGTAATCTCTCATATTTTTCTACCTAACCCTTATCTTCTTACCTGCATAGATCTTATTAGGATCCTTGATCTTGTTAACCTTAGCGAGCCATTTGACTGACTTGCCATATTTTTTAGACAAAGCCCACAACGTATCTCCTGGCTTAATAGTCAACGCAGTATACTTCTTAGTACGCTTGCCCGATTTGGACTTGGAAGCCTTAGCCGACTTTTTGCTTTTCCCTGACTTTGTGGAAATGGAGGCTGCAGTGACATATTTAAAAGTAATAGACACGTGCAGGTCATCTTTTAACCCCGGGTTATCTTTATTTAATCCCGATATTATAAGATGCGTGTAATAAACAATGCCTCCACGATATGACAGCTCCACGCAGTCTTCTGCCCATTTTCTTAAAGTAACGTACTTGTCGTGCGCATTATCACCATTTTTGCCTTTTAAAATACCTTCAACTGTTATCCCACGATCAGACATCCTCGCATAGCTAGATCTTGGAGTGCCTTTGTCTACTGGCCATGAGGTAACGTTTACTGAATTGCTCTCATTCTCATTATCAGAAGGCAAAATATAGATAATCTTAGTACCATGCTTGGTTGCATTGGTGGGATAAATGGCGCACTTGCCCTCATTAGTCCATTTGCTATCGTGCTTTTCCAACTTAGATGCGATCTTGTCATCATACTTTTTCTGCTTCTTTTTCTTGTTCAGCTTTGAAAGCTTAGAAGATGCCTTTGTGTGCGCACTTTTCTTGCGTTGATAATTCTTGTCATCAGCGTTTTTACGCTTCTCAGCTTTTTTTAGCTTTGCCAAGCGTGTAGCCTTAGCTCCAGCAGACTCATTTTTCGGAACTTTTTTTAGCTCTCTGACTGCCTTGTCAGACTTGCTTTTCTTCTTTTCAGCTTTTTTCAAGGCTGCTTTAGCTTTACTTTCTGCTTTTTTAGCTTTTTTGGTCGAAGTTGAAGATTTAACAGTAACTAGCTTGTATTTATAGGACACATTCAAACTCCTTTCCATTCATCCAAAAAGAGGCAGCACTTAAGCCACCTCTATTTGAACTATCCAAAGTCTAAACCGATATTTTCGAAATACTGTGCAATCTTTCTATCAATGATATCAGCATACTTTCTGGCATCACTTTCTGATGAAATATTGCCGTTAATGTTAATAGTGACATTAGGTGACATTCCCACAGATTTAGGCTTTTTGATTTTAACTTTTTGCAAAACTCGGTCTAAGCCAAAATTCTTGGATTGTTTGTTAGAGTAGACGTGAACCGGCTCTTTAAATCTTGCAATTTCTGGTCCTTTTTCACCAACAAGCACGTTCTGTCCAACAGGAGGATTACCACCTTCAGCATAACCGTGGCCATTGCCTAATGCTGAAAGATCAGAGCCATACTTATGTTTTGCATAATTTAAACCTGCATAGATATTGTCGGGACCGTTAAAGATATTGCCTGCACCTTTGCGCTTGTATGCATTAAACGTAGCACGCTTAGTTTGCATCAGTCCCAGTGCTGGACCTGAACCATCACCGTCAGGATCAGCTCCTGGCTGTTTGGCTGCAGGATTGCCTCCTGATTCTGTCTGAATTTGGCGCAAAACTTTGTCGACCATGCCTTTTGATGTAGACAAGTTAAGCATCCCTAAGATACGTTTAACTGTACCTGCCCAACGTTGAACACCCTCACCGCCAATGTTAGCTCCGAGCGCTCCTTCATCGCCAAGCTTATCCTTGATCCACTTAATTGCACCTGCACCAAGCTGACTCTTAGCTAAACTCATCAGTCTTCCTGACGGCTTTGCATTATTAGACTTGGCAGAAGCATCATGCAGACCTTTGACACGGTAGAAACCATAGCCCATTGAGGTATCGTCTGATATCCGTGATACACGTGCACTAGGTGGCGTCTCGTTGAACATGGTGCCAGTTTGTGGGTTCTTAATAATACCCACGTGTCCTGCTGCTCCAGTTCCATGACCAAAGATAACAAGATCACCAGGTACTGTCTTAGACAATGACTTACCTAAATATTCAGTACCACCTGAGTGTTGCATATCGACCGTTGACCGACCAATATTGACGTTGAAGTGACGCAATGCCTGCATTACCATGCCTGAGCAGTCGCTTGCCATTTTTGAAGCAGCACCCATGACGTATCTTACACCGCTGAATGTTGCTTCTGCGTATTTCAGAAATGCTTCACGACTACCGCCATGCCCATTTCCTGCGCCAATAGCATTGTCAATAACAGTCCACATTGCATTAGTCCACGGCACACCATATTTTGTACCTGAATTTTTAGCTAGGTCAACTGTGCCAGCCGTTATGTCAATCTTTCCTCGATTAAGCTTGCTTGAGAACATATTGGCAAAGCTCTTAGCAGGGTTTGCTTTGCCTCTTGAAACTAACTTTTTCAAAAAGCTGGTGGACACTCCACTACCTTTAGCAAAGTGTGGCATCCCCCAGCTATTAGCTAGGCTTTGTGTTTGCGTACCATTTAGGACAGCATCGTTCTTCTCAAGTGGAAGAATACGGTTATTGCCACGAGGAATCCAGATATCGCCAGAACCTTTGACAATTGCCTCTTGACGTGGACCTGACTGGGCATCGTTAACCATAGCCAGCGTGTTGTGCGTTAAGCGTCCATTTGAACCTGCTGCAAACTTAACAGGCTTAATGACGCTGGCGTTACCGCCAAATTGACTTAGGACCTTGTCAATACCACTAATACCACGGTTAATCTGATCAATCGTGTCTTGCATGGCATCTTTGGCATAGCCTTTCATCTTGTCAAGTGCTTTGCCAAAGCCTTTAGATGTTGATTTAGCTAAACTAATGGTGCCATCGTGCAGGTTGTCCATCTGAGAGTGGACACCTTTGCGCATAGTGGTGTAGTCCTTAACTGTACGTACACGTGTCTTTTTAGTCTCTTTGCCAGTTTCTGCTGTTATCTTTGCCCATGAGGAAGTAGTATTTTTAGCTACTTTATTGAGATTAGTATTCCCGTTAGCATATCCTTTAAGAACATATCCTTGACCTAAGCCACCATGCAATACCTTGTGGGTATCTTTGGCATTAAGGATATGCTCATTAGCATGAACTTTGGCTATTTCAGGACCATTAGCGCCTAGAATACGAGCATGGCCACCATTAACGGTATATGCCAGCTCTGCTCCACCTTCTCCAACAAGGGCAGTGTGGGTAGACCTAATCTGCCCACCTCGAGCATGTGCTTTAACTGACTTAGTAGCTGGCTTAGTGAAATTCCCAATAGCTTTGCCAACACCACCAGCCCATTTGTCAAAGCCTTGTTTCTTGTCATCGAACCAAGAAGTAAGTCCATGCCATTGGTCTTTAAACCAACCAATGACACTTTTTACTCCTTTCATAAAGCCATTAAACATGTTTTTGGTTGACCAGCCGAGGTTTTCAAGTGACCAGAACTTCTTTGGTGGCTTCTTAGCCAGCCATCCCTTGGTTAGAGCTTTTCCAGCATTAATTGCTGTACCATAGACTGTCCTGTTCCACAAATTATGTGAAGTCCACCCTAGGTTTTCTAGAGACCAGAACTTCTTAGGTGGCTTTTTAGATTGCCAACCTTTTTTAAGACTGTTAACAGCTTGACCTGCTGCCTTGCCAGTCTTTTTGACCATGTCATGAGTTGACCAGCCTAAGTTTTCTAGGCTCCAAAACTTTTTAGGTGGTTTATTAGCCTGCCAGCCTTTGGTGAACTTGTTAACCGCTTGGCCACCCCAGCCACCGACAACTTTGCCAATTTGGGAGCCAACGGCTGCGCCTAAGGGTCCGCCAAACCAGAGACCAATACCACCACCAATGCCAGAGCCAATGCCCTTGCCGATATCTTGGCTACGCTTGTCAGCTGAATGACGATCGTTAAAAGCATTGACAAATTCAGAGCCTGCATCTATTGCGACACCTGCTCCTGCTAAACCAGTTCCAATTTTTCCTGCTGTGGTAAGACCTTTAAACCCTCCAGCTGAATGAGCCGATTTCATCATCCCATTCAGCGGAGTAAAGTTAGAGCCATTGCCAACTAGGCCTTTAGCAGTACTGATTTTTTCTAACGCTTTCTTAGCATCACCTAAAAAATTGATAAATTTGATGCCTTTGCTTACCGAATATCCGGCTAATATAGCTCCACCTATAGTTTTAAGTGTGCCAGTGTGCTTAGTTGACCAATCCATAAAATTAATCAAAGCGTCAGAAACTTTGCTAATTCCACCAGCCACATTTTTCTCAAATTTTTTGCCATCTTTTGTCGTTAAAAATTTGGCCAGCTTATTTCCCGCTTTGTTTATAACAGGCAAGAACTTAGCTCCCATTTCAACTTGGAAGGCGGATATTGCTTGCTTAGCCTTAGCAACCTGCATTTTTGCAGTTTGTCCATTCTTAGCTGCAAGACGTGCAACATAGTTACCTTTACTACCTGCTTTTTGCGTACTATTGGTTAACTCTTTTAATTCTTTTGTGTTTTTCGCAAGAATTATTGCTGCTTGCTGTCCTGTCGCTCCAAAAATAGATTTAAAAAATCCATTTGATTGAACAGTATCTTTACTATGAGCTTTTATTTGTTTATAAATTACTGAAAGGTCATGAGATAGTGGCTTAATTTTTCCACGAGCATCTACTATATCTGATCTTTTTACACCTATTCGATCAAAAATAGATTTTTTGCTGCCAATTAGGTTTACTTGATTACCAATACCATTAATTACTGATCTAAGTCCAGTACCTGCTTTATCGCTTTCTAATCCATTGTTAGAAAGAACGCCCATTGCGGACGCTGTTTCTGCTAACGAAACATTAAGAGCTTTAGCTGCGGCACCAACATATGACATACCAATACCAATTGTTGAAAACCCGGTTGACGTTGCATCAGCTGAATATGCCAGCTCGTTAACTGCCATTTTGGTATTTTTAAGCATTTTGGTCGTATTTTTAGCTCTTAATCCAAATGAATCTATAACTTGTGAAGAAACCGTAGTTACATCCGCAAACTTGTCACCAGAAGCTACAGATGCCTGTAACTCACTTTCCATGGCTCCAATTGCTTGCTTTGTGGTGTAGCCACGTTTTACTAAATCTTCATAACCTTCTGCAATAGCTGACTGAGATTTACCATACTTTATAGACATGTCACGACCCTGTGATTGCATGGTCATTACGGATTTAGTAACCTCTTTAGCTTTTTCACCGCCTAGAGTAGCTAGGTTAGTTATTTCTTTGTAGGTCTGTTGCAGATCACCAGCTTTTTTTGCACCAGAGATAGTAGCTGCACCAACTGCACCAATTGCGCCTGCGGCTACAGTTGCACCACCTTTGATATCAGCCCATACACTATGCAGCTTGGACTTCATTTTTTCAGTAGCATCATCTACCTTTTTAGTAGCACTGACTAGTCTGTTAAATCCTGTTGGGCGTAGATTTTGAATTTTAGAATTAAGATTATTAACAGCTGTTGCGGTCTCATTAATTCTAATTTGCTGTTTTTGATAAGCACTACTTGCTACACCTGATTTTTCAGCAATTTTGCTTAACTGAATTTCTAAACTTTTTTGCTTAGAAGTGAGGCTAGAAACAGCTGCTTGATAAGCTTTAACACGCTCGGTATTAGCTTGATGAATTCTGCCCTCTGACTCCAGTCTTTTGACATATGAAGCAGTGGCACTGTTAATATTATTGATTTCTCTGGGAATACCGTCAGGGACGTGCATCCCAGAGAACTTTTGATTAACTTTACCGAGAGCTTCATATAATGCACCTGTGGCCTTATTAGCTTTTTCAAGTTCACTAAAATCAACATTAACATCTAAGCTATATCCTTCGTGATTACTAGCCATTAACCATCCTCCTTTCTTCTAAATTTTTGCAAAATAAAAAGCCATCATTTATTGAATGGCCTCATCCCTCATTCTGTTTATTTTTTTCCGCCAAATGCAATGCCAATACCATTGCTTGTGGCGGCTTCCTTTATTTTATATTGAATTTCGATATCCCTGTTAACTATTTCTTCCATAACCAACAATTGATCACCTGTAGCATGATCAACTAGTTCTAGGGGAACACCATGCATTACTAGACGTAGCTGACGCTCAAGTGCATCAGCTTTTCTCTTAACTTGGGCTTGACTATAAGTTGCCTTCAATCCCTGCGTTAAGAAAGGATAATACCGTTATTGCAACTTCAGCTAAGCCAGCGTGGGAATTCCAGTAACTGTCAATAGATTGGACTTTAGGCATAACGATTACGTCTTTAATAGCCTCCTCCATCAAAGTGCTGTAAGCAATATCTCCAACTGATTTTCCTGTTCCAGCAATGTCCTCGATTTCTAGTGCCCTAGCAGCACCTGGATACTGTAGTGTAATTGTATATTCTTTTGAGGTACCTTCACAGATAACAAAATCTTGTGTCTTTCCCATCATATTTGCAATTGTTGAAGACTCTGCCTTCTTCTTTGCCGAATTCTGTTTAGCATGAGCTTCAAGTGCTAGTTCCGAATTAGTCTTTTTGGTTTCTGATTTTTTTGTAGTTGCCATTTAAATTTATCTCCTTTGTTACTGTGCATCCCATCAGGGCTTATATTAACTAACAATCCTTACATTTCATCAACGAGTGGTGTTTCATCCATGTACAGAGCCTTTATCTGCCAAGCTTGATTGGACGCTTCAGCGCCACCAGTTGAGGTTGGCTTTTTGGCAATCCAACAGTGCATTGCAGATATATGAATTGATGAGGTTACAATATCGACTGGGAAGTTTCCGGTCTCTGCTAATTCATGCAGGAGTTTAGCTGCTGGTGATGTTTCCACCATATTAAGCGTTATTGTTCCGCCATGCTTTGCATTTTTTGAGGCAAAACCGTTGCCCTGTGCGTCTTGTTTAACGGTAATAGTGTCGTTATCATAGTCTGCCGTATACATTGTGTCTTCGCCATAAGCGTACAATTGATGGCCATCTACCATAACAACGGTATCAGCCGCATTATAAGTTTTAGTGGCTAAACCTGTTAATACTGAATTTTGTGACATGTTTTATCCTCCTTTATTGCAAAATAGTGTCTGAATCAATTGTTCCGTGAACTGTTAGGGTATGAATTGCACCTGATGCATGGTAGGTGAAACTCAAACCACCATAATGACGATTAGAAAGGTCTTGTGCAGATTGTTGTTCTCTAGGTGTTGCACTAATTGAGAAGTCTGCCTTGCCATTAGCATCGGCTTGAATTATGCCTTGCTCATACGCCTTGTTTAAAACTTGAGTTGCTGCACCCAGCACCAAATTGATGCCAACTTGGCTATATGGAACTTTGCCATTGTTCTGCAACAATTTTTCCATTGCTGATTCCATGTTGTTCTTAACCCAGATAATGCCATGCACTGTATCAATGTATTCTCCAGACAGCGTCTTGCCTTCGGTAGTTTGGTCTTTGCCAAATACAGTTGTATAAGCGACAGCATTGACCTTGTTGATACCAACTAGCTCTGTGGCTGTTAGGCTTTCAGGCGTAATGCCATTAAGAGTCTTAAACTTCCATGTAACTGAGCCAACTGGCAGTGTGGCAATTTCGCCAACAAAAGCTGCATCCATTGCCTCAGCTGTGTCATGTTTTAAGCCAATAGTGTAGTTTTGACCTTGTAAAGCAACTAAAGCCGATACATCATTGGTTTGGATAACCAAAAAATGATCTTTGTTAGCTTCGAAAATGTTAGAAAGCAAAGTCAATTCAGATTGTTGATCATCGCTTTTAGCTCTTACTGCAAATGTCCAATTGAAGAACCAGAATGCACCTAATGCATCCAGCTCTTTTCCACTAGGTATATCCAAAATCGCTACCCGATCTGAGTGGTATTCTTGTGCAAAATATGCTTCTGCCTTAGCCATAACATCTTCGTTTTCTGAGTAATCGACTTTTACTGCGTCTAATGACGCATATTCACGGTACACAGCACCAGTGGCTGTATCAGTTTTGCGTGATAGCAAACCATCCAGTCTTTCCTCTTCTGAAATACTGTCCGATGGTGTTTCTGCTTGATCCGTTGGTGCGCTGGTATTGCCAGAGCCACTTTGTGCTGGCGCACTTGATAATTGATTAATGATTAACAAATTGCCTAAACCAACTGTAGGCTTAGGTCTCACAATAGACATCACAACGTCAATATCGTTCGGTCTATCGTAGGCTACTATTGTGTTTGCCATGTTTTCCTCCTTTATTTGTTTGTGACAGTTCCGTCTGTCAATTTAGCGTTACCTGCAGCATTAATTGACTCGATATCTTGTTCGTCAAAGTCAAACTGCAAGTCTTCTTCTTGAAATGTGAAATTTCCGTTAACTAAAAACGAGCAATCAAAGCCATAGTCATTGTCGTAATTGATACCTGACAATGTGGTACGATTGCTCGTATTAGTTATTTTCTGTGGCACGATCTGTGCCTGTTTAAATGCCCTAGCATAAGGGCTTTCATGTAGTGCAGTGTAAAGCTTGCCAGCTAACTCTAATGCTTCAATTGAAGTCGTAGCATGGATGTCAACCTGCATAGTGCAGACATACTGGGGATGATCTCTCAGCCAGTCGCTTGTTGTCGGATTATTAAGCGTAATCCAATTAAATGTAGCAAAAGGATAATCTTCCATCTCGTCAATATTGTTCTGTTCAACTAGCTCACAGTTGCACACATGGTTTACTATCTTGCCCAGAATATATTGGACTAAATAGTGATCCCTTAATTCTGGTAGTTTAGTCTCCTGAATGCTTATCATCCCCTTTTAGTTCGTAGATAATGACATCTGAGTAATCCTTGTAATTCGAGAAAGGCATAACTCTAAACATCCCTCCTTGTGAGGGTACTTCAACCCTGGTATTTTCTGGATAAACTCCTGTTGAATACCACACCAGGTCTCCCTGTTGCATTATTCCTCCTGGCAAGAACTGAGGCATCATAGCTGTCATATCGCTGACAGGCAATACAGGCTCATGACGCAGTTCAGGTTCGACTTCTTCACCATCGGAATCAGGAACTTTTATCCCTCCCACATAGTGGTAATGGGGCTTATCTGCTGGGCTTTTATAGGGGTAGACTTTAATGTCTACTCCGAAGTCTTTCAGCATGTCTTTAAATGACAAATAAAAACTACTCATCCTTGCCTCCTATCGGGATAATCTTCCAGGTAACTCGTTTTGGCAAGTCACCAGTGTCTGTCAATGGATCGTTCTGCCCCTTTTTATTGGCAATGGTCAATGGGGCGTTGCCTGGCTTGGTCCACCTGGTCAATGTCCGCCTAATATCTGCCACACCAGTAATGCCTAGCTTAGATAACAGTTTTTTGCCTGTGCCATTGTTGTAAAGAATATCTTCGATGCCCGCTTTAATGATTTCACCGTACTTTTTCTTGTTTTCATCTAACGATTTGCGCAAGAAAGGACGTGCTGGTATGTCGGATTTTGACATCAGGTAGAAATAAACTACTGGCTTGCCGTTTTCAAGGACACATGCAACATGCTTGCCCTTAGGCACAAACAGCCCTTTAACATCCCTCGCACGGACAGTTTTGCCATAGCGATGGATTGCATTACTTGAAGGTACCCAAAGATACTTAGTGTTCTTAGGAACTATGTGCGCTCCATACTCGTTAGCTCTTACCACCGTTAATAGGAGACTGTCATCTTCGCCAAAAAAGCCAACAGCTACTTGGTTCTGTTTCAGGTAGCTCAGTTCCTTTTCGATTTTCTCAAAGCCGAAGTCTCCCTTTTTTTCTAATGTCAATGCTGAATCACCGCATATCTGCTTTTCCTACTGCCACCATACTGCTTGTATAGTCGCAGATAAGCCTGCCCCCAAGGAGAGCCATTAAGCCAGTCTGTGTTAACTGCTGCACTATAATGTCGCTCCAGAGAACCGACTTTCTCAGAGACAATTCCCTGACCGGACTTACCCTCTGTCGACACCAGGTGCAGAGCCATGTATTCTGTTGCCATCTTCCGCACAGGCATCACTTCGTCATCGATTGTCAAATTTTTTGGGAAGTGATCTCCTAGCGCAATTAAATAAGCATTACTAATTAACGCAGTAATGCTTTCTTCGGGGATATCTGATACTAAGCTTGGTGCCAGCTTTTTTAAATCATCTGGCTTAACATCGGCATTCATAAAACACCTCTAGTTGATGTTCAGTAGTTGAACGAATGCTGAAGGATAACGGACTGCCAAACCACCATGCTTTTCCTTATACGGAATTTTAGTGACCATATTATGATATTCTGTTGGTTGGCGTTGTACCTTGTAAGCAACGGGAATTTGAGCAATATCAGGGTCTGTTAAACATAAGATACCCATATCCTTATTTCTATCAGCCAAATGTGAGTTCTTTGCATGCCAATACTTGCCTTCAAGTTCTGGCACAGCAACAATCTTTGACAACCATGGCTCAATCATTGATCTAACTGTTTTGTCTGGATTGTACTTATTGAAAGGACGTTCCAACTCATCAATTTCTGCCTGCGGAAGTAGCAATGTTGGTTTTGAATCAGCATAACCGACTAAGTGCGTAATCTTGCTAATTGCATCTTTCAAGAAATTACGTAACTTGAGAGCCCCATCTTCAGTATCTGTGCCAAATTCGGCAAATGTTTGTTCTGCATTAATTTGTTGGAAGCCTGTTTTATCCGTATTAGTATTTGTTAAACCGATAATGCCTTTGGATTCTAATCCGTTAAAAATGATTTTGTCCTTACGTTCAGCAAGTCCACGGTTAACCAGACTTGCTTTATCTGCCAATAAGTCAATACCTAACACGGCAGCCTCTTTAAGTTCATCTTCTGTATAAGACAGTGCCAGTACATTTTTGGTGATTGGTACAGAATACTCTGTTACGCCTTCATCAACCTCAGGGATGTCTGTCATACGATTAGTGAACTCTGCTGCAGAAGCATTACCATCACGTACCAGGAAATGATATTCTTTTAAAATTTCTGGTATTTGAATTGATGAAAACAAGCTGTCTGCAATTAGTGGCGCGCTCTTCGGGTTATATACGATTTTGTCAAGATAAATTAAATCTCGGCTACTAATTAATCCTGAATTAATCATTTAGTTCCTCCTATTTACTATTAGTTTCTGTTTTATCAGGTGCGAATTGAATTCTAGTCTGCAGTTTTGCTGTTGAGTCCTTTTCCCCATCTGAAGTAAACACACCCACTACTACATCGTTTCCTGTCGCTGGTTTAAACTTACCGGTAGAGTCAACTGCAGCATTTTCTCCACGGTCAACATCTTCACTGATTGGAACCCAAATAGTTCCATCCCTCATAACACCTAAAGTTTCTCCTACTTTCCATTTATCGTTTTCAATAGTTTCTTCAAACAAGTTGTCACCATCAACATAAGTTCTCTTTAAAGCAACACCATAAATTGGTCCAGCTGTTGCTGGTATAACTTTGCCATCCTGAATCACAACTGCGTCACCAAAAGCAATTTCAGCTCCAGCATGTTCTGTGTTAACTGCTGTTGAGTCAAAAGGAGCTGCAACTGATCCTGCACTTAGCGGATTATCGTGATATAGTCTACCGTCTGGTATTCCAAAACTCATTACTTTTTACCTCCTTAAAATTGATTACTAAAGTTGTACCGTTTATTTCTTAATTCATCTAAATCATTACTATCTTTGCCAATATTGGGCTGTGGACCATTGTATCCATTAATATGTGCTGAGTCGTTTGTCTTGCACATAGAGTCAAAATAAGCATCGATATAGTCATCAGACTTATCAGTTAAATCAACTGAATCATCTAGTGCTTTAATAGCGTCAAGCTTTAACTCTTTTTCTGATTTACCTGCAAAATCGTAGCTATCCCCTACATAAGGTTTAACTTTGTTAATCAATTCCAAACGTGCAGTAACAGCCTTGTCCATAGCATCCCCAGAATACTTTTTCTTGAGGTCTGCTAACTCTTTTTCAGCTGCATCAGCCTTAGCCTGAGCTTTATCAACATTTTTCTTGTCTTCATCCGATTTTCCTTTTAGTTCATCAAGCTCTTTTTGCTTTTCTTTGATTTCATTTTCAAGTTCAGCTATTTTTTTAGCTTTTTCAGAGTTGTCAGCATCTAACTTGATAACCTTGTCAGCATCCCCAGTAGCAACTGTTACATCTGCGCCATCTAAGCGCACCTTTGTTGTATCCATCTGTTTTCCTTTCTTATCAACATTATCTTGTTGAACCATTTCTGCACTATCGCCTATTAATCGTACTGAATGACCAGCACGACCATGTTTAACGACAGCCACATGGTTTATTTGTATATTTCTCTGCACCGAATCGTAAGCAATGCCCTTGTATTCACCTTTTTCGGGCACAATTTCCGTCTCAAACCCAATAGACAGCTCCTGCTTGCCCTTATTTATCTCTGAAATAAGGTCTGCATCAGTAATCGTCATGTCGACCTTCAATGTGTCATTATCCACATGTGCATTATCAGCTGTGAACCCTTTCATATATTTTGAGGCATTTTGCTGATTAACTAACTCTGTGGGATGATCATTAGTTACTGGTTTGCTGTCAGCACTAGAAACTGTGCTATCGCTTAATAGTTCATCAGGAAGCTTAGCTTCCATTTCAATAGAACTATCTGCCTTGAGATATGGAAAAACACCCACACGAGCTATTGGCACATCTGTGATGTGAACAAAACCTGTCTGAGCGTCCTGTGTAACTTTATCGATAGGTGCAGTATCATACCGCGTAAGCATCTCTATTTACCTGTCGGCACATGGACGGGCTTAACAGGAATATACAATGTCTGTCCCTCTTTAATACGCCATGTTGCCTTGTCTAAATGGTTAAAATAGCGTAGCTGTTGCAATACTACTTCGAACTTCTGAGCTACATCAAACAATGTATCGCCCTTTTTAACTGTGTATGTCTGACATTTTGAGTAGTCAAACATCCCTTCTGGGTCTTTTGCCATCTTCTCACCTCCTTTATTTGCTGTTGGTGCTGGCTTGGTATCTGCACTTGCAGTAGCTGGCTTAGTCCATGTTGGAGTTGTGCTAGCACTGCCATTATTTGAGCTTGCTACTGCCGTGCCACTTGGCTTAACAGTATTGCTACCTGTACTGCCATTATTGTTATTACTCTTATCAGTTTTCTTGTTATCATCTGCCATTTTTGCCCTCCTTTGGCATAAAAAAAGACACTCGAGTGAGTGTCATCTATACTGGTTCGGCATAGCAACGACATCGTATTGGCTCTCCTGGCAGTAGTCCATTATCGCCACCATTAGGATCGTTATAGTTAAATGTCTTGCCATCTAGGTTCTGATGCTTAGGTCTTACTCGTCCATCTTCCATCGACCGCCAAACGTACTTGCTATAGCCAGCCTTCTGACTTCGGTAAGCGTCTAGCTGTGACAATGCCTTGCCTGTCTGGTCGTTAGCTATCAATGTTGCATGCCGTAATGTCATCCCTGTTCGATAATTAATTGCATGTGAAATATCAGTAACACCACCTCCATGATTGATGTTTTGATATATGTCTGTTTTCAGTTGATCAATATATCTGTGCTTCATTGTTTTAATTAAGGCTGTATTTTCAGCTATTTTGCCCTTAGTGTAATTGCTCAATACAGTTTCGCCCATCAAAGGATTAAGAGCTATTGTGCCTTCTTCTTTGCCCACAGTGACCGTATACTTCTTAGCTTTCTGCAAGCTGAAGTTATTGATCGATATAAGCCACCTAGTAACCAGCGACTCAATAGTCCTTTCTTCCTGTGTGTCATCCATTGCTAGAGAAAACAGTTTTAAGGATTGCTGAATAGAATTAGCCCAGTTAGGATCATCATTAGCAGCATCATGCAATACTTTGGTTCCACCAGTCACATATTGCTTTAGATGTAAATCAACGAACTGATTAGCCTGCTTTTGCCACTTCCTAATTAGCTGATCCATCTTCCGTTCATACCAGCGTTCCAATTTTAGCGGATAGCCATTACGTCTTTTTACCATGAGTTGCCTTCTTCATGTCATCGAGATACTGCTTGACCTGATCTGGTGTTAGCTTGTCAGAGCTGTCATTTTTTGTAACGTTCTGCATCCCTTGAATAGCATTATTGCTCATACCATTCAGTATCTGCTTTGCCTCATCAGGATCATAAATAGCAGAGCCAACCAGGGTGGAAGCAGCGTTTGCATTGTTGTTGAACGTCTCAGACTGCGTCTTGTCATCAGGTGACCACAATGGGTTAAACTCAATGTGCCAATCCAATTCGTCTGGATCTTCTTGACCGTTTCCGATATCGTCAGCATACATCAGCAACCTGACAATGTACTCTATTTCAGGTTTAAGTAGTGACTCTTGCATCGATTTGACTGTGTCATAGTAGTTGACTACATCTTGGCTTGCTCCTGCCAGAGATCCTGCTTGTTCTCCAGTCAGCACTGACTTAGGGATGTTGCATGCAGCACTTAGTTCTTGCCAAACAAAGTTGAGCAATGTGTCATATCCATTAACTGGTGTTGCTACCTTTACTATTTCATCGCCTTGGTGGATAACTGCTGTTGCCTCAGTATCCATAACCTGTGTTAGCCTTCTAAAGTCACGATCGAAATCTTCATCATTTTCATTAGCTAATTCGTCACTTTTGACAACTTTGAATGTGAATTCACGTAACATTTTGCCCGTTGATTCAAGCGCTATGTTCATCGCTTTTAACTGTTCAGAGCATCTGGTAATTATTGACGTACCTGTGGCATCATCCTCAAATTTATCAAGCGTAATGTGAAAATAACGGCTCTTGTCTAGCACGATCGGTTTAGAATTGACTGGATTAGGAATCTGCATCCCTTGCTCATTTGTTTTATATCCTGCTTGTGTAGGTCTTATAGTAATAGACTGCTCTTTCTTGTAGTTGTCGCTTGTTGGATCATCATTGTATTGATATTGTTCAATGTGATTCTGCCCGAAAGCATGAACGAATGCTACGTCTTTAACATTCTCAGGTATTAGAGGCTTGCTTAAATCAGAACTCCCGTTGTTGATCTCCTTCACGCCAACATTAATATAGCCATCACCATGCAGTCGCTGATATATCAGCTGTTGAGTTAGCACGTCATTTAGTCTTAACTTGTCTAGCGCGTCCTGGTAAGTCTCCTGTTTATCTGGATCATCTGCAATAACCAACCGCCAGCCATTACGTGTAGCATCTTCTGCAGGTTTGGCCACCACTCTACGTGCAATAGCATCATGTTTATATTGGTTATTGAGCTTGTCATAGTCTTGCTCATCCCAACTATATCGCCAATGTAGCATTGCATACGGTAGGTGTGAATTCATATCTATCCCATCAGAGCGGATAGTCTTATTTCTCTTTTCTTTCTTTTCTTTTTTACCTATTCCAAACAATGATCTGCCTCCTTTCTAAAATCTGATAAATGGACCATTTGATTTCTTGTTTAACCGTCTCACTGCATAGACCATCGAATCCACATTGTCATCGTGTGGCATATTAGGGAATCCGAATATCTCTTCTAGCCAATCATCGATTTCTGGTATCCATAAGGGATGCGGTACGTATATCTGTCCTGCCTCCCATATTGGACTGACAGAACTAGCACGTGCCTCTTTGCTGTCCGCTCCAGGTGATACTGGAACAATACCAGGTATCTCTTTCTTCAGGGTATCGATAATAGCTGGACCATTAGCCTTGTCTTCCACAAGTTTTGCTGTGGCATGTGGATAACGTTGCGTCATTGATCTAATGGCATCTAGTGTTTGTGTAAAAGATAAGCGCTTATGACACCAGTGCGGTAATAGATATAACCTGGCACCACGTCTAGCCCATGTCTGACCTGCTACAAAGTCATCATTCTCTTTGCTCTTAAAAGTTGCATCCCAAGCTTGAACCTGTTCATCGAAGTGCCTTTCTGGTATCTCCACATCTCTTTCAGTTAGTCCTAGCTCTGTCATCTTTTGTCTATTAGGAACATAGAATTTAACCCATTCACGTTTAAAGATGTTGCCACCTTCTATCGTTGGTGACTGTTGGTACATTGCCTCAAACTTATGGCTCCCCATGTCAAGCTTATGCGTTTCCAGTTCTTCCAAAGAATGCAATTCAGGACATAGTGCATCCCCATTGTGTCTGCCTATTGCATCTGTCTCACCAGGAGGGATGTTTTCTGCAATTGCTGGAAGCTTTATTTCTTCCCACGGTAAAGCTTTGTTCTTAAGCAATTGACCAGCAAGATCTTCTGTGTGCCATCTTGTCATAATGACAATAACGGAGCCACCTTTTTGGAGTCTAGGATAAAAGGTCATCGTCCACTCATCCCATATCTTTTTCCTGATTGTTGCTGAAGACGCTTCCTCAGCATTCTTGTTTGGATCATCGATAATTAACAAGTCTGCTGACATACCAGAAGCACCACCTAACATTGATGTTGCATAGAAACCACCATCGTGATTAAGGATATTGAATGTTTTTGACGTGTTTTTACTCATCTTTAAGCCAAAAAGCCTTGGTGCCCATTTGCTAAAAATTTTTCTATTGGCTTCGGCAAACTGAGTATATAGATACTCTGAATAGGTGGTTATCATGACATGCTTATCTGGATTCTTCATTAAGAAGTAACTAGCAAAAGTTTCGGTAATCGTTGTCGATTTACCGTGTTGCGGAGGCATTTCTACGATATAGAACTTCTGCTCCCCATTCATGATCTTCTGCATTTTTTGGCAAATATACTTTATGTGAGGATAAAGTTTCAATTTAGGGTTAGCTAGCTCGAAAAAATATTGATACTCACGCCTTGCTAGTTCTTCCTGCGCGCCACGCTCAATTGCACGTATCTCACTGTGGCTGTACTTCATCAATATCATCCCCTATATGTGCTAGTTTTTTAAGGTCATCAACAGACAATTTTTCAAACTTTTTAGCCGATGAATCAACTATCTTGTCTACTTCCTCTGCCTGTGCCGTTGCAAGTTTAGCTTCAGCAATTGCTTTTTCCGTCTGTGCTTTGATTAACGGATCGCCTGGATTGCGTTTTAGCAGTTCTTTGGCTGCATTCAATCTCGTTTTAACAGGGATCGGAACTTCAACTATACCCTTAGATGTCATCACCTTTTCTTTTTCCTCGCCCCTCATAATTGATGATAAGTATTCAAAGATCTCTTTCTGGTCTGCAACTTTCTTACTATCAATTGACTTCCGCCTTTTTTGGATGTAGGCGATGACTTCATGTTTTTTCAAGTTTTGCCCGGCGATTGAATATGCTGATTTTTTCTTATAACCAGCTTTAATAGCCGCTTCTGTCGCGTTACCCGAAATCATATATTCGTCTGCAAATTTGCGCTGTTTAACCGTAAGCTTATCCTTCAATACTTATCACCTTCTTTCTATTTTTAGGTACAAAAAAAGCGCCTAACTATAGGTGCTAAATTTTTTACACTGGTTATTACTACAAATTTTTCATTGCTTCCTGAAAAGCCTTATTTAGGCTATTTGTTATAATATCTGCATATTTTTTGCCATCAAGTGACTTTCTTTTCCTTGTTAATTCAATAATTTCATTAGGAGTCACTTCTACTGTTATCTTCATTTACTTTGCCTTCCTTTGATTTAAAACAATCGTAATGTTTTATCAATTACCCTATCTAAATCAGAAAAGTTATAATTTTTCTTGTCATTTTCCGAGAAAAAGCCGGGATTATCCGAATCAAAAGTAACTTTAATCCCAAGCTTATTTGCTATAGCTTTTAGTCTTTTTTTATTAAGCATTGCATATATTTCCTTCCAATCTCTTTATTTAGTCAAAAATGTCCTGCAGGGCTTGAACCATCATCTGCGATTTTCGAGACCGCCATGCTACTTTTACATTAAGGACATAAAAAATATGGATTACTGATAGGTCTAACCCTTGCATTAAATAATTTGATTACCATATCAATTAATCCATATTTGATTTGACACGCTCACTTAATATTCAATCACTAAACTCTAAAAACATAATTATGGATATTCCTGAAAAATAAACATGCATTAAGGTCTTGGCGTGTCTAGAGGAACGTCAGGAGTTGCACCTGAAACTTGTGTTTCTTGTGTTTATACGATCGCCACATGCAGTTACTTACTGCCACGTCCCTATATTGCGATGTCTGGAATCGAACCAGGCTACAACCATTACCGCAACTTTTTTGAAAAGGTTATTAATGAAAAAACTTAAGAATTGTTGACAATAGTTTAACGTCGTTCCGGACGATTATTAATTAAACCATGCACTGTAAACAGCTTTATAAAGATTTGTTATTGCTGACAATCTAGAAGGATCAATGCTTTCTGGATTTTCCATTTGTGCTTCTAAAGTTTTCTTGCAAAAATCCATTGCTATGCCAGAGAAATCAACAACTTTTTTAGAAATTTCATCCGTATTCATCATTTCGTTGGATTTTTCTTTTTCCTTCTTTTGCTTTTCCGCAATACTTGAAATTAATACTTTCCTGTCATGTTCTTTGATTAGATCTGTCAAATTTCTAACTAATTCATCACTATAATTTTCCATAGCTTATTTCTCCTAATCTTTCGACACTACCATAATATAACGAAAACACTCCGCCTGACCTCCGCTCTTTGTCCGCTTTTACTCCGCTAAGTGTCCGCTAAAACTCCGCTTTTTTATTTATCGGTCACAGTTTCAGAATCTTCGAAACTGCGTAAGTCTTCTATATCCGTACTATCTTCCTGCCTCCAGAAATCGAACCTTTCGGCAAACTCGACTAGCGCATCATTTTTTATTTCATGAAATCTTGTATTCTGATATCCAAGCCTTTTAGCAATATTATCGTTTGAAATTTTCTGAATGAAATAGAGATACAAAATAATATTGCTGGGGTAGCTACAGCTACTGATAGTATGGTCTACAGCCCTCACAACATTTTGAGCATCAATGTTAATAGTTATGCGTTCATCTTGATGATTAAGCCCATCATGCACTGCAATGCCACTATCATCTAAAGTGGGACTAGAGATATCACTTAAATGCTTATTAGCAAGGTTAAGATAATGCTTGAAGTCATCTTCAAAAAACTCCCTAACGTTCTGTATCGTTTTTGTTTTATTGATTTTTGATTTTTTAAACAAACTCAATTCGACAACTCCAATCATCATCTACAACCTTACTTTTTTACAAAAACTTCAGTATCATTGCCAGCTACCATGTACTTTTCACCGGGCTTTATATCACACCAATGATATTTCTTAACGATAAACTCATGGTGAGTTTTCCTTTTAGCTACTTCAGTATTCTTTGCTACAATTCCCCAATATTTTAAATTGCTTAAATTAACGATATAAACATCATCGTATTTGCCCTTAAATATATCCCTAGGCTTAATTTTATAGTAAAGCAATATCTTGTTTATTGTTGATCTAGTGTGGCCTAATTTTGTAGCAATCTCACCTACAGAATAGCCCATCTTAGTCAGCCTGATAACTTCATCATCATAATAATGTGGCGTAAAATGCTTACCAGTGGCACTTGTCTTCATTTTTAGCCGAGGCTCTGCCCCTGTTGCTTTGTGCAGTTTTATCATCAGCGGATTATCATCGGATATTGCCAGTGTGCCATATTTGGCTTCTATTTTATGAATTATGTCATAAGGTATCTCAGCCACTTTCATCACTCCATATCGCTGTAATTTCTACCCTTGGTTTTTCTGAGTAATACTTATCCACCTTGAGTGACACCACCTGCTTGTCATCCCGATATAGTCCCTCATGAACACATACTGCTTTGTGCTGTGCATGATCCACTTTCATTTTGGGGTTTAAACCATCCAGAACTATCTTAGCGATATTGTCGCTGTCAGGCTTCTTACTAGGCCTTTCTTCGCCATTAAGGCACCTTTTTTTACGCTTTTTAGAATAGTGTTTGGGAATCTTGAAATAAGCTCTGATACCCAAGCTAATGTCAGCTGAGATAGGCTTAGTAATGCCGTTTTTCTGCCTTACTTTTAGCGCACAATATCTAATTAGTTCTTCATACTTTTGAGTTGCTTGTGGAGTGTATGTACTGACAAGCTCTCCCCTGCGAGCAAACCTCGGCCTAGCCTTACCTTGCGGATCGCCTAGGATGCCAAATACCAAGCTGTGATATTTTTGCTTGTCATTCTGCATTAATTAGCCTCCTTTTACTTCATAGCCGTCAAATGTCCAGTAATATTAATTATGTATAACGTATGACTATAACTTCTGAATTAGGTGCTTATTATTCTTTACCATATTCATTTCTCCAAGCTCTTTCAAACTCAGCTTTATCAGAATTGCTTTTATTGAATTCTTTTTCACCAATTTCAGAAACCAAGTCTGATTCCGAGACATCATAAATTAATTTCTCAGTCATTTTCATTAGTGAGAGTTTTTCGCAATTATCTAATTCTTTCAGCCTATATAACTCGATGGTCTCATTGTCTTCGCACTCTTCTACACCGCCAAAAACACTTTTATTTGCTAAAAATTTTGATTTTGCTCTTTTTCTAGTATTAGCAAAAACAACGTCTTCGCTGGCCCCATATGGGAAAAACTGTCCTTGATATATCACTCTGTATGCTTTCATTTTTTCTCCTAAAATGGCAAGTCGTCATCCGATATGTCTATGGTGTCGCCTGTGGAATTAAATGGGTCCTGACTATTGTTATCGTAGTTCGCTCCATTATTGCCTTTACTGTAATTTCCGTTGGTACTGTTGTTTGCATAACTGCCAGTATTGTTATTCTGGCGGTCTTTTTTTGACTCAAGCAATGCAAAGTTATCAACAACTACCTCTGTTACATATACTTTTTTGCCATCTTTGTCATCGTAATTTCTGGTTTGAATTCGGCCATCTATACCAACAAGTGAACCTTTAGACGTGAAATTACAGAAGTTTTCTGCAGCTTTGCGCCAAATGACACAATTAATAAAATCTGCATCCCCTTTGGCTTTTGAATGTCTGTTAACAGCCAACGTGAATGTAGCAACTGACAAGCCACTCTGTGTTGTTCTTAGTTCAGCGTCTTTAGTTAATCGACCAGTTAAAACTGCTCTATTTATCATTTTTAGTTGCACCTCTTTCCTTTCTAGTTTTTTCAAATGCTTTACCGAGCTTTTGTGCAACGTCAACTGTAACTATGTAATTGCCAATTAATGCGTCCTGAGCATCCCAGATATCAACTGTAAAAATATCGCTTGTTTTAATTTGAACAATTTCTGCATAATCAAAATCATCAAGGTTAATCGCACATCCTACACCATTTACATCGTCAAACTCAATTACATTCTTTTCATTAGCTTGCTCCTTAACATGTGCAACTGCTTTTAGGGCTACAAGAAGTATGTTAAATGTTTTAAAATCTACTTTAGTTGAATAGCCTTTATTTGATATGTTCACATAATATTCGAGCTTCCCATCATATTGTTCAACGCTTAATCCCTCAATGTTTTCTGGTAGAACTGTTTGTTGCCAACCACCTAGATCATCAAATTTAATTTTCTTAGAAATGTCTCTTTCTGTCTCCATTTCAATGTTTTCGGTAGCGTTGCCTAGACACTTTTCTATTGATTTGAAAAATACCTTGTAGGTATCTTTATCAATTTCAATTAAGCAAGGGCAATCTGGTAAACCTATACAGTAGACTAATCTTTTGCCATACCTTTCAATTCGTAATTCTTCAATACCGCTTATTAACACTGTGTGTTCTTCGTTATCAGTGTCTGTAAACTTGATAGCTTTAGCATTAATTACTTCTGCTTTCATTTTTTGCTTTCCTTTTGCTCACCAAGTGCCTGATCTATAGTCATTACCCTGCCATCATCCGTATATTCTCTTTTTTGCTGAATGGAAAGAATATGATATTTGTTTATATAAATCTCACCTAGTTCACTCTCATCAACTTTTGCATATGGTTCTTTGCTTTTAATTAAATCGAGTGCGATGTCACCTGACACATCATACTGTGTTCGCCCGTCATCCATTTTTATAATCGTTTTCAACTTTACCACCCTAAACTTGTCCACCACATATATTTTTCTAGAACAATTGTTCCAAATATTAGAATTAAACCAATTGCAACTAATGCTATTGCAATTACTAGCAGTAATTTACTTTCAGATTTGAGATTTAAAAGTATATAGCCAATAACACCGAATATAAGACCTAATATTTCAAATAAAAAATATATTACTTTCATCAATTGTGCCTTCCATTTTCATTTGGCAATTTTTGAAAGAACTCATTGTCCTTCAGCTGATACTCAGGTGGCACATGCCCCAAGTAGGTAACCTTGCCATCCTTATTTTTCCGAAATACTGCTCTTGCCACTTTGCTCCTCCAACTTTCTGCCACACACTGGGCAATAGTTAATCTTTTTACTGTCGATAACAATTTGCCATCTTCCGTCTCCCGCGTCTTTAAGTAGTTCTAGCTGACTTTCTGCCGCATAAATTCCAACTGATTTTTCGTTTCTGATAAGTAGCTCTGTGCCATATTCCCCTTCGCAATATTTACACATACCTATACTCCCTAATTCAATTTCTGCCCTGGTAAAAGTCCCTTGCTTCATCAGCAATAAACTCATTAACTGTATCTACTTTCAAATCTAGTTCATCAAACAGGCACTTAAGACTGCAATAGTAACTATCAAACCGATCAGAGTATATTGCCTTATCGCTCAACTTCATTTTTTTATGGCAATAATCGCACCGAAAATCCAATTTTGGTTCCTCCTATTCTGAGACTTGCTCTACTTTTTTGGTTTCAGCGTTAATTCCAAAAAGATCTATTCCATCGTTGTCGTTATCGTCTTTAGCATCACTATCGTTATCTTCTGGAACATTATCATCATCAATATCAACTGGTTCTTCTGGCTCTTCGGGCATCTTTTGTTTAAGGACTTCGTATAAGTCCTCAGCCAAGCCATAGACACTGCCATCTTTAGTTGTAGCCGTATATTTGGTCTCTCGTTGACCATTAGCATCTATCCTGTGTAGCTTGTCTAACATTGCTATATCGCTAACTTCAAACTCTCCGTCTAGTTCTTCGATTAATTCAAGTTGACTTGACTCGAGATATACAGTAATCTTGCCGTCTGCAATGTCGTTAAGCTTGTCTAACGATAGGTTGTCTGTCGTTGTTTTAATCTGAATTGTGACGCCCTTATCCTTAGTTTTGAAGTTGTCTAAATCTCCACTAAATGTTATTTTCTTGCCGTTCATTTTTAGTCCTCCTCTTAGTAAATATATTTTTAAAAAAATTATATGTTTGTTTATCTATGTAAAAAGGTGCTCCATTTTTAAATTGAACTGAAAATTTTTTGGTTTCCAACTCTCCTATTTCAACAAATAAGCATTTAAGCTCATCCAGTGGTTTTTCATGAACAACACCATTTATTTCTGAAAATTTCAACATTGTTTTTTCGAATTTTTGTGGCTTAATAATTTTCTTTCTTTTAAAAAACTTATTTAGCTTTTCATTAATAATGTCCATAGTCACAGGAGTTATTCGATATTTACCTATCAGCTTAAATTTATTCCAAAGTGTAATTTCATACATATCAAGATAAATCTTGTCAACGGTAACTTGAGTAATCTCTTCTATGCTGACAATATGCTCTTTTTCAAATACATCTTTAAACCAAATTTTATTATTCTTTTGATTACCATAATCTTTCTTTGGAACATTAAAGTTCTGCAAATAAGGTACAGATACACCGAAGTATTCAGCTAGCTTTTTCAACGTTTCAATCTTAGGCTTTATTTGGCCTTTTTCATATAAACTAACGGCTTGTCTTGTCACACCAAGTTTAGTTGCCAGTTCAGCTTGAGTTAGTCCTTTACTTTGTCGCAATTCTTTAATTCTGTTCATTTTTACGCCTCAACTTGTTCTGAACTATTCATGAACTTGTCAATAAAGTATTGTTGCCCAATTCCTGTAACTTTAGGTGTCTTTTTAATTGAAGGATTACCATCCGAGTGGTTAATCACTGTTTCCTTAATTTGGAAAAGGCCAAGCTCCATTGAGCGTTGAGTTGGCATATTACGGTCACTGCCTCTGCGAGTAATTAAGTAGCCGTTCTCTCTTAGCCATTGGAATAACCTGTTTTGTCCGATCTGAACACCCTTGCCTCTTAATATCTTTGCCAATTCACCAATTAGAATTGTGTCGTCACTTGCTGACACTGTATCGGCGAACAAGGCTTTCGGCTGCATTTTTTGGATTTGAATGTCCTTTTGCTCAAGCTGATTGGCTGCTTGCTTTAGCAGACTAGCCAATCCTTCTTTATTCGTGGTAATGTCAATGGCTTTTTGGTCTGTCAGGTAAGCGCCATGTCTTCTAATTGCAGGTAGCACTTCGCTAGTTACCCACCGTTTAAATTTCTTAGCGTTTGGCAACTTACTACTGAGGATTAGGCTATATAGTCCTGACTCATTAATAATCGTTACTTTTTGAGTTCCACCAAGGGGGCCCTTAATTGGGGCGTGCCTTTTGTCATAGTCGTCAACATGGCTAGCAATAGCATTTCTTGATTTTTTATAGCCAAGAATGGTTGCTACATCTTTGGCCACGAAGTAAGGCTCATCATCAATAGTTAGCGTTCTGACTTTTTGACTTTCAAATGTAAATAACTGAACGTCTTGCATTGTTATCACTGTCTTTCTCAATCTTTACGAAGAATTGATGTAATTCCTCTAGTTTTTCTTTTTCTTTTCTGTCATAAGCACCTATGCCGTGGGTACAGTCATAATTAAATCTATCTAGCGCTCGCTCCTGGAACATCCTGTTGTAGATGCTATTCCAATCGGTAGCTTTTTCTGTGTTTTTCATCTGATTCATCATCTTCAAGTTTTAAGGAATTCAGTATTCCTTTTGACCTTTCTAATAAGCGAGGTATATCCTGATCTCTCCCGCTTTCAATATCACTTTTGATTTCTTTTAAATCGCTAATTACAATATCAAGCATGCCAGTTATATCAGCGTTTAAATTTAAATTAGTAGTTTCTTCCATTTTGTTTTTCTCCTAAATTTTCGGTCTTTTATCTTGTATTTTTGAAAAGTCAATAACCTTCCGTCTATCACTTTCCTGCATTCTGCTTACTAGCCGTGAGTGATAAGTTCTGTACAACTCGTCCAAACTTAAATTGGTCGTTGTAATAATTCGCTGATTGCTCTCGTATATATCGAAAATTGTGTCTTGCACAAAGCTGGTAGCCATGTTGTTGGCACTCTCTGCTCCCAGGTCGTCTAGGACAACTAGATTAGCCTTGCTGACAACATCTGTTACATGTTTAGGTGACCATATTCCTGTTTTGTCCTGGAACCAGTTCTTCATCTCACGGATTAGCTTGTTGACGCTGATGAACAGACATCTCACCATTGGGTCTGCATTGTCGTTAACTGCGTTAAGGATAGCCATAGCCAGATGCGTTTTTCCTGCACCTGCATTGCCATACAGCAGGCTGTTGCCCTTCTTATCTGGGTATTTGAGATATTCGCCAGCAATCATTCTTGCGCCTTGCTTAGCTTGGCGCTCAACGGAATCAGCTTTAGTCTTGAAATTATCAAATGTATAATCAAATACTTCACCCCGATCGACCAACGATTGCCGTTTAAGATAGCCTCTAGTCTGTCTAATCCTCAAGTTTTCAGCCATCTTTTTTATTTCCGATTGCTTTTTTTCGGCTTGGCATAACTCACAGAACGGCTTCATTTTTTTAAAACCTTCTAAGTAAACTAAATGTTCATGATGTTTAGGACATATCTGATTAGTTACCTTTGTTCGATGCGCAATTATATTTACTGCTTTGCCATTTATTTTCATAGCTCCTCCTGTCTAAAAGGGTAGGTCATCTTCGTTCACACCTTCGATTTTGCCGTTAGCGTAAGCTTCTTCCCCGAAGTCAGCATGTTGTGGCACACTGGGCGCTCGCTCGTTTAAGTAACTCTCAAACTTGGTGCCGAATAACGTCTGTGGTCGCAGGTACTTGCTCATCTTCTGGTCTTGTGCCCACGAAGCCACCTTGTTGTCTATTACTCGTTTGAAATCGTCTAATGTGTAGCCCTCTTTCACTCGTGCATCAATTAGTCGTTTGTTGATAGCAGAGCTGGCCTTGTATCTAGCACCAATCTTTTCGTTTAGATAATCAATGACATCTTTATGAATAGGGCTAGGTTCTGCGTCAGCTGAACTATCTATATCTTTATCTGTAGTATTATCTGTGTAATCTCTGGTATTGGTTTGCTCATTTTGATCAGCTCCATCTGATCTTTTTGAGCAGTTCGTCTGCTCATTTTGATCACATCGTCTGTTCATCAATTCATCTAACTTATCGGAATTAATTGAATACCATTTGGTCTTATCAAATCCTGCTTTATTAAAGTTGCCTGTTTCGACTATTCCCATTTCTTCCAAATTAGTAAAAGTTCTGCGAATTGTTACCTCAGACCAGAAGGGAAAACTATCTTTTCTCCAATTTTTGTATGTGTTATAGATCCACCTTTTGCCATTAATTATTTTTGCCGATTTCGTATTCAGCCAATAATTTAATTGTTGAGCGACAATTGACTCATTCAGACCAATTGCACTCGCTAATTTCATGTCAACAATGATTGGATGCTTACTGTATAGCCATGTTGCTTTCATGCAATCACTTCCCTACTTCAGAAGGCGAGCCAAGCCAGTTCTTGTACAATTTTCGATGGTAAATTTGAGAATATGCTTCTTTACTTTCACCGCTAAGACTATGTAAGGTAGCTGCACTTTCATTGTTACCTGCAGTTGCCTCTGCTACTACTTGTACTAGCTTTACTGGACCCTTTGAATCAGTAATCTCATATTCAAGCAATTGCTTGTCAGTAAATTGTTTAATAGCTTGTGGTTTAGCTTTTCTCGTGGCCTTTTCTTTAGGCTTAGCTTTGCCATCATCAGGACTGGGTAGGTCTTCACCTGCGTAAACATTTAAACCTAGACCAGCTATTGCTAAGGCTTTTACCAACGCTCTCTGTTGAGTTTTGTTAATATCAAAATAGTTTGGGTTTAGCATTGGCTTATTGCGATAGTCCATTACAAACAGCTTGGAGCTATAGCTTTCGCCACTGATATTTACAACTGCCTCTACTTCAACACCTGCTGCAGTTTGACGATAATCAACATCTCTGCCAGTCGCCTCCCAGCCATTTTTTGTTTGGACATATTCAGGAAATTCGGTAATTTTATAATTAGCATCTGGATATGCCTGCTTAACCATGCCCCAAGCCATTGCCCAGCTTAGATAGTCGAGTTTCCCTTTCTTTTCAAGCATCGGTTTAACGTTGATTTTTGAAAGAGTTTCGTACACACTTTTTTTGTCTTTGCTATTTTCAACCATTAAGTAATCTCCTAATTAATCGTTGTTTTCCTATTAGGCTCTAAATAAGCTCCTGGTATTTGTTTCCCATCTTTCATATCGCTGTACAGCTTCTTTTTATCAATTTTTGAAACTTCTTTTGTAATGACATAGTCCTTAGGTATTTTGCGTTCATCTGAAATAATGGTCTTTTGCATAAAATTACGTGGCTTTAAAATGTAGTGCTCTGTATGCAGCTCTTTAATCCCAGCATCATCAATCACTTCAGTCATATAATTTTGAAGGTTATTTTTTTGATTTTCATAATGACGTTTTTGTTCTGTCAGTTGCTTAATTTTGTTTGATAAAAAATCTATATCAGCACTGTCGCGTTCAATAAGACCTGCTAATCCATCAAGTTTTGCCTCTCTGGTAAGTGTTAAAGCATCCATAGTATCTTTTAAAGTTTCTGGATCTATGTTATCTTTATCTACTATTTCTTTAATTGCGTTGTTAATTTCAAATAGTTTCATTTTTGTTACCTTCTTTTAATTCGTGCCCATCAAAGTAAAACTTAGCTAGGTCGTACCATTCTTCACCATTCGGGTCATCCCACCAAACTTCAAAATCATTAATTAAGTCTTCGAAAGACCAGCGATCTGGAGAGTAGTCTAATTGTTCCATGTATTTTTTTAAGTCATTCATTAAAAATGCTTGTGCGACGACAAAGTCACGTGCAGTTTCGTAATCACAGTCAGGTTCGCCATAGGTAGCTAAGCCACCATTTGCCTCTGTACCTACACATTCCATTTGTGTTATAATCTCCTTAGTATTCTTTACAATTTTTCATTGGTTAAAGTCCGATTGCAGTCGGGCTTTTTTGTGTTTCAAATCGTCCCTGGCAGAAAGGGCGGTAAACTTAGGACGTAAATCGTTGATACCAGCCCAGCAATTGCTACTAGCAATGATGCGATTAACAAGCCTTTGCTTTTCGGATACGTGCCAAAACCTGCGTATAATATGTGCTGCCATACTTCTAATATCCTTTCCATATTTTTTTCCTCATACAACAACGTTACAAAATTACAAGCGTTTAATTTCTGCAACTAAACCATCTTCTTCAACTATATTTAATAAGCAATCTGGATTTGTATCTCATGGTAATTCAATCTACTAGTCATCCTTTAGGGTGGCTTTTCTTTTTGTTTAATCTACTTACTGTGGTAGCTTTGCATTCCAGTCAATGTCATTTCGATGCTTTTCCATCCACTCAGCAGCTGGCTTTTCAAAAATAATAGTTTTGCTACCCTCTTCCGTTCTTCTTGGATTAACAACCCAACCACCGTTTTTAACGTTAACTTCTGGAAACTCGTCAAAAATAAATAATCTGATCCAGTTTGGAGCTTTTTTACCGCAGTATTTTTCGGAAAACTCTTTCATTTTTATTGTTCTTCCAACTAGAGATTTTTCGGGAACGTAACCCCGTTTTTCCATTATTTGGTCAACTACGCCAGCCAAAGTTTCAACTGGTATTGGTAAATCTATTACATTTGCCATTACATAATCACTTCCTTTCATTTAGTCAGTGATACCTAAGATTTTTTGCATCTTTTTTCTAAGCTTTTTAGACATAGGAGAGGTATCGCCCTTAATAGCTCGATTAATCTGTTGCGGTCCGGTGCCTAGCTTAGTAGCCATCTCGCGTTGATTAATCTGATGCTCTAATAAGGCAACTTTAAATCTAATTTCACACTTTTTAGCGTTTTCTTCTAAAGACTGATCAAACATCCATTTCACCTTCTTTTTTTGTTATTTCTTCATCAAGTTCTTGCATTAATTTAGACAATTGTCTATAATTAACGTATGACAAATAAAAGAAAAATTTCGCTTTATCAATTAAAGGCCAAAAATATAAATTGATAGGCTTGTTTTTTCTTGCTTAATTACTTGATGATTTAATAATAAGCCATTTGTCTAAATATGTCAAGACGATTGTCTAGATTTTGGAGAGATAAACATGTCGCTTATAGATAATATTAAAATGTTGGCTAAACAACACGGATTAAGCCTTTTGCAATTAAATGACCAAGCTCATTTAGGGAAAAATGCCATTTATAAATGGAAAAAGCAGCGTCCAAGTGTTGAAAATTTGGAAAAAGTAGCAAGTGTATTACATTGCTCTGTAGATGATCTAATTAATGATCCGACTGACAAAGTTAATAAAACTATTAATAATTTTCACGAAGCGCAATATACAGTTCATGAGAATACAAAGGATGCTCTATCTAAAATTTTGCACTCTTATCCAATAGGCGAAAGTCCACTTCAGCCAGCTAACGATCAGGAATTTAAAAAGCATACTCAAGCCAAACCACATAATTATCAAGTTAGAGTACCAATTTTGGGCAATATTGCCTGTGGTGAGCCAATTTTTGCAGAACAAAATGTTGTAGGCTATCGTGATCTGACATTTGACCATGTCCCTTCTAATAAGTTATTTATGCTATATTGCCAAGGAAATTCCATGCAGCCTTTAATTCCAGACGGATCATTAGTAACATTGGTAAGACAACCTACTGTTGAAAATGGTGATTTAGCAGCTGTTCTAATAGATGATGAAGCAACGATTAAACGAGTTAAATTTGCTGGTAATGAAGTAATATTAATTCCTGAAAATAATGCCTATGATCCGATCGTTTTAAATAAAGATAAGCCTGGAAAAATTCTAGGTAAAGTTGTCCATGTGGAATACGATGTTAAGTAGGAATGAAAAACATATGCCATTTTAATCTTTTAAGTCGTTTATAAAAATGGTAAATTGTAAATGTATTGTTAAAAGTATAATAGGAGAATGCAAATGGAATTATTATGGATAATTGCACTAATAATATTTATTATTTACATGATTATTAGTGACAGAAAGTTAAAAAAAAGCAAAGATTATAAAGAGGCATTAAGACAAAGCAAAAAGCCACCAAAGAAACTATTAGTGAAACGTTGGTGGGTATGGGGTTTAATACTAGTTTTAATTTGCGGTTTCTTTGTATCAGCTTCAAATGATGCCGAAAAACATGATGAAGCATACAATACTACCGCTCATCATTCAAAAAAACCAAAAAATGTTAGAAAATCTGTTAAAAAAAAGAAGAAAAAGATTTCAGTTTCCAATACCAAAAAGGCTTCCAAACCCGAACCTGAAAAAAACACAGCTAAAGCAGTTACTTTAAGCGCAGGTAAATATAAGGTGGGTAGAGATATTAAACCTGGCAGATACGTTATAAAAGCTATTCAAGGAAGTGGCAATCTATCTAATAGTGATGCTACAATTAACGTTATTTTGGGCAACGATGTGGATAGCGACCAGGTAACTTCATTTACTACAAACTTGGTAAAGGGTGACAAAATTAATTTAGACGGGATAGAGTCTACAAGCTTCACCCCAACTCCAGATAAATATACTTATAAAACACAAATTAGTGCTGGCATATGGCTAGTAGGACGTGATATTAAACCTGGCAGATATGTCATAAGGCCCATAAAAGGAAGTGGTAATTTGATTTCTGATGGATCAGATGATGATTTGAACGAAATATTAGGCACAGACACTGAAAGCGGCCAAGTCAGCAAAGTAACGGCTGATTTAACTGCTGGAGAAGTTATATTATCTAATTTAGAATTAATAGGCTTGACAAAAAAATAAAATTTAAATATTTGGAAACAAAAAACTTCTAAGAAATTTCAGTTCGAATAGTAATTTCTTAGAAGTATCACAAATACAACAGGGTTATGCCCTTTTGCATACCCTATTATAGCATAGGAGATAAAATTTAAAATGGCTTATATAAAAAAGCGTGGTAAATCTTGGCAAGCTCAGGTATCTTGGTATGATGAGCAAAATAATCGTAAATATAAGACTAAAAGCGGCTTTGCTACCAAAATGCAGGCTAAAAAATGGGCTAATGAATTTGAAGTAGCCAAAGATAAAAATTTAATATCGGATCAAGATCCAACTTTTGCTGATTACTTTGACGAGTGGTATAACCGCTATAAAGCGCCTGGAAAATCTAATAGCACTAAAAGGCGTTATCGTAGAGCCTATGATCTTATTAAAGAAAATTTTGGCAATATAAAGCTGTCTAAAATGACCAGGGCACGTTATCAAGACTTTTTTAACTCATATGGAAAAACACATGCTAAAGTAACTGTTCAAAAAACAAATGGTACAATTCGTAGCTGTGTCAAAGATGCAATCAGTGAAGGATTAATATCAGCCAATTTTACAGATAGAATTAACCTAACGTGGAATTCTGAACGTACACGTAAAATAGACTATCTAAACTTTAAGCAAGTTCAAAAATTAAAAGAGTCATTACTAAACGGTTTAAATACTCGTTACACCAGCAGATACATGTTATTAACCATTATCTATACTGGAATGCGTCCTGGTGAAATAAAAGTCTTAACATGGCATGATATTGATTTTAAAAATAAAACAATAACAATAAATAAGTCATGGGATTACGATAATAAAAATATTGTAAATTATGACTCAAATGAAATTAACAAGAGCACAAAAAATATTTCTTCAACCAGAATAATTAAAGTTGATCAAAAATTACTCGATATTTTAAGCAAATTAAAAGTAAATAATCATGAAAGAATTTTTATCGACAATAGAGGAACCATTCCTACTTCAAATGCCGTAAATAAAACTTTGCGACAACATTTAGCAAAAATCGGTATAAATAAAAAAGGCTTCCATTTTCACAGCTTACGGCACACTCACGTGGCTTTATTATTATTTAAGGGAGTTGACCTATATTCTATTTCTAAACGCTTAGGGCACGCAAATATGAGTATTACGGCAGGTGTTTATGCATACATGCTTGATGAGCTGAAACAAAAATCTGATCAACAAATTGTAAAGATACTTGATGAAATTTAGAAGCATGGCGAACTTTTGGCGAACATAGATAAGTAAAAAGCTCATAACATCAATTGTTATGAGCTTTTATTTACGGAGTGTGAGAGATTTGAACTCTCGATACAGGATTAACCCATATACATGATTTCCAATCATGCTCCTTAAGCCACTCGGACAACACTCCAGTTTAAACTCCGGCTGTCAGACTCGAACTGACGACATCTTGATTAACAGTCAAGCGCTCTACCAACTGAGCTAAGCCGGAATACTAAAAAGCACGGCAGCGTCCTACCCTCGCAGGCAGTCTCCCACCAACTACTCTCGGCGTGAAGAAGCTTAACTGCTGTGTTCGGCATGGTTACAGGTGTTTCCTTCTTGCTCTTGCCACCGTACTTTCCTTGTGAGCTTTTACACTCAAAACTAAATATAATCCTCTGCTTGAAAAAACCTTGATTGCCTTGGCGCTGCGGTCAAGTCCTCGACTGATTAGTACTGGTCCGCTCCAAGCCTCGCGGCTCTTCCACTCCCAGCCTATCTACCTCTTAGTCTTTGAGGTGTCTTACTACTTACGTATGGGAAATCTCATCTTGAGGGGGGCTTCGCACTTAGATGCTTTCAGCGCTTATCCCGGCCATACTTAGCTACCCAGCGATGCCTTTGGCAAGACAACTGGTACACCAGCGGTATGTCCATCCCGGTCCTCTCGTACTAAGGACAGCTCCTCGCAAATTTCCTACGCCCACGACGGATAGGGACCGAACTGTCTCACGACGTTCTGAACCCAGCTCGCGTGCCGCTTTAATGGGCGAACAGCCCAACCCTTGGGACCGACTTCAGCCCCAGGATGCGACGAGCCGACATCGAGGTGCCAAACCTCCCCGTCGATGTGAACTCTTGGGGGAGATAAGCCTGTTATCCCCAGGGTAGCTTTTATCCGTTGAGTGATGGCCCTTCCATGCGGTACCACCAGATCACTAAGCCCGACTTTCGTCCCTGCTCGAGTTGTCGCTCTCGCAGTCAAGCTCCCTTATACCTTTGCACTCTGTGAATGATTTCCAACCATTCTGAGGGAACCTTTGGGCGCCTCCGTTACACTTTAGGAGGCGACCGCCCCAGTCAAACTGCCCGTCTGACACTGTCCCATGCCTCGCTTAGAGGCCCTGGTTAGAGCAGCCATCAAACAAGGGTAGTATCCCAACATTGCCTCTGATAACACTGGCGTGCTATCTTCTCTGGCTCCTACCTATCCTGTACATGTTTAACAGCTGCCCAATATCAAATTGCAGTAAAGCTCCATGGGGTCTTTCCGTCCTGTCGCGGGTAACCCGCATCTTCACGGGTATTATAATTTCACCGAGTCTCTCGTTGAGACAGTGCCCAAATCATTACACCTTTCGTGCAGGTCGGAACTTACCCGACAAGGAATTTCGCTACCTTAGGACCGTTATAGTTACGGCCGCCGTTTACTGGGGCTTCAGTTCGCTGCTTCGCTTGCGCTAACAGCTCTCCTTAACCTTCCAGCACCGGGCAGGTGTCAGCCCCTATACGTCGTCTTACGACTTGGCAGAGACCTGTGTTTTTGATAAACAGTTGTTTGGGCCTATTCACTGCGGCTGGCTCTTACACCAGCACCCCTTCTCCCGAAGTTACGGGGCGATTTTGCCGAGTTCCTTAACGAGAGTTCTCTCGCTCACCTGAGTGTTCTCCACTCGACTACCTGTGTCGGTTTGCGGTACGGGTACGCAGCTTCTCGCTAGAAGCTTTTCTTGGCAGTGTGACGCTTGAACCTTCGCTACTTTGATTTCGCTCCTCATCACGCCTTGTGCTTAACAGTAACAAGCATTTGACTCATTACCACACTTAACGCTTGAACATGGCTTCCAGTGCCATGCGTTCTTTGCCTCCTGCGTCCCTCCTTCGCTATTAACGAAGCTGCGCAGTACAGGAATTTCTACCTGTTCTCCATCGACTACGCCTTTCGGCCTTGCCTTAGGTCCCGACTTACCCTGGGCGGACGAGCCTGCCCCAGGAAACCTTAGTCTTTCG
>NZ_JACFRN010000012.1 GCF_016100975.1 Lactobacillus sp. W8174 | reverse complement strand
CTAAGGCAGGACAGATGATTAGGGTGAAGTCGTAACAAGGTAGCCGTAGGAGAACCTGCGGCTGGATCACCTCCTTTCTAAGGAAGAAGCCGAGACGGAGAGCAGGAATGCTAAGAGAAGTCCGGCAAAGGCACATGAGTAGTGAAGACATTGTTTAGTTTTGAGGGTAGTACCTCAAACGAGTTAGTACATTGAAAACTGAATATAATCCAAGAAAAAACCGAGAAACAATCAAAAGAGAAGAGATTGCCAAAGAGCGACCGAGAGAGTATCTTGAGTAAGGTCAAGTAAAGAAGGGCGCACGGTGAATGCCTAGGCACAATGAGGCGAAGAAGGACGTGACGAACCACGAAAGGCTTCGGGGAGCGGTAAGTACGCAGCGATCCGGAGACATCCGAATGGGGGAACCCAATGCATGCAGATGCATTACCAGGCGGTGAATAGATAGCCGCCTGGGGCGAGACGCAGTGAACTGAAACATCTAAGTAGCTGCAGGAAGAGAAAGAAAGATCGATTTCCCTAGTAGCGGCGAGCGAAGAGGAAAGAGCCCAAACCAGGTGATTTATCATTTGGGGTTGTAGGACTGCGATAAGGCAGCGCAAAGGATAGCAGAATTATCTGGGAAGGTAAGCCAGAGAGGGTGAGAGCCCCGTAAGCGAAATCCAGAGCGCGCTGAGCAGGATCCTGAGTAGGTCGGGACACGAGGAATCCCGATTGAAGCAGCGAGGACCATCTCGCAAGGCTAAATAC
>NZ_JACFRN010000019.1 GCF_016100975.1 Lactobacillus sp. W8174 | reverse complement strand
GTTAGAGCGCACGCCTGATAAGCGTGAGGTCGATGGTTCAAGTCCATTTAGGCCCATAGGCAAGGAAAAGAGAAAGCATATCTGAATGAAGACCATGGGGGCTTAGCTCAGTTGGGAGAGCACCTGCTTTGCAAGCAGGAGGTCATCGGTTCGAACCCGTTAGCCTCCATTGGATCTGAGAAAGATCCAAACGAGCTAGTACATTGAAAACTGAATATAATCCAAGAAAAAACCGAGAAACAATCAAAAGAGAAGAGATTGCCAAAGAGCGACCGAG
>NZ_JACFRN010000018.1 GCF_016100975.1 Lactobacillus sp. W8174 | reverse complement strand
CTCGGTCGCTCTTTGGCAATCTCTTCTCTTTTGATTGTTTCTCGGTTTTTTCTTGGATTATATTCAGTTTTCAATGTACTAGCTCTTTGGATCTGTTTCTCCCAGATCCAATGGAGGCTAACGGGTTCGAACCGATGACCTCCTGCTTGCAAAGCAGGTGCTCTCCCAACTGAGCTAAGCCCCCAGGTCTTTTAACTGTCAGATATGCTTTCTCTTTTCCTTGCCTATGGGCCTAAATGGACTTGAACCATCGACCTCACGCTTATCAGGCGTGCGCTCTAAC
>NZ_JACFRN010000011.1 GCF_016100975.1 Lactobacillus sp. W8174 | reverse complement strand
TCCATCGACTACGCCTTTCGGCCTTGCCTTAGGTCCCGACTTACCCTGGGCGGACGAGCCTGCCCCAGGAAACCTTAGTCTTTCGGCGGATAGGATTCTCACCTATCTTGCGCTACTCATACCGGCATTCTCACTTCTAAACGCTCCACTTATCTTCACAGTTAAGCTTCGCCGCATTTAGAACGCTCTCCTACCACGTGCATTACTGCACATCCACAGTTTCGGTACTATGCTTAGCCCCGGTAAATTTTCGGCGCAGCGTCACTCGACTAGTGAGCTATTACGCACTCTTTTAATGATGGCTGCTTCTGAGCCAACATCCTAGTTGTCTACGCAACTCCACATCCTTTTCCACTTAGCATAGATTTGGGGACCTTAACTGGTGATCTGGGCTGTTTCCCTTTCGACTACGGATCTTATCACTCGCAGTCTGACTCCAGTGCCCCGATCTCTGGAATTCGCAGTTTATCTGAATTCAGTAACCCCTGACGGGCCCTTCGTCCAAACAGTGCTCTACCTCCATGATCGTCCTGGCACCAGGCTAGCCCTAAAGCTATTTCGGAGAGAACCAGCTATCTCCAAGTTCGTTTGGAATTTCACCGCTACCCACAACTCATCCCCGCAATTTTTAACTTACGTGGGTTCGGTCCTCCAGTGCGCTTTACCGCACCTTCAACCTGGTCATGGGTAGGTCACTTGGTTTCGGGTCTACGTCAGCTAACTGCTGCGCCCTCTTCAGACTCGCTTTCGCTCCGGCTCCGTCTTTTCTGACTTAACCTCGCTAGCTAACGTAACTCGCCGGTTCATTCTACAAAAGGCACGCCATCACCCTTTAATGGGCTTTGACTATTTGTAGGCACACGGTTTCAGGTTCTCTTTCACTCCCCTCCCGGGGTTCTTTTCACCTTTCCCTCACGGTACTGGTTCACTATCGGTCACAATGTAGTATTTAGCCTTGCGAGATGGTCCTCGCTGCTTCAATCGGGATTCCTCGTGTCCCGACCTACTCAGGATCCTGCTCAGCGCGCTC
>NZ_JACFRN010000017.1 GCF_016100975.1 Lactobacillus sp. W8174 | reverse complement strand
CTAAGGCAGGACAGATGATTAGGGTGAAGTCGTAACAAGGTAGCCGTAGGAGAACCTGCGGCTGGATCACCTCCTTTCTAAGGAAAGAGCAAGCCGAGACGGAGAGCAGGAATGCTAAGAGAAGTCCGGCAAGCGAGGAAAGCACATGAGTAGGGAAGACATTGTTTAGTTTTGAGGGTAGTACCTCAAAGAGCAGATACGCTGGAAACGGGCCTATAGCTCAGCTGGTTAGAGCGCACGCCTGATAAGCGTGAGGTCGATGGTTCAAGTCCATTTAGGCCCATAGGCAAGG